>CAZKBK010000032.1:0-58796 GCA_964551035.1 uncultured Roseivirgaceae bacterium | reverse complement strand
ATCAAAGGTCTCTTCCGCAAGTTCCTTGAAACCAATTTCGTCCTGATGGTCGGCCGTGGCGTCATTGACCACGTGAAGCTGGTTGCCAATGTATTTGTAAGTGAGGTTGTCGATGTTGCCCTGAGCCGCTGCCGCTTTTTTGCTGTTCCGCAACAGGTTGAGGATGTTTCCGTTCAGGTCATAAGCCGGCCGTTCGGGGGTACCGTCACCGATGCGCTCATTGAAGCGGTTGTTCTCCGCGGGGTTGGTCAGGTTGAAATAGTACGCTTCAAGAATCCGGTTCATCGGGTCGTAACCATATCCGTAGGACTGTCTATCGTACCCCACCGTCTTCCATATCGATTCGCTGATGTTGCCGTTGTATTGCGCATCGCCTCCGTTGGCGGTGGGCGTGTTGTAGTTGAGCTTCATGCTGAACAGGTCGTCAGGATCTGGGTTATTGGGATCATTGATCGTCTCAAGCCATCCACGGATGTTGTAGCGGTAATCAATAACCTCCCTGAAGCCTTCGGGATCGGCGAGGGCCGCCAGGTGGGCTTCATCTTTTGTGAAACCAATGCGCGCTGAAAACGTCGATCCGGAGGGAACATGAAACCCGGGTTTTAGGATAACGCTGTTGGTTGCGATCAAGTCCGTTTCAGATGAATTGTATGCGGTGCGCTGGATGGTGGCGTCGTGAACGGTCCCGGTTTCACCGATATCTTCGTCGACGGTTGGATAGTTCTCGTGATGAAGTCCCTTGGCTATCAATTCTCCCAGTTCATTATAGTAATTTGCCCAAACTACGATGTACGGCTGGCCATTCACGGAATGTTCCGCAACCAGTAATCGTCCGGCATGGTCGTAGGTAAACCGTTCCTTGATCGTTGTGGCACTTCCATTTACAACATATTGCCGTTGAGTAAACATTACTTTCCCAACAAAATCGTACACGTTACTTGTTCTGACCCTGCCCAGATGATGATCGGATATTGATTGAATGAGATGGTATTTCTTATCATAATAATTAACTGTCCGCATCCATGCATCCGTCACAAGGTTCCTGACCAGAGCACCAGTTACCCGTCCGATCACTGGATTTTGATTACCGGTCAGTTCTCCGGGAAGCCCCTGATTGGCCGGTTCATAACCAGTCGGAACGATGTTGTTATCATACCGATCGTAAAATGTCACGGTTAAAAGGGATGAAGCCGACGTTACCTGGGGAAACGACTTGTTATCATACCCCATAAAGCTACCTGAACCGTTGTAGGATTCATACCAGGCACGTTCGGCTTCTAAAGGGTTATAAAACGTATTAACCGACGTTTGCATGGTCTGTGGCGTGCTGTTGTCCTCCATTATACCGGTTAACACCGGGCGATTGAGCGCATCGTATTTTGTAAACATCCACTCCTCGGGAGATGCCTGGCGTTGATTGCCATCCTGCGTAAGGACGAGCCGGTCACGGTTATCGTAGATCATGTACACCGGGTCCGCTCCTGGCACCTGCTTAAAGGTCATGCGCCCGCGCAGATCGTAGTTATAACGGAACGCCCATCTTTCAAGAAAAGTGTTCTTGTTTTCAATCGACTGTCCGGTGAACTCCGTACTGATCCTGCTGGTGGCCTCCGGCGGAAGCACGCAAATCAACTGGCCCATGTCGTCGTAGATGTAGTATGTACTGGCATAGTTGACATCGTTCACCGAAGGATTGCCGGAGACAGCCTGGACGCGCTTCAACAGCGTTCTACCTTGCTTGTCGACATATCCTATAACCCGATTTCCATGTTCATCCTCCGTAATATTCTTGTATAGTTCATTGGGATTAAACGTCGTACCGGGCTCGACCATAGCCGCGGTAAAAGCATCCGGCGCTGGAGTATAACTCCATTTCAGCACCTCGCCAGTTGTGTTAAACTCATAGAATTTCCGTATCGCATGACCACCAGTTTGCCAGGCTTTCCCTGGCCCAAACGTCTTCACAACTCGATTAAGTGGATTGGGCTCGAATTCGGTGACAGCGTAAGGATTATCATCGTCCGCAATCTTGTCGGACGCACCGTTGTCATAAAACATTTGGTGTGGCGAGCCGCTATAACTTGACGAACCAAGAGGATGTTCCTTAAGGTGACCATTGTTTTGGCTTGAAACGTATGGTAAGTAGGTGTATGCCTGACGACCATAAGCGTCAAAAGCAAACGGTTGCACAATATCCTTCTTTAGCGGCGATCCCTGTGTCACAACAGATTGAAGGGGTAGGCCCAGACCATCAAAGTATTGCACCGATTGGTTGTTCTCGTCAGTAGGCAGCGCGTTGATTTGTCCGGCGGAGAAGACCCCCGGCACCTGAATGGTGTTACTGATAATGTAATTCTTGTTGACACCGGAGAATTGATTCATCTGGGCCTGGACCACGTTGGGTGCAGCGACCATGGGTAAAACCAGCACGAGAAGTATCAACTTCACCTTCACGCCATTGACGCCAATCGCTTGGGAGGTATAAGGTATTTTCATACTACGTGGGAATTAGTTGGTGAAGTAATGGTACTGGTATGACTTCAAGATGTTTCCATCGTCGTCTTTTACAAAAAGGAGCCTTCCGGAGGAGTCATATTCGAAATACGTGACCCTTCCGTTTGGATCGGTTTGTGACGTCATCCCCACCAATGGTTTGTATGTATATGACATCATTTGTGCCCCCACAGGATAGAGTCTTAGTTCATCGACATAAACGTTTGAGCTTGAGAGGGACACGGACGTGCCGCTCTTCGTGACGGTATAGTACTTCCATTCAGTGTCCGTGACACTGATGGGTGTACCATTAATAGTAACGGTTCCCGAGCTGCCTGAAACCACCCTTGCCCAAAATCCAACAATATAGTCGCCATTCGGAAGTTCTGTTTTTTGGATTGAACTTCCTGTATTGAGACACTTAGTTCCAGTTTTTGATGTTGCTGACGTCATCGTGCCGGATGTGAGAACCCAACCGCCAGAGTTTACAGTGGGTTCATCAAAGCTTGTAAATGCCACCTGATCTACCTCTGCATTCGACACTTGAGCTATCGGAAGGAGTTTGTAATGTTCCCAAAGGAGTGCCATCGGCGTACCTTCGTCATTTTGCCGATATTGAGTCAACGCACCGTAGTAGGAATACTTCTCGTAAACTACCCGCTTTTGACCTGTAACATCGCCGTTCCTGTAAGTAATGACCTCCCTTGGCAAAATTTTGCCATTGCTGGAGGTGGTGCTACTATAAAACGTCTGAACCTTTTCAAGCCGGGTTGCAAAGGGATCTGCTGTGGTTCCCTTGTAGATTTCTACTATGACAGGCGTGGTTAGCTGATTCTCTGAGACCAAATCATTCATGAAGGGTAGCGATGGAAGATCTTCCGGATAATAGTACTTGGTTGTAAGAACACTTCCATCGCTGTTGGTTGTTGATGTTCGGGTTACGAATCCATGTTGAGGATTTTCATAGAAGTGGGTGGTTATCTGGCTGATCTGGCCGCCGCCCGAATGTTCAATCGAGGTGACCATGGAAACCTGTTGTGCCAGGTTGAGTTTATAGTTCACTCTATGTATCTTCAGGTATGGCTGAAAGTGTATTATTGAGTTGCCTAAAAAGTAGATAACAGGATACACGGAAGCCGCTCCAGTGGTGCCGCTATAAGTTTGAACTTCGACAGTATTGTACTCATAGCCCGTCTCTGAGACCACTACATTTGATTGGTCATATATCCGCTCTCTAACGATGCTGCCATTTGAATAGTCGTGGGTAACAGGCCTTGCCCCCAAAATGTAGACACCTTCATAGTCGAGCTGATAGTAGTCTATTCCCATGGCGCTCAGATCAGAAATTTCTGTATGAAAATCATTTATGTTGATCGCACCAAGTGTGATCCTCGGCAGATACTCCGTCGGCTTCAAGATGTATTCGTTGGGTTTATTGTTGAACTTTGTAGCGACTTGGCCAAGCCGATTACCCTGTGCATCTACTCGCTCTTCCCGAACCAGGGTATATCCGATGTGACTTCCGCTGGCGGACGGGTTGGTCCTAATTTTACTATCGGAGCTTAAAATTGCGCCGGCTCCATTCGCATTTTGTTCAAAATCCATCATCGAGTAGTCAAACAGGTTGTAGGCCTTCGAATGAAAAATCAATTCATCCATTAGCTTTCCGTTTGATACAGGTGGTCCATTATCCGTCACATACTGATCATACAGATAGTTCTTTTTTGAAAAAAATGAACCGTCAGCATCATAATTTGTAATACTTTTTATCCGAGCCCCGCCTACCTCAAACTCTTCATCAGTGATGGCGGGTGGTGTATCCACAGAATACAACCTCACGTAGGCACTGGCGGTAAAGACAACCGTAGGTGAATTTTGAGTCCAGTTTGCTGTCTTGAGCTGGTAAGTACCCACAGGCAAGCTCATAGTTGTTTCGATTGCCGTGTTTGTTTGGCCATTATAAGAAAGAACATGATACTCTTGGCCGGTATTGACGTTTCTTATCCAAACTGCCCGGCCGGACGGCGTTGCCTGGCTGCATCCGACCGCACACGAAATTGATGCGTCTACTCTGATATTGTAGTTTTGCGTATTGCAAAACGATGTCTGGGTTATCTCAAAGCTAGTGTTTGCCGAATATATTGTTGAAGAAACGTTGCAGGTATTATAGTCATACAATGAATATGTGGGAGTGTTGGCAAGTTTTAGATATTGGTAGCTGTAGTTGTAGTCCGTTGATGAAGTGAGATTCGTAAACCGCAACTTGCCGCTTCCATTTGAAAGATATTGCGTAGGATGGTAGGTAACGTTCGAGAGAGTAGTCTTATGGCCTTCGTAGTCAAAAATGGTATAGCCACCGGTCGGATAGATAACTTTTTCTAGTATGCCAATCTTTCCGAAATTGATATCTGCACTTCTGTTCCCTCCGGTTACTTTAACAAAGAACTCATGCCATTCATCATCCAGATTCCCTGAAAAACCCGGGTGATTTACATAAAATCGATTAAAACTTGGGACTTTTGTCGAATTACTCTTACCGTTATGAAATCCCCAAAAATCCACTGACCTTGCATCCTTCCTTGGAAGTGCGTTAGGTTGATAATATTCGAACTTATACCGTTGATCTCCAATGTCGACCTGATCCAGTTTTAATCGAATATAACTTATGTCGCATTCGAAGGGATCGTCGGCGTCATACGCCGGTTCAATGCCAACCTTTTGGCTATTGAAGTACGTATAGGATAGGTTCGCGGTCTTCACGACTTCATTTCGTTTGTTCTTAATAATAATTTGATCTACTTTCTTTGCGATTAAGTCGTCTGTATATCCTAGCAGATAGGTATTCCATCCACTTCCGGGACTGAGACCGGATAAAGCAATTTTGTCTTCTTTTGAAACAAGGTCCGACCGGTCCGATAACACAAAATCAACCGAACCGAAGTCTCCGCTTATCAGGGAAAGATTCTTTGTATGGAACGCTGTCATATGAGCAAACGTCCTTGGCTGCGGATCTGTGTGAACCACCTGATTCACTGATGAGAGAAATTCAGGTTGATTTGTTGCGAGAATATCATGGCTTTCACTAAAATGTGGGAATGAAAAGTAAAAGCCATCGTCGTATGTAAATTCCAATACCCTACCAAGAGGCGAAGTTATCACAGAAACACGCCACGAAGTGATCATAAGCCTGCCACTAAATGTAGGATCTCGAATGGCCTGTACAATCCCTTGCTTGGTGGAGGAATCAAAAATCTGACCGAAGCTTCCATATCCTGTTGAACGTTCTAAAACAGTAAAATCGTAAACAAATCCGTTCGGATCAGTCACCTTAAATGTATAGTCCACACGATTGTACTGGACCTTAAAATTTTTGCTATCGGACACGACACCAACCAGTGTCGTTTCATCGTTTTGAATCTTTGGCAAGGTGAATTTGCATGATCCTGACGGCAGGCTGACGGAAAAAAAATCCGGCTCCGTATCAATCGCATCATTACCATTACGAAGCCGGTTTTGAAGCTCGACTAATTCTGCTTCCGTCAACGCACCGGCAGTGGTGGGTGTCATGTATTCTTTACTATAGATCCAGCCATCACTATTCGCGCTTAGGTGACTCGATTCATAAAGATCATCAAATCCATTTATTTCTCTTGTAATGGTCATTCCCTCCGATAAACTCCACCCCAAGCCGACCCAAGAAGCCTCCTGCTCGACCCGAACTCCAGAAGTATTATACCGCAATGCAATCGGTATCTTTAATCCATCATGATCTATTTCATAGATCGGAACAGAGATGTTTGCCGTTCCATTGTACTTGTTAACAGGAATATCACCAAACTTGCCCAGTTGGGCTATATTGGGATTTGGCGGAATCATTTGCACTTCATAGGTCGAGGGAAATGGCTGTTGCGTTAACCCGTGTGTGACATTAAGCAACAGAAACGATACAGCTACTAGTAGTCTATTCATTGGCTTCATGATCTGCTTTTTAAATGATTCTATTGTTTCTTTGATTCGATTATTGAAATCCTAAGGTCCAACGCAGCATTCTCCTTTTTCAACTCGATCACATACAGCGTCAGCTCCTCAATTTTCCTGAGCAAGATCATATCCATCTCCCCCAAATCCACCCCATTCTCCTCCATCTCTTTCGCCGACGGAACATCGGGCAGGTGTTTGTTTTGGCCGATGTATTTGGCGACCTCATCCAGTGAGGCCAGGGGATAGTCTTTTTCGAAGACGTAGTCGGGGCCGGGAACGGAGAGGTCGACTTTGACTTCTTCGGCATGTACGGTGCCTTTGACGGTGAGTTTGGCGTCGGGTGCTGCCGTCCCGATGCCTACGTCTCCGCCGCCAACCGCCAGGGCAACATCTCTCGTTGAGAATCTGTTGAGTTGCAAGGTGGCGTTTGAGCTTTCGATCGCCCCGTTGCCGGGCTCCAGTTTAATTTCCCGGTTGTTTGCAGTTGCGGTAACTTTTAAGCTTGGGTTGCTCATCGACACGTGTAACGCCGCTGCTGGCTGGGATGTCCCGATTCCGAGATTTCCCCCTTTGATCCATGAATTTCCGTCGGTTCTTAACACGACCTCGTCAGGTGTACCACCATTCGTGTACATATTGCCCATTCTGAAAACAGCGTTGGTGACATCACCCGTTGCGCCGACCTCCTGGCTGAACTGAGACAGGTTGTCGGCCATGCCGGGAGAGGGCCTGCTGAGAATGTTAACGATAACGTTTTCAGAATTCGGAATGGATTGCAGGTGTGACATTACGTCGAACGAGCCAACGGGTTCCGTGGTGCCGATGCCCGTTTGGCCATTGGGCTTTACGAAGAGCAGGCTGTTGTCCTTGTATTCGGGCTGTGAGGCGTGGTTGCCAATGGTGAACCCGTTGCCGGAGTAGGGCACGCCCGCGTACCAGTCGTTTTCGGTGCCTTCGCTGGCTTCAATCCAGACGCCGGCACCTCGGAAGTCCTCCATGCGATCGAGAAGCAAGCGCGCTCGCCAGCTCGACTGGAGCTCATGGCCCTGTATCCGTAGCGTCGCCGGTCCCAGGCCGTTGACCAGATCAAGATTGAATGCTGGAGTGGCGGTTCCAATGCCCACTTTTCCATTCCAGGTAATGGCAAGTCGGGATGCCGTGGATGTACCGTCGAAGGTATTGAAATAGATCCCTCGCTGGGCATTTGTTCTGGGTTGGATAAAAAGGTTTCCAGCATTCTGGAAGAGCCCACTTCCCAAACCGCTGGCTGTATAGAACAATGAGCTTCTCGAACTGAGAAGATCATCTGCGCTCGTGAAACCGAACGACCGGTCCATGTTGCTGCCCGTCATGATGTGCAACGGATACGATGGCGGATCGAAACCGATGGCGATCGCCCCTGTGTGGTAGCTGGCACCGGTCAGCGTGGATTGGTTCCACTGGGCGAAGGCGGCCAGGGGCGAGAAGAATGTCAGGGTTGTAAGCGTTAGGCGTTTCATCGTTTGTAATGTGGGTTTTTACCTTTAGTTTTTTTTCTCATTGCGCAACCTGGCGTTTTCTTCCTCCAGGCGTTTGATGCGTGCGTCCTGATCCATGAGGTACAGCGTCAACTCTTCGATCTTGCGAAGCATGATCATATTCATCTCGCCGAGCTCGACCCCATTCTCCTCCATCTCTTTCGCCGAAGGCACGTCCGGAAGGTGTTTGTGTTCGTCGATGTATTTCGCGACTTCATCCAGGGAGGGTAGGCGATAATCTTTTTCAAAAACGTAGTCTGGTCCGGGAACGGACAGGTCGACTCTGACTTCCTCGGCGTGGATGGTACCTTTTACGGTGAGTTTGGAGTCGGGTGAGGCGGTGCCGATGCCTACATTTCCAGAGGGCGCAATTCTGAGCGTTTCCCCGAAGTTGAGCTTGTTTTGGAATACGATACTCTTGTTGTTGGCTCCCACCACGAATTGACTTGCCGCGTCGTCGTATTGAAGTTTGGCGATATCGGTGGCACTTGTGGTACGCCGAAAGTAGATGTTTGAGAGGTCACCCCGAACCCGCAGATCGCCGTTGACGTCGAGTTTCATTGTAGGGTCGGTGACACCGACGCCCACATTCCCGTTGGCTCCCAGCGAAAGGACTTCATTCGAAGACGACGTTGTGTTTTGCCGGAATCCCACACGGTTTCCGTCGCCAACAAGGAACCAGATTTTCTCATTGTCGCGTTCGTATAGTTCAAGGATTGGTGCCGCGCTGTTGATTCGCGCTCGCCCGTCATAGACCTCCAGTTTTTGTTGGGGGTTGTCGGTGCCGATGCCGACGTAGCCCTGGGCGGCGACGGTCAGATCGGAAAAGTCGTGGTTGTTGACGCGGAAAAACATCCGGTCGGTGGCGTGTTCGTATTGTATGCCACCCACGTAATCATCGTCCGCATCAGCGAACCCGAAGTACCCGACGCCGCTGGCGCCGGTGAGGACCTGGATCATCCCGCGGTCGGCATCTTCGACCAGGAAGTCGGTGAACTGATGCGGCGAGCCTCCGGAGGAAAGATTGAATACGTGAAGTTTGCTTGATGGGCTTGCCGTGGTGCCAAGCCCCAGTTTTCCGTCTGCAGTCAGTGTTAATCCTTTTGATGGCAGGTCGCCCCGGGTGAGGTGGAACAGGTTGGACGTGGGGTCTGTCCAGATCCTGGACGTAGCTTCGCCGGCGTTAGTCCAAAACGTGATTCCATTGGTTGCGCCACTGCCGTTGATTTCGAGCAGGCCGTGCTGTGGTGTCGAGGTGCCGATGCCCACCCTTCCGCCGGTGAAGTACTGGACTGTCGAGGTCCCACTCCATTGCGCCAGGGAAGTAAGGGGCGATAACAGGGTGAGAAAAAGGAGAACGTGTTTCATTTTGTGTCAGGGTTTAAGGCTTTCTTTAACTTTTCGATTTCCTGTTGCTGGCGCATGGTTTGTTCGCGCTGTTGGTCGTTTTCGCGTTTCAACTCGATAACGTAAAGGGTCAGTTCTTCCACTTTGCGAAGCAGCACCATATTCATCTCCCCCAATTCCACCCCATTCGCTTCCATCTCTTTCGCGGAAGGAACCTCGGGCAAATGTTTGTGTTCGCCGATGTATATGGCGACCTCATCCAGGGAGGGCAGCGGATAGTCGTTTTCGAAGACGTAGTCAGGACCCGGAACGGAGAGGTCGACTTTCACTTCTTCGGCGTGTACGGTGCCTTTGACGGTGAGTTTGGCGTCGGGGTTCTCAGTGCCGATGCCAACGTTTCCGCCATTGAAGAAAGAGTTTCCGTTTGAGCGTATGGAAAATTTTGAATCGCCTCCGTTGTTGCGACCAGTGATGTACCCGTCGGTCATCCCATTCATGGCTACACGGTAGCTGCCGCCGGGGGCATCAACGGTAATGTAGCTTTTGGCCTGGATCGTCCCATCGACGTGAAGTTTGGCGGACGGATTCATGCCGATGCCCACATTTCCGTTCGCGTCTATGATCATCCTGGTTGCCGGGCTGACGACCTCGTTGGCAGTGGTGCTGCCGGCGGCGGTAAAGAATTCAACCTTTCCCCAACCGGTTCGCATGCCGGCGTACCCAAAGTTTGCATGCGAGTAGGGCGTGTAGAAATCGTTGTCGAATGGACCGGCATTGTAGACGGCAAGGTTGCTTCCGAACACGCCGATGCCTCCGCCGGCACCAGACACGATCGCCCCAAATTCATCACCGACCACTACCTGGGCATTCGGGTTGATCATATTGACACCGAGGTGGCCATTGTTGATGGTCATGTTACCCTTATGCAATTGAAAGTCCCCGCTTCCCTGTCTTACGGAAAAGAACCAACTCCCTCCGGTAACGTCATCCGGGCTGTAGAGGGCCAAGGCCCTGTCGTTGGTAGTGGTGGTCTTGGACATCAGGTAATATGCCGGTTCTCCCGGCACAACGAAACGCAGCTGGTCATACGGATGCGTGAGGTTGATGTTGCTGTAAGTGCCAGGTTGTGCCATTGACAATGTGGACAACATGCTCAAGAAGGCGGTTAACATTCCCTTCGTCGTTCTTGCGTTCTTCATATCTCGGTGTGCTTAGTGTCTGGTTTGTTCGAGTTTAGCTTTTACGCCATCGAGTTCTTTCTGCTGCTTTTCGTTTTGATCCCTGAGTTGATCATTGGCCTTTTTCAACTCGATAACGTAAAGGGTCAGTTCTTCCACCTTTTCCAACAACTTCGTGGTGGTTTCCGCCTGTTTATGCCATTTGTGAAGAGGTCGATCCCGAAATAGCCTGCGAGATACGCATTCAGGCTTGCCAGGCCATTTCCGTCGTCGAATTTGTGGAATCCAAAGGCGTAGTGATTGATGTACTCTCCGTCGTAGAGAAAGTCGTCATCGCTTTTTGCGGTGACTGCCGGCGAGTCGTCGTCCGTCGTGGTTGCGGCTGGAATATGAATGGATCCGTTAACGGTCAAGCTTTCCGTGGGTGGCGAGTTCGTTCCAATTCCCACATTTCCACCATCGATCAAAAAGTTGAAGCCATTCTCAAGTTTGAGGTTGAAGACGTCGGCCCTCCAGCCCAGATAAGCTTGTCGTGTAAAGTCACTCGTCCGCCATTCTATATAAGGAACATTTGAATAGCCTTCACGCGCCCGAAGCATCAATTTGCCAACCCAAAATTTGAATATGGCGTCGTCGGAGATCATTTCCAGCGGTGAGATCGCGCCGGACGAAAGACTCAGGGTGGTGTTCAGGCTTGGCGTCATATTGATGCCGAAGTTGTCGTTGGGGCTGTCAGTGATTCCCGTTGACCCATCGGGCACATGGAATGATTGTGACATACCCGCCGTGGCGGAGATGAAGCCGACGATGGTAAACACGATTTTTTTCATCATTGGATTGGTGGTTGCGGCAGTCTTTATTGTTAAGGATTCCTTTACTGATCTTTATTCAATTGCTTTTTCAACGCCTCGATCTCCTCCTGCTGCCTGATCACGTGTAGGGTAAGCTCCTCGACCTTCTTCAGGAGGATCAGGTTCATTTCACCCACGTTGATGCCGTTGGCTTCCATGTCGGCTGCCGACGGAACTTCGGGGAGATGTTTGTGTTCCTTAATGTAAGCCTTGATTTCCCCGAGGGTGGGGAGTGCATAGTCGGCTTCAAATACATAGTCGGGTGGTGCGAGCGGGCCTGTGAGATCAACCTTTACCTCCTGGGCGTGAACGGTACCCTTAACAGTGAGCTTGGCATCCGGTGTTGGTGTGCCGATGCCAACATTGCCCTCTGTCGTAATAAGGAAGTGCTTATTTAGACCTCCGTAGTTAAACAATTCCAGGTGGGCACCGGACGCTGATCCTTTTTGACGGAATTGCCATCCGCGCTCACTCTTGAGGTCGAGCAACACTGCACCATCTCCGCCCTTGCGAATGGTAGCGGCGCCATGTACATCAAGGGTTGTGGCAGGGTCTTCAGGTCCCAGGCCCAGAAGCCCGTCCTTCAAGACCATGTAGATAGAGGCGCCGTTCCCCCAGGACTGGATGTTATCTTTGGGATCCCGGGTCCACCACGTACGGGCTGTGGCTGGGTTGTCGTAGGTGCCGTCGATGGATATGCCGTTCACCAGCCTGGAATAGTACCATCCCGTGTTGGCTTCGTCTCTAACAACCCAGAGATTCCTCCGGAAGATGTTGCCATTGCCCACGGCGCCGGAGACCTGCAACAACGAGCGGTAGTTACCCTCGGCGGTCTCCAGCTCGGCTTCTTCATGGACATGAAGTTTGGCCATTGGGGTTTCGACCGCGATGCCGTATCGCCCGTTTGGATTTTCGGCCAGGATCTTTCGCCACGGCGTCCACGCGTTCGTAAACTGGCTGAATTGCCGATAGACGATGCCCCTGGCGTCCTTGTTGACAGCCATGATCTCAAGATTCCTCGACGAATTGTGGTTGATCGTCAACTTGGTGCCGAAGGGGTACGTCCAATTGTCAGCGGCGTTGTTGGCGCCGGGGCCGGTCTGGAATGAGATGCCCGTAGGGTAGGCGGTGTCGGTGATGGGCATGTTCTCCGGAACGCTGCCCTGCCCCGCGGAATAGGTACTTTGAAACAGGAGACTCGTTGTGATGAGGAGCGATGCCACACCGGTGCTGTGCGAAGGGCATAGGAATACCTCCACGCAAATAGCGCATATTTTTTTCATAAGGATAGTTAATCCACTAAAAACACGGTTGAACTCGCCATCCCCACATGGCAACGGAGTGACTATTGGGGTTCCGCAAAAGGGATTTGCAGGAGGGAATAGTCTTTTTTTTCGTAGCGGGTTCTTTTGTGACCTGAACTTACACAAAATTCGCTTGGGAGCATTGAAATCTTTTCGTTTTTTTTGATGGTGTTAAGCTTGGGGTGGTCTGGAACTGGGGAGTAGGTTGCCACCAAGGCACAAGGAAGGAAAAGCTACCCCCGCGTCGTTTCTGCGTCGTTGCGCCGCCGCGAGAAACCAAAGCCTGAGCACCGCGCAGGCTCTTTCCTCTGGCTAACGATTCTTCAAGACCACATCAAGCCCCCTTGATTCCAGATGTTTGTACGGAAGATTGATGAATTATCAGAGAATCCTGAGTCGAGTGGAGTGTGACGAGTAAGCCCCGACATTCATAGCTCGTCACTCGTAACGCAGGCCTCGACAAGCTCGGCCACCCGGAGTTTATCGAGGTTGGTGCGGCGGCATCCGGGTAGACGCTGGAGTTGCCTGCGTTCGCCGTCGAAGGGAAAAGGTTAATTCAATTTTTCTCTTACCGGCGGATGCCGCCGCACACATTAACACACGTCTCACGGTGGCCGAACTTGCCGAGGCCCACCCCTGCGTCATCGCCAGCTACGGTGGGCGCGGCGCAAAAAGTAAGACCACAATGAAGACATTGAGACATGATTGAAAACGTCAGATTTTAAAAGAGCCCGGCCATGGTATCACACACCCGCCGCGTCGTTTCTGCGTCGTTGCGCCGCCGCGAGAGACACACCCATTGACGCCTCCGCGAAAGCCCGCCTGCGCGAAGGTTCTGATTTATTGTCGTTGACTTACGAGATATTTCACTTCACCCCTCCGCGGCCTCCGCCACTCCGTGCCTTGGCGACGAACCCTACCACCTCACAGCATCCACCAAAAATCCCCACCCGCGCCAACGTTTGCAAGATGCGATTCAACCCAAATCGCCCCCTCAAGGAACTTTAATTCCACAAAAGCCTTTAATTTGATGTCGCAATCGGCCTCGCCTTACCGGTCAGACGAAAATGGTCTGCCAGCAGAAGATCAGCAGGGTAATCAGGAAGGCCAGGAGTAAACGGTGCTTAAGCCTCACGAACGAACGGTTTTTGGTTAGGGAGGTCGAATATAATATAGTGAACCGTTTATTCACAAGTTTAGGGTAAGTTTCTGATATTTAAATTTTTAACTGAAAACGGGGACCATGATCTTTGAAGCCATTAAAGAGCGGCTGGAAGCCTATCGCCAGGAGGGAAAGCGCCTGTTCACCACGTCATCTTTTCAATCTCACAGTCTGGTGTTGCTTCACATCCTCAGCCGTGTCGACAAGACTATCCCCGTCTACTTCATCAACACGGGCTACCATTTCCCGGAGACGGTGGCGTTTCGCGATCTCATCACGGCGCAGTTCGGTCTGAACACGCTGGATCTTAAATCCGATGTCCCAAAGTTTATGCAACGCGATTCCGAGGGCAAGTTGCTTTTCACCTCGGATCCGGACCACTGCTGCTACCTGAACAAGACGCAGCCGATGGATGCCATCCTCATGGCCCATGACATCTGGATCAACGGCGTGCGGGCGGACCAAAGCGCGGTGCGGGCGGGGATGCGCGAGGAGCAACCCGCCAAACACGGGTGCATCCGTTTTCACCCTATGCTTGACTGGAACGCCAAAATGATCTGGCAATACCGCAAAGAATATAACCTGCCAACGCACCCGCTGGAGGGCAAAGGATATGTGAGCATCGGCTGCGAGCCGTGTACGCGCAAACTCGACCCCGAGATGCAGGAGCGCGAAGCGCGGTGGTTCGGGATGAATAAAGTCGAATGTGGGTTGCATACGGATTTGGTGGAGAAGTGATCGGGGGGGTGGAGTTTGGAGTTTGAAGTTTAGAGTTTGAAGTTTAGAGTTTGAAGTTTAGAGTTTGAAGTTTAGAGTTTGAAGTTTAGAGTTTAGAGTTTGAAGTTTAGAGTTGCTGTGCCCTGGCGGTAACCGGACTATGAGCGGTAACTGACGGTCGACGGTTGACGATTGACGGTCGACGATAAAACGGTGGACCGTGGACGATCGACGGAGGACGGTGGACGATCGACGGAGGACGACAAAACGGAGGACGATAAAACGGAGGACGATTGACGATAAAACGGTGGACGATTGACGACAAAACGGAGGACGATTGACGCTCCCAACCAAACAGCACACGCTACAATTTTGCATCGATAAATGAAAGTACTTGTCACCGGCGGGGCCGGATACATCGGAACGGAACTCGTAAGCATGTTGATCGCCAATCCCCTGGTGGAACAGGTGGTGGTGTACGACAACCTGAGCCGACCGAATTACAACCTTTTCCTGGGGCTCCGTCTTCAGAAGCATCAAAAAGTAGAATTTGCCAAGGGTGAATTGCTGGATTCCCGGGCGCTGAAAAAATCCCTGAAGGGCATTGACGTGGTCTACCACCTGGCGGCCAAGGTCACGACGCCGTTTGCCAACGCCGACTCGCACGTCTATGAGCAGGTCAACCACTGGGGTACCGCCGAACTGGTCTATGCCGTGGAGGAGAGTGACGTGAAACGTTTCATCTACACGAGTAGCACGGGCGTGTATGGCTCGTCAAACATTCCCGCGCACGAGGATACCCCGCCGTCGCCGCAGACTTTTTATGCCGCATCGAAGCTCCGCGGGGAGCAGCACGTCCGGCGTCTGATCGATGGGGGAAAGGTCGAGGCGTACATCCTGCGTTGCGGCAACGTCTATGGCTATAGCAAGAGCATGCGCTTCGACGCGGTGATCAACAAGTTCGTCTTCGAGGCGAATTTCAACCGCCTTGTGACCATCCAGGGCGATGGAAAACAGTCCCGGACGTTCATTCCGATCGATATGCTGTCAAAAGCCTTGAACAGTATGCTCGATGCGGACCTGCCCTCGGATGTTTACAACGTGGTTGACCGCAACCTCAAGGTCATCGATATTCTCGACGTGCTGAAAGAGCTTATTCCCGACCTGGAATTTATTTTCATCAACCAGCACCTGCGGTTGCACGAACTCAACGTGAAAGTGAATCCACTCATCACGGATACACTACAGATCCGGAATCAGCGGACGCTGAAGGAGGAGGTGACCGGGTTTTTGTCGAAGTTCAGTTTCTAGGGATTGCCGAAGTATTTCATGATCGCGTCGAACAGCAGCTGTTGCGTGAACGGTTTCTGCACGTGGCCATTCATGCCTGCCGCGAGGCTTTTTCGTACATCCTCAACAAAGGCGCTTGCCGAAAGGGCGACGATGGGCCCGTTGTAACCGAGTCCACGCATCGCGGAGGTTGTCTGGTAGCCATCGAGGTCGGGCATTTGAATGTCCATCAGGATCATGTCGAATGAGCGTGTCTTTACCAGTTCGATGGCTTCGGCCCCGCTTTCGGCGGTTACCACCGTGGCGTGCAGGTTTAGCAGCATCTTGCGTGCAACCAGCACGTTGATGGGGTTGTCATCGACGACCAGCACCGTCATGGGCTTTGGAAAGGCGAGACCGTCGCCGGTGTTGCTGTGCGTCGGGGCTTTCTCCAGGGTTCGTTTCAGGTTAAGGGAAAACGTGAAGATCGAACCCTGTCCTGTAGCCTGGTCAGCCGGGCTCTGAACGGCAATGTCGCCATCCATCAGTTGGAGGAGGCTTTTTACGATACTCAAGCCAAGTCCGGTGCCGCCGAATTTTCGGGTTACCGACTCGTCGGCCTGGGTGAAATTCTGGAAGATGAGTTGCTCTTTGTCCACAGGGATACCCATGCCGGTGTCAGCGACTTTTCCGCGGATAATGACCGAGTCGGCCAGGTTCGAGAACAACGAAAATCGGACGGAAATGTCGCCCCTGGAGGTAAACTTGATAGCGTTGCTCACCAGGTTGGTGATGATCTGGCTGATGCGGGTGGGATCGCCCTTCAATTGCCGGGGAATGGCGCCATCGAATGTGCAATCAAAAGCGAGCCCTTTCTCCTCGGCCAGAAACCGGTACGGCTGTATCGCGCTGTTTACCACTTCCGTGAAATCGATTGGCACTTCCTCGAGGGTAAGCTTTCCGCTTTCGATCTTGCTGAAATCCAAAATGTCGTTGATCAAACGGCTCAGGTTATTGCCGGACTGGCGGATGATCCGGAGGTATTCCCGCTGGCTTTCATTTGTGTTTTCACGCATCATGATCTCTGTCAAGCCAAGGATGCTGTTCAACGGCGTGCGTATTTCGTGGCTCATGTTCGCCAGAAAGTTGCTTTTGGCGACATTCGCTGCCTCGGCGTACTCCTTGGCGGCGCGGAGATCCTCCTCGGCCTGCTTCTGGGCGGAAATTTCCTTGGCAACGACGAGCATACCGCTCTTTTGATTTCCTGTGGTGACCAGCTGTGAAACCGAGGCCATCGTCGGGATCAACACGCCGCCCCTTTTGAAATAAAGCTCGATGTTGGCCACCTGCCCGGCTTCCCATTCGGATTTCTGTTTCGGGCTTGCTTCCATGGGGTACTCGACGAATCGGGAGAACGGCTGGCCGATGACCTTTGCCTTTGGAATTCCCAGAAAACTGATTGCTGCAGTGTTGCATTCCTGCACGATCCGGTGTTCGTCCAGCACGAAGAGAATGTCGACGACCCCCTTGTAGATGCTCTCCAGGTAGTTTCGCGATACCGTGGAACCCTTGAGCTCCTCCTTCAACATCCTGATGCCGACAATGATCGCGTCAAGTTCGTCCTCCATCTCGGATTGGGGAATATCGAAATTGAAGTTTCCCTGCGCAATCTCGAAGATGAATCTTGAAATGGCGTCGATCCGTTGGCTTTGGTCCACAGTCAGTTGACGGCTATGGTATGTATTCATACGTTGTTTCAATGTTGTTTGACGGCCATGGTTTCAATGAACTCCATGTTGAAGTTGTCCTTCGCCTGAACGTAGGCAACTTTCGGGGTGACGACGGCGCCGAACTTTTTCTTTTCGATGGTGGCGGAAAGGCCGAGGAACACCCGCGGCGCGTGCAGGTCGCGCCCGCGCTTGACTACCTGGAAGATCGCCTGCTGATAGGGCCGGTAAGCCTCCTGGAAGTCGTAATTCATGCCCACGAAAACGGGACTGTAATTGTTTCCGGCGTTTCGATAGCAAAACACGACCGCGGCGATGTCCTGAAAATTATCGCAGGGCGTGTCTTTTACTTTCAGGACGATGAATTCCCAGTCGGGACTGTATTGCATCAATTGAAAGAAGCGCTCGGGATAGTCGAAGGTATTGATGTCGAAGTTGCGTGACTTTACATTCAGGAAGAGCTTTTGGTAATGCGCCAGTTCAGATTCTCCAACGGTGTCTTTCACTTCCACATCGAAGCACCCTTCGAGCTTGAGCACGTCGTTGCGGACATGCCGTCTCGAGCGCGCGCCGAGCGTGGCGAGGAATTCATCCGTCGTTCTCCACGACGGGCTTTCCACCGTGCAGGCGTCGGGTACGGTTACCTTGATAAATCCCTGACCGGTAAGGAATTCTTTTAGCGTGCTATCCGAGTCTTCAAAGTCCCGGAGCAGGAGCATGGACGCTTCCGACTTCTCCTGAATGTCGGCGGCGGTGGCAAAGATAAGTTTCAGCGCGTCTTTCCAGTTCTCATTTTCCTGGTCCACGAAAAGGTGCTCACCCTCGGAGACAAGCGCTCCCATGCTCACCACCTTCGACGTGAGGTAGTAGGGGTTGCCTTCCCGCTCTGCTTCGATCTGACGGGATATCGAACCCGGGGCCATCATGTCGTCTTTGTAGAGTCCTACGGTCAGGAATGTGGCAGCCACGACTTTACCGGCCGGGTCTTTTACGATCAGGTAGTGAAAGTCCCAGTTGTGTTCCGGTCTGGGGTTGCCCGAGAACGCTGATTCCATGAACTGCAATCCGCTCCAGTCGAAAATTCCGCGGTCGCCAAAGTGATCGTTCCATGTTTTGCGATCAATTTTTTCGATCCGCGTTTCGTGAACCAGCGTCAACGGCTGAGCGGATACGGTGGTGGTCTCCTCCAGCAGGGGCAATCTGAATGCCTTCCGCACTTCGTTTTCCGTCCTGTTCTCTTCCTCCAGCATTCGCGGATAGTGATATTTGATCGCCTCTACCAGTTGTTGGATATCTTCGGCGCGGTTATGCCTGGAAAGCGTGAAACGAATGCCGGTATTTTTCACCGGCACGGCCGGGAAGATGCCCATGTTGACAAAAAATCCTTCATTCATCAGGCGCTTGGACATATTGTAACCGGACGACGGCAGGCCAGTGGGAATGTAGAACACCGGGCATTCGTTGACATCGACGATCGGAACGCCCGCCTGATAAATGAGATTGTTGCACAGGGCAACCTTTTCTCTCAACTCGTCCTGCATGGCGTAGATCTCATCGGAGAGGTGGATCTTTGCCGAGGCTACGGCCGCCCCCACGCTGGGCGGCTCCAGCTGGGCAGAAAAGGAGAGCGGGCCCCCGAACGTTTTCACAAACCGCGACAATTCCTTATTGGCGCACACCATGACCGCCCCGCTGGCGCCGAACGACTTGCTCAGGGTACCTACGAGGACCATCTTTTCATGGAGGGTCTTGATCTTGCTCAACACATAGCCTGTTCCGTGGATACCGGCCCAACTCATGCCATGCACATCGTCGACATAAAGGTGGAGCTGCGGATACCGGTCGAGAAGTTGTACCAGTTGTTCGAGCGGCGCGTAGTCGCCGAACATCGAGTACACGCCGTCGACCATGTACCAGATCTTGGCGTGCTTGTCGCGCAACGCCTTGATGCGGTGTTCCAGCATGTCCAGGTCACTGTGGCGGATCATCTCCACCCGGATGCCTC
The DNA here is from genome assembly GCA_964551035.1 of uncultured Roseivirgaceae bacterium. Lineage (GTDB taxonomy): Bacteria > Bacteroidota > Bacteroidia > Cytophagales > Cyclobacteriaceae > Chryseosolibacter. The sequence continues at coordinate 39,245 of CAZKBK010000032.1, read as the reverse complement.
GCGGCTTCAGCATCTGGCAGGCGCTCTGAACGCTGTTGTGAACCTGGTGATCGAGGATCACGACATCTTCGTCGCGAACGATCGACGGGATGGTAGCCTGATGGCACAAGGTGCTGTTCTTGGCCACGAGCACCGGGTTTTGGTACATCTTGTAGAGGAGTTCCTCGAGCTCTTTGTAGAGGACAAAGGACACGTAGGATTTCGAGAGCGGGAACTGCGTCCCGTAGCGAAGGATCGCCTCGATGGCGGCTTTCTTAAGGCGCTCATCCTGGTCGAGGCCCATGTAGCTGGTGGTCCCGAAGTGGTAAAGTTCGCGGCTATTGATCCGCAAGTGCCTTCCGGTGTAGGCGTCGTCTTCGGTGTACAGGTGCATGATGCCCTGGTTGATCGCGTCGGTGAAGATCTCATCCACCGTGTCGAGAAAATTGTTGTGTCTGGTTTTGGCCATTGCCTGTTGTTTGGCTGTTTTTACAGGACAAAGCTTCGGCAAAATTCAGCGCCATGCATCAGGAGGAACCGGTTTCTTTCAAAATCAGGGAGAACCCCGAGAGGAAATCAATTCTTTCCGGACCATTTGATTTTTAGATCAATTATGGGCTTTTTTACGGTCCGGCTATCCGAAATTTTACGTATACTATAACGGTCAGGCATTGACGCCATAACTTCACAGGATCCGTCGAAATGGATGACTTTGAACCAACCCGGCAGCGGGCTAACCCTATGGACACGATAGACAACGACTTCATCACGCTTTGGATCGAGGAAGGGATTATGTACGGAAAGTACAAGCCGGGTAAGTTGATAGACCTTGCAGCGGCCAAGCGCGTGGTGAGCGACAGGCTTCAACTTTGCAGCGGCAAAGACTATCCGTCATTGACCATTGCGACCGATCTGAAAGGAATCACCAAAGAGGCCCGGGATTATTTTTCTTCGGGCGACGGCATTCGACACATGATCCGACTGGCGTTGATCACAGGGTCACCGATTGCCCGCATGGTGGGCAATTTCTGGCTTCAAATCAACAAACCTGAGTTGCCGACCCGGATGTTTAACGATCAGGCGGAAGCCGTCAAATGGCTCGGCGGGCCGAACGGCTAAAATCCCCTACGGCAGCCGAACGGGTTGTTTCCCATATTTATTTCTCGAAAGTAGAACAAATGAGCGTTGATTGCGTATATTAGTTCTACAATATAGAATAAAATGAAGGAAACGAGGCTTGGCGAACTTGAAGAGGTTGTCTTGCTGCTTGTCGGAATACTTGGGGAGGATGCGTACGCTCTCCGGATTGCCGGCGAGTTTGGGTTGCAAACGGGCCGGGCAATCTCGATCGGGGCGACACACGCCACGCTCACCCGGCTCGAGGACAAGGGCTTCCTGAAATCGGCCATGGGTCAGTCCACCGCAGAACGCGGTGGTCGGCGGAAACGTATCTACACCATTACCGCCTATGGAAAGCGTGTGCTCGAAGAAGTGCGCGCGTTCCGGCTGGCCTTGTGGAACCAGTATCCGGGCTTTGCCAATGGCTAGTTTCGATGAAGACAGGCCGCCGTCTTGTGCGCAACGGCGATAAGGTATCAATGGCAAGAAAATGAACTCCCGCAAACCGCCAAAGATCGCTAAACGGGTCTTGCTTTCCTTCCTGCGTCCGGACCTCCGTGAAGAGGTGTTGGGCGATCTGGAAGAGAACTTTGGCGAGACACTCCGACAGCGTTCGCTGCTGAGGGCCCGCCTGGACTACTGGTTCCAGGTGCTGAATTACCTCAGGCCATTTGCCTTCCGCAAGAGACCGCGCTTTTACAACGCAAACGCACGAGATATGTATAAGAACTACCTGACCATCGCATGGCGGAATCTCATCAAGAACCGGATGCATTCGTTTCTCAACATCACCGGACTGTCCGTAGGTATGGCTGTGGCCATCGTTATTGGCCTGTGGATACGAAGTGAGTTGTCGTTTAACCGCAGTATTTCCGGCCACGAGCGCATTGCGCAGGTGGCGCAAAACGTAGTCAATAATGGCGAAGTGCAGACGTGGGGAAATATGCCCTATCCGCTCGCTGACGTACTCCGCCAAGACCATGGTGAGGACTTTGAGCATGTGGCCATGCTGCTTGGCCCGGGGGATTTCGTGGTCACCGTCGAAGAGAAAAAATCCAAGATAAACGGGGTCTACGCAGAACCCGCGTTCGCGGAAATTCTGGGTCTGAAAATGATCAGCGGGACGAGGTCGGCGCTCAACGAGCCCAGCGCGCTATTGATCTCCGCCTCCATGGCAAATACCCTTTTCGGCGATGTGGACCCGTTGGACCAAAGCGTCATGGTGGGTGATTCCTTTATCGGACAGGTCCAGGGCGTGTACGAAGATCTGCCCGCCGACACGCGTTTTGCCGACATCAGCTTTATTGCCCCCTGGGAGGGTTATTTCAATACATCGGGCTGGGTTCAAAACATGGATGACCCGTGGCGGCCAAACGTATTTCAGATCTTTGTGAAGCTTGCCGATGGTGTCGGGTACGCGGATGTGTCGTCGCGTATCCGGGATGCCAAGCTGAAACGGGTGAATTCCGAGCTGGCCAAGAAAAAGCCTGCGCTGTTTCTCTTTCCGATGGATGACTGGCATCTCTATTCGGAATTCAGGAATGGCGTCAACACAGGAGGCCGGATACAATACGTTTGGCTCTTCGGCGCGGTCGGCGTCATCGTGCTGGTGATGGCTTGTATCAATTTCATGAACATGTCAACGGCTCGATCAGAACAACGGTCGAAAGAGGTGGGCATCCGGAAAGCAGTGGGCTCACAGCGGTCCCAGTTGATTGCCCAATTTTTCGGCGAGTCAATTATGACCGCCTTGATGTCGTTTGTCCTGGCGGTGCTGTTGGTATTTCTGTCGTTGCCGGCGTTCAATGGCATCGCCGGAAAACAAATGGGCATACCCTGGAATGACATCACGTTTTGGTTGTATGGCGCCGCGTTTGTCTTTGCTACGGGCTTGTTTGCCGGGAGTTATCCGGCGCTGTATTTGTCATCTCTGCGCGCCATGAACCTTGCAAAGGGCGCGGCCAGTCGCGCAGGTGCGCTCGTTATTCCCCGCAAAGCGCTTGTCGTGATTCAGTTCACCTGTTCGGTCTCCCTGGTGATCGGGACGACCGTTGTCTTCCGGCAGATCGAATTCGCAAAAAACCGCGAGATCGGCTATGAACGCCAGGGGCTTATTGCCCTTCCCCTGGACGACGATGAGGGGCAGGAACACTTCGAAGTTCTCCGCGACGAGTTGGTGGGCACGGGCGCCATTCTTTCCGTCGCATCCGCCTCCTCGCCAACCACCGAAACCTGGTCAACCAGCAGTGGCTTTGACTGGGAAGGAAAGGATCCGGACCTCTCCATCGACTTTGCGAACTTCGGCGTATCGCATGATTATGGCAAAACCATCGGATGGGAGGTCATACGCGGCCGCGATTTCTCCCGTGCATTCATATCTGACTCATCAGCGATAATCATCAACGAGGCCGCCGCCAGGTACATGGGCTTTAGCGACGCCGTGGGACAGACCGTTAGGTGGTTTGGCCAGCCTTTGCGAGTCATCGGCGTTGTCAGCGATATCGTCATTTCTTCACCGTATGCGCCGGTAAAACCGGTGATCTACTACTTGTCTCCGGGGTCAAACCGAATCATGATCGTGCGGGTTGATCCCGGGCACGATGCTTCCCTGGCGATCGCTACGCTCAAGGATGCCTTTAGCAGGCACAACCCGGGATATCCCTTTGACTATTTCTTTATCGATGACGCCTATGAAAGAAAATTCAATGATGAACAGCGGTTGGGCTCGTTGTCGGGATATTTTTCCGGGCTGGCGGTCTTGATCAGCATGCTGGGAGTCTTTGGCTTGTCGGCATTTGTCGCGGAACGGAGAACCAGGGAAATCGGCATCCGGAAAATTCTGGGTGCTACTGCCGTGAATCTTCTGGCCATGTTGTCGCGCGAATTTCTGATCCTGGTCGGCCTGGCAAGCCTCGTCGCAGTCCCGCTCTCCTGGTATCTGACGGAGGAATGGCTACAAACGTTCTCGTACCGCATGGGCATACCCTGGACCGTGTTTGCGGCGACGGCTGGCGGTGCGCTCATCCTGACCCTGCTCGCCGTGGCACTCCAGACGTTTAGGGCGGCGACAATGAATCCGGTGAAAAGCCTGCGGTCTGACTAAGCCCTGTGGGTCACTTCGTGTGACCGCGCGTCAGCCTCCCGCGCCGTCGTGCGCTTCCCGCCTGCGCCGAATCATGTTTTCGTGTTGCAAAAGGAAATCGCCAAGTTGTGTCACGGGCAAGTGGCGGGCGATGACCTTCTTGCTTTGGTCAAGGACATACACCGTGGGCGTGCTGTAGGCGTAATAGTCTTCAGCGAAAGCTTTGCGGGTAAGCGTGCGCGGCCCGCAAACCGTTGTCCAGGGCGTGTGGAATTCGCTCGCAAAGTCACGTATGTCCTGCATGGAGGTATCGGCTGCCACAGCGTAGACATCAAATCCGAATTTTTCATGCGCTGATTCATAGAACGCCACCAACTTCGGTGTTTGCTCCCTGCAGTGGCCGCATTGGGTTGAAAAGTAATAAACGATCGTATACTTGTTCCTGATATCGTAAAGGGCACGGGGCTGAAGGTTCATATCGAGCATGATCAGGTTGGGCGCCTTTCGGCCGATCATGGCCCTCCGGATTTCATCGGCCTGGGTTTTCAGGTTTGCAATGGTGCGCTTGTCGAGCCAGTAGTCCATTTCCCCGGTGGTGACGTACTTATCGACCAGGTTCACATACACTTCGTCCAGCCCCATAATTTCTGGCCGGTGAAATTCAGTGATACATTTCCAGATGAAGTACTTATAGGTCTCGGGATTGGCCTTTGCGATAGCTCCCAAATGGTGGATCTGGGCAGTGAGGGTGTCGGGATGCTGGATGAAAAGCCGCGACAGGTAATCGTTGACTTTGTCCCAGTAAAATACTTTTGGTGTGCGCAACATCAGTTCGTCACCAAGGTTGAAGTGGTCGAAGTAATGCGCGCGGTAGTACCTGAGATAGTAAGTTGAATCGATCGCGCCATGGCTGCCTTTGGGTGGATCAGGGACATCGATGGGCTTATTCATGAGCAGGAGTCTGGCGGTAACCGATCCGGGTGACTGTTGAATGATCAGCTCCTGCGCGGCAATGGCCTTTTGATTGATTTCCTGCAACCCTGCCCGCGCTCCGGCTTTGGCGCTTTCGGTGGCGGTGCTGTCACGAACGATCTCCACCAGGGGCGCCGTCTCTTTGCTGTATCCGGCGTTGGAAACCATGTTCTTAAGGAAAAGGGCGTTGTCTTCGTCTCCGCTGACGGCCGTGCGCAGGGGATACGCGCCCTGAACGGTGGTCAGAGAAAACTCCTGGTCGGCGCCAACCACAAAATCGAAAAGCCGCGCGTTGTTGAGAATAAGAAGATAGACTCCTTCCGGAAGACGTTCCTGTCCGGTGAAGACGAAAGAACCATCGTCGCTAGCTCGCGCTGTGTCCTTCACATACGTTTTCTCATGGAAGAAGTAGGCAAGATAGATGGTGGTATCGTTCAGGCCTTCAATTTTGAATTGAAGCCGGTAGGTGTCCTGTCCGGCCGATGCAAGGGGCAACAGGAGCACGGCAAGGAGGTGTAGCGCGCGCATGTTCAAGGCTTTTATTGTTGGCGAAGATAGGGATTTTTCCAGCAGTCTGACGGCGGCGCCCGAAGTCGTTCACCTTGCATATACGCCAGCCATCGAAGCGTTGTGGTCGTCCGTTTCGCTTGTGGCATGTTGCTTTTTCGCTTCTCGCCTGATCTGTTAAAAGTTATGTTGGGGAGATGTCCATACGCAACAGCGACATTATAATTTTCAGCCTTTCACGGTGGGATGCGTCAATATCCTCACCGTCGTTTTCACTGGCCAGGGAGTTTGCCAGGAACAACCGCGTGTTCTATATCGACCATCCTTTTTCATTGAAGGATGTGTTGAAGGGGATCCGTTCGCCACGCGTGCGATCGCGCTGGCAAGCGCTCGTTCATGGAACGGACATCTACCGGAACCCCCCGGGATTGCCGCCGTCCCTCACCATCGTTACGCCCCGGATCACGCTGCCGATCAACTTTGTTCCTGACGGAAAACTCTATGATGCGCTGTCGAAGTACAACGACAGGGAAATTCACCATACCATTCGACGGATTGTTGCCGACTATGATGTGAAACGCTTTGTGTACCTGAACGCCTTCGATCCTTATTTTTGTCGCGATTTTCCCGACGACATCAAGCCGTCGGTCACGGTCTATCAATCTATGGACGACCTGTCCCAGGTGCCGTACACAGCAAGGCACGGCATACGACTTGAAGAAGAGATCGTGCGTAAATTCGACATCACGCTCACGACATCCCGCGAGTTGAGGCGCCTCAAGTCCACCTATTCGAACCATGTGTACTTTCATCCGAACGCCGCCGACTTCAGCAATTTCGAAAAGGCCCTGAAGCAATCTTTCCCCCGGCCGGAAGCGTTGAAGGGGGCGGAGGGCCGCAAGGTGATTGGGTATGTCGGAAATATCGAGTCCCGCATCGACTATGTACTCCTCAAGAAGATACTCGACGCACACCCTGACAAGGTGCTGATGATGGTAGGTCCGGTGGGCACCGAAGAACACCGGACGATTGCCCTGACCGAACACCCCAACGTGATCATGGCCGGGCCGAAGAAAATAGGGGAGTTGCCCGCATACCTCCATTACATGGACTGCGCACTGATTCCGTTCAAGAAGAACACACTCACGCGCAGCATTTACCCCCTGAAAGTAAACGAATACCTGGCCGCAGGGCGCCCTGTCGTGGCCACGGATTTTTCCGAAGATATCGTCAGTTTCGCGCCGGAAGTGTCGATCGCCTACGACCACGATCAGTACGTAAACCTGATCGACCAAGCCATTGAAAATAACAATCAGGAGGAGATCGATGCGCGCGTTCGCATAGCGAGAAGGAACACGTGGACGGCGCGGGTGGAGGAGTTCTGGAGAATCGTGGAGCAGCGGAGCGCCAGGAGCACAAAGCAGAGAGCAGGGCGTCTGTTGGCCAGGCGGTCCGCTCTCAGCTCTTAACTCTTAACTCTTAACTCTCAGCTCTCAGCTCTTAACTCTTAGCTGCTAACAGTATTCGTCAAAAACCTCGACGAGGTGTTCGCCGATCATCTGGGCGTTACGACCTTCGATGTGGTGGCGCTCGACAAAGTGGAGGAGTTCGCCGTCCTTAAACAACGCGATTGACGGTGATGAAGGCGGGTAGGGGAGGGTATGCTCGCGTGCCTTTGCAACGGCCTCCTTGTCGACACCGGCGAAAACCGTGGTGAGGTGGTCGGGTTTCCTCGGCGAGTTTTGGAGAGCCCACTTGATGCCGGGCCTGGCGGCGCCCGCGGCACAGCCACAAACAGAGTTGATCACGAGCAGGGTGGTCCCCGCGTTCCCGAGTTGTTTTTCTACTTCATCCGGCGTTTTCAGCTCGGTAAACCCGACGCTGGTCAGGTCGGTGCGCATCGGGGCTACTAATTCTTCTGGATACATAATTCGTTATAGGTTTTCAAGTAATGGACTGCGCCGGATAGCCGGCCTGCGTTTCCAACAATTTTACATAAATCCAAGTTCCAGCTTGGCCGCTTCGCTCATCATGTCCTGCGAGTATGGCGGGTCGAACGTGACTTCCACCTTTACCTCGTTGATGCCTTCGATTTCCCGCAACTTCTCCTCGACTTCACCGGGAATCACTTCTGCGGACGGGCACGAAGGGGACGTGAGCGTCATCAGGACGTACACGTTGTTCACGGGGTACACGTTTATTTCATAGATCAGCCCAAGTTCGTAGACGTCCACCGGGATCTCGGGATCGTACACGGTCTTGATGGCCTGGATCACCTTTTCGCTGAAGTCCGGAATTTCCGTATCCGCAACCTTCTGCTGTTTTTCTGACTCACTCATTGCCTTACATCCATTTTTGTTTTGAACGCCAGCGCGTACAGTTTCATTTGCCTGATCATGGCCGCAAACCCGTTTGAGCGCTGTGTGCCAATGAACCGTTCCATTCCAATGCGGTGCATGAAAGAAAGTTCGGCGTTCAGGATCTCGTCGGGCGTGTGACCATTGAAGATCCGAATGAGCAGGCTCACCAGCCCCTTGGTGATGGCGGTGTTGCTGTCGGCGGTAAAATGTACTTTGTCGTCTTTCATCTCGGCCGTAAGCCAGACCTTCGACTGGCACCCTTTCACAATATTCTCCTCCTGCTTCGCAGCCGCCGGCATTTCGGGGAGTTTTTGGCCAAGTTCCATGATATAGAACACCGTCATCTCGGCGTCGCCGTCAAGAAGCGAAAAGTCGCTGATGATATCTTCCTGGATCTGGTTTATCGTCATTTAAAGACAGCTCTTTCCAGTTTTACAACGCGGTTGTGCAGATCGGCAATCCCGTCGACCTTATCCGCCAATGTAAAGCGTGCGCGCGTGTTTTGCACGGTCTGCGTATTCAATTTTACAAGCTCTTCCGCTATACGGTTGATCGCCTTTTCGTGTCTTCCGAAGCCGATTTCCAGCCGCTCCAACCGGCTGTTGGTTTCCGATGGCATGCCTACCATCTGATCCAGACGCTTCAACCGGTCAGCGAGGAGTTCCACAATTTTGTTTTCGTTTTTCATAATGAGAGGGCTTAGATGATCACTTCATAAAGTTAATGATCCTTTCCAATCCCTCCATGAGCTGGTCGATCTCTTTCTTCGTATTGTAAACCGAAAATGAAGCCCTTATGGTTCCTTCAATTCCGTAGCAGTCCATGAGCGGCTGGGTGCAATGGTGACCCGTCCGCACGGCGATGCCGCGGGCGTCGAGCATCTGGCCGATGTCAAAATGGTGGATTCCGTTAACGGTAAACGCCAGCACAGCCACCTTGTTTTTTGCCTGGCCGATGATATTGATACCCTTTAACCTTGAAGCCCTTTCGGTAGCGTAGGTCAGCAGCTCGTGTTCGTGGGCGGCAATGTTGTCCCGGCCCAGGTCGCTGATGAACTCCATGGCATGGCGATAGGCGACCACATCGGCAATGTTCGGTGTGCCGGCTTCGAATTTGTAAGGGAGGTCGTTGTACGTCGTCTTCTCGAACGTCACCTCCCGGATCATCTCGCCGCCGCCATGAAAAGGGGGCATGCTTTCAAGGATCTCTCTTTTTCCATACAAGATTCCCGTACCGGTGGGCCCATACATCTTGTGGGCCGACAAGCAATAAAAATCGCAGTCGAGCGCCTGTACGTCGATGGTCAGGTGCGCTCCCGCCTGGGCGCCATCCACCAGCACGACGGCACCGACACCGTGTGCAAGCTGAATGATCTCTTTTACCGGGTTAATGGTACCGAGGCTGTTGGAGGCATGGTTGACCGCGACAACCTTTGTCCGGGCCGACAGCAACGCCTTGTAAGCCTCCATGTCCAACTCGCCGTCGCGGTTGACGGGAATGACCTTGAGGTGTGCTTTCTTCTCTTCACAGAGGAGTTGCCACGGAACGATATTCGAGTGATGTTCCAGCGTCGAAACGATAATTTCGTCGCCTTCGCGGATAAACGCCCGTCCGTAGCTTGACGCCACCAGGTTGATGCTTTCCGTCACGCCCCGCGTGAAGATGATTTGCTCTGCCGCGGGGGCATTGATAAAGTCTTTCATCGTCTGCCGCGTTTGCTCAAAGGCCCGTGTGGCCTTCTCCGCAAGGGTATGAATGCCGCGGTGAATGTTGGCGTTGTAGCCGGTGTAATACGCCACCAGTGCGTCGATCACCGACCTGGGTTTCTGGTTGGTGGCGGCGTTGTCGAAGTAGATCAGGTCCCGGCCATTCACTTTTTGATGCAGTACCGGGAAGTCCTTCCTGATCTTTTCAACATCGATAGCAGGTGATTTTACGGGCGTTTCCATAGTCAAAAGTTTTTGTGCAGCCGGAGGCTGATTTCCCCGTCGAGATATTCACGAAGGAGGGGGTGCTTTACTTTCTCCAGGACCTCGCCGGCGAAAGCGTAGAGCATCATTCCGCGGGCGGTGTCCTTGCTCAAGCCCCGCGACTGCAGGTAAAACATCGCCTCTTCGTCGAGCTGACCGGTCGTACATCCGTGGGAGCATTTTACATCGTCTGCCCAGATTTCCAGTTGAGGTTTGGTATTCACCGTGGCCTGCTCCGACAGGAGTATGTTTCGGTTGGCCTGAAAGGCGTTTGTCTTTTGCGCCTGGGGGCGAACAAAGATCTTCCCGTTGAAGACGCCCCGCGCGTGGTCATCCATGATGCCTTTATACAATTCGTTGCTGAACGAGTTGGGTTGCTTGTGGTCGGCAACGGTGTGGTTATCTGCGTGGGCATCGCCGGAGATAAGGTAAAGGCCGTACATGTGCGATTCGATTCCTTCGCCGTCGAGTTGCAGGTGAAGGTTGTTTCGGACAAGCTTGCCGGAAAGGGTAAACGTATACGTATTCAACAAACTTGAACGCTTCTGGAAGAACTCGGTCAGGCCGAACTGGTAGCGGTTTCCACCGTCGTTTTGAATCGACATGAAATTGAAACGTGCATCCTCCTCAATGGCCACTTCGGTGACGATGTTCGAGAAATGGTTGGCTTCTCCCCGCGAGGCAAAACGCTCAATAACGGTGGCCTCGCTGTTCCTGCCGGCTACAATAAGGTTTCGGTTGATCGCGATGATTTCTCCGGCGGTGGCATTGGACAGGTGATAGATCACGACGGGTTTCTCCACAACCACATGCTCGGGAATGTGAATGAATACACCGTGCGTCCAGGCGGCGGTATTCCACGCTGCCAGGGCGTCGTTCCTGTAGTTGATGTATTTGTTGAAATGGGTCACCGCCGCGGGATCCTTTTCGGCGAGGGCATCCTCAAGGGACTGAATCTTCAGTTGGGAGGCCGGCGACACAATGCGCGAATGATCCTTGGAAAGCGCGCCATCGATGAACACGAGGACGTTGGCATCGTCCATTTCAGGAAGCATAAATTCCCTGACGCTGGTAAGGGGACCGGGGGCGCCGGATGGAGCAAACGTGAAATTCTTTTCGAGCACGCGCGTGATGGGCGTGTACTTGTACTCTTCATGCTTCGGGGCCGGCAGGCCCAGGCTTCGGAAAATTTCGGTGGCTTCTTTTCTCAGCGGGTCGTCATCGATATTGATGCGCTGAAGGAAAGAAGCGGCAATTTGTCCGGTAATATTTTCGGTAGTGGCTACGCTCATCGGCTTCAACTCGTTATCCAACTGCTACTTCGTCCTTGATCCAGTCGTACCCTTTGGCTTCGAGTTCCAGGGCGAGGTCTTTGTTGCCGGATTTCACGATCTTTCCTTTATAGAGTACGTGGACAAAGTCCGGGACGATATACTCGAGGAGGCGCTGATAGTGCGTCACGACGATTACGGCGTTGTCCTTGCCGCGGAGTTTGTTCACACCGTTGGAGACGATTTTCAGTGCGTCGATGTCGAGTCCGGAATCCGTTTCATCAAGGATGGCGAGCCGTGGCTCAAGCATAGCCATCTGGAAGATCTCATTGCGTTTCTTTTCCCCGCCGGAAAAACCTTCGTTCAGTGCGCGGTTGAGCAGGGATTGGTCCATCTCGACGAGCTTCATTTTTTCTTTCATCACGCCCAGGAACGACACGGCGTCAAGCGGCTGCTGGCCGCGGTGCGTGCGAATCTGGTTGACGGCGGTTTTCATGAAGTTGATGGTACTTACGCCGGGAATCTCGACGGGGTACTGAAATGCAAGAAACACCCCTTCCCGGGCGCGCTCCTCCGGCGACAATTCCAGAAGGTCCTTTCCATCGAAGGTCACTTCGCCGCCGAGGACCTCATACTCCTCGCGTCCGGCAAGCACGGATGCAAGCGTGCTTTTCCCGGAACCGTTCGGTCCCATGATAGCGTGAATTTCTCCCGCCTTCACTTCCAGGTTGACCCCGTTCAGGATCTGTTTGTTGTCAATTTTTGCTTCGAGATTCTTAATGCTTAACATCTTCGTGTTCGTCCAAATTTTCCAAACTTCCAAACTCCAAACTCCAAACTCCAAACTCTAAACTCTAAACTCTAAACTCTAAACCCGGTTGCGTTGTCTATCGTCCACCGCCCACCGTTTGACCGTATGCCGTTACCCCACCGATCCCTCCAGGGTAAGGGCGAGCAGTTTCTGCGCTTCCACGGCAAATTCCATGGGGAGTTGGTTCAATACTTCCTTTGCATATCCATTGACGATGAGCGCCACAGCGGATTCTTCGTCGATACCGCGTTGCAGGCAATAGAAGATCTGGTCTTCGCCGATCTTGGAGGTCGTTGCTTCGTGTTCGACGCGCGCGGTATTGTTCTCCACGTCGATGTAGGGAAACGTGTGTGCCCCGCATTGATCGCCCATGAGCAGCGAATCGCACTGGGAGAAATTTCGCGCACCGGCAGCGCGTTTCAGAATGTGCACTTGCCCGCGGTAGCTGTTTTGCGAAAACCCTGCGGAGATGCCCTTGGAAACGATCCGCGACTTGGTATTTTTTCCGATGTGGATCATCTTTGTCCCGGTATCCGCTTGCTGGTGGTTGTTGGTTACGGCGACGGAGTAAAACTCGCCGCTGGAATTGTCGCCCTTGAGGATGCAGGACGGATATTTCCAGGTAATGGCCGATCCTGTTTCAACCTGTGTCCAGGAGATCTTCGAGCTTTCGCCCGCGCATAAGCCGCGCTTGGTCACGAAATTGTAAATGCCGCCCTTCCCGTCCTTGTCACCGGGATACCAGTTTTGAACCGTCGAGTATTTGATGGTGGCGTCCTTCATCGCATAAAGTTCGACCACGGCGGCGTGCAACTGGTTCTCGTCGCGCATGGGAGCGGTACATCCTTCGAGGTAGCTAACATACGAGCCCTCGTCGGCAACGATGAGTGTACGCTCGAACTGGCCCGTATTCGCGGCGTTGATGCGGAAGTAGGTGGAAAGCTCCATCGGACAACGGACGCCTTTGGGAATATAGCAAAAGGAGCCATCGGTAAAAACGGCCGAGTTGAGCGCTGCAAAATAGTTGTCGTTGATCGGCACTACCGAGCCCATGTATTTCTTTACCAGGCCGGGATGTTTTTGCACCGCCTCGCTGAACGAGCAAAAGATGATCCCCAACTCGGCAAGCGTCTCCTTGAAGGTGGTGGCCACCGAGACACTGTCTATCACCGCGTCAACGGCCACGCCGGTCAGTCGCTTTTGTTCGGTAAGGCTGATGCCGAGCTTTTCAAACGTCTTTATCAACTCCGGGTCCACATCTTCCAGGCTCTTTGCCTTGGCTTGCTTTTTCGGCGCCGAATAGTAGATCACGTCCTGATAGTCGATAGGCGGGTAGGACACGTTGGGCCAGCGGGGCTCTTTCATTTTGCTCCACTGCTGAAAGGCTTTCAGCCGCCACTCCAGCAGCCATTCCGGCTCGTTCTTTTTGGCGGAAATGAAGCGGATGATGCCTTCGTTCAACCCTTTCGGCGCTGACTCAGCTTCGATATTACTCGTCCACCCGTGCGCGTATTCCCGCGAGGTCAACTCCTCCAATACCTGATTGTCTTTACTCATCCCGTCCTATTTAGACTGATTTTAAATTACCTACAAATCTATAACAAAATGCCGATTTTAAGGTTCTTTTCCGCGCCTATTTAGTTGGAGAATGTTTTTAGCCGGCGCCGAGATTGAGGCTCCGGTCAAGGCTCTCTTCCAGGGAGATCATGGTTTCCGTTCGCTCAATTCCCTCCACTTGCTGGATCTTGTCGTGGAGTACCAGCTTCAGATGGTTCGTGTCTTTGCAGTGGATCTTGATGAACATGCTGTAATTGCCGGTGGTGTAGTGGATGTTTGTGATTTCGGGGATGGTTTTGAGCGTGGCCAGCACCTGGTCATACAGCGCGCTTTTCTGTAGAAAAATACCGATAAAGGCGGTGATGTCGTAACCGAGTTTGGAATAATTGACCTTCAATGTGGTTTTTTCCACGATGCCCGCTTCCTCCAACTTGTTCATCCTGACATGGACCGTGCCCCCGGAAACAAACGCCTTTTTCGCCACCTCCGTGTACGGCTTTTTCGCATCCAGCATCAGGATCTCCAGGATCTTCAAGTCGACATTGTCAATTTTCAAATTTTCAGCCATAGCCGATAAGTGATTTTGTTTGATATTCAAAAATAGGAAATATTTTTAAAAATCATACAATAATACTGGTACTTATTTGGTGCCACAAACATAAATACCCTTACTTTGTTGAAGATTTTACAATTACCCTGAAGCGCACGGCGGCAGGGTCCACACTGTAGGGTGGTGGAATTTGGCAGACATACCCTCCTGTCTCGGGGGTGGGGATTACGGGATAAACGCAGGATAACGGATTGACCACTAAAACTCATTCTGTCCTGTAGCTAACCGCCCCGTGGAGGTTCGAGCCCTCCTCCTACAGCAAAGTTAACGACGGCCGGTCGTTTTCGCCTAATCGATTTATAACCGGATGCCGGTGCCTGTTTCAGGATGGCAGCCCAAGCCTTCAGGTCCGGGGTGGATCGTCCGCCCCGACCCGCCGGGCCGGACAGCATGAAAAACCTGTTTCATGCGACGAAAATCGTTTTGCGATGGATTAGCCAACCGTCGCCTGGGGCCCAAAGGCTCCTGCGCACAGCTTGCTCTTCAGTTTAGGTTACGTACTAGGTTAATGAATGATTCAGAGCAGCGCCCAGTCGCCGGGTTGAACACACCCCGCAGGCTGGGCGTCTTTATTTTGATGCGGTTGTTTCTTACCTTGCCGCTAAGCAATCGTTTGTTTGGATTGCTTTCGATAAGTCAACCTAAACGCGTTCCCGTCATGAAAGATTTCCCCTGGTTCAAGAGTTACCCCAAAGGCGTGCCCCACGAAGTGAAGCTTTACGAGTACGACTCGGTGACGGCGATCTTTGAGGAGAGCTGTGTTAAATATAGAGACCGGGTGGCGTTCGAGAACATGGGTGCTCAGTTGACATTTGGACAGGTGGATAAACTTTCCAGGAACTTTGCCGCCTACCTGCAGCATCTCGGACTGAAGAAGGGTGATCGTATCGCTATCCAGATGCCCAATCTCCTTCAGTTTCCCATCGCGTTCATTGGGGCGCTGCGTGCCGGCCTTATCGTGGTAAATACCAACCCGCTCTACACACCGCGGGAGATGGAACACCAGTTCAGGGACTCCGGCGCGGTGGCGATCGTGATCGTGACCAACTTCGCCAGCAACCTTCAAAAGATCATCGGCAACACTTCCATCAGGCACGTCATTCTAACGGACCTCGGCGACATGCTTGGCGTCCTCAAAGGCGCAATTGTAAACCTGGTCGTAAAGCATGTGAAGAAGATGGTCCCGGCCTACAACCTGCCGGGCGCGATCCGCTTTAAGGATGCCCTCGACAGCGGCGCGGGCTTGAAACTCACGAAACCCGACGTGTCGATCAACGACCTGGCGGTACTCCAATACACGGGCGGCACAACCGGCGTTTCGAAAGGCGCGCAGCTGTCGCACGCAAACCTCGTTGCGCACAACGCGATGATACGGCACTGGTTCACGCCCTACATGGAGCGGGGTGGCGAGGACATCATCATTACCGCGATACCCATGTATCACATTTTTGCCCTTACCGTTAACGGACTGCTGATGTTCAGCGCGGGCGTCAAAAGCATCCTCATCACGAATCCCCGCGACATGAACGGATTTGTGAAAGAACTGAAGAAACACAAGTTCACGATCATCACGGGGGTCAATACGCTCTTCAACGGACTGCTCAACAATCCTGAGTTCAAGAATGTCGACTTCTCGCGCTTGAAAGGCGGCGTCGGTGGAGCAATGGCCATTCAGGATGTGGTGGCAAGGCGCTGGAAAGAATTGACCGGCAGCGATCTGGTCGAAGGGTACGGACTGAGTGAAACGTCGCCGGTGCTTTGCTGCAATCCGCTCGATGGCGGGCAGAAACCCGGCTCCATTGGTATTCCCATGCCGAGCACGGAAGTGGCGATCTTTGACGAAGGAGGAAACCCCGTACCCCAGGGTGAATCCGGGGAGATTTGCGCGCGCGGGCCACAGGTGATGTCCGGATACTGGAACCAGGACAACAGCAATGTATTCTTTCCCGGTGGGTGGTTCAGGACCGGCGACATCGGTGTGATGGACGAGGAGGGGTTCTTCAAGATCGTCGATCGGAAGAAAGACATGATCAAGGTGTCAGGCTTCAATGTTTTTCCCAACGAAATCGAAAACGTCATTGCCGGTAATCCCAAGGTGCTCGAGGTCGCTGCCGTGGGTGTCCCCGACGTGAAGTCAGGCGAGGTCATCAAAGCGTTTGTG
Organism: uncultured Roseivirgaceae bacterium; assembly: GCA_964551035.1. GTDB lineage: Bacteria > Bacteroidota > Bacteroidia > Cytophagales > Cyclobacteriaceae > Chryseosolibacter. The sequence continues at coordinate 22,846 of CAZKBK010000032.1, read as the reverse complement.
GTGAAGAAGGATCAAAGCCTCACGCAGGAAGAACTGATCGCCTATTGCCGGGAGAACCTCACCAATTACAAGGTGCCCAAACATGTGGAATTCAGAAAGGAATTGCCAAAGAGTAACGTAGGCAAGATCTTGCGCCGCGCGCTGAAGGAAGAGCAAACCGCCGAAGTTCCGGCCTGATTCACTATCTTCGCGCGAAAAAGAAATGAATATGAAGGGAACATTGTTGGCGTGCATGGCTTGCTTTCTGCTGATGGCTTTTACCTGGCAGGATACTACGGTGCGGTACCCGGAAGAGCGGCACCTCAGGAAGGTACGTCAGCTTACTTTTGGCGGCGACAACGCGGAGGCTTACTGGAGTTTCGACAACAAGAAACTCGTATTCCAATCGAATAACCCGGCGTGGGGCCTGAAATGCGACCAGATTTTTTTTACCAGCGCAGGACAGGACCTTAAAGCAGGTCCGCCTCCGATGGTGAGCACCGGCAAAGGACGCACAACCTGTGCATACTTTCTGCCCGGCAATAAAACCATCGTTTACGCTTCCACCCATCTCGGTGGCGACGATTGCCCCAGGGAGCCTGAACGGGTGCCGGGCGGAAAGTACCTCTGGCCCATTTACGACACCTATGATATTTTCGTGGCGGATCTCGACGGCAACATCCTGAGCCGACTCACCGATACCCCGGGCTACGATGCCGAGGCGACGGTGTCGCCGAAAGGTGACAAGATCGTGTTCACCTCCACGCGAAACGGCGACCTCGACCTCTACACCATGAATATTGACGGGAGCGATGTACGGCAGATCACGCATGAGCTCGGTTACGACGGCGGCGCGTTTTTTTCACCCGATGGAACGAAGCTGGTATTTCGCGCCTCGCGTCCGAAAACAGCGGAAGCCACGAAGGAATACCTTGACAACCTGAAGCAAGGGCTCGTGGCCCCGACGGAGATGGAGCTGTTTGTCTGCAACGCCGACGGCTCCGGTTTACGACAAGTCACCCACCTCGGAAAAGCGAACTGGGCGCCATTCTATCACCCGTCCGGAAAAAAAATCCTGTTTTCTTCGAACCACAAAGGCACGCGCGGCTTTCAGTTCAACATCTTCATGATCAATGAAGACGGCACAGGACTCGAACAGATCACCTACGACCCGGTGTTTGATTCCTTCCCGATGTTTTCCTTTGATGGCAAACAGCTTGTCTTCTCTTCCAATCGCAACAACGGGGGAACACGAAGCACCAACTTGTTTGTGGCCGATTGGGTGGATTAATACCACGCCGGAAAATTGAACGGTGTCGTTCCTGTTTGTATATTGAACGGATGCTTTCGACGGGCACCCTGGAATGAAGCACAATAAATCTATAGTTTCCGCTTTCGCGATGGCCGACAGGGGTACTCCGTACCTCAGCCTCCATTCCTCGTACCTTGTACCTCATACTTCGTACCTCGTACCTCATACCTCATACCTACTATGATCGGTTTTTTTGAACACCAATACCTCTCCTACAAAAAGAGTCACATCCAGAACCTGCTGGCGCTGGCGAAGGTCGATGGCCATGTCCACGACAAGGAGGAAAAACTCCTTTTCCGCATCGGCAAGCGCTATGGCTTAAAAGAGCGCCAGGTAAGGGAAATTATCAGGAACAAGGAAAAGTACAAGGTGATCATTCCCGACAACCATTACGACAAGATGAACGTCCTCTACGACTTGTTGCTGATGATCTTTGCCGACCAGGTGGTCGACAAGCACGAGATCGACTTCTTTGAGGACGCCGTGAAAACCTTCGGCATGAAGAAGGAGATGGCTAAATGGCTGATCGACATCTTCGAAACGCAGGGCAAACCCCTCGCCGGGGAGTGGGAGGAAATTGCCAAAGAGGCGCAGCAAAGGTTTGTGATAAAGTGAGGCCTGGAAGCGCGCATGGAGTTCCCGTAACTCCACTTCGGGGACCCGGGGCTCTCAGATCATGAAGGAGAAGGCAAGAGGCGGAAGTTGAGCTTAGAACTGCGGGTTATGAACGTCGGCGCCGTTGCGGAGATAGGGGAGTTGGCGTGAACGCCCTACCCGAACACCACGGCAATACCCCAAAATTTATCGATGATAATCAGGATCGAAAGTATCCCCAGCAAGAGGGGGCAAACCCATCGTATGGTAAAATTGATGTAGGCCTGAATGAATGACCCCGCGTACCCCTCGTTACCCTGAACGAGTTCCTGGTTCAGGTTGTGCATCCGCCATTGCGAAGAAATGAACAGACACATGAGCGCGCCGCCGACGGTGAGGCTGATATCGCACATGTCGGCAACGAAGGTGAGGAAATCGCGTCCCTGGTAAAAGCCGAGCTGGTTGAGGGAGGGAATCATCCCCATGCTCATCATGCTGGGCAGGCCAAGCACGAAAACAAGTGCGGCGATTATCCACGCGGCGGTCTTGCGGCTCGCTTTCTTTTGGTCCACAAAGTAGGCGACAGGTACTTCCAGGAGTGAAATTGTGGACGTGAGGGCGGCGAAGCACAGGAGCAGAAAAAACGATCCGCCGGCAATTCTTCCGATAACAGGTCCCATCTCCTGAAAGACGGCCGGTAACACCATGAACACCAGTGGAGGACCTTCGGTGGGCGACATATTCTGAGAGAACACGAGCGGGAATACCATCATGCCGGCGAAAAATGCCACCGACGTGTCGGCGATCGAGATCACGGCGGCGGAAGAAGTGATATTTTCTTTCCTGGACAGATACGAGCCATAGGTCATCAGTGTGCCCATGCCAAGGGAGAGTGAGAAGAACGCCTGCCGCAAACCGTCGAACACCGTTTGCGGATTGATCTCACTGAAATCCGGAATCAGGTAGAATTTTACGCCTTCGATCGCATTGGGCAGGGTGAGGCTGTACACGATGAGGGCGAGCAGAATAACGTACAATGCGGGCATCATGATCTTGTTCGCCATTTCGATGCCGCCCTGGACACCCCGTGCGACAATGAATGCCGTGGTGACCATAAATACAATGGAAAAGATCAGGTTAGAATTCCTGAAACCTTCCCAGGAGCTGAAGTCGATGAGGTCGTTGACGAAATAACCAAAGAAATTGCCGAAGTCGGGTTCCCGAAGCATTTCTCCAAATGAAATATTGAGGAAATAGCCGAAGGCCCATCCAGCCACCACGTTATAAAAAGAAAGGATGAAGATACCGGTGAGGATTCCGAATATCCCCAGCAGGCCCCAACGCTTTCCGCCGAGTTTGGAGTAGGCGCCGTATGCGTTGCTTGTGGTCGCGCGGCCGATAGCTATTTCGCCGACCATCACAGGATAGCACAACAGGAAGACGCAAAGCAGGTAGATGATCAGGAACACGGCTCCCCCATTCTGACCCGCGAGGTACGGGAACCGCCAGATGTTACCCAACCCAACGGCAGAACCTGCAGCCGCCAATATGAACCCTATTCGTCCTGAGAAATTACCCCGGCTTGACATAATTTTTGCATTACTATGACGCAATAAAGTAATTTTAAACCAGAATCATCAAAAAGCCGTTAGTCGGAATATGCAATCCGGTGCTTTCTGGCATCAGATTTAAGGCATACAGCGAGGAATAAAAATGCAATTCCCTAACTTAACGGCAAGGCAGCGATCAATGGACGAATTCAGAAAACTGACTACACAGGAAAAAGCGCTCCGCATCAACTTGAGCAAGGCCATCTACGGTTCTTTTGCAGAAATCGGTGCGGGCCAGGAAGTCGCCGCCAGTTTTTTCAAGGTGGGCGGCGCGTCAGGAACGGTGGCCAAGACCATTTCCGCATACGACATGAAGTTCAGCGACGCTATCTATGGCGTTTGTGACCGATACGTGTGTGAGGACCGGCTGCTGGGCATGCTCGACCATGAATACGACCTGCTTCCGGAAAGATTGCCACACCGCCTCGAAACGACGCGGTTTTTTGCTTTCTCGGACACCGTTGAAATTCTTAACTACGAGCGCACTAACCAGGGGCATGGATGGATGGGCCTCCGTTTTCAACTCAGGCCGGGGGCGGAACCTAATGATTGCGTGATCCACGTGAAGATGCACGACAACGATCCGCTTCATCAGCAACTGGCCCTGGGCATCGTCGGCGTGAACATGATCTACGGTTGCATGTTCCTTTCCGACCCCGAAGAATTCCTGATGTCCCTGCTCGACGGCCTTAGCCGCAGACGGATAGAGATCGACATGTTTCGCCTCTCCGGCCCAGACTTTGAGCACGTCGATAACCGGTTGATGGCGCTCAAACTGGTGAAGAACGGCTTAACCAAGGCCGCCATGTTCGGGCCGGACGGCAATGTGATGCAACCCGCGGACGAACTCTACAAAAAGAACGTCCTGGTGCTCCGCGGAAGATTTCGCCCGGTCACCCACGTCAATGTCGATATGTTGCTGACCTCGCGCCGGCACTTCAAGCACGAGGCCGATGTGGATAAGTCCAAGATCGTCCTGGTCTCCGAATTGACACTCAACGACCTGAGCCCCGATGGAAAGATAGACGAACGCGATTTTCTTCACCGCGCCGACATTATTTGTTCCCTGGGCCAGAGCGTGCTGATATCAAACTATTTCGAACACTACCGCCTGGTGGAATACCTCTCGCGTATTACCAAAGGCAAAAAGATCGGCATCACGATGGGCATCTACGCGCTGCAAAAAGTGTTCGACGAAAGTACCTATGCCAACCTCCGCGGCGGCATCCTCGAATGTTTTGCCTCCCTGTTCGGCAGCAATGTGAAACTTTACATCTACCCGGCCCTGAGGAAGACTTCCAGCGGACTTTTTACCCTTAAGGACTTTGAAGCCGAATTGCCGCACAACCTCAAATCGCTCTTTCGCCACCTGATGGACAACGACAAACTCGAAGACATCAATGACGCCAACATCAACCAACTGCATATCATTTCCGACAATGTGCTGGCGATGATCCGCAAGGGGGAGGAGGGATGGGAGAAATTTGTTCCGCACAAAGTGGAAGAAGCCATCAAGGAGCATGGACTGTTCGACTATCCGGCCAGGGAGGACAAGATCAGCGCGGCGTGACAGGGCTACCCGATGTCGGAATGGCCAATAGCCATAACTGATAGCCAATGGCCAACAGCCGCATTAACGCCGCTGCTTGAGCCGCTCAAAATATCCCCTTGCCTCTTTCATTACCCTTGGCGCCAGCACAATTCCTGAAACCATGGTCGGAATGGCCATGATAGCAAACGCGATGTCGATGATGTTGATCACCAGGTTCATCGATACGATCGCACCCAGCACAATGGTAACCAGGTAGATGTAGTCGTAATATTTGCCCGCTTTCACGCCGAAGAGGAATGAAATGGCTTTGTTTCCGTAATAGCTGTATGCGAACAGTGAGGTCACAGCGAAGAAGAAGGCGCTGACGAGGAGCAAGACTTTGCCCGTCATGCCGAGGGAGCGCTCAAACGCGGCAAGGGTCAGCGTGACGCCATTGGTGTCGGACGTCTGCCATACCCCGGTCACGAGGATAGCCAGCGCGGTTAGCGTACAAACGATGAGCGTATCGACAAGCGGGCTCATCATGGAGACCAGCCCTTCGCGTACGGGCTCCTGGGTCTTCGAGGCACCGATCGCCATGGGTGCCGTTCCGACGCCGGCTTCATTGGAGAACGAAGCCCGCCGCACGCCCGCGACGATCAGGCCGCCCAGCAAGCCTCCCAGGGCAGGCTCACCCCGGTAATTTTCCGCGGCGAACGCGTCGGTGAAGATCATCACAAAATATTTCGGAACGACGTCGATGTTGATGATCAGAATGGCAAGTACAGACGCAAAATAGACGACGATCATCAGCGGTACCATTTTTCCGGCCCAGCTTCCAATACGTTTGATCCCCCCGATTATCACCATCGCCGAAAGTACCATGAGCACGCTGCCGATAATGAACTTTGGTGTGCTGATCGACGCGCCGAAAAGGGCGAAGGTGGCGTTCTTTGTCTGTTCATTGGTGATGAGCATGTCCATGAGGATCTGCGTGAGCTGGTTGGCCTGGAAGATCGGTAAACAGCCCACCAGGCAGCAAAGTGAAAAGACCACGGCGAGCGGGTACCAGTACCTTGGCAGCGCTTCGCGGATGACGTACATTGGGCCTCCCTGGATCTCGCCCGCGGAGTCCTTGCCCCGGTACATCACCGCCAGGGTACTTGTGAAGAAGTTGCTCGACATCCCCACAAACGCGGTGACCCACATCCAGAAAAGAGCGCCGGGACCTCCGATGGTGATGGCCACCGCCACGCCGGCGATGTTGCCCATGCCCACCGTTGAAGCCAGCGCCGTGGAAAGCGCCTGATAGGCATTGATCTGCCCGGGGTCGTTCGGATTATCGAACTTGCCGCGTAAGACATCGATCGCATGTTTGAAATAACGGTATTGCGCGAACCGCGAATAGAACAGGAAAAATATTCCACCGAGAATGATGAGGAAAAGAACCGGCGTCCAGATGTTGGTGGCGAGTTGCGCGAGAGACTCATTCAACGCTTCAAGATTCATGGGCTGGGGTTAGATAATCCGCTAAAAGTAAGAAAAATCGCCTAAGGCCCAAACCCGGAGATCACATCGGTGTCGTCAACCCTTCATTCGCGGCCGACGATTTGAAAGAGCATTACGACGCCGCGATAAATTTTCCGATCCCCGCTATCTTCTCATCCAACATGGCACTGACGCGATCAAACGCAGCGGCGTTCTCGAGTTTTGTGTTCACACTGATGTAAAACTTGATCTTGGGTTCCGTCCCCGAAGGCCTGACCGAAACCTTGCTTCCATCTTCAAGGTAGAATTGGAGGACGTCGGACTTCGGAAACTCCAAATCTTTGACCACACCGGAGAGGAGGTCGGTCTCCTTCAGCGATTGGTAGTCGCGTTGCCGCACCACCCGCTGGCCGTTGATCTCAACGGGTGGCTTGTTCCGGAATTTCTCCATCATCGCCTTGATCTCCGCCTCACCCTGCTGTCCCTTTCGGACGAGATTGATCAGATGCTCCTTAAAAAATCCAAACTCGACATACATGTCGATCAACGAATCGTATAGCGATTTTTTTTCGTCCGCGGCGGTGGCGGCCATGGCGGCAAAAAAAGCGCAGGCGGAAACGGCGTCCTTGTCACGCACGAAATCACCGACCATATAGCCATAACTTTCTTCACCGGCGGCGACGAAGCGCTTCCTGCCCTCGAGCCTCCCCATCAATTCGGCGATGTACTTGAAGCCGGTAAGGGTGTTGTAGCATTCAATCCCGAGCCGCGCCGCCATCGTGTCGACAAGCTCCGTGGTGACGATGGTCTTGGCAATGTAGGCGTTGCGCGTGTCTTTCAAATTCGTCATGATGAAGTACATCATCAGGCTGAACGCCTGGTTGCCGTTGAGCAGAACAAACTCGCCGTCCGCCTTGCGAACACCTAAGCCAACGCGGTCGGTATCCGGATCGGTGGCCATCACCATGGTCGCGCCAACGGCTTTGCCTTTTCGGATCACCAGTTCCATCGCCGACTGTTCTTCCGGATTCGGCGATTTCACCGTGGGAAAGTCGCCATCCGGTTTTTCCTGTTCCTCGACGACGTGAATATTTGTAAACCCGATCTCGCGCAGGCACGTGGGCACCATCGTAATGCCCGCGCCGTGGATGCTGGAGTACACCAACGGTATGTCTTTGTGTCTTTCAATCACATCCCTGTTGGGAATAAGTTTGATCACCTCTTCGTAGTAGGCGGCGTCTACTTCCGGCCCGATGGTATGGATCAGGGTTGTATCTGGCGTGAACCGCACATCCTCGAAAGACGCGATCGCGCTGACTTCTGCGATGACGTTCTTGTCATGTGGCGGCACCACCTGGGCGCCGTCATTCCAGTACGCCTTGTATCCGTTGTACTCCCTGGGGTTGTGCGAGGCCGTTATCACCACGCCCGACTGGCATTTGAGGTGGCGGATGGCAAAAGAGAGCAACGGCGTGGGGCGAAGCTCGGGGAAGAGGTGTACGTGGATGCCATTTGCGGACATCACATGGGCCGTGACTTCGGCGAAGTACCTGCTGTTGTTCCGGCAGTCGTAAGCAATGGCGACACTAATCTTCTGAGCGGGATATGTCTTGATAAGATAGTTCGCGAGCCCTTGTGTGGCAATGCCCACGGTGTATCGGTTCATGCAGTTCGACCCGGCACCCATCACGCCGCGAAGGCCGCCCGTGCCGAACTCAAGGTCCTTGTAGAAGCTGTCGATGAGTTCCTTCTTGTCCTCCCGGCCCAATAGGGACCTGACGAGATGTTTGGTATCATCGTCGATCGCCGGGCTGTTGAGCCATGACTGCGCTTTCGTTTCAACACGGGCAATGAGTTCTTCCGCCATTATATGGTTATTTTTCGTTTTGGCCTGCAAAAATAAAAAAAGCCAGGCTGATTTACCCTGGCTCCATTCGTTTTCTCCTTCGTTTACAAGTTACCTCTCAGCGCCTGTTCGCGTTCGATGGACTCGAACAATGCCTTGAAATTACCTTTGCCGAACGATTTGGCCCCGTTGCGTTCGATAATTTCAAAAAACACCGTCGGCCGGTCCTGTATCGGTTTTGTAAAGATCTGTAGAAGATACCCTTCTTCGTCCCGGTCGATCAGGATATTCAGCTTGCGCAATTCGTTGGCGTCTTCGTTGATTTTTCCAACGCGGTCAAACACCTCCTCGTAGTACGCGTCGGGAACGTATAAAAATTCCATACCGCGTGTCCGCAGCTCGCTTACCGTAGCGATGATATCATCCGTTGCAATGGCGATGTGCTGAACGCCGGGGCTATGGTAAAAGTCAAGATACTCCTCGATCTGCGATTTCTTCTTCCCCTGCGCAGGCTCGTTGATGGGGAACTTGATGAATCCATTTCCGTTGGAGACGACCTTCGACATCAGGGCGCTGTATTCTGTGGAGATATCCTCGTCGTCAAAGGTGATGAGCAGCTTGAATCCCATGACGCGCTCATAAAAGTCCACCCAATGGTTCATCTTGCCCAGCTCGACGTTGCCGACGCAGTGATCCACGTATTTCAACCCGATAGGCTTGACCTTCAGCCCTGTCTTGACGGCTTTATATCCGGGAAGAAAAGCGCCGCTGTAATTTCGCCTCTCCACAAACGTGTGGATGGTATCGCCGTAGGTCTTGATGGAGGCCACGACCACCTCGCCGGAATCATCGCGAAGAATTTTCGGCTCAGCGGCCGGTTCAGCTCCCCGGACCGTGGTTTCATAGAAGGATTCTTTCGCATCGTCCACCCACAGGGCCAGTACTTTCACGCCATCGCCATGAAGGGCGACGTGTTTGGCGATATCGCTGTCCTTTTCAAGCGAGGTGGTGAGCACAAACCGGACCTTCCCCTGCTGGAGCACATAAGAAGCGCGATCGCGGATACCAGTTTCCGGTCCCGCGTAAGCGACCAGTTCGAACCCCATGCAATGCTGGTAGAAGAGGGCCGACTGTTTTGCGTTGCCTACATAAAACTCGATGTAGTCAGTGCCATTGATGGGCAGGAAATCCTCATTCATAATGCGCTGGTATTTATGGGGTCAAGTTAGGATTTGTCGGTGAATACCTCAAGCGTTGGGTGGCTCTGTTCGCCAGCCATGGAACGGGATTTTACACCCGCCATTGTGCGACTTGGAACCAGCCGTTAAAAGCGGGTTTTGTATTTCGCCGAATTCTGTAATCTTTACGGGAAAATTGACATTATGGACGTAAATGCGTTGAATAAAGCCCTCCAGGAAATTCTAAGCAAGCGCGAAACGCTGGGCAAGTTGGATTACAACAACCCCCGGTACGACGATGAGGAGGAGCAGTTGCACGACCTTGAAGACGATTTTCAGGAAGCCTACGGAAATGACCTCGAAAATATCTTTCAGAAAGTCCATGATGAAGTCTGTCCGGACAATGATGTACTCCTTCCGATCGCATATCTCAAGGGCGTGCCCGTTGAAACCGACAAGTTCGCCGGCAAGGACACGAAACTCCTTCTCGCCGCCAGCCCTGCCCGCATCATCCTCAAGATAGGAAAGGATCAGGAGCAGGTAATGTGGACGGCGAAGTAGCTTCCGTTTTCGGGGAATCTGGTTGCCGGTGGCATCCGCTCCGTTTCACGCGTGCCTCCCGCGTCACGTATGATGATCGCTAAGTCGCATTCATCGCGGGCGTGGGTTCGGCCGTCATCTTATTCCAGGGGTGTGTCGCCCGGTGGGTGCGTGGCGTTTTCCCCCCGAACAATCCGTCATTCGTAACTCGTCATTCGTCATTCGTAATTCGTCATTCGTAATTCGTACCTCGTACCTCGTACCCTCCGTCCCGGTTTAAACCATCCACAATGCCGAATCCCGATTTCACCTTGTCTTTCCCATTCGTCATTCGTCATTCGTAACTCGTAATTCGATTCCCCTCTATCCAAACCCCAGCTTCGCCCTCACCCGATTCAACACCTGGTGGGCGATGGTCCGCGCTTTGGCTTCCCCCTGTTCGAGTTTCTTTTCCAGTTCCGCGGGATTGTTCAGGTAGTAGTTGAACGCTTCGCGTGGTGCCGCGTAGGTGTCAAGAATCAACCCGAGCAGTTCTTTCTTGGCGTGGCCGTACCCGTAGTTTCCTCCGCGATATTTTTCGCGCATGGCCTGGGTCTGCGCTGCGGAGGCAATGAGGCTGTAGATGGCGAATACATTGTCGGTGTCGGGATCTTTTGGCGATTCGAGCGGTGTGCTGTCCGTGACGATGGCCATCACCTGTTTCTTTAATTCTTTTTCCGGTAAGAAGATATCGATGATGTTTCCGTACGACTTGCTCATCTTTTGCCCGTCTGTCCCGGGAATGGTCATTACCTGTTCTTCGATCCGCGCTTCGGGAACCACAAAAGTGTCGCCGTACTGGTTATTGAACGCCGTGGCAATATCCCGGGCGATTTCCAGGTGCTGGCGTTGATCTTTGCCCACGGGTACAAATTCCGCGTCATAGAGGATGATGTCGCCCGTCATCAGCACCGGATAGGTGAAAAGGCCCGCATTTACATCCGCCAGTCGTTCCGACTTGTCCTTGAAGGAATGCGCGTTCGCCAGCATCGGAAAAGGGGTGATACAGTTGAGGTACCAGGTAAGTTCACAGACCTCGGGAATGCGCGACTGCCGGTACAGGTAGTTTTTCTCAATATCAAATCCAAAGGCCATCCAGGCGGCGGCAACCGCCCGGACGTTGCTGGTGCGGGTTTCCGTGTCCTTGATGGTAGTCAGGGAATGCAGGTCTGCAATGAAAAAGAATGATTCGTTGCCAGGCTGCCGTGACAGGCGGATCGCCGGAATGATGGCGCCCAGCAAATTTCCCAGGTGGGGACGGCCGCTGCTTTGAATGCCAGTAAGAATTCTTGCCATAGGACTGCAAAGAAAACAAATTGCCGGAAACTACGGGGATTTGGCCGCCCGTATGAAATTAAAATGGCGAATCATTCGTTAATTTTGCGTCACCAGACTTCCTGCAAAAAACTTCCAGCACCATGAAAAAGATACTTCCCGGCCTGCTTTTCATCCTTTGCGTCACCGGCGTTTACGCGCAAGAGGCAAAGCAACTCATCTTCAGGGAGGAGATCTTCGATTTCGGTACGGTCGCCGAACAGGACGGCGCCGTCGAACATGAATTTGTCTTTACCAATAATGCCGACCGGCCTGTAAAGATATTGTCGGTCCGGGCGTCCTGCGGCTGTACCACACCAGGATGGTCGAAAGCGCCCGTCGGGCCCGGGGAGACGGGATTTATAAAAGCGAGTTACAACCCGTCGGGCAGGCCCGGACATTTCAATAAATCGCTGACGGTGACGACGGATTTAGCCGCGGATCCTGTCGTCCTCTATATTAAAGGGCACGTTTCAAGCGACCGCACGCCGGTATCCAACGAATACCCGATTGCCAACGGCGCATTGCGATTGAAGGGCAGCTCATTCAACATGGGTAAGGTGTTCCTGAAGGACGAGTTTGCGATGAAGGACTTTGTCGTCTACAACGACGGCGATGTGCCTGTGTCCTTTACGGGAAAAGTGGTTGCCCCGGAGCACATCCGCGTGCAGATAGAACCTTCCGTGCTTCAACCGCGCCAGGAAGGTGTCATCCACGTCGGCTACAACGGCAAGCAAAAGAACCGGTATGGATTCCAGTCCGACAACATCGAGATCCATACCAATGATGAAGTCAATCCCGTAAAGTCTTTTACGGTTTATGCCACCCTCGAAGAATATTTTCCGCCGATGACAGCCGAAGCGTTGGCGAAGGCGCCGCGACTCGAACTGGAGACCCGGCAATTCGACTTCGGCAGCATTTCGGGCGTTGCCATGCGGGATGTAACGATCACCAACGCCGGCAGGAATGAACTCCACGTCAGGGCCATTCAACCGAACTGCACCTGTATCAAAGCGCATGCGACCGACGATTCGATCGGGCCAGGGGAGACCGGCACTTTGAAGATTTCCTTTGATCCCCAGGACAGGAAGGGTACGCAACAAAAGGCGGTATACATTTATTCCGACGATCCGCGGAACCCTGTGCAACGACTGATCTTTAAAGCTTACGTAAGGTAAATAGGTTCGATCAGACGACAGTCAGCGCCGGGACCGGAGGTGATCCCGGCATTTTCCGTTATTCGAATGCGGGGATACCGGTGATCTTATTGCCCAAGATCAGCAAATGGATGTCGTGCGTGCCCTCGTAGGTAACAACCGATTCGAGGTTCATCATGTGGCGCATGATCGGGTATTCGCCGGTGATGCCCATTCCCCCGTGTATTTGACGTGCCTCTCGCGCGACCTCCAACGCAATCTGCACGTTGTTCCGCTTCGCCATCGATATTTGCGTGCTGTCGGCCTTGCCTTCGTTCATGAGTACGCCCAAACGCCAACACAGCAACTGTCCTTTCGTGATCTCAGTGAGCATTTCAGCAAGCTTTTTCTGCACGAGCTGGAAAGATCCGATCGGCTTGCCGAATTGGATTCGTTCGGAGGCATACCTACGTGCCGATTCGTAGCAGTCCATGGCGGCGCCGAGCGCGCCCCACGCGATGCCGTAACGCGCCGAGTCAAGACACATCAGCGGCGCACCGAGCCCGTTCTTGCCGGGAAGCAAATTCTCCTTCGGCACTTTGACGTTGTCAAAAACCAACTCACCGGTTGTGCTGGCGCGCAACGACCACTTTCCGTGCGTCTCCGGCGTGGAGAATCCTTCCATGCCACGCTCAACGATCAAACCATGAATTCTTCCCTGCTCATTCTTTGCCCAGACGACGGCGACGTCGGCACGCGGTGAATTTGAAATCCACATCTTGGCGCCGTTTAACAGGTAGTGGTCGCCCATGTCCCTGAAGTTCGTCACCATGCCACCGGGGTTGGAACCGTGGTCGGGCTCCGTCAGCCCGAAGCACCCGAGCCATTCTCCCGACGCCAGCCTGGGAAGATATTTTTTTCGCTGTTCGTCGGAACCAAACTTGTAGATCGGGTACATCACCAAGGATCCCTGCACCGAGGCCGTCGAACGCATGCCCGAATCACCGCGCTCGATTTCCTGCATGATAAGCCCATAGGCGATGTAGTCAAGGCCACCGCCGCCGTATTCCGCCGGAATGGTAGGGCCGAAGGCGCCGATGTCCCCGAATTTTTTTACCATTTCGTAAGGGAAGTGGGCACGCTGCGCCCAATCTTCGATGTATGGCGAGATCTCGCGCTTGACAAAATCGCGGATCGAACTCCGGATCAGTTTGTGTTCATCCGTCAACAATTCATCGAGTGCATAAAAGTCGGGATGTTCATAGGGATCCTGTTTTAACATCTTTCTGGTGTCCTTTTGCGGGGTAAGCGTCTGATTCGGCATGGTATTTTGGTTGATTCCATTAACTTGGCGGCAAATTTACACAAGTAATTCACAATTTCTTCCTATCGCAATGGCCGACAATCCGGTGAACAACGATCTTCTTGAACAGCTTAAAAAACTCCAGGCCAAGTATGACTACATGGGCCAGGACCTGTCTTCCTATCTCGACGGCCTGCTGTATTCCGACTACCTTACATATTGGGACTATATTCATCTCGACACGCTGCTGAGCCTCCAGAATCCCAAGACGCATTTTCCCGATGAAGAAGTGTTCATCCTCTATCACCAGATCACCGAACTGTATTTTCGAATGGTGATGCTGGAAATCGAGCAGCTCTCCGGCCGCGAGAACATCGACGCGAAATTTTTTATTGAACGCCTGGACCGGATCATCCGCTACTTTAAACAACTCGAAGGATCGTTCGATATTATGGTTGTGGGTATGGAACGTGAGCAGTTTCTCAAGTTCAGGATGGCCCTCCTGCCCGCCAGCGGTTTTCAGTCCGCGCAGTACCGGTTCATCGAGATCGGCTCCACCGACGTCATCAACCTTGTTGCCATGGAAGAACGTGAAGCAATGCGCAGCAGAAACGCCGACCTCCATGAAATGGTGGAGAAGCTCTACTGGAAGAGTGGCGCCACCGACCTCGCTACGGGAAAGAAGACCCTTACATTGCAACAATTCGAAAATAAGTACATGGCCGATTTTCACGAAGCGGCCGAAACCTACCGCGCTAAGAACCTCAGACAAATTTTTCTCAAGAACTTCGCCGACGCGCCTGAAAAAGAACAGGTGATCGAGCGCCTTCGGGAGTACGACACGTATGCCAATGTGTTGTGGCCATTGGCACACATCAAATCCGCGGGCAAATACCTCAAAAAAGATCCCGAAGATCTCAAGGCCACGGGCGGCACGAACTGGGCGAAATACCTTCCCCCGCGATTTCAAAAGCGGATGTTCTTTCCGGAACTGTGGAGCGAGCAGGAGAAGGAAGCATGGGGAAGTGCCGCAATAAAAAGGCAAATGCAGGCCCAAACTAACGCCTGACTCCGAAATCCGTCCGAAACCTTAAATTTGCAGGTATGAATACCTGCAGGTTGGTTGCCCGTCTAACCCTTCTATGCCTTGCGCTTGTTCTCGGCGCACGGGCAGCTGTCGCGCAGGGATTCACACGCCGTACCTGGCATGATGCCGAAAGGAAGCACGTCAAAGAATTCTACCAGGTCAAGGACACCATCTCCAACATCGCCCACGGAAAGTACATTTCTTACTACCTCAACGGAAACATCGAGTCGAAAGGACAGTTTACCAACAATGAGACCACGGGCATCTGGGAGTTCTATTATGAAACGGGCAACCTGAAGATGCGCGGCATCCTCCGTCAGAATGCCAACTACGGAAAATGGGAATACTACTACGAAAGCGGCGAGAAGAGCATGGAGGGCACCCTCAACGGCCGCAAGCGCGAAGGCGAATGGAAGACCTACTACGAGAACGGGCAACTCCATGAAGCCGGCGCCTATCACGACGACAAACGTGTAGGTTTCTGGAAGGCGTGGTTTGAAGATGGTGCACGGCGGGGGGAGATCGACTACGACAACGACTTTGGCACGTATACGGAGTACTACCACTCGGGCAAGATCGCGGGTGTTGGCCCGAAGGCGGGCGCCAGGCGGGTAGGCCACTGGCGCATGTATGCGGAAGATGGTACGCTGGCGGCGGAGGGCGATTACCTGAACGGAAAAAAGCACGGTGTGTGGACCACGTATTTTCCGAGTGGAAATGTCGCATCGAAAGGGCAATATGTAAATGACGAGCCCGACGGGAAATGGGAGTATCGTTTCGAGGACGGGAAAGTGAGTTCGTCAGGTGAATACCTTGACGGTGTGAGGACCGGAAGCTGGCAAACACTGAATGCCGATGGATCGTTGAAGAGCGAAGCGCACTACGTCGACGGGGCGGGCGAATACCGCGAATACTATCCCGGCGGCGAGCTGAAGGTGAAGGGAAGGATCGTCGACGGCAAGCGTGAGGGGGCATGGGAGTATTTTTACGAGGACGGACGCCCGGAGGGACGTTGTGAATTCAAGGACGACAAAGGCACGTACTACGGTTATTACCCCAATGGCAACCTGCGCACGAAAGGCACGCTGGAGGGCGAACAGAAAACGGGAACCTGGGAACTCTACGAGAACGACGGTGAACTTTCCGGATATTACCGGCCGTTCTATGACGACCGCCAGTTGAGCAACGAGATCATGGCGCTGGCGAGGGCTTCGCGTAAGCCGCGTTCCCAAGGGCGCAAGTTCACGCACTTCGACGCCCGTTTCAACGAGTTTCGTGGCCTGATCGTCGCGGGGAACCCGGTCATGATGTTCGCCGGTCGTTTTCCCCTGGGCGTGGAGTTCTATCTTCAGGAGCGGCTGGGGCACGAGTTCGAGTTCATCGGCATGCGCGACCCTTTCTTCAGGGCGGATGTCAACGTCCCCATCGGCAAGGTGTATGACCGTGGCTACTCCATCACGGTGAAACAGAAGCTCTATAACGAGATGCGCGCGGGCATGTGGTACTTCGGTCACGAGATTCGGTTCACAAACGTCGGGCATTTTGCGAATATCACTTTTAACCAGGTGCCGGAGAATTTCTTTACGGCTACGGCCGTGGAACAGCGCATCGAGTGGGGTGTACTGCTCGGATACCGGATCATGCGCCACAACAATGCCCAGGGGTTTACCATCGACGCTTTTGCATCCGCCAACGCCGGATATCGCGGCTTTGATGCCGACCCGAACTATGCCACATGGTTTGCCGACCTGAACCAATCCAGGCTGTCGACCTCTTTCCATTTTGGATTAAATTTCGGTAAAGTCTTCTCTTTCCGGTAACCCACAACGGTTGCGGAAAATAGTTGATGCGATCAAAGGATAAATACCTTTCCCATGCGCACTGTTGAGCTTACACTTTGGCCGGAGGAAGCATTTGATGAAGATCGGTTCCCGGCTGTCCTTCACGAAAAACTTTCCCTCCCCGCCGATGGCAGCGTTGTCGTCGTTCCGGTGCGCCGGTCGCTGGATGCCCGCGGCAGGAAAGTTATCGTACGCGTGCAATGCGAGGTGCTGACGGCGGCGGAGTTTGCTTCGCGGGCCCTGATGCCGGTGCGATACGCGGATGTGCGGAACAAACCGGAAGTTGTCGTTGTGGGCGCGGGCCCCGCCGGGTTGTTTGCGGGGCTTAGGCTCATCGAATTGGGCTACAAACCGGTGATCCTCGAACGCGGAAAGGATGTTCAGTCGCGTCGTCGTGATCTTGCCGCCATCAACAAGGAGGAGGCCGTAAATCCGGATTCGAATTATTGCTTCGGCGAGGGTGGGGCCGGTACGTATTCCGACGGCAAACTCTACACGCGCTCAAAGAAACGCGGCGATGTGAGCCGGATCCTTGCGTTGCTTGTGCACCATGGCGCGCGGAAAGATATCCTGTATGATGCCCATCCACACATCGGGACCAATAAGTTGCCCAACCTTGTGAAGGCGGTGCGGGATACGATCACGAATTTCGGCGGGGAAGTCCACTTTAATAAAAGAGTCGCGGACCTTAAGATCGCCGGCGACTTTATCTCCGCCGTGGTTTTGCAGGACGGCGCCGTGATGCCGGCGAAAGCCGTAATCCTCGCCACGGGTCATTCCGCGCGTGATATCTTTCACCTTCTCCGCGGGAAGGACCTTGTCGTGGAATCAAAACCGTTTGCCCTGGGCGTAAGGGTGGAACACGACCAGAATCTGATTGACCGGATCCAATACCATTGTGCCGTGGACCGGGGGCCGTTCCTTCCGGCTTCTTCTTACGCGCTGGTGCATCAGGCGAAGGTGGATGGCATCGAACGGGGTGTGTTTTCTTTTTGCATGTGCCCCGGTGGATTTATTGTTCCGGCAGCCACCGCCCCGGGTGAAGTTGTCGTAAACGGCATGAGCCCGTCGCGACGGGATTCGCGGTTTGCCAACTCAGGCATTGTGGTTGAAGTGCGCCCCACCGATTTTACCGGTATTGATGAGCAGGGTCCGCTTGCGGGGATGCATTTTCAATCTTCCGTTGAAAAACGCGCGTGCGCCCTCGCGGGCCATACACAGCATGCACCGGCGCAACGGCTCGTCGACTTTCTCGACGGCAGGGTATCGTCGACATTGCGGCAAAGTTCTTACCAGCCGGGGCTCACGAGTGTTTCAATGGATGAGGTGCTTCCGGTGTTCGTTGCAGACGCCCTGCGGCAGGGTTTTCGCGCATTTGGGAAAAAAATGAAGGGCTACCTGACCAATGAAGCACTAATCATCGGCGTGGAAAGCCGAACGTCGTCGCCTGTGAAGATTCCCAGGAACGTGGACACGCTCCAACATGTTCAGGTCAAAAATCTTTTTCCTTGCGGGGAAGGCGCGGGTTATGCCGGTGGAATTGTTTCGGCGGCCATGGATGGAGAACGGTGCGCGGAAGCGGTCCATCGAATGATGAAGACCTCCTGAAAACACTCAGAGTCACCCGATGGGTGACTCTGAGTACTCAAGTATCGGTTATTGCTAACCCATACCTTATTTACGCTTCTTAGCAGCTTTCTTAGCTGTCTTCTTCTTAGCAGCTTTCTTAGCTGTTTTCTTAGCAGCTTTCTTAGCTGTCTTCTTCTTAGCAGCTTTCTTGGCAGTCTTCTTTGCTGCCTTCTTTGCTTTCTTTGCCATAGCGTTTTGTTTGATTAGTTAAACAATAATCGTTCACACCGTGTGAACTAGAACAAATATATTATACTAATTACAATAAAACCAAAAAAAATGTTAAGAAATTTTCATTCTCCAAAAAAATGTATGGCAAATAATGTCAAATAGTTTTGCGTGTAGCCAAAGCGTTGTACTCGTTTTCACGGAAATTCGTGTTCAATCACATCTTCTCGCGCCGATTCACACGACATCAACCGCTGAATCAGGCCTTTCATTCGTCCTGTGCCCATTGCCCGTACCTCGTCCCTCGTACTTCGCACCTCGAACCTCGTACTTCGCCCCTCGAACTTCGTCATCCTTCCTCGTCCCTCATCATGCGGAGACTTCTTATTCCGCGCCGATCTTTACCGACGTCATCGTTAATGATCCCGCCACGGCTTTGTCGTTGAATAGCGATATCCCTTCGCCGGATTTTTGCAGGGCGAGCGCATACAAGAGCGGGAGGTAATGATCGGGTGAAGGAATCGCGAGGTCGAAAGCGCGACCCTGTGAACGATAGTCGATCAATTTCCGATGGTCGCCGTTCAGGATCATCGCGTTCATGCGTTCCCTGGCTTCGACAGCCCAGTCGTAACCATAGTTGTCGATGCCAAACTTATCCCACGCCACCATCCTCAGGTTGTGAACCATGTTGCCGCTTCCGATGATGAGGACACCCCGGTCTCGGAGCGCGGACAGTTCCCTGGCGAGTTCATAGTGATAGCGTGCGGGTTTTGTATAGTCGAGGCTCAGTTGGATCACCGGAACATTGGCCATAGGGTAAAGATGCTTGACGACGGTCCATGCGCCATGGTCGAGACCCCAGTCGTGGTCAAGTCCGACATCCGCGGTGGTAATGAGTTCCTTTGTCGATTGCGCCAGGGTGGGACTGCCCGGCGCCGGATAACGTTGCGCGTAGAGTTCAGCGGGGAAACCACCGAAGTCGTGAATGGTTCGCGGTTGTTCCATCGCGGTAACCCTGGTGCCCCGGGTCTCCCAGTGTGCCGACACGACGAGGATGGCTTGTGGTTGTGGCAAATCACGTCCGAGTTCCCTGAACCCGGCGACGAACTCGTTTTCTTCGATGGCGTTCATCGGACTGCCGTGCCCGAGGAAGAGAACCGGCATCCGGTCCGAGCTTTTGAGTGCGGGCGTCACCTGATTGAGGGCGTTTGCCTTCAGCGCCGCGCCCGTCAGCCCCGCGGCAGCCAGCGACTGTATGAATCTTTTTCTGTCCATGTCGATTGTTAGTTTATCTTACAATAATACGGCGACCCTGGCCGCCGTATCATTGAAGTAGAATAAGAAATCGACACAAACGCCGCTCAGCTCTCAGCTCTCAGCTCTTTGCTCTTTGCTCTTTGCTCTCTGCTCTTTGCTCTCTGCTCTCTGCTCCTTTACTCTTCAGGCCTGAGCCACGCTTCCAAAAGCGCATTTTGTTCCTCGGTCGCCTCTTCGTTGGGAGTCAGCACGTGCCTCTCGGTCAGTTCGACGGGCTGGACCGGCGCGGCGAGTTCTACCGCTTCCGTGTTTCCCAACGAGTCAGTGCGAGCCACGGTGTAGGAAAGCGTGTCCATGGTCTCCAGTTGTGACATCTTCTGTTGGATAAACATGCCAAGCTTTGGACCGAGGTCCGGCAACGAGTCACCGTCGATGCGCACCAGAATGTCCCCCTCCTGAAACCCGAGGGCTTTGCCCATGGCGTTGAGGTTATCCGTGGTAGCAATGCGAAGCTTTGGTTTGCCATCGACGGGAACAACGCCCAAATCCGCATTCCCGATTCCGATGGAGTAGTCCATGAAGGCGGCCTCTTCCTGATATAGAATGCCCACCGACGCGAAGGTCTCCTTGATGGGCAGCAGCTCCGTTCCCGCCACATAGCGGTTGAAGAATTCCCCGACCTCCGGGTAGGTTATTTTTGTGATCTCGTCGAAGAGTTGGTCGTCGTCGAAGGCTTTGTTCTTTCCGAATTTCTCCGAAAGGGTCAGCATCACGTCCCGGAGGCCACGTTCGCCACCCGACAAGTCGCGCAGCATGATGTCGAGGCACAAACCGATGAGCGCGCCCTTTTGATACACATTATAATACTGATCCGAATATTTCTCGAGCGTAAACTCGCTGATCTCGGTAAAAGGCACATCGTTCCGGAACTGGTCAGCCGTGATGAGCTTCTCACGGATCATCCCCATGTACTCTTCAAGCCCGATCAATCCGTATTGGACCTGCACGTGCCCGGCAAAATATTCCGTGACGCCTTCGTACATCCAGAGGTGCTTCGACATTTTCGGATCGTTGAAATCGAAATTTTCAATCTCTTCCGAATGGACGGTAAGCGGCGTGACGATATGGAAGAACTCGTGGGCCGCGAAATCCCGCAGTTGCTGGTTCATCCGGTCGATCGGCGCTTCAGGCATATAATAAAAGGAGGAGTAAGAGTGCTCCAGCGCCCCGTAGCTCATCACCGGTTGGTCTGTGAAGTAGAAGATAAACGCATACTTATCGACAGGGAGTTGTCCGCCGAGGTACTTGGTCTGGGCCAATAGAACTTCCCGGATACTGGCGGCGATCTCATCTGCGGTAACGACATTGTTTGGCGAATACGATCCGACGAGTACTTCGGTGTTGGCGACACGGATGACGGCCGTATCAGGTTCAGCATACATCAGGGGAGAATCGATCAACTGATCGTAATCGGAGGCCTGGAATACGTCCACAACGCTGTTCTTGTGCTCCGGCGCCTTTTCCAGGTCGACCCGGGTCACGGGTATCCCCGTTTCTACGGGAATGAGTCCTGTCGAGCCGTAGAAATCCTCGGGCCTCACGACATTAAACCGGAAAGGGACTTCCTTGACGCCCTCAAAATATCCGAAAAAACCGCTGGTATTGATCACGAAGTTCTCGTTCGCCTCGATGTTGGTACCGGCAGGCCAGAAGATTTCCGGTCCTTCGACCTCTGTTTCGAACGTATCATCGATCCAATAGCTGATCTTACGGATCTTCTTGGCATCCCTGATCTTCCAGGTGTTCTCATTGACTTTTTCCACGGGCAGTTTCCTTCCCTTTTTGTCCACCACGGTTATATCGTTCACGTAACGGCCGTAGTCGGCAATGGAATAGGTGCCCGGGACTATCTTAGGAAAATAGAACGTGACCTCCGACGCATTCAGCGATGGCGGTGAAAGCTCGACATACACCCGGTCATCGACAACCCGCGTGAGGTCGACGGTGTATTCATAAACTTCGCCTTTCTTTTGGGCGAGGGCGACATTTGAGACCGCAAAGAGGGTCAGCAACAGGAAACGCAAATGCATAATTTTCAAAATTAGTGAACCAAGTTACTTTTATTTTGTTGGTCTATTACCATTTATTTTGTCCAAAGGTATAAATACTGAACGAGAGGTGAAGAAAACCGTCATTATCGGGGCGACAACAAATCCTTCGCGCTACGCCTGGTTGGCGGCGCGGATGCTCACCGAATACCGGCACGAGATCGTCCCCGTCGGTATCAAAGAAGGCGAGGTCTTCGGCAAGGAAATTCTCGACGTTTTTGAGAAGCCGGCGGTGCCGGACGTAGACACCGTCACCCTGTATATCGGGCCGCAAAAACAACCCGCCCTATACGACTATATCCTGGGACTGAAACCGAAGCGGATCATTTTTAATCCCGGAACCGAAAACGACGAGTTCATTCGCCGGGCCGAAGCGGAAGGCGTGGAGGCGGTGGAGGGGTGTACCCTGGTCATGTTGAGAAGCGGGGCATTTTAGTTTGCCGGTTCGCTTGTTTCCGTTTCACGGGCAGGGTTGTTGTACAGGTGACTTCGCTTCAATCTTCAACCTCGCCGGGTCGTACCTTGCCCCGCGTCCCTCGTACCTCGTACTTCGTACCTGAAAATGCTTCACACCCTCCACATCGCCCCCCCTCCAATTCAACCCCCGCTCTTCCCATTCGTGATTCGTCATTCGTAACTCGTCATTCGTAATTCCGCCTTGCCTGCCACAACGCCCAATTGTCTGTGGCACGCGTGGGTTGCGTGTGCTACCAACATTTCGCCCCTACAGGGCGATGCATTACCACCTCCGCGAAGTTGCAGTCTGGGGTTGAATCTTCAATACCGTCCAACCCGTTCCCTCGTACCTCCCGCCTTCGCTGAAGCTTCAACGGGCGTCCACCCTCCAATTCAACCCCGCTCTTCCCATTCGTCATTCGTAACTCGT
>CAZKBK010000031.1:0-60688 GCA_964551035.1 uncultured Roseivirgaceae bacterium | reverse complement strand
CCGGAAGCGCGGCAGCGTCCAGCGGATCCACATGAAAAAGAAGATAAAAAATCCGATCTTGATAAACAACGCGACCGTTCCAAGCAAGGCCACCGCATTCTGACCGAGACCCAGGTCGTTCATGAACGGAAAGTTGTAGCCCCCGAAATATAATGTAGCCATCACGGCCGATGACACGAACATGTTGATGTATTCGGCAAACAGGTAGAAGCCAAGCTTCATGCTGCTATACTCCGTGTGGTAGCCACCCACCAGCTCGGTCTCTGATTCGGGCAGGTCGAACGGCATTCGGTTGCATTCGGCGAAGGCGCAGATGATGAAAATCATGAATCCGACCGGCTGATAAACAATATTCCAGAAGTTCCACTCACTGCCTACTCCGCCACCCTGCATGAGGCTGATGTCGCGCAAACTCAGCGTGCCCGTGATCATGACCAGGGCAATGATCGAAAGGCCCATGGCAAGCTCATAGCTGATCATCTGCGCCGACGCGCGCAACGCACCCTGCAGCGAAAATTTGTTGTTGGATGCCCATCCGCCGATCATGATGCCGTATACCCCGATGGACACCACGCCGAAGATGTAGAGAATGCCGATGTTGAGGTCGGCGATCTGAAGGTGGTACTGTGTGCCATTGATCGCTATCGTGCCACCCCAGGGAATGACCACGCCCGCCATCAAAGCGGTCATCATGGCCACGCATGGCCCAAGAATGAACAACGTCTTGTTGGAAACGTTGGGAATGATTTCTTCCTTCATGAAGAATTTTATCCCGTCCGCCAGGGGCTGCAGAATGCCAAACGGACCCGCGCGGTCGGGGCCCACACGGTCCTGGATAAATGCGGCCACCTTCCTTTCGAGATAGGTCGAATACATGGCTACCAGCAACGTGACGCCGAAAATCACAAATACGAGAATGAACTTGAAGGTCAGGTATTCACTCATGCCGGTAGGGCGTTATTGTTTGTGTTGGTGGTCCCGTTCAGTTTCTTTCCTTCCTGGAACTTGATCTGCCGTTCAATCTCGGCTTTCAATTTCACCATATCGATCTTTTCATAGTGATTCTGGGCGATCACGGAACCGCGGTCGATGTGGCGCGGGCCTTCAACCACCCAGTCTTTCATGTCTTTGTGGTCGTACCGGCATTCGTTGCAGATAAACGCTGTGAGTTCACCGTACTGATCCTTTCTTCCGGTCACGCGGAGCACTTCCTCGCCTTTAGTCCACAACACGACCTGGCCACAGCACTTGGGGCAATCGCGATGGGCATCCAGCGGTTTCGTGAACCAAACCCGGCTCTTGAACCGGAAGGTCTTGTCCGTGAGTGCGCCGACGGGGCACACGTCGATCATGTTTCCGGAAAAGTCGTTATCGACGGCTTTCTGTATGTACGTGCTGATCTCGGCGTGATCGCCGCGGCTCAGCACGCCATGCACCCGATTGTCGGTGATCTGGTCGGCGGTGTAGACGCACCGGTAGCAGAGAATGCACCGGTTCATGTGCAGCTTGATCTTGTCACCGATATCCTGTTGTTCGAACGTCCGTCTCTCTTCTTCGTAACGGGTCTTGGCCAGGCCGTGCTGGTAGGAAAGGTTCTGGAGGTCACACTCTCCGGCCTGATCGCAAACGGGGCAGTCAAGCGGGTGATTGATCAGCAAAAATTCCACGATGCCTTTACGCGCGTCGAGCACGGCCGGATTCGTAATGTTTTCGACCACCATTCCATCCTGGGCAACGGTGATACACGACGGCACGAGCTTCGGCATCGGCCGCGGGTCGCGCGCGGATCCCGCCGCAACCTTCACCAGGCACACCCGGCACTTTCCGCCGCTGTTCTTGAGGCTCGTATAATAACACATGGCCGGCGGAACAATCTCACCGCCGATCTTCCGCGCTGCCTGGAGGATGGTCGTTCCTTCAGGTACTTCCGTGCTTATCCCGTCTATTGTTATCGTTATCATCGCTTGTCGATTAAGCCACCGTCACGGCGCCGCGTTCAGGCACGAACGGTTCAATTTCAAAATGCTTCCTATTCTTTACCTTCTCCGGATACTTGACATGATACTCGAATTCTTCCCTGAAGTGACGTATCGCGGCGGCTACCGGCCAGGCCGCGGCGTCACCGAGCGGGCAGATCGTGTTTCCCTCGATCCTTCTGGCGACATCCACCAGGAGATCGATGTCGTGCATGCGGCCTTCACCGTGTTCCAGGCGATAGAGCACCTTGTCCATCCATCCCGTGCCTTCCCGGCAAGGACTGCACTGGCCGCAGGACTCGTGGTGATAAAACCTGGCAAAGGTCCACGTGTTGCGCACGATGCAAGTGGTTTCATCCATGACGACGAATCCCCCCGACCCCAACATGGATCCGCTGACGAACCCTCCATCGGCGAGCGACTCGTAACTCATCAGCCTGTCCTCTCCTTTCGCAGTCTTCATGAAAAGATCGGCCGGAAGAATAGGCACTGACGACCCACCGGGAATCACCGCCTTCAATTTGCGTCCCTTCCATATCCCTCCGCAGTATTCGTCAGAATACAGGAACTCCTCGACGGGGAGGCCGAGTTCAATCTCATACACGCCCGGTTTGTTGATGTGACCGGAAGCGGAGATCAGCTTCGTGCCCGTGCTTTTCCCGATACCTATGTTAGAATAGGCGTCACCGCCCATGTTGAGGATGTGCGGCACGGCCGCGATCGACTCAACGTTGTTGACCACCGTAGGGCAACCGTATAAACCGACCACGGCGGGAAAGGGCGGCTTGTTTCTGGGATTGCCGCGCTTCCCCTCCAGTGATTCGATTTGTGCCGTTTCCTCTCCGCAGATGTAGGCACCAGCTCCGGAGTGCACGTATACTTCAAGGGAGTAATCCGTTCCCAAAATGTTCTTGCCGAGGAATCCGGCCTCGCGCGCTTCCTCTATGGCCCTTTCAAGGATGGGAAAAATCCACCTGAATTCTCCACGCATGTAGATGTACGACGTGTTCGCCCCGAGGGCATAGCTCGAAACGATCATCCCCTCGATCAGCGCATGGGGCAAATGTTCCATCAGGTAGCGATCCTTGAAAGTGCCGGGCTCACTTTCATCCGCATTACAGATGAGATAGCGGGGCTTGTCCGACTTTCTATCGATAAAGCTCCATTTCAATCCCGTCGGGAAGCCTGCGCCTCCGCGGCCGCGAAGACCGGACTTTTTCACTTCCTCCACCACTTCTTCCGGCGTCATGGTCTTCAGCGCTTTTTCCACCGAAGCATAGCCACCTTGTTTCCGGTACACATCGAAGGAAATTATCCCGGGGACATCAATGTCTTTAAGCAGTAATTTCTTTCCCATTGCTATTTCCCATTAGTCGCTGCCTGCACGGGGTACGGCGAGCCGTAATCCGGATCAGGCACATCATGCGATTGTCTCAATTCGTTCAGTACCTCCTCCATCTTTTCGACGGAGAGGTTTTCAATAAAGTGATTACCTACCTGCATCATCGGCGCGGTACCGCACGAGCCCAGGCATTCGACGCGTTTCAGGGTGAACATGCCGTCGGCGGTCGTTTCTCCGGCTTTAATACCAAGCTTGCCCTCCAGGAATTCAAGGATGTCGTCGGCTCCGCGGATACCGCATGGACCGGTGTGACAAACTTCCAGGACGCACTTGCCCACAGGCTCGAGGTTGTACATGGTGTAGAACGTCGCGACTTCATAGACCTCGATGGATTTAAGGTTCAGTATCGAAGCGACATAATCCATCGTGGCTGAACTCAGCCAGCCCCCGAATTCGGCCTGGGCAATATGAAGAATGGGAAGGAGCGCGGATTTCTCCCGGCCTTCAGGATATCGTTTGATGATCTTTTGCACCAACGCCATCGCGGCATCGGAAAACTGTACAGGCTGTGACTCTGCCATATCTCGTAAGTTAGGTACGAAGTACGAGGTGCACGGCAGGCGGCACCCTGCCTTCCCACGGTTCAACAATTGCCAGACACGATCCCGTACTTCGTTTTCGTACCTCGTATCTGACCAAACTATGCGTCAAGTTCTCCCGCGATCACGTTCATGCTGCTCATGGTAAGGATCGCGTCGGAAATGTTACTGCCTTTTATCATCTCACGATACGCCTGGTAATAGATAAAGCAAGGCCTTCTCAGGTGCAGCCTGAAAGGAGTCCGGCCCCCGTCGCTGATGAGATAAAATCCCAATTCGCCGTTAGCCCCTTCCACGCAGTGATAAACCTCGCCTTTAGGCACATCGGTTTCACCCATCACAATCTTGAAGTGGTAGATGAGTGCTTCCATGTTATTGTACACCTCCTCCTTGGGAGGAAGATAGAAGTCGGGAACATTCGGTGAGAAGTGGGCGCCTTCCGGTAGCTTTTCAATGGCCTGGCGAATGATGCGCATGCTTTGCCACATCTCCTCCTGTCTGACCATAAACCGGTCATAGGTGTCGCCGCTGATACCCACCGGGATAACGAAGTCGAAATCCTCGTAAGAACTGTAAGGATTCATCACGCGAACATCAAAGTCCACGCCTGCAGCCCGGAGGTTGGGTCCGGCGAAGCTATAGTTCAGTGCGCGCGCTGCCGAAATGGCGCCAGCACCGATCGTGCGGTCCATAAAAATCCGGTTTCGCTTGACCAGTCGCTCAAACTCGTCGAGGGCTTCGGGGAACTCTTTGAGGAACTTTTCGATTTTCGCCCAGGCGGCCGGCGAAAAGTCGCGTTCAAAACCGCCGATCCTGCCGATGTTGGTCGTCAATCTTCCCCCGCAGATTTCTTCGTAGATCTCATAGATGAGTTCCCTGAACTGGAACAGGTACACAAATCCGGTCAGGGCGCCGGTGTCCACGGCGATCACGGTGTTACAGATCAGGTGGTCGGAGATGCGCGCCAACTCCATGATAATAACGCGCAGGTATTGCACGCGCTTGGGAATATCTGCGCCAATGAGTTTTTCTACCGTCATGTGCCACCCGATGTTGTTGATGGGCGCGGAGCAGTAGTTCATCCGGTCGGTAATGGGCGTGATCTGGTAAAACGGCCTGCGCTCAGCCAGCTTTTCGAAGGCGCGATGGATGTAGCCGATCGTGGGTTCAGCGTCCACGATCACGTCGCCGTCCATGGTGAGTACATTCTGAAAAATACCATGGGTCGCCGGGTGCGTCGGGCCGAGGTTCAGCTTCGTGTACTGTTTGGGCTCCGTCCCCGCAGGTTGGCTGATGATATTTTCGTTTGCCATGTTATCGTCCAAACATTAAGTCCGTCTTGTCCTCCCGGGTCTGGTCTTCGAGCGGATACTCTTTTCTCAGCGGGTGAATAATCATCTCCTCGACATTGAGGATGCGCCGGAGGTCAGGGTGGCCCGTGAATTTCACGCCGAAGAAGTCGTACGTTTCCCGTTCCATCCAGTTGGCGCCGGAAAAGATGTCTGTGATCGTCGGTGTTTCCGGCTGATCTTGCGGGAGGTAGATCTTCAGCCTTATCCGCCAGTTGTTCTCCAGGCTGTGGAGTTGGTACATCATGGCCACGCTGCCGGCTTCCGGATAGTGAATTCCGCACAGGGTCGTGAGGTACCTGAATTTCGCCTCGGGATGGTCGTAAAGAAAGCGAATGACTTCCTTGATCCGCTCCGGTTTCAGGTTGATGGTGAGAAAATTGTACGGCGTTTCTGTTGAAAGAATCTCGCTTTCAAATTTTTCCCTGACCAAATTGATAATCTTCTCCTGAATCGCGCTATCCATGAGGTTTATTCAATGCCATATTTGTTCAAGAGGGCTTTGTATTCGGGAGAATCCCTTCTTCTGAGCGATTCAGACTCCACCAGGCGTTGGATCCTCATGACGCCATCGATAATTTGCTCCGGCCTCGGGGGACATCCCGGAACATACACGTCCACCGGGATAATGCGGTCGATCCCCTGCAAGACGCTGTAGGTGTCGAAAATTCCGCCGCTGGAAGCGCACGCGCCAACGCTCAAAACCCACCGCGGTTCCGCCATTTGTTCGTAGACCTGCCGCAAGACAGGTCCCATCTTCTTGGCAATCGTTCCCATGACCATGAGCAGGTCAGCCTGACGGGGGGAGAAGCTTAGGCGCTCGGACCCAAAGCGCGCAAGGTCATAGTGGGCGCCCATGGTCGCCATGAACTCAATGCCACAACACGAAGTGGCGAACGGCAGCGGCCAGATGGAATTTTTCCTGGCAAGGCCGACCACCTTCTCCAGGCTGGTGGCAAAAAAACCAGCGCCTTCATAGCCGTCCGGTTTTTCGGCCAGTTGTATGTCTGTTCTTGTTCCTACTGTTTTTGTCTCACTTGCCATGCTGAAAACTCTTTAATCCCACTCCAACGCTTTCTTCTTGATGATATAGAAAAAGCCCACCAACAAAAGGCTGACGAAAACGATCATTTCGATGAATCCCGGAATACCGAGCTCCTTGAAATTAACAGCCCACGGATACATGAAAATCACCTCCAGGTCAAAAAGCACAAAGAGGATTGCCACCAGAAAATACCGGATGGGCACCGGGTTTCGCGCATTGCCGACCGGTTCAATCCCGCACTCGAAAGATTCCAGCTTGATCTTGGTTTTTCGCTTTGGTCCCAGCCAGTGTGTGACCAGCATTGTTGTTGCTACAAAGCCGGCGGCTACAAGGAACATCAGTACGATAGGCACGTAGTCAGCTAATCCGGGGTGTATCATAGTTCCAGAATATAGGCGGCCAAAATTAAGCCTATTTTTTAGTTCAAAATATTATTCGGTACAATATTCTCACCCTTGCCAGATGAAACCAAATAAAAGGTGCTTTTCCTCGTGCCGGCATGAAAACGGAAATCAATAATGCGTTCGTAAAGCCGCATTTTCACCGGACCTACGAGCGCGCCTGCAGGTGATTTTGTCCTTCCGAACGCCGAAATAACAATCGTTTGAAAAATGTTCACATTAAATGTGAATTCCGCGCAGTACCTTTGCACAATTCACCTAGCAAACAGTGGCACTTATTGAAAAAGTTCGGGCTGTAGAAGAGGTATTCCTCGAGCTCGACACGCACATCCGGGATTTTCAGTCCTGGTCGTCGCTCGCCTGCAAAACCGGTTGCGGGCAATGCTGTCTCAAACCCAATGTCCAGGCTACCATCCTGGAATTTCTGCCGCTCGCCCACTACCTCTTTGAAAATGATCAGGCGATAGCATGGCTTGACCGCCTCGAACAAGATGCCCCCGACATCTGCGTGATGATAAATCCGTTTCGTGGAGACGCCGGCCTGTGCGGGGAATACCAGCATCGCGGAATGATATGCAGGCTTTTTGGCTTTTCGGCACGACGTAACAAGTACAGTGTAAAAGAGCTGATCACTTGCCAGGTGATCAAGTCTGAGCAGGGCGGGGCAGTGACGACAGCGCAAGCCGGCATTGCGCAAGGCGCGGAGATACCGGTCGCCAGTCATTATTACACGAGGCTTCTGGCCATCGACGACCTGCTGGCGCGCGATTTGTATCCGATCAACGTCGCGATAAAGAAAGCGCTGGAAACAGTACTCAACTACTATGCTTACCGGAGCAAATGCGTTTAAGTCTACAATCTTTCTTTTGCTAACTGCGGTGATCAACGTTTCCGCCCAGGATACGGTGAACATAAAACCTTTTGAACGGTACTGGACCAAGGCAACGTTGGTTCCACGCATCGGTGTCGGCGCACAGGGAGTTGCTTTTGCGGAAGTAGGTGTTCAGCATCACCAGATCTACGTCCATCCGCTGGCCCTGGCATCATCGGGTCCGCATATCAGTCTGGAGGGCGTGGTTGCCGATCGCAAGGTCATTCTTGGCCCCAAGGTGGGCTACGAGATCGCCGCCGGGCTGCTCGGGCTGGGCGTTGACCTGACCGTTTACACGGATTTCACCGCTGAAACCCTCGTTCTGACCCCGAAGGCGGGTCTGAGCATATTCGGGTTCGCCAACCTGTTTTACGGTTACAACGCGATCCTCTCCGACAATCACTTTCCGGTGATCGGACATAACCGGTTTTCATTGTCATTCAGCCTCAACCGGGACTATTTCAGCGTCAGATCGGCGCCGAAGAAACGTTGAACTAGTGTGCAGACTCAGGTTCCGTTTTGGCCGAAAGCCTCGACAACAATTCCCGCGGGTTCACCGAAAGCAATTTTCGTGACGTCAGGTAGGCGATCAGGCGTTGTTCCAGGTAGTGGTGCAGCGGTAGCAAAATGGAAATGAGCGCGATCTTGATGCCGAGAATTTTCCAGGGCTCGCCGTGGGTCCAGTCGTGAATCTGGTGGTCGGCAAGCAGGATGATGAATTCAAACAGGAAGATAAACGCAAAAAATCCCAGTATCCGGATCGTTGTCTTTGATACACTGAAAATACCGAGCATGACGAGCAGGATGAAGACAGCGGCAATCGCGGTGGTGATGCCCATGTATTGAAGGCTGTGTCGTTCCCGTCTTGCAATCTCCGCCTGTTCGGCCTGGCGTACCCGCCTTTTGTTTTCATTGTCGACCTCCAGTGAGAGCAGGTCTTTTTCGGCGGCCAGGGTCTCAAGGCTGTCTTTGTAATGAATGTACTTGCGTTGGTAATGGTAGGCGTTCCGGTAATCGCCCAAACGCTGATAGGCTGAATCGAGTTGAAGGCTCACCCGCTGTAGGGCGCTAATGTCCTTAACCTTTTCACCGAGTTTTTTTGCCTTCAGCCAATACGCCAGGGATTGGTGGGGATCCCCCGCTTTCGCGAAGTAGTTGGCGTAATTGGCATAAAAATACAGCCGGTTATAGAGGCTGGCTTTGGCTTCGAACTGCGTTTCGGCCTTCCCGAAATAATGCGATGCCGAATCGTAGCGTCCGAGGGCGGTGTAGGCCAATGCATATGCGTGATCGATGTACATTCGCAGGCCGGCGTTCTCCATAAAGGTCCTTAACTCGGTTCTGCTGTTGACCAGGTCAAGCGCCTTTTGCGGCTCATCGGAAATAAAATACATGTCAAAAAGTTTCGCGTAAACATTGAGCTTGTAGATCGAAAAGTCGAGGCTGTCGGCCAGGCCCATACAACGGTTGTAGAAGTCCAGGGCAAGGTCGTATTGTTCGTTCCGCACATAGACGTTGCCGAGGCGGACGTAGAGGTCCAGGCGGTCCCAGCGCTCCTTGAATTGTACGGTGAGGCCCAGGCTCCGGAAAAGGTAATCCTTTGCTTTTTCATGTTCGCCGATACCTTCGTAGAAGGTGGCCATATTTTCGTAGCAGCTTTTTAGCAGGTGATATCGTCCCGACAGCTCGGCGATATTTAGCGCCTGGAGGTAGTTGCGGAAGGCCAGCAGCTTTTCGTCGCGTGACTGGTAAGTGTTGGCCAGCGCATTGTAGGCCGATATCTTCAACGAGTCACTCTCCGTCGTTGAAGCAATCGATACAGCGAGGTTTCCGTAGTTCAGGGCCTTGTCCTTCTGACCCTCATGGCGTGCTCCGCGGGCTACGTGGATGTATGCCCAGGCGATGTATTCGTCAAGGCCGCTTTTTCTGGCGAGATCCAGCGCGCGTTGAGAATAATCCCTGCCTTTTGCAGCGTTGGCCTTCATATCCCCCGAATTGTAGTAACGACGCGCGTGGGCGAACAGCGCCTGGAGCATGAGTTTACGGTCCCGGCTTTCATCGGCAAGCTGCATCTGCTCGCGGCCGTATTGTTCGGCAAGGTCATTGTTGAGATTCATGTAAAGGTCCGCGAGTTCTCCGAGGAGTTGTATGCGCAATTCGGGCCTGGTTGCCTTTTCGAGTTGACGTTCCAGACTGTCCGCGAGTGCGAGATCCTGCGAAAGCGTCCGTAGTGGGAAGGAAAGCAGAATAAAGGCAACGGCTATTTTCAGGTTCATAGGCAACGTGGATCGGGGAAAGCGACTAAAATACTCAACACCGCCCAATCATGGACAACAAAACGCAAAAAAGCTCCCGTTGTGCCGGAAAATCCATGGCCAATCCAACAAACTGGCCAGCCAACGGTTACCAGTCGCTCAAAGAACGATTTATGAGAGGCGGGCGTTTTTACTAAATTGTACAAAAATTGCCATAGGAGTATGAACAAACTATTAACGGGCACATTTGCAGTTGGCGTGGTTCTGTTGATCAGTGCATTCGCGGATCGCGACACCATCGCGGGTCGGCAGGAATCAACGGCGTCTCCCGTTCAATGGATGACGTTTGAAGAGGCCGTCGAGCGCTCCAAGGTCGAAAAGCGGAAGATCTTTATCGATGTGTACACGGACTGGTGCGGATGGTGCAAGGTGATGGACAAAAAGACGTTTTCCGACCCGCGCGTGGCGGAATTGCTTAATGAAAAGTTCTATCCCGTCAAATTCGACGCTGAACAAACAGCGGACGTCGTCTTTAACGGCACTACGTTCAAGTACATATCCGACGGCCGGAGCGGCGTGCATCAACTTGCGGCCGCCTTGCTAAACAACAAACTCAGCTATCCCACGGTGGTCTTCCTCGACGAAAACTTTGGCATGATCTCTCCCCTGCCGGGATATCGGGACGCACCGGAATTTTACATGTACGCCAGCTTTATCGGCGACGACCACTACAAGACAAAAAAGCTGGCTGAGTGGCAGCGGGAATATCAATCGCCTTTTTGATTCATTGGAATCCGAAAAAAGAAAATGCCTCACGTCACCGCGAGGCATTTTTATTATCATGAGGAGCGAAAGATCAGTCTTTCTTGCCCTGTTCCTGACGTTTTATTCTTACGAAATCGGTATAGCCCAGCGCCGCCACAAAGCCGGCGATCACCGCTACAATGGCAATAAAAAGGTCTGCTCCGTCTCCGATATACTGCTCAAACATGACTTTATTGGTTTAACAGCACAAATCTATAGGTTTCGCCATAAACGGGAAACGAATTTCACATAAAATTGCCTCCTGATAGAGTATCTATTCGCCGGTAAGGATGCCGATCATCGGCGCATCCGGTTTCCGGTCGGCATCCACAATGCCAAAAATTCCCGCTTTATAGTTCCAGTTGGCGTACGCGACGTCATGCTCCTCAAAGATGGCCACCATGTCGCGGTGCCACGCGAGCTTGTCTTCGACCGGCGCGTGCTGAATGACGCCGAACTCCCCGCAATAAAGAGGAAGGTTCAGTTCGCGCGCAAGCGCGAAGGGCTTCTCCATCATCCGCGCCAGGGTGTCGCGGTTGTAGACCCGTTGTTCCGCTTCGGTTTTCCCATTGACGACGATCTGACCCGGATAGTTGACTTCACCCTGAAAATCTTTCATGTCTGTCCACGAAGCGCGGTAGTGCGTAAGGTGAAACGGTTCATAGAAGTGAAAGCTGAGCAAGATGTTTTTGTCGTTTTCCGGTATTCTGAGTTGATCGAAAGTATTGGCGGATTGCCACCGGTTGGAACCGATCACGAGGACGCGGTCGGGTTCCCACCGCCGCACCGAGTCGTGAACCCGCGCAATCAGTCGGTTCCATTCTTCCGGGTCATCCGCCACGGGCTCATTCATAAATTCATAGGCGAGGAATCCCGCGGGACGATCCTTAAATTCGTTCGAAAGGTCCTTCCAGAGGGCAATGAGCTTATCCTGCTCACGCGGATCGGTCCACAGGGGTTTTTCTTCGGCGTTGAAATGGTGCGAGCGCAGGATATGGAGATCGAGGACCACGCGCAGGCCGGCATCTTCACACCAGTCGAGGGCGTTGCGAAGCAGGTGGAACGCCTCCTCCTCGCGGTTGCCGTTTTCATCCCACATTTGCACTTCATCGATGGGCATGCGGATGTGGTCGAACCCGCACGAGTCAATAAACACGACATCCTTTTCGGTAAAGAAAGCCTCACGCTCGGCACCGCGCCGGTTGCTTTGGGAAAGCCAATGCGCAATGTTGGTTCCGCGTTTCACCACGAACCTGGAAAAGGCATCGCGAGGAGCCTCCGTATTCCCCGCTTCCCCGGACTTGTCGGCGCCGCATGCCGCCAGAAGCACAATCAAAAAACAATTGAAGAGGTTTCGCATAATTTTGCAGGGTTAGTTTTATCGTCAATGTTCATCGTTAACGGTCAACGGTCCACAGTCGAACGACGTCTACATCAAATTCCACGCTTCTCTATATTCCCGTGAGAGCAGGGCATTCGCCTCCCTGTCACCCCTGAATCTGACTTTTTCTTCATTCCATTTCAGCTTTCGCCCAAGCCGCCACGAGATCAGGGCGAGGTGCATCGGCAAGGTCATTTTTCGCGCGTACTCCAGGTTAGACTCGGGTTGCTTCCTGGATTTTACCGCATCGACAAAGTTCTGCTGATGGCCCGGTGAGCGTTCAAGGGTTTTTTCAACTTCCGGCAAGTCCCCTACCGTTTCTCCGTTGAGGGTGATAGCGCGGGTGTTATAATCACAGATCAAGGTTCCTTTGTCACCTTCGAACCACGCCCCGATGTTTCGCCCGGCAGCCCCGGGAACTGCCGGCGGCTTTGTGGTCCAATGGAGATCGAGTCCATCAAATTTAAAGTCGGCGTTTATCCATTTGGGCACGCCGCCCGTGTTGGCTTCGCCCTCCGCACGCACGCGCTTAAGTTTCCCCGGTTCAACCGACCACCAGACAATGTCGGCAATGTGGCACCAGAAGTCAGCGAACACACCTCCCGAATAGTCTATGAAATGACGGTAGGTCCGATGACATTTTTCAGGGATGTAGTCGGTAAGCGGTGCCGGTCCCAACCACATATCCCAGTTGAGGGATGGTGGTGGTGCCTGCACCCGCAGATCCGGAAAATCCGGTGACAGCCCATCCTTCCAGAGCCGCACCGTGCGCACCTTTCCGACAGCGCCGGAACGGATGATCTCAACAACCCGGTGATAGTTGTCCGTCGCATGTATCTGCGTTCCCAACTGAAACACTTTATTGTATCGTTTCATGTAATCGAGCATCCGCTGACCTTCTCTTACATCGTACGAAAGCGGCTTTTCACCATAGACGTCTTTTCCCGCCTGGAAGGCAAGGCAGGCGATCTGCGCGTGCCAGTGGTCGGGAGTCGCGATGGTAACGGCGTCGATATCCGTGCGTTCGAGCACATGGCGAAAGTCTGCATACGTTTTCGTCTGAAGGTCAGGACGCAGGGTTGCAAGCAGTTGGGCCGCCTGCGCAAGGTGATCGCTGTCGACATCGCAAAGGGCAACGGTATCGACATTGGGGAGCGCGGCAAACCACTTGATGTGCTCCCGCCCCATGCCATTGACGCCGATGTGCGCTATTCGAAGCCGGTCGCTGGGGGCGCCCCTGACAAACCGGGGCAAGAAAGTAAGTCCGAACGCGCCAATGGCGCTGTGTTTCAGAAAGGTCCTGCGATTCATGCCGCTGTTCTCCGCCATAGATACGAGGTGTGTGTGAAATACGACAAGCTACAAAAGAATTCCAAAAGAATCGAAACCAGCCGACGCCCTGAAGGGGGTGTGGCGGTGTGCGCGGTGTGTGTGTTGTGTGCTTTTATTCCTTCTGCGAATATTTCTTGCATTCGGGAAAGTGCGTGACTAATTTTTTTACATTGGTTGGCTAAACCTAACCGCTATGCGATCACCGCTTATCCACCGACTCCTTACCACGCTCTTATCCGTTGCCCTGTTGAGTTTTTTTACCGGATGTGACCGTTCCAAACCGGTTACGCCGGAGGCAAAGGCGGCGTTTGAAAACGTCATCCCGCGGCCGACGTCGGCGCAGTTGACGGGAATGACATTCTTCCTTACCGGAGAGACCACGATCTTCGCGGAGGGCGAGCATGAGGAAGTAAAAAAGGTCGCCGCATTCCTCGCGGGTTTGCTCAACCCAGCGACCGGGTTCGAAACGAAGGTTCAATCCGGTGAACGCGCACCCGATAAAGATGTAATTATGCTCTCCCTTACCCAAGAGGAAGACTTCGGCGACGAGGGCTATGACCTTACGATAACGGAAGATCAAGTCAGGATCTCCGCAAACAAGCCCGCCGGATTGTTCTACGGCGTACAAACCCTGAGACAGTTGCTTCCCACCCCGATCGAATCGCAGACGACGCAGGATGCCGCCTGGGAGATCGCCACGGGAACGATTCGTGATTCGCCGAAATATGCGTGGCGTGGTTCGATGCTCGACGTCGCGCGCCACTTCTTTCCGGTCGAAGATGTCAAGCGCTACATCGATCTCATCAGCATGTACAAAATCAACCGTTTTCATATGCACCTCAGCGATGATCAGGGCTGGCGAATCGAGATCAAATCGTGGCCGAACCTTACGCAGCTCGGGGCGGTCACGGAAGTCGGCGGTGGTGAGGGCGGATACTACACGCAGGAGCAGTACAAGGAAATTGTCGCCTATGCACAGGACCGTTTTGTCACTGTTATTCCCGAGATCGACTTGCCAGGTCACATCAACGCGGCCCTGGTGTCCTACCCGGAGTTGAATGTGAATCCTTCCATCCGGCGCGAACCGGGGATACCCGATCCCAAAGAGAAACCCGTACCCGGCCAACTTTACACCGGTATTCGGGTCGGCTTCAGCACGCTGGATATCACAAAGCCCATTACATTCGAGTTCGTTGAGGGCGTACTCGGCGAGCTCGCCGCCATCACGCCCGGTCCTTACCTTCACATCGGAGGTGACGAAGCCGCGGTAACGAAGAAGCCGGACTACATTGCCTTTATCAATCGATTCAAGGAGATCGTTGAAGCCAACGGTAAACAGATGATCGGATGGGAGGAGATCGCCCAGGCCGCGATCGACTCTACCGTCGTCGTCCAACACTGGCATTCATCCGACTATGCGAAAATGGCAGCCGAGAAGGGCGCTAAAATGATCCTTTCCCCGGCGACCAAAGTATACCTCGACATGCAATACGATTCCACGACCAAAATCGGCTTGCACTGGGCTGCCTATATTGAAGTCGACACAAACTACAGTTGGGATCCCACCACCTGGGTTGAAGGTTTGCCGGAGGAGAACATTCTTGGCGTGGAGGCGCCGCTGTGGACGGAAACCGTGCAAAACATGGACGATATCGAGTACCTGGTCTTTCCGAGGCTTCCCGGTGTCGCCGAGATCGGGTGGAGCCAGGGGGAACGCAACTGGGACGAATACAGGACACGACTCGGTGCGCAGGCACCGCGCTGGGAAACGATGGGCGTCGACTTCTACCGTTCGCCAAAAGTGGATTGGGCCGGCGCGCCTGCCCCCTGACACCATGCGTCCGGTCGAAGAAAAACGCCGGGAATGATAATCGTATAAGGAAGAAAAAATCATTGCAAAGCGCTTGTCCCGTCAACGACCGATAACGGCGTCACTCCTGGAAAGCGAGCTTCGCTTCGCGACCTCGCGAAGTAGCGGCCCGGGTGGACAGAACGTCAATAAAGTGAATTCGAGAGTTACCCTGAAGTTCGACGTCCCGAATTCGCGTCTGCTCACCGATCCCGAAAAAGCGGTGATCCTTGCAAAGCTGCGGTCGAGAATCACCGCAGGAGGCGTGCTGGCGATCTCCTCCCAGGAAAAGCGATCGCAAGCGCAAAACCGCGACGATACGATCCGCAAGTTCGATCAACTCGTCGCCCGGGCTTTTGTGCGGCCGAAGTCCAGGAAGCCCACACAGCCAACAAAGGCATCGCGCGAAACACGGCTGAAGCGCAAAAAACAGCATGGTGAAAAAAAACGCCGGCGCCGCGAGCCACCCGGGGCTTGATTTTTTCGCCCCTGGCCAATTTTCTTACACCGGAATCATCTCCCAATTTCACATAAATTTTCCCAATCTGGTCCATCTAAAAGGGAAAAACGGCGAAATCGTGCCGGATTTGCAATCGATGTCCGCTGGCATTATTTTTCCAGCGTTGTTTTTATTACATCAAACCCCGCATGAGCTACGACAAGGTCATCACCCATCTGTATTATCTCCTGATTGCCTCGGACGGGCACATCAACGACAAAGAGATTGCTGCCGCAAAGAAAATGGTCCAATGCGAATCGATGGACGATTCCGTGTTCCAATCGGAGATGCTACTCCTTCCATCTTTGGACAAGAAGAAGGTCTACAGTGAAGCGGTTGTCGTGTTAAAGAAGCTGCCGCATAAAAAGCAGGTGCGGATCATCGCATGGCTTTGCGTATTGGCGAATGCGGATGGTTTTATGGACAAGTTGGAGTGGCAATTCATTTACGGTCTCTATCAAAAGGAACTCCATCTTGATCTCCAGGAGATTTTTGACGCACAGCGCGAAATAAATTTCATGATACTCGAAAAACGCGCGTTGTCTATTCTTTAGTGCTGTTGAACCGAAGGGGGGAATGCCGGTGGCTTGTCGAAGGGCCATCGGCATATTTTTTTTGTCATGGCGTGCGTGAAAAAAAATAACAGGCAACGCGAGCGTGATCGCGAAAAACCAGGACCTGCTTCGGTCGCGGGTAAAGACGCCGCAGGCGGTGGGGGTGCCTCGAACAGTTCCGGTGGCAGCCGCCAGGGAAATGCCGGCCATGACAGTGCCCCACAAGGCGGTAAAGGTGATCGCCAGGTCTGATATTCTGCATATATTTAGGCGCATCTGAATACAAACTGACGCGCTTCATGTCCCGGAAGAAAAAAGAATGCCCTTCGTGTGCTATGATGGTCGACGCCGAAAGCACGGTTTGTCCCGTCTGCAGCTACGAATTCCCTTCGCGACCTCCCCTGGTGAGATGGCTTGTGATAGCGTTGGCGGCATTTCTTCTCGCTTACTTCCTGCTATTCTGATTTCGCGAAAACCGACGCATTCGTGCGAACGGCTTTGCGATCCTATTTGCTTACATTTGGCCATGCCGCCTTCCATTACGCTCGATAAACTTCTCGGTATTGATCACCCGTTCATCGTGGCGCCAATGTTTCTGATCTCAAATGCCCGGATGGTGAAGGCTGCGCTTTCTTCGGGCGTTACCGCGGCGTTTCCGGCCCTGAATTACCGTACCGATGCCGAACTGCGGGCGGCGATTCGTGAGATCAAATCATTCTCAGACAAGCCGTTTGGCGTCAACCTTATTGTCAATCGCTCCAATCCAAGATACAGGCCCCAACTGAGAACACTCCTCGACCTGCATGTGGACTTCATCATCACTTCGCTGGGTAGTCCTAAGGAGGTGATCGATGCCTGCAGGACGGAGGGAATCCGGGTCTTCTGCGATGTTGTTGACCTTAAGTATGCGAAGAAGGTCGAGGCGTTGGGTGCAGATGGCCTGATCGCCGTTAACTCGCGCGCGGGTGGTCATGCTGGAAATACAGAGCCGCGGGAATTGATCTCCCTGCTGTCGGAGAATTGCGACATTCCGGTAATCAGCGCCGGCGGGATTGGCCATGGCCGGCAGTTACGGGAGGCAATGGATTGGGGAGCCGCGGGAGCATCCATCGGAACGGTCTTCATCGCCTGTGAGGAATCTGACGTGTCACCGGAATACAAGCAGGCGATGATTGCCTATGACGAGAAAGATATCGTGATGACCACACGCCTTTCCGGTTCGCCGCTCACGGTGATCAATACGCCCTATGTTCAGCAACTTGGGACACGGGCCAGTTTTCTCGAATGGCTGCTGCATCGCAACCGCCGGCTAAAGAAATATATCAAAATGTTGATCGCCCTGCGCGGAATGAAGGCCGTCGAAAAGGCCGCCTTCAAGGCGACTTATCAAACCGTCTGGTGCGCAGGCCCGGCGATCTCGCACGTCAGACGCATTGAGCCGCTCGGCGACATCGTGAAACGGTTGGCGGCAGAATACCGCGCCGCCAGCGTTGAAAACATCGACACTTCCCCGTAAAATCACACAAGCTGGCATAGGATTGTTTTGCCTTGCACAAAAAAACAGGCGAATGAAAATTGCGCTCACTGTGGTTTTGTTGCTGCTCCCGACCGGTGCCGTACTCGCGCAGGCCGACAGCCTGCGTCTTATCCATGGGCTTCCACATACAGGCAGTGATACGGTGCACGAGGGTTACTATGCCCGTCCACCCGTTGACCGTGCGCAAGTGGTTTCTCCACGCCACCTGCCGCGACGGATCAAACGTGTGCTCAGCAGGAACGATATCTATCAGGGCTGGGAAAACGGAAGGATATACTTCGATCGTGAAGCAGAACGGTACCGGCTTTACCTCCGCGGCGACAGCATCACCCGTGTCTTCGGGTTCGATACCCGGGGCAATCCGGTTACCTATGACGAATTTGACAACGACATAGACCAATGAAGGGCAAGGCTTGCCGCTTTGCAACAGGGCACAGATTTTTTCGTTCCGACCAAACAAACAACGTTTATGAGAAAATGGATATTCACCCTGGTTGCCCTCGTGGCCATTGGCTTCCTTGGGGCAGGCTGTGATTCGAAGAAAAGTGCGGACAGCACCGACATAGCCAATGAGCAGAATGAAAACGACGCGACCGGCAACGATGAGGAAAAGGACGCGGAATTCGCAGTTGACGCGGCTGACGGCGGACTCTTCGAAGTTCAACTCGGAAATCTGGCGGCAAAGAAAGCCAGCGCGGAGCGGGTAAGACAATTCGCCCAACTTATGGTAACCGACCATACCAAGGCGAATGATGAACTGAAGGCCCTCGCCAGCCAGAAAGGGATTGCCCTTCCGGACGTGATCTCGGAGGAGCGACAGGAAGACTACTACGCCCTCGACCAAAAATCAGGAGAGGAATTCGACCGGGAGTATATCGACATGATGGTGAAAGACCACAAAGATGTGGTTGACCGCTTTGAGCGCGCAGCGGAAAATCTCGAAGATGTTGAAATCAGGACCTGGGCTGAAACAAAGCTTCCCACGCTGCGTCACCACCTGGAAGAGGCCGAACGTATCCAAGATTCGCTTAACGACAGCGGAAGCCAATCCTGACCATTCGGCGTTTCAGAATGACGGGTAAATTACAGCCGAACAATTTCGTTCGGCTTTTTTTATTTAAAATGATACAATAGGATCACCGTTGCCGTAAAGGCTGGCTTGGGGCTGCCTTTGATTTCAAGGACGGCGTCGAGGCCTGTCTTGGCGATACCGCGCAGGTTTACGAGTGACGCCAACTTCACGCGAAGGCGCACCTCGCTGCCAACGACAACAGGCTGGTTGAATTTCAGGCTGTCCACGCCATAATTGATCAGCATCCTGATGTTGTTGATCTCTGCAATCTGGTTCCAAAGGTAAGGTACCAGAGACATGGCGAGATATCCGTGCGCGATGGTTTTCTTGAACGGACTTTCTACCAGTGCGCGTTTTTCATCAGTATGAATCCATTGATGATCCAGCGTAGCCTCGGCGAAACGATTGATCCGCTCCTGGTCGACGGTCAGATACTCGGAGACACCAAGTTCTTTTCCAATGTATGCTTCGAATTCTTCGTAACTGCCGATGATTACTTTTGCCATAGGTCGGGTTTAGAGAGCGAAAATAGCCGTAACTGTTCCAACGATCAACGAATAGCCGGAAATAATTCAAGTTTAGTGTGTTGCCACATCCCCGCCGAAGCTTTTTCCATATTCAGGGTTTAGGCTTTTTGAATGGCATCGTCGGCCATCCCCTTGACCCGTTTCACAGTCGCCCAGGGAGTGGCAAGAGAAAGGAGGGCACCAGGGGAATCCCACATAAACGGGGCAAATTGGCTAACAGAGGGGATTGTAAATTACTTCCCGGGCATGAGTTGAAAAATTTCCGCCTCTAAAAAGACAGACTTATTTCGTACCTTGCTATGCACCCAAGCCCTATTTTTTGTGATCGCTGTTGTTTCTTTTTTGCAGGCGCCTGTTCATGTTTCCAGTCACTACCAACAGCCTGTATTCGTAAGTAATGTCCTCTCCCTGACATTTTGTTTTGTGACCCTTGGGGTGGCGATGATCTTTCATGAACTTTTCGGCGCAATCCCCACGCTGCCCTATATCTACTTCGTAGCCTTTATGTTCCTGCTCGTGCCCCTGATCAACCGATGGGGGAGCAACCGGTTGGGACGCCTGACCTTTTGCCTGATCCCCGTTCTGTTGACGATGTTCGTGACCCTTCATTTTAAACTTCATAACTATAGTCAGACCGATATTGTCTACTTCGACAGCAGATTTATTTTGATGGTGACACCCATATTGCCGGGTATTGTATTCAGGATGGAAGAGCGCCGGCACCTTTTTCTTTGCCTCGGTATTTCAGCGTTCTGTGTTTATTTCTACGACCTTATTCATCAGGTTTCGGGGGTCGGATACTACCAGAAGGGATTCACCGATCCGTCCTACTATTACATCAATTACATTGTTGGCGTGACCTTCACCGTCCTTGTTTTCGGTATTTTCCTCATGCGCTCCATACTGGAAACATCCGAGTCGAATGTCGAGAAGCGAAACAAAGCATTACAGGAAAAGCAGTACGAGATTGAGGCGCAGACCGAGGAGTTGCTCCTTCAGCAGGAGGAAATGGCGACCAGCAGCGAAAAACTCGAGGAGGCAAACGCGCTGATCACAAGGCAACAGGGTGAACTGGAAAACTATAACGCGGCGTTGGAGAGACTTGTGGCAGAAAAGAGTCAGGAACTGCTTCGCGCGAACGAAGAACTGGCCAGACACAACAATGAGTTGCTTCAGTTTTCATACACGGTTTCTCATAACCTCCGCGGTCCGGTAGCACGCCTTATGGGGCTCACGCAACTCTTCAGGGTGACCACCGACGCGCGGGAGAAAGACAAACTCGAAGAACTCGTGGTCAAATCCAGCGAGGAACTGGACGTCGTCCTAAAAGACCTCAGCCTGATCATCGATACGCGAAATGAGCTCTACCGCTTGCGCGAGAAAGTGTTCTTGACGGAGGAATGGGAACGGGCCATCGCCTTGCTGGGCGACAACGTCAGGAAGGACTACAGAATCGAAGCCGACTTCGAAGCCGCCCCCTATATTTTTGGCGTGCGGTCAATGATACAAAGCATACTGTACAACCTTCTCAGCAACTCCATAAAATATCAATCACCCGACCGGAGCCTGGAAATTCGCATCCGGTCTTTCCGGAAAAACGCGAGCCAGACGC
Source organism: uncultured Roseivirgaceae bacterium (assembly GCA_964551035.1). GTDB lineage: Bacteria > Bacteroidota > Bacteroidia > Cytophagales > Cyclobacteriaceae > Chryseosolibacter. The sequence goes on along the minus strand of CAZKBK010000031.1, from coordinate 39,683 downwards.
AGTTGGAAATCACCGACAACGGGCTGGGTATTGACCTCGCAACCCAGGAGAAGAATGTATTTAAACTCTACAAGAGATTCCACTCACACGTGGCCGGCAAAGGGCTGGGTTTGTACCTGGTCAAAACGCAGGTCGAAGCCCTTGGCGGTGTGATCACCATTCAGAGCGCGGCGGGAAGTGGGACAACGTTCACGGTATTGTTCACAGAGCCGGAGGCCGTGCGAAAGCAGATCTTCCACGATACGGATGCCGCTTGCGTCTATTTTGACGGATACTGCAAGGTGTCGGTAATCCAGTGGAAACGGCCCGTGACCAGCGCCGAATACCGACAGACTTTCGGCGTGGTGTTGGACTCCCTGAAAGTCTATAAGACCCCGGGATGGATTTCCGACGTAACGCAGCAGGGACCGGTCGGCGAGGCGGATCAGCATTGGCTCATCAACACGCTGGCCGTGGAAGCCCTCAAGAGTGGCCTCAAACAAATCGCGTTGGTAGGTTATGAGGGTGCGGAAAAGCAGGCGTATTACCGTACTATCGTCCGGGCGGCAAAGCGCTACAATGTCGGCATCGCCACATTCCCGACGCTACGGGATGCGCTCGCGTGGATGGAAGACACCGTGGGCTAAGCGCCCTTTACGCCGGAACAGGCTGCTTGCTGCGCACCTTTTGTAATTCCGCTTCATTTGTGAGATCCAGCCGCAACGGCGTGATAGAGACGTATCCCTGCTCGACCGCCCATCGGTCGGTCCCTTCATCGGCAGGTTCGAGCGGCGCCACGGTAAACCAATAGTGCTTTCTTCCCATCGGGTCGATACCCGGCACCACCTTGCCATCGTATTGGCGGACCGACTGCTTCGTCCAGCGGACGCCCTTTGGTTGGGGCGGGAAATTTACATTCGCCAGCGTAAGTTCCATATTGTCAAGCAACACGGCCAAGGTCTTTTCGACATACGCTTCGAGGGCATCAAAGTCGGGTTCGGATTTTCCGGCAGGCGTGCTCAACGCAATCCCCCGCATTCCCAAAAGCACCGCCTGCTTCGCCCCGGCCAACGTGCCCGAGTGCCACATCGCATTACCGAGGTTTGTTCCCAGGTTTATTCCTGACAACACCACATCGGTCTTGCTCCACAAATGCGAACCGAGCGCAACGCAATCGGCAGGCGTCCCATTGACGCGGTACGCCTCAATGCCTTCAAAGGTGATCGGGGATTTCTTGTAGTGAAGCGGCCTGGATGCGGTGATTGCGTGCCCCATGGACGACTGCTCCACATCGGGCGCCACAATCCTCACTTCGCCAAACTTCAGGGCGACTTTTGCAAGCGACGCAATTCCGGGGCTATAAATCCCGTCATCGTTTGTAACCAGTATTCTCATCACATCAGGAAAGGAATATTTTCGTTCCACCCTAATGCTGGTATAGAATTCTTATGCCTCGGAATGCTTTATCATCCCTTACATGAAAAGAGTCAAAGTCCTCCACAATCCGAAAGCCGGTGAAAATGAATTCACCAAAAAAAAGCTGCTGTCGGCAATCGAAACTGCCGGCTTTTCGTGTAGCTATTCATCCACAAAGGAAAAAGGGTGGGAAAACTTCGAGTCGGAAGAAACGGACCTGATCATTCTTGCAGGCGGCGACGGGACCGTGCGCAAAGTGGCCGGTGTGCTCATTGAAAAACAATTGCCGATCGGACTCATTCCGATTGGAACGGCCAACAACATTGCGCGCACCCTTGGCATCGAGGGCGACCTCCATGATATCGTCGGGAGCTGGAACAACCACCACATTAAGAAATATGACGTCGGCAGAATTTATGGCCTCAAGAAGGCTGATTTCTTCCTGGAAGGATTTGGATTCGGCGTGTTTCCACGATTGATGAAAGCGATGGAAGAGAAGCGCCCCGGATCCATCCAAAAGAATCTCAAGACGGCCCTGGAAATGCTACACGATATCATTCTCACCTCAAAGGCCCGGTATTGTGAAGTGTCCGTTGACGGCGCCGACTATTCCGGTGAGTTCCTACTGGCGGAAGTGATGAACTCGCAAAGCATCGGTCCCAACCTGAATCTCGCACCGTTCGGCGACCCCGGAGACGGCGTGCTCGAGGTAATCCTCATCTCCGAACAACAGCGGCAGGAATTTGCTTCCTACGTGTTCAACAAACTTCACAATGTTGAACAGTCACCGATCTTCAATATCCTGAAGGCCCGCAACCTGGAAATTTCCTGGGCAGGAAAACTTCTTCACGTCGACGACGAGATCATTCAACTGGACAAATCCCGGCCCGTCAGGATCAAGCTACAGGAAGGCGTACTCAAATTCCTCGTGCCCCGTCCCGAGACAGAAACGTTGGCCACTACGGTTGGCTCGAAGGTCAAATCAGCCTAAAAACCTATCTTTGTTGGACCTATGCCCAAAAAGGTATTTCGTTTCAGAACAAAACTATCCCCGGTCAAAGGCACTTTCCTGAATGCCGTGGTCTACTTGCCAGCAGCCGTGGTCAAGGCATTGCCGAAGGGCCGCGTCCGGGCAGAGGGCACGATGAACGCTGCTCCCTTTTCACTCGCTCCCCAATACAAGAAGGACGGCTCGAGGTTCTTCGCCGTGAGCGCCGCGCTGAGGAGAGCGGCTGGCATTCAGGAGGGCGATACCGTCGATGTACAATTCAGGTTGATCGACCCGGATGTGCTTGAAGTACCCGAAGAACTAGAGGCCGTACTCGAACAGGATCCCGATGGTCGCCGCGTATGGGACACTTTTACCACCGGGATGCAGCGCAGCCTGATACATTATATAACTTCCGTGAAGAACGTAGACAGCCGCATCAAACGCTCACTGGAATTAGTCGAAAAAGCCAAAACACGGTCGCTTAGTTTTCAAAAACAAAAGGGCTGACTTATTTAGACCCTCCCTCAGGCCGTGCCGTTGTGGGCTTATCCCTAGTCCTCCAGAATCTCGATCTCTATCCTGTCGTTGAGATATGCGTAAGGGCCATGAGAATCCACCAGCATATCGGAACTGCCCCATGCATACGTTCTAATGCGGTCGTCTTCAATCCCATGCTCCAGAAGGTATTTTCTCACCAGCGCGCCCCTAAAACGGGTAAGTTCTTTCGGCGACGCAACGATCGTGTTGGTGTTCGCGTTTTCAAACCATTGGAACGGTGCTCCCGGTAAGGTGATATCGCGCTTTCCCCTCCCATTGCAATGTGCGTGTATGCGAATGACATAGGCCGGGTTCCATTTCATCATCTTTACCAGTTCGTCCAGGTCGCGTTGAGATTCCGGTCGCATCATCACGGCGTTGTCGTTGAAGGATACATTATACATCACGGAGACATCACCCTCTTCCAAACGCTCCAGCGTGTACGGTATCACCCAGGCGCCATGTTCGTCGCGATACGCGCCATAGGTCGCCGACGGGTCGTTGTAGTCGATGTATTTCTCAACTTCCTTGTAACCAAAAACGCCAAACACCACGGGCATCTTCGAAGATTCAACCGGCGGCAGAATGTCAATGTAGGTGTCAGATTTGAACGTAGCCAATTCAACACCTTCCTTAAAGTCCACGTGATGAAGCTGACCGTCACGGGCCTTCCCGTCGGGACCTTCGATCGTGAATTTGAAATATTGGCCCATGGGCTTTGGAGGCACTCCGCCCAGCGCGGCAAGTCCGGCAGGTCCCGCCGACGACGCGCCCGCACCAGACGCTTCCTCTGTCGCGGAAGCGGTTTCTCCCGGCAAAACGAGCGGAGAGGTCAGTTTGTACTCCGTTGATGTTGCGATCGGGTTGGGATTGCTTCCCAGTTCCCGTTGCAAGGCCATTGTTTTTGAGATCACTTCTTCGGCGTCTGTCGTTTTGAGCACGTACAAGTGCAACACGTTGCTGTTCTCATTCAACGTGTATGCGGTATCGCGCCCATTTCCTGGCAAGTAACTTGTGAACTCCGTGATACCTTCATTTTCTGTTGCAAATGCTCCGACTACCAGATAGTAGTTCTGTGACGACGCGGGCTCCCACAAAGCGCCAACGATCATGATCGCGCTTATCGTTTTCCAAACTCCACAATTCATACCCTGAAGATTAAAGATGATAGACCAGACTTTGTTTTTTCTCCACCACCAGCAATAAAATTCGATGCCAGCCCTCGCAAATTTCGTCTATGACGAAAACAAATGAATGAAAAGTTAGCATGGCAACCCGTATCCTTTTGTTGATTGTCAAGATCAACTGAAAAACAGAAAAAGGTAAATAAGATACAAATTCTTCAACGCATGCATTCGCTCACCGTACCATCCCGATGTTGGGCTTCCTTCGAAGGATCCTGGCTGCTGCTTGCGCTCCGCTTTGAAGGGCAGCCTCGACGGTTCCCGGACTGGTATGATCGGCCAGCGCTTCGCCGGCGAAGAATAGCGTTTCATTGACAGGCGTGTTCAATACGGCCCGCGCCGCAGACGTCTTAAGTGTTGCAAATGAGTAGGCGCCCCCGGCGAACATATCTTTTGCCCAGTCTGCCTGGTGGTATGCTTTGATCCCTGACTTGACCACGTGCCGGGGTAACCGAAGCAAGTATGACAACGAATCGATGGCGGCGTCGAATCGGCTTTCGCTTGACGGACCCCTTGCGGCGAGCGGTCCGCCGAGCCACCCGACCACCAGAGGCCCGCCTGCGACCCTGGTCCACCAGGTTGGCACGGAAGCGTCCGAAAAAAGGAAACCCATATTGGGGAGGCTGTCCCTGATTTGTTCATGAAAGGTTTCCGTGAATTCAACGTGGTGTTTTATTACCGCCCCAAAACCGATCTGAGAAAAGATGTCATCGGGAAAAGGCGACGGAATGAAAACGATCCCGCCCTGCTGGAGGACTCCTATGGGCACGGTGATGAGTGCCTTGTCGGCCGAGCGTATTTCGCCACCGGCTGTCACAACATCGACGGCTCCGTATTTCCATCGGACTTCCCTGACGCGCGTGGCCGTTGCTATAACTCCATTCGTAGAAACGATTGCGCGTTGCATGTGCGCGGCAATCGCGGCGTATCCTCCCTCTGGTCGGCTTTGATCATCCTCGTCGAAGGACGACCATTCATCGCGCAAGGCCAACGTACTCGCGGACTTTGCGCTCGCCGCGTTGTATCCCTCGACGAACGAGATTGCCTTTTCCTTCAACACTTTGAATTCATCTCCGGAAAATTTCTGTTGAAGAAATTCGGCAAACGGAATATCCGTGTTTACCTCTTGCAACTTTCCAAGCAGCAATGGCCATTGATCGTCCAATGCCTGTCCTCTCCGGATCATTCCCTTGTACAACTGATAGGAAACACCTTCCAATCGTTTCGGTCTGGTTCCTATCTCCGCCATCAGCTTTCGCACCATGGGGAAATCACCATGTATGAACTCGGCGCCGGTTTCTATCGCTGAAGAAAATCCAGGATGATCAAGTGTACATATTCTTCCCCCGATTCGATCTCGGGCTTCGATCAGTTCGACGGCTACACCGTTTTCCAAAAGAACAGATGAAGCCATTAGCCCCGCTGCACCTGCGCCTATGACAATACACTTCATGATCGATGAAACTTGTAAACTCTATAGCGTTGATATATATATGGTCGGTTGCGCCGGGCGGCCATCTCACGATTTGACCACCGCGACCCGAGTGTCTTTTAATCGGGACAGGCATATATTTTGTGCCCGACTCGTCAACAAACAATGTTTTAACCTAAAAAATGATTATGGCAGAAGAGAGGAAGAGTCCGGGTGGAACTGCGAACCGCGGTTTTGCTTCAATGGATCCGGAGCGGCAGCGGGCGATAGCCCGAAAGGGAGGTGCAACCGTAAGCCAGAATCGCGAGCACATGGCGGAAATCGGACGGAAGGGTGGAGAGGCCAGTGGTCAAAGCAGGAGCGCTCGTGCCAATCGAAACAAACAAAGCGCTCCCGTTGAATAGTGTGCAATCATCAAATCAAAATGCGACCTTCATAAAGTGTCCGGGCTCGTCTCGGACATTTTAGCTATACCCATGCTGGCATAATTATTATTCTCATTTTGATGTTGTGGTGCGCGAAGACAATCGCATTCCAATCGAATTAAAAAAATGAAGGATCGTTCAACATCCGGTCGACAGTCAGATAAAGAGGAGCGCGCTTCAGATCATGACGATTTGAATGAGCGTGAACCTGCGCCCCGGGGAAGTACGGGAAGGAACGAGCAGGATCCCTCGGCTGTGAGCGCACAACGGGAAGACATGAACCGGAATGAGCGCGATCATTCCGACGACTTAGCCGGGGATTTCCACCTGGAAGAGACCTTGAATTCACTGGAGGAAGAAGACGAGACAGCGGGAAGAACGAGGGGAACAGCTTCCTACAGTGAAACCGATGAGGATGAAGATGAGGGATTAGGTGATGGAAACATCGGCCGGAGTGTAAACAGCCCCGGACTCGATGAGGAGGGATAATCGCTTCATCCTCCGGTAAAGTATAGGCAGCCCTGCCAACCAAAGGGTTGCCTATACTTTTTTCAGGCCTTGTTTGAAATTCCCTCCCGCCAGGCGTAACCTTTTCGAATCGGTGGAGTCTTTACCATTGTTCCCATCCGATCTTGCCATGGTTCGAAACTTTCTCCTCAGTGCCTTCCGAAGCCTGAATAAGAACAGGTTCTTTAGCACGCTCAACATCTCGGGGCTCGCCATTGGAATGGCCGTGTTCCTTATGATGACGCACTACGTCTGGTTCGAGCGAAGCTATGAAGACTTTGTCCACAACGGCGACGACATCTACCGTGTTACCCTTAAGACCTATCTGAACGGCGAGCTTGCGGTGGCAAGCGCCGAGAACTATCCGGGGGTAGGACCCGCCCTCGCACACGACTTTCCGGAAGTGCTGGACTACGCGCGGCTCTATAACATGGGCTACAAGAACAACGTTATCGTGACCTATGAGGACGCCGACCCCGCGCCCATTGCCTTCAAACATCGCAAGCTGCTGTATGCCGACTCGTCCTTTTTGCCCATGATGGGCTACCCGCTGGTAATGGGTGACGCCCGAACAGCCCTTGCGGAGCCGTTCACCGCCGTTGTATCCGAACGCTATGCCCGCATGTACTTTGGAAACGACAACCCCGTAGGCAAGATGCTCCGGCTCCGGGACGACGATTTCAACAACGAACTCGTCAAGGTAACGGGTGTCTTTCGGGATCTTCCCGCGAACACACATCTGAAGTTCGAACTTCTCCTTTCCTATGAGACCCTGTTTAGCCGGTTCGAAACCGCACCGGCACGCTACGGCCAGAGTTGGCAGCGAAAAGACATGTATACTTTCGTGCAGCTCCGTCCCGGAACAGATCCCTCGGCGCTTGAAGAAAAGATGAAGGCCATGCCCGATAATTACAACCCGTCATTGAAAGCGCGCAACCAACGGGACGTACTCAGTCTTCAGCCCCTAAAAGATATCCACCTCACATCCAACCTTGCCGAAGAAGCGGAGGCCAACGGCAACGCCAGAGCGGTTCGTTTCATCGGTTTGATCGGCGTGTTCGTGCTGGTGATTGCCTGGATCAACTATGTCAACCTTTCAACCGCCAAGGCCATGGAGCGCGCACGCGAAGTTGGCGTACGAAAAGTGATGGGCGCGTCGCGCGGCGAACTCCTTCGCCAGTTCCTCCTCGAAGCCGCTTGGACCAACCTAGTGTCGGTTGTGATCGCCGCAGGGCTCGTGCTGCTCACGCTCCCGGCTTTCAATAACCTCGCCGGCACAACCTTCGAATTGCGGGATGTGACCACGCCCGCCTCTGTCGCTTTGGTGTGCTCACTTTGGCTCGCCGGAACACTATTATCCGGATTCTACCCGGCCATGGTATTGTCATCATTCCGCCCAACTGCCATTCTGAAAGGAAAGTACAAAGACAGTTCGGGGGGCATAATTCTCAGAAAATTCCTTGTCGTATTTCAGTTTGTAATGTCGATCGTCCTGATCGCGGGCACGCTCATCGTGTACCGGCAACTCAATTTCATGATGAACCAGGACATCGGCATGAACATCGACCAGGTCCTCGTCGTTGAAAGGCCGGGTATTTCACCGCCCGACCGGGAAGCATACATGAGCGCGGTCGACGTTTTTAGAAACGGGCTGAAGACACACCCGTCGGTTGTCGGCGTTTCCACCTCAGTCACCATTCCCGGGAAGCAACGCGAATATTTGGCGGCGGTGAAACGGTACGGCGCCTCCGATGATCAGTTCGTATCGGTGCGGTTCAACAGCATGGATTACGAGTTTATCGACGTCTTCAAAATGACCTTGCTTGCCGGGCGTGGCTTTTCCGAGGCGCACCCCAGCGATCAGGATACCGCCGTTGTGCTGTCCGAAAGCGCCGCGCGGCTGCTGGGTTTCGCCACACCCGCGGACGCGGTGGGTCAGACGCTCGCCGTCCCCGCGTATGAATACTACCCGATTGTCGTCGGCGTCGTAAATGATTATCATCAGGAGTCCCTTAAAGAGTCACTCGATCCGATGATGTTCTATTGTACGGCATACACCGGTGAGTTCTATTCCATCAGGGTGGCTACCAGCGACCTCGGCGCATGCATTGCGCACGTCAAAGCGGCGTGGGACAAGGCGTTTGCCGGAAACCCGTTCGATTTCTTCTTCCTCGACGAATATTTCAACCGCCAGTATGCAAATGAACAGAAACTCGGGATGATCGCGTCATCGCTGGCAGGCCTTGCAATTTTTGTCGGATGCCTTGGCCTGTTGGGATTGTCTGCCTACACCGCAGGCCAGCGCACACGGGAGATCGGTATCCGGAAGGCGCTCGGCTCCAGCGAGCGTGGAATCTTTGTTCTCTTGTCTTCCGATTACCTCCGGCTGATAGCCATCGCGATCGTGCTGGCCGTGCCGCTGGTATGGTTTGTAATGGACCGGTGGCTCGAATCATTTCCGTACCGCATTGCGGTTTCCTCCGTTAGTTTTATCATTGCCGGCGCTTCGGTGCTCGTGATCGCGCTGGCTACAGTCTCCTTTCAGACCATCAAGGCGGCAAGAACAAATCCCGTTGAGTCGTTGAGGCAGGAATGAAGGGGAATTATTGGGGGGATAGGGATTAGGGATTAGGGATCGGGGATTGAATTAGGAACCGGCACTGGCGGAAGGGCGTAGTGCGTCGTCAAGTCCTTCACAAGCCGTCCAACGGTCACCCGTACCTCGTCGGGTGATTCAATGTGGACGGCGCTGCCATGGGTCAGCAACCAGCGGCAAAACGCCTGGTGACTCGCCACAAGAAAGGTCATTCGGATCCGGTCGTCCAATTCTTCTTCCGACACATATCCGTAGTAATACTTTGAGTGGTGCACAAATTTCGAAACCGACTTGTCGAACACCACGATGACCTTTTGCATTTCATCGTGCTCGTTCATGAGGCTGTCAAAATACTCCTGCAGGGTGAGCAGGTTTCGTCCGTCAAAGGTGTCTCCTGAGGCTTTCAACGATCGGATCGAGTCCACCCTGAAATCGCGGTAGCCGTTGCGCAGCCGGCACCAGGCGATGAGGTGCCATCTTCCACTGTAATACACGATGCCGATGGGCTCGACCTCGCGTTTGGTCTCCTCGCCGGTATTGGCGGAATAGTACTCAATTGACAATGCTTCTTTACAGGAAACCGCGCGCGTCACGGCGGCCATATACTCATTCGGAAAATCCATTTTCCATTGAGGCGACCGGAACACCTGGATTGATCCCTGAAGATTTTCAAGGTGATCTTTTTCCGCGTCGTTCAATACCGCCTTTATTTTGAGCAACGCCGATTCGTAGGCCTTTCGAATCGAGTCGTCCGTCATCTTCTCTACGAGTTTTCCCGCAGTAAGCATGGCGCTGGCCTCCTCCTGGCTGAACATCACCGGGGGAAGGTGATAACCGTCGACGATAAAATATCCCTTGCCTGCTTCCGATCCGATAGGAACTCCGGCCTCCATGAGCGCCTTTACGTCCCGGTAAACCGTGCGCAGGCTGATCTCAAACCGGTCTGCGATTTCTTCGGCTTTAACGACACGTTTGGTCTGCAACTGGATGAGGATGGCCGTGAGGCGGTCAATGCGGTTCATAGGAATGCGAAGAACATAAAAATAAAAAAATACAGGGTACGATCATAAAAAAAAGAGAGAGGTCCCAGCGCGAAGACCTCTTCATGACCGATGCCGGCGCCCCGATTGACGCTACCAGAAGAACGCGTAAAGGAACGCGCAGATGGTCAGCACGATAAAGGCGCCGATGTTGAAGGCCGGTCCGGTTCTGAAAAATTCGCTCGTAAGGACGATGCCTTTCGCATCGGCCTGTCCCTTCCCCTGGATGTGGCTCAGGATTACGATGATGATGAAAGAAAGCAAACACGTAATGAACATCTGGTTCATAAAGGGTATCGTCACGAACAGGGGTGATTGCAACCAGCCTTCCGGACCCACTTTAAAATAGAATGCAATCAGAATAGAAAGGGTGGCGCCCCATATCGCTGCGTTGTTCGTGGCTTTCTTGTAGAATAACCCGGCAAGGAATACCGCAAGGATGCCGGGGCTCACAATGCCCGTGTACTCCTGGATGAACTGAAATGCCTGCCCAAGGTTGCTCAATGCGGGAGCGATAAGCATGGCAATCACCAGCGCGGCGAGCGCGGTGATCCTTCCCACCGACACGGTGCGCTTGTCCGACGCGTTCTTGTTCAAATACGGCCGGTAAATGTCCATCGTAAAGATGGTAGCCGTCGAATTCAACATGGATGCGAGCGATGAGACGATCGCCGCGGCAAGGGCCGCCAATATCAACCCCTTGAAGCCCGCAGGCACAAAGTTTCTGATCAGCCACGGCGCGGCGTTGTCGTTGGCAATCGCGCCACCTTCCGTAACAAAAGCCGGATCGATGGATTGCGCCGTAAGGTCGCCATTCGGGTCCGCATTCATCACAAAAGCGATGATGCCGGGAATGACCACGATCAAGGGAATGATCAACTTGAGGAAGGCTGCGAACACAATTCCTTTTTGCGATTCCTGTATACTTTTCGCCGCCAGCGTGCGCTGAATGATGTACTGATTAAAACCCCAGTAGTAAAGATTTGCAACCCACATGCCACCAATGAGCACGGACAATCCCGGAAGATCCCACCACGCATCCTTCCCGCCGGGTGTAATGATCTCTCCTTTCTCAAGGATCATTGAGAATTTTTCCGGGACGGTATGGTAAATGTGCGTGAGGCCGTCCAGAATATGGCCCGTCGGCGAAACCGCCTCGAGGGCAAGGAACGTGGTGATCAGTCCGCCTATAATGAGCAGCACCACCTGCACCACATCCGTCCATGCTACGGCGGCAAGGCCTCCGTAAATGGAATAGGCCGCGGCAAAAAGCCCGAGTCCCAGAATGCTGATCGTCATCAGGCTGCCATCACCGTTGCCGATAATGGTGTCGAGCGCGCGGGCGCCGAGATACAGCACCGACGTGAGGTTGACAAACACAAACAGCGCGATCCAGAACACCGCGAGGATCGTCTTCAGGGTTGTGCTGAACCGCTTCTCCACAAACTCCGGTATGGTGTAGATCTTCTTCTCGATGAAAATGGGCAGGAAATATTTACCGACGACCAACAGCGTGATCGCCGCCATCCACTCATAGGAGGCAATGGCCAGCCCGATGGCGAATCCTGAACCGGACATTCCGATAAATTGCTCCGCGGAGATGTTGGCCGCAATCAGCGACGCCCCAATGGCCCACCAGGGCAACGACTTGCTGGCAAGGAAGTAGTCTTCCGCATTCTTTTCGTGTCCCTTCTTATCGCGCGAAACCCAGAGACCAATGAAGAGGATGACGCCGCAATACGCGGCAAAAATGACAATGTCCGCTGTGTTCAATCCCATGTTGACGTTTTCCGTTTTCGTGAGGTTACTGAGGTTGAAAGATAACGCAAAATGATGGATTGAAACCAGGAAGATGCGCGAATTGCTATCCTTGAAGAACGGACCATCGCGGGAAATTCGCGAACCCCCGCGAACGAGAAACCCAGGAATACTACCTGAGCGGGAAACGGGTCTCGAACCCGCGACCTACAGCTTGGGAAGCTGTCGCTCTACCAACTGAGCTACTCCCGCTTTTCAAATTACGAATTACGAATGACGAATGACGAATTACGAATGACGAGTTAATGAATGACGAATTGTCGAATGTACAACTTTTTCTCTAGCTGAGTTTGTCCAGCACATCCATGACTTCGCGAACGGCCTTGCGGCTGGCTTCGAGCAACGTTTTCTCATCCTTGTTGAGATCGAGTTCGATGATCCGCTCAACACCATTCTGTCCCAGTACAACCGGTACCCCGAGGTAACAATCCTTGATCCCATATTCACCGTCCAGGCGCACGCAAACGGGGAAGATCCTTCGTTGGTTCCTGACGATCGATTCAACCATTTGTGCTGCCGCAGCACCCGGCGCATACCATGCCGAGGTTCCCATAAGCTTGACCAACTCGCCCCCGCCCACTTTCGCGCGCTCCAGGATGGCGGTCAACTTATCCCCGTCAATGAGTTCCGTCACGGGGATACCCGAAACGGTCGTGTAACGGGGAAGGGGAACCATCGTATCGCCGTGACCGCCGAGCAACATCGCCTGGATATCTTTCGGCGAGACGTTCAGGGCCTCCGCCAGGAAGGCGCGGTAGCGGGCGGTGTCAAGGATGCCCGCCATTCCCATAACCTTCGTACGCGGCATCTTTGAAACAAGGTGCGCCTGGTAAGTCATCACATCCAGGGGGTTGGATACCACGATGATGATGGCTTCCGGCGAGTGCGCAATAATATTTTCCGTAACCGTCTTTACGATGCCCGCATTGGTGTTGATCAGGTCATCGCGACTCATGCCGGGTTTTCTCGGAAGGCCGGAAGTGATTACCACCACATCGGAACCCGCAGTTCGTTGGTAGTCGTTCGTGGCGCCAACGGTACGGCTGTCGTACAGGTTGACGGGCGCCTTTTGCCAGATGTCCAGCGACTTGCCCTCCGCGAGACCCTCCTTAATATCGACCAGAACAATTTCATTTGCGATTTCCCGATAAGCAAGTACATCGGCGCAGGTAGCGCCCACATTACCGGCACCAACTACAGTTACTTTAGTCATGATTCCGTTTTTTAAAGGGTTGTCCAGATTCCGGTCAGTGCAGTCATGGTTGACCCAGAGTGCTGACCGTGTTTGCTTGATTATTAGCGCCTTAGACCGTAAACACAACAAGCCCACAGCTAAAATCCGCCGCCAATTTACAACAAGCCCGCACTTAAGGAAACACTTGGCGGGGTTATTTTGCCGATGCCCGCATCACCACGATCTTCCGCGTGCGGTCCGTCACCTTGGCGACTTCGGCGGTCCTCAAACCCACCACCCACACAATTTCGCCCCCGGCCTCTATGACGGTGGTGCGCGCCTTGTCAGGCACACTGACTTTTTCGTCGATGAGCACATCGCTGAGTTTTTTCCGGTTTGCCATTCCCAACGGCATCATGGAATCGCCCCGTCGCCAGGTGCGCCAGGTCAGCGGAAACGTCAAGGCATCAAGATCGAACTGTCCGATATTTTTTTCCCGCGAAAGCGCGAACCGCTCGCGATCCACCACTTCGATCGACAACCGCTGTCCTGCACCCTCCGCAAGGGAATCCCCGATGCCGAGAGACACTGAAAACGCATCCGCCTCAGCCCTCGGCTCCACGATGCATCGTTCGCGATCGACGGTAAGCACATGCGTAGGAGAAAAAAACTGTTTGCCGGCCTGAGCCGACGCAAGAATATCCCTGCACTGCGGGTATTGAAATCCGAAAGGCCGCAAAAGTTCATGCAACAGCAGGACACCGCCCTGGCTGTCGCGGATGGGACCCGTCTCGAGGGTGATGCGCTGCCCCGAGCGGTCCACATGCGTCGCCTCGATGCCATCGACACAGCCGTCGACGATGGCGTGCGCCTGCCCCAGCCTTTCAAGGGTTAAGGCGAAGGTTTTTTCCAGCCCCGGGTTGAGCTCCCGGAGCAGGGGAACAATTCGATGGCGGACAAAATTTCGCTGGTAGTCATCCGATGCGTTACTTTCATCTTCACGCCATGGGATGTCCCGGGCGCGTGCATATGCTTCGATCGTTTCACGCGTGGCAAAAAGCATTGGCCGGATTACCCGGCCCTGCCGGACGGGAATGCCGGCCAGCCCCGCGAGGCCCGATCCGCGCGCGAGGTTGAGCACGGTGGTTTCCAGGCTGTCATTCAAATGATGCGCGGTGGCGATAAGGTCGTAGCCATGCGCAGCGACGACGGTGTCGAAAAAATGATACCGTAATTCGCGGGCCGCCATCTGCACTGAAAGGCCATGCGCCTTCGCGTAATCCAGCGTGTCGAACCGCTGGCAGTGAATGGGCACGCGCAGTTGTTGGCCCGCGGCCACAACGAGAGCTTCATCCGCATCCGCTTGCTCACCGCGCAGCTGGAAGTTACAATGTGCAATGGCGAGGTTGAATCCGGCTTCGCGGAAAAGATGAAGCATGACCATGGAATCCACGCCACCGCTGACAGCCACTAGGATTTTATCAGTAGTTTTGCACAGCCTTTGGTGCTCAATATGGATCATAAATTGCTTAAGCACCCCCAAATGTACCGATTTGACATGCATGAATCGCGATTTTTGATAACCCTGCTGCTCCTGGCTGTGGGCGCGGCGTTCGTCGCTCCCAATCAGGCGTTCGCCCAGAAGAACGTCCGCCTTAAGCAGGCCGACGAAGCCCGCGGCGGCCGCAAGCCCGACGGAGAACGGTACCAGCGCGTGATCGGGAATGTAATTTTCACCCAGCGCGAAACAACAATCTACTGCGACTCGGCCCATTATTTCAGGCGGCGCAACTCCGTGGAAGCATTTGGACGTGTGAGAATCCACGACGGCGACTCCATCCGCATTACCGGGTCCTTCCTCGAGTACGAAGGCGATACCCGTACCGCCAAACTGCGACGCAATGTGGTGTTCCGAAAGCTGGGCGGAATGGTGCTCTACACCGACTACCTCGATTTTTCCAGAGAACGAAATGTGGCCACTTACTTCAACGGTGGCCGGCTTGTCGACAGCACCACCGTGCTTACCAGCCACCGCGGACATTTCAACCTCGACAACAACATGGCTTCATTCAAGCGCAACGTCAAGGTGACCAACCCCGACTACACCATGACGGCGGACAGCCTGCGGTATAATACCCGTTCGGGCATCATCTATTTCGTCACGCCAACCACCGTGGTGCAAAAGGACAGCACCACCCTTACCTATGAGAACGGCTTCTATGATACCCGGACGAAAGCCGTAGACATCAAGCGCGGGAAGGCGGAGTCAGAGGATTACACCATGACCTACCTCAACTTCGAATACGACGGCATCCGGCAGGTAGGACATGCCCGCGGAAACGTGGTACTCACCCACAAGGACGAAAACCTGCTCATCTACGGACAGGCGATGGATCACTTTGAAACCACCGGCGTAACGAAGATCTACGACAACGCCTATGTCGCCAAGGTGTCCGCCGATCTCGATACCCTCTTTCTGTCTGCCGACACGCTGGTCTCCATCGAGACCGAAGATGAAAGCCAAAAGAGACTCCTCGCCTACAACGCCGTCAAGATCTACAAAACCGACATGCAAGGCCTGGCCGACTCCGTGGAATACCGGTTTGCCGACAGCACGATCTTCTTTTACCAGGATCCGATCCTGTGGTCGGATGGCAATCAGATGACAGCCGACTCGATCTGGATGCGCATCGCAAACAACACCATTAACCGCGTGTACCTCATCGACAATGCCTTTGTCATCTCCCAGGACACATTGAAAAATTTCAACCAGATCAAGGGGCGAATGATGCGGGCAGACTTCGCCGATAACCACATCGATAAGGTTTATGTGAACGGGAACGGCGAAACCATCTATTTTTCTCTGGAGAATAATGACCGCACGGTAATGGGCATGAACAAACTGATCTGCGGCAGCTTCACCATCCGGTTCCTGGCGGGCAAGGTCAATAACATCAGTTTTTACGTACAGCCCGAAGGCGAATTCATCCCGCCGCACGAGATCGAAGAAAACAACAAGCGGTTAAGAAACTTCAACTGGCAAGCCGACCGAAAACCCACGCGGGAAGAGGTGGTGAAACCACAGCGCGGCGGCGGCCCGAAAGCAGGAGCACCTGCAAAGGCAGGGACGTCGAGGAAATAAAAAAAGGGCGTCTATGGACAACCCTTTTTTTTTATGATTTTTCAGTCTTAGAACGCAACACCAAGCGTCACGCCGGTACGCACTCCGAAACCGTCAAACGCGCCGCTGATGTCGAAGTCATCCTCAGTCCCGCTGGTCACTTCAACCTTTCCGGAATTGTAAGCAGGGCCGATGAACAGATCAAGCGTAACGCGCTGCTTAAATACCCACTGCTTCCCGATCACGAGCCCGCCGCCAAAGGCACTAAAATTCGCCTCACTCGACTCGCCTTCCACCGATAACTTAACCGACTGATAACGCAGGAACGGTGCAGCGTAAACTCCCGCCGGAGCCGTCGTTTCAGACAGGTAGAAGCGGTACTCGGGAGTAATGCCGATGCCGGCATACTTTAAGCTGGAAACCTTTGCTCCCGTGTAAAAAAATCCCAGTTGGATACTGGAAGTCTCGGTCAGAACGTGTTCAAAGGAGACGTTCACCGTGCTAACGATCGGGCTCAAAATGTTGAGCTTTACCGCATTGCTTTGGGCTACGGATTCATGGCCAAAAAATGCAACCATGACAATCAAGACGGGTAAAAAAATCTTTTTCATAGTGTGAGTTGGTTAGATTGTGTAAAGATGCGCCGGCCGAACCGGCTTTAAAAATCAACCTGAAGGCAAAACTTACGCCAGAAAAGCGGCCGTCCCGAAATAAATCAGCCTAAAACGTTCCCGGATCGTGCATTAGGGCCCCCATTCTTACATCTGCGCCTGCGCGCAAGGGCTGGGCGGTGGCCGGACATCAAATTCCTGACGTCCTGAATGACGCCATAACCCCACTTTTTCGGGGTAGGCGTGAAAGTCAGCGGCCCCGGGGTTCCTGAAAGGATCAGGTGCTTCGGCCGGTAATACCAAAAAAACCAGGGGGCATGCGTCATTTGGCCTCAAAAACCGCGTTTTACAGATCACACAGGTTGTGCTATATTTGCAGGCTTATGCGGAGACTACAGGCTTATTTCGCCGTTTTTGCGGTTCTTTTCCTTATCGCCTCCTGCGGCAAGTTCCGCCGGATTGAAAAAAGCGATGACTGGAGGGTGAAATACGAGGCGGCGTTGGAGTACTACGCCGGGGAAGACTATTATAAAGCCTCCGTGCTTTTCGAACAGATCCTTCCCATCGTCCGCGGTTTGCCGGAAGGGGAAAAAGTGCAATTCTACCTCGCCTATTGCCACTACCACGACCGCCTGTACCTACTCGCCTCGGAACAGTTTCGAACATTTTACGAAACCTATGGTCGCAGCCAGTTGGCCGAAGAAGCCCGGTTCATGTACGCCTATTCGCTGTATGCGGCCTCGCCGGGCCCGAACCTCGACCAAACCAGCAGCATTGAAGCCATGGCCGCCATGCAGGAGTTTCTCAACCGCTATCCGAACAGCAAGTTCACCGACCGCGCGATGGAGGTCATTACCACCAGCCAGGTGAAACTTGAGGAAAAGGGCTTCGAGAATGCAAGGCAATACCACAAAATGCGCCGGTATAAGGCCGCCATTGTGGCCCTGAACAACTTCAAGAACAATTTTCCCGATTCACGCTTTCTCGATGAAGCCTATTTCCTGGTCATCGAGTCGGAATTTCAGCTCGCCGAGCAGAGCATTCCCTCCAAACAGGCCGAGCGGTACGGCGAGGTCATTGAACACTACCGGGAATTTCTTGAGCGCTTCCCCGACAGCATGTTTTTGAAGGATGCGGAGAAGTATTATACCGAGAGTCTTCAAAAAGTCCACAACCTGAAAAATTCAAATTCATAACTATTATGGCAGTACAATCATCCGTAGTTACGCGCGACCTGGACAAGATCGCTGAGAAGACCGGCAACGTTTATGAGTCGGTGGTTGTCATTTCAAAGCGCGCCCGTCAGATTGCCGTGAACATCAAGGAAGAACTCAACAATAAACTGGCGGAGTTTGCCACGACGGTGGACAATCTTGAGGAGGTGTTCGAGAACCGCGAACAGATCGAAATCTCAAAGTTCTACGAGCGCTTGCCGAAGCCGACCACCACGGCGACGGAAGAATTCCTCGAAAACAAACTGAACTCGCGTTACCGCAGCGAAGAACTGGAAGAAAAGGAAGAAAAGACCGAACAGTAGGTTTCCGGTCATTCCGAACCGCCTATGCTTAGCGGAAAGAAAATCGTCCTGGGGGTAACCGCCAGCATCGCGGCATACAAGGCGGTAGTACTTACACGCCTTCTGGTGAAGGCCGGCGCGGAGGTGAGGGTCATCATGACGCCCGCCGCGGCCGATTTCATCACGCCGTTAACGCTGGCCACGGTATCGCGAAATCCCGTATACGCCAAATTCGTACGTGATGAGTCCGGCTCATGGAATAATCACGTCGAACTCGGGCTATGGGCCGACGCCCTCCTGATTGCTCCCGCGAGCGCCAACACCCTTGCAAAGATGGCTAACGGCCTCTGCGATAATCTCCTGCTCGCCGTTTACCTCTCGGCACGCTGCCCGGTTTATGCAGCCCCGGCCATGGACTTGGACATGCTGGCCCATCCGTCCACGCAGACCAATCTCGACAAACTCCGGCTATTCGGAAACACCATCATTCAACCTGGCTATGGCGAACTGGCCAGCGGCCTGACTGGCGCCGGCCGGATGGCGGAACCCGATGAAATCCTGACCCTCCTTGATCGCGCATTCGCATCCTCACGCGACCTCGCCGGCAAGAAGGCGCTGGTCACCGCGGGCCCTACTTACGAACGGATCGATCCCGTCCGGTTTATCGGAAACTGGTCGAGCGGAAAAATGGGATTCTCCATTGCGGAGGCCCTCGCCGAGCGAGGGGCAACAGTTCACCTGGTGGCCGGGCCTACGCAGCAGGATACGAAAAACCCCGCCATCACCGTTAAGCATGTAACCACGGCAGAAGAAATGTACGACGCGTCCACTTCGTTCTTTCCACAGGCCGACATCACCGTGCTGTCGGCGGCCGTTGCCGACTACAAGCCCGTGGCGGTCGCATCCCAAAAGATAAAAAAGAAGACCGACCGCCTGGCCCTCGAACTCGTAAAAACGCACGACACGGCGGCATCGCTGGGTGCGATGAAGAAAGGGGGCCAACTCATTGTGGGCTTTGCCCTCGAAACCGAGAACGAAATTGAAAATGCGCGGAAGAAACTTGACGCGAAGAACTTCGACCTCATCGTGCTTAACTCGTTAAACCATGAAGGAGCGGGATTCGGCCATGACACCAACAAGATCACCATCCTCGGCCGAAACCAAAGCGCGAAGGAATTTGAACTGAAAACCAAGACAGAAGCCGCTCATGATATTGTTGAAGCCATTGTGGAAAAGATGCGTGGGTAAGACGGCGATCCTCCTGGCCTTCTTTGGCTGCGCCGCCTTTGCCGTCCACGCGCAGGAACTCAACTGTTCGGTCACCATTAACGCGACTCAGATTCAGACCTCCGACGCCGGTATCTTCCGGGACCTGGAGAATTCGATCGAGCAGTTCATGAACAGTCGAAAATGGACCAACGACGTCTTCCGCCAGCACGAAAAGATCGACTGCGCATTTCTCATCAACATCACAAAAATGCCGGCCGTCGGCACGTTTGAAGCCTCCGTCCAGATACAATCGGCGCGGCCCATCTTCAATACGAACTATTCCAGCCCCTTGCTCAATTTCGCCGACCGCGAATGGAAATTCGACTACATTGAATCAACGCCGCTCGAGTACAACGACAACGCCTACACCAATAACCTCACGTCCATGCTGGCGTTGTATGCATACCTGATCCTTGGTCTCGACTACGATTCTTTCAGCGACCTAGGGGGTACCACGTTTTTTCAAAGGGCGTTAATGGTCGTTAACAATGCCCAGAACTCCAACCAACCGGGCTGGCAGGCGCTCGGCAGCAACCGCAGCCGCTACTGGCTCGTGGAGGCATTGAATAATCCTCAAAACCAGGCACTGCGCAAGACCTACTACACTTACCATCGCCTGGGCCTCGACACTTTTGACCAGGATGCGGATAAAGCCCGGACCGTGATCCTTGAAGGGTTGAGGGAGGTCAAAAAAGTGAGGGACATCAACCCGAACTCCATTCTCATCGTCAGTTTCCTGGATGCAAAAGGCCGGGAACTGGCCAATGTGTTCTCCGACGGCAACATCCAGGTGCGTCGTGAAGCCTATGACATTATCACGGCGATGGACCCTTCCAACCGCAGCGCCTACGAAAAAATACTTCAAAACTGACCCGCTTTTTTGGCGGGGATTTTTGATTTTTGAAGAACCGAAATTTCCGGCTATGCCTGTGACACGACAACTGAGGCTGACAGCATCCGACGCCATACGCCGACACCTTCCCGGATTCGTGGGAAAACCGATCAACGTTGTGCTTAACGACCGCCGTGTGCTCGTCGGCGAGTTGCTCACCATAGCGGAAAAAGGCATTACCATTCGGAACATGCGCCTCAGAAAGGTGAAGATTCCTTTTTCTGCGCTGAATGAAGTGTATTTTGATACCATCGCAGCATGTTGAAGCATCTCACCATCAGGAACTATGCGCTCATCAGACATCTGGAGATGGAGCCCTCTCGGCATTTGAACGTCATTACCGGTGAAACGGGCGCCGGCAAGTCCATCATGCTGGGCGCCATGGGCCTGCTCATGGGCAACCGCGCCGACACCCGGGTACTTGGGGATGAAGGCGAAAAGTGCATCATCGAAGGAGAATTTGACGTCCGCAATTATAAGCTGAAGCCCCTGTTTGCCGCCGAGGACCTCGACTACGACGACGTGGCTACCTTTCGGCGCGAGATCAGCCCCGGCGGGAAATCCAGGGCTTTCATCAACGATACCCCCGTAACACTCGACGTGTTGCGAAGGATCAGCGGCGTGTTGATGGACATCCATTCACAGCACGAAACGCTCTTGCTCGGCAATCAGGGCTTTCAACGCCAACTCATCGACGCATACGCGGCGAATGAAACCGTTCGTGACGTGTACCACACCGCATGGCTGAATTTCGTCACGGCCAGAAAGAATTTCGACGCGTTGAATGAACAGGCAGAGACCCTTCGCCAGGAAAGCGACTTTGTTCGTTTTCAACTTGACGAGCTGGCAAACGCCAACCTCGAGGAAGGCGAACAGCAGAAACTGGAGTCCGACTTGAAAGTGATGGAGCACGCGGAGGAAATCAAGGCACGGTTCAACAATCTCCTTCAGACCCTGAGGGATTCGGAGGTTTCCGCGCGCCAGTCGCTCACGGACGCACGCACACAGTTGCAGGGCATCGCCACCTACGCGGAAACCTACGAGGCGCTTTTCAAACGCATGGAAAGTGTTCGTCTCGAACTCGAGGATATTGTCCTTGAAATCGAAAAAGAAGAGCGCGACATCGAGTTTGACGCCGAGCGCGCCGAATGGATAAAAGAACGGCTGAGCACGATTTACCACCTGCTGCAGAAACATCGCGTCCGTGAGGTTGGAGAACTGCTCGAGTTGCAGGCCGCCCTTCAGCAGAAAGCCGATCTTACCTCAAACCTCGACGAAGCGCTTGCCCAGGCTTCCCGGGCGTTCGACACCGCTACTAAGGAACTGGAACTGCGCGCAGCCGCGCTTAGCGAATCGCGAAAGAAATCATTCGATCCGTTGCGGAAACAACTCACCAGGCTGTTGAAAGACCTCGGCATTCCCGATGCCACCATCGACGTCGAAACGGAACGCATTGAACCGTCTCCGACCGGCGCCGACCGGATAGAAATCCTTTTCAGCGCCAACAAGGGCATCTCGCCCCGCCCGTTGGCACAAGTTGCTTCGGGTGGTGAATTTTCCCGCCTGATGTTCGGGATCAAGTACATTATGGCTGAAAAAACGGCGATGCCCACCCTCGTGCTCGACGAGATCGACAGTGGCGTCTCCGGAGAAATTGCCATCAAACTCGGCGACCTGATGAAGACGATGTCCGCGTCGCATCAACTCATCACCATTACGCACCTGCCCCAAATTGCCGCAAAAGGCGACGCACATTATTTTGTATTCAAGGACAACTCCGAGAAAAAGGCAATCAGCAACATTCGCTTGTTGTCAAACCATGAGCGAGTCGAAGAAATTGCCAAAATGATCGGCGGCGAAAAACCGTCAAAGGTCGCGATCGAGAATGCGCAGGAACTAATGACCAAATAAACGGGAGCGCGATCGCGTTCACGGGGCCCGTTAAACCAGCTTCAACTTCCAGACTTTGTCATACTGGATCACGTTGGCGTCGAGCAGGTCGCGAACAACGTCGGCAAAGAGTTCCGTGTCGGTCGTGTCCGTTTGCGCTTCAAGTTCCTCCAAAGAGATCGCGCGATCCTTCACGAGGGCAACGACCCGGTCGCGCAACGTCGCGTAGGTGGCCGCATTGTCTTTCTTTCGCTTGGCAATACAGATGTCGCAGATGCCGCAGGTCTTGAACGTCGTTTCACCAAAATAGTCCTGGATAAGCTGCATGCGACACCTGAACCCGTTTTCAACAAAATCAACCACCGCGCGGGCGTTGTCGATGATCAGCTTCTTCCGCTCGTCCATGCGCCGTCGGTCCACCGGCAATTTTTCGGCATCATGGCGCGGGGCCACAAACGTCACCTGCGGTTTGTCTTTCATCGGTACATACGCTAGCACGTTCAGGTTGTGGAGGTGTTTCAGTTGATCGGTAACATCCTCCACCTTCTGTTTGAGCGCCTTTGCAAGGTAACTCTCGGAAATCTTCATAAAGCCAGAGAAAAGTTCGCCTCCAAAGAGCCGGAGCAGCATCTTTATGATGTCGTCAAAACGGGCGTTGGCGACCTGGAACTCATAGAGTTTCGTCGGATCGGTCATCAGGTGAAGCACCGAAGGACTGTAGTAGCTTTCGTTGAACTGGAGGAGCCCCTCCTCTTCGAGTTTCTTTAGTCCGTTGTATACTTCCACGGGGTTGAATCCGAACCGCTCGCTAAAATCGCGAACGTCGAAGTCATGGCTTTCCCCGGCGCCGCTGCCTACGGCGAGTTGAAAGAAATTCGCCAACGCCTGGTATATGCGCTTCAGGAATTCGTACGAAGGTTGAGATTGTTCAGTACGCGTAAGGAGGTTTACCGCATCGGCATCCTGATGCAATACCACAGCGTAGGCGCGTAAGCCATCGCGCCCACCGCGCCCCGCCTCCTGGTAGTAGGCCTCCAGGTTTTCGGGCAGGTCGAGGTGGACAACGAGCCGCACATCCGGCTTGTCTATCCCCATACCGAAGGCGTTGGTAGCCACCATCACCCGGGTTTGATTGGCAATCCATTCCTCCTGACGGCGCGTACGCTCCTCAAAGCCCAGACCCGCGTGATAAAAGGAAGCCTCAACACCCTGACGGTTCAGCCATTGGGCCATTTGTTGGGTCGCGCGCCGTGACCGCACATAAATGATCGCGGTACCGGGCACGCGGCGAAGGATCTCAAGGAGTTTTTTATCCTTGCTCTCCGTCTTCCGCACCACAAATGAAAGGTTGTCGCGCGCGAAAGATCTCTGAAATAGACCGTGCCCTTGCCTGAAATTCAGCTTGTCGATGATGTCATCACGTACCCTGCGCGTTGCAGTCGCCGTGAGCGCGATAAAAGGAATGTCGGGTTTAAGCTCCCGGAGCATGGCGATCTGGAGGTAGGGTGGTCTGAAATCGTAACCCCATTGCGAAATGCAATGTGCCTCATCCACCGCGACCATGCTCACTTTCATCTGACGAAAGCGCGTCTTGAAAATTTCCGTCTGTAGCCGCTCGGGAGAAACATAGAGGAATTTGATGTCTCCGTAGATCGCGTTGTTCAGCACCAGGTCGATCTCGGCCCGCGACATGCCCGAATGGATCGAGACCGCATGGATCGACCTCTTTCGCAGTTGTTCAACCTGATCCTTCATCAGGGCAACCAGGGGCGTGACCACCACGCACAGTCCTTCCAACGCCATGGCGGGAACCTGAAAGCAAACCGATTTGCCCCCACCGGTCGGGAGGATCGCAAGCGTGTCATTCCCTTTGAGTATGGACTGAATAATTTCCTCCTGCAACGGCCTGAACTGACTGTACTTCCAGTATCGCTGAAGAAGGGCGCGTGGTGTTTCCAACAAGGATTGATTTGTTGGACTAAGATAGAAAAGTTTGAAGTCCGAATGCCAGCTTAAGGTTTTCCGTAACCCCAGGCCTACGATCGAACCTGGCGGCCGGGGCCTACTTGCTGATCAGAACGGCGTCATCGACGATGAAAGTCATGTGATCGATATCCTCAGCGTTCAGTCTCAGTTTTCCGCGGATGGTGATGAGATCGTCGACCTGGAACCGGCGCGGTGTGCTGGCAAAATTCACCTCCGCTACCGACTCGGGCCCGCCCCCGCCACAAAAGAAACACTGGCTCATCGGATACTTGGAGAGAATGATGTAGTTGCCGTCCTCAGGGGCAAAGGGCACATAAAAACCCTCGATGGTCACTTCCTTGCCCTCCAGCCCTTTCAGGGCGGGTGGAAAGGTGGGATAAAAGATATATTCACCCAAATCGTCGTGGAATTTCGGCTCGAATTTGGTCTTCGCGAAATGATTCCAGGTGTCGGCTGCGTCCTGGCCAGCAACCTGGCCGGCCGTCATCATTAAAACAAAAGACAGTAATGCTAATTTCTTCATAGGTTACCCGTTACCTGCCAATATTTTTGAAATGTCTGTGCGCCAGGCCTGGATGGCAGGAATAATCGCACAGGCCATACCCAATAACAAACTTCCCGCCAAAATGATCCATTCCCCGGTGTAGAAAACCATTCCGGTTACGCCAGCCTTTTGGGCGTCGTCCACAAAACCGCTCATAACGATGAGCACACCGTGGGCAAGCAAAATCCCGATGGCGCTGCCAAGCACGGTCAACACGGTACCCTCAAGGAGTATGCTCGTTAGCAATTTCCCCCTACCCGCTCCCATCGATCGCATGATCGCCATGTCGTATTTCCTTTCCCTAAGAGAATTATACAACGCAATAAAAATGCTTAAGCCCGATATGAAAATCAGGACGGACGCAAAACCGCGAAGTATGTCGACACCGACGCCCAGAATGGAAAACAGACGCGCGGTTTCAAACGCGGGTGACGCCGCCTGCAGTGCACTTTGGCTGTTGACCCATCGTGGCATCTGAATCGCTCCCATGGCCGTCCGGTATCGAATCAGCAGGGAGGTAATTTCCCGTGTGGAATCTCCCGCCTCAACAGAAGGAACAATTCGCGAAGGGCTCATGACGGCGGCTGCCTCGCTGTGGTCGGCGCCTTCCTCCGCCTCGTGTGTGTCGTGCACGGCCCATACCGATTCGACTCCCGTAAGGATAAGATTGTCAATGACCGAATTTGTTCTTGCCATGATTCCCTTCACCACAAAGAATTGGGCTTCATGTCCATGGCCATCTGTCGTGAGTCCGTGTGTGCTGGTAAACTTGTCGCCAACCGACAGTTTCAGGCGACCGGCCACCTCGGCACCGATCGTTGTCTCCAGGGGAGCCGTCCACCATTGCCCTTCCGCAAGAACAGCATCGTAGAGGTCAGCGTACGCGCGGGAAGTGCCCACGATGCGGAATCCTGAATAGCTGTCGCCCAGCGCCAGCGGTATGGCTGTCTTCACCAGCCGGCTGCGCGCTACGCGCTCGGCGTCCCTTAGCTTGATGTTGCCGGTTGGAAAATCAATATGAAAAATATTACAGAGGATCAGTTGCATCGGGCTGCCCTTCGCCCCCACCACCAGGTCTATACCCCTGGCGTTCTGTTCGATCTTTTGCTGGAGCTGGCGGTTGATAAGCAGGAGAATGGTGATGACCGCAATGCCCAGGCTCAGCAACACAATATTCAACGCCGTGTTTAACGGGCGGGCTTTCAGATAATTCCAGACGAGTGCAAGAAGATTCATGATAGCTTATAACACCACCTGTTCTTCGATCATCGACTTCAACCGCTGATCGTGGGTGGCCACAAGCAGCGCCGATTGATACTCTTCCGCAACGCTCATCAACAAGTCGATAACGCGCGTGCAATTTTTATCGTCAAGGGCTGATGTGGGTTCATCTGCAAGGATGACGTCAGGCTTATTGATCACTGCCCGCGCGATAGCAACGCGCTGCGCCTGGCCGTGGCTTAACGCGTTTACGCGTGCGTGCATCTTTTCTGCGATCCCAAGTTTTACCAGAACTTCTTCGACCCGATCCTCATCCTGCCTCATGCCGGCGAGAAATGGCGCCATCAACAGGTTCTTTTTTACGCTGAGCGCGGGAATGAGGTGATTTCGCTGAAAAACGAATCCAATGTGCTGTCCCCTGAAATGGTCGAGTTTCGACTCACTCAAGTGTGCAATGTCCGTACCGCTGATCACGATGGCGCCGTGCTGAGATCGCAAAAGTCCGCCGATCAGGTGAAGTAAGGTGGTTTTACCACTTCCCGATTCACCCAGAAGCAGGCAACAACCCTGTTGGGGTACGTGAAAATCCGGGAACCGCAGCGCTGCGCGCTCTCCATACTTATAGCGGACGTCCCTGACCTCGACCATACTCCGGGGTTAAAATTCGGCTGCCAAAATAGGAAACTAATCGGGATTAAGACAGCTATTTTCCATGCCGCCCTTATTTGACAAATCTGATTTCCACCCGCCGGTTGACACGCCGCGCGAAAGGAGTCACTTCGGAAATCAGCGGTCGCGATTTGCCATAGCCAAACACGTCAATGCGGCCGGCGGCGATGCCTTGCGTTTTAAGGTAATGGGCCACGGATTGCGCGCGGTTGCGCGAAAGGCGCTGATTGTAGTTCTCACTGCCTACGTCGTCGGTATGGCCCAAGAGCTGCACGGTCACCTTTGGATGTGTCTGCATGTACTTCACCACGTTATCCAACTCAGGGAACGATGACGAACGGAGTTTGTAGCTGTCGAATTCGAAGCGGACATTTTTTAGCAGATAGGTTGTGTTCGCATCAGCCTCGAGGGTAAATCCGGGAATGAGGACCGGAATTTCCTCCACGCGGTACGCGGGGATCACGTTTACGTCGTCGATGTAGTAGTAGGCGGCACTCGCCAACATTTCCTGCTGGATATCGCGAAAGATGATCTTGTAAGTACGGGTATCTCCATTGTCAAAAAAGTTTCCGATGGCCAGGTACCGCTCGTCACCCCTCGCGATGTAGTCCCGCGTCGCTTCTTCCCAAAGTCCTGTCTGCTTGGTCAGGGCGGAGTCCTGGACAACAGAAAGGGTAGGCGTCATGCTAATGGTGTTGCTGTGGCGCACGGAGAGCGCGCTGTCGGTCAACAGGAGACCGATGCGGTCGGTGCTGTACTTTGAATATGAAGATAATTTGTAACGAAAGCGGAGGTGGTACAAAGAGTCCTTCTTCAACGGTTCCTTCAAGGCGACCTGAAGGTACTCGCGGTACCCGCGGGCATCCCAGAGGTAGATGCCGGCGTAACCGTCGCCTTCATACGCGTCCGACACGCCAGCCCAATTGTAGGGGACATCGGCATCGCCGGCGCTGCAGACATGAAAATGATCCGGTGTGCCCAGCACGGATGGCGATGACCACTGCAGGGCCCAGAATTCGTGGACCCGCCGGCTGTAGTTGCCAGGGCATTTGGAATACTCCTCGAAGCCACCGTTCGGCACCAGGTTGATATCTTGTCCAAAGAGGTTCAATCCCGGAAAAAGGAACGATATGAAAACCAACGCGCGAAGCACTTTGCGGGCTACTTGTAGTAGGTGACTTCGACGCGAAAGCGCTGGTCGATGGCACCGAGGCGGTCGTATGCGGAGCGGGAGATCCGGATGAGAACCTTGTCCGTGAGCGCGGTGTCGGGAAGTTTGCCCATGACGCGCACAAAAACTTCGCGCTTATTCATTTCATTTCGGATCTTGAGAATGGAGCCGATCGGGGCCGTGCGATGGAGCGCCAGATATTTTCGGTTGCCCTCGGTGCCCTCAATGAGTTCTGCAATTCCCGATTCAACGGTCTCAGACCCGTTCTTTATCGATTCTGAGATGCGGATGGTGTGTGGCTGCACGACGGTCTGCCGGGGCTGCTCTTCCTTTTCCTTTTCCACGGCGGCGACCACAGTCTCGGCAACGGGCGCGTTGTCGGTCGGCGTCGGATTCGGGGACGGCGAAACCGGCGGAACGACGGCGAGCACCTGACCAATTTGGAGGTCGGCGCTTCCAAGGTCATTCCAGCGTTTCAGGTCATCCACCGTGACGTTGTATTCTCGCGAAATAGAATAGAGGGTTTCCTGTGCCTCCACCCGGTGCTGACCCTTTCCTACCCGCTCCGCGGGAGGTTCGGGTTCCGTCCGCGTCGCGTCATCCGTATTGCGCCGCACGACGAGTTGTTGGCCCACCGAAATGGCGTCGGAGGTGAGCTTGTTCAGCCGACGAAGGTCATCGACGGAGACGTCAAACTTCCGGGAGATGGAATACAGCGTCTCGCCCGCCTCCACCGCGTGGATCACCGCCCCGTTTGCGGCGGTGACGGGGGGCGTGAAGGGGACACGCAGAATTTGCCCGATCTCCAACGCTTTATCTGTTCCCGGATTGTACTCAATAATCGCTTCGACGGTCGTCCGGTATCGCCGGGAAATGGCATAGAGCGTTTCTTTTTCGTCCACTTTATGGATGACGAAAACTTTGCCGTTGATGGTTTCCACGCCAACAGAATCCTTCGGCGCCGAAACACCGGATAATAAGCTTACAACGATCAATGCTTTAATCATACAAACTTCCAGATAACCAACTCAGTCTTGTTTTTTACGAAAATTAAGTAACCGGACAAGACGAAAAAAGTATCCAACGCGATTCCTTTCAACCCGGTGCCAAGCGTTTCCCTGACCATCACTTCTCCCGCCGAGTTAAGTACAATCAAATAATTGGCCAAATCCTCGCGTCCTTCAAAAGCCGAAATGATGATAAATGAACCATATTCCCTGTATTCGATTGTAAAAACCGGTGAAATATTGAACCGTTTCACCAGGAACGCATGCACCGTAGCAAACGAATCGCTTCCTTCCTGGTATTGAAACGGATGAACAAGTTCGAAATTTTGCTGCGGTGCGATAAAAGGGGCAGCCTTCTCCTCGCCACCGGATTCGAGATCGAGCACAATTTCATGGAAGCCCATGCGGGTGTCCGTGCCCTTCACCTTCCCCCCGGAGACCGCGCTTAAGGCAAAATTGTTTCGAAACCAAAGCACCTCCTGCCGAAGGACATGGTAAGCAAACAAAGTCTTCCGGTCGGGATTCGCAGCATCGTGGTAGGCGGTAAGCAATAAAACATTTTCTGATACTCCCGCAAGGGTTATCCACCAGGTCTCCTCGAAGGCAACATCTTTCCACATCCACCGGTTTTCTGAAAGGGAAAAGGCGTAGAATGATACACGCTGGCTTTCATGGTCTCTGCATTCAACAAACAATCGCAGCGCCGCTGAATCACCGAGCGTTCTCCATACGGTGCCGTTCAGACTTTCGGAAAACAAAAACTTGATTCCTTCCAACGTGCTAATTCAACAGTCCTTTTTATTATATTGGGGAATTACGCAGTAAGGTATGAAAAAATTATTGCTCGCTACGTTTGCATTTCTTGTACTCCACGGGGTCGTCGCCCAACAACGGGTGATGGTCATGGAAATCAAGAGCGAGATCGATCCGCGAACCACGCGCTATGTTGAACTGGCCCTGAAGGAAGCTGAAAAGATCGAAGCCGATATCGTCATCATCGAAATGGATACCTACGGCGGTGTCCTTACCGACGCCAAGGAGACCGTAGACATGATCATGCATTTTCAGAAACCCGTGTGGGTTTTTATCAATTCGGATGCCGCCTCCGCCGGAGCGCTGATATCGATCGCGTGCGACAGCATCTTCATGGCCCCCGGCGCAACCATTGGCGCCGCAACGGTGGTCGACGGCACAGGCGCCAAAGCGCCCGACAAATATCAATCCTACATGCGTTCGATCATGAGGTCCACCGCCGAAGAGAATGGCCGAAATCCCCGGATCGCAGAAGCCATGGTCGATGAAGATATTGAAGTGGAAGGCATCAAGGAGCGGGGCAAGATCCTGACCTTTTCAACGTCAGAGGCCATCGCTAACGGATATTGCGAGGGGAAATTCGAATCCATTGAACAAATTCTTACGCACTATCACATGGAAGACGCGACCCGCTCGCGTTTTGAACTCAGCCAGGCAGAGAAGGTGATCGCCTGGGTGTTAAACCCATTCATCAGCGGCCTCCTCATTTTGATCATCGTCGCCGGTATTTATTTTGAACTTCAAACTCCAGGGCTTGGATTCGCCGGACTGGCGGCCCTGGTTGCGCTCATCCTTTACCTGATCCCCTACTACCTGAACGGCCTTGCCGAAAATTGGGAAATCATTGCCTTCTTTGTCGGCGTTGTCCTGATTGCACTGGAAATTTTTGTGATCCCCGGATTCGGCGTTGCCGGAATCTCCGGGATCATACTCATGTTCGGATCGCTTGTGTTGATCATGGTCAACAACGACGCCTTCGATTTTGAATTTGTACCTTCCGGCAACCTCGTTTCAGCCGTGGTCGTCGCCCTGACCGGCCTGTTGGGCGGTTGTATCCTGCTTTTCGTTATTGGCGCCCGGTTGCCGGACACGCGCGTGTACAAGAAGGTCGCTTTGGTCGACACACAAAAGGGTTACGTCTCCAATCCCGTGATTGCCGGTTTGAAGGGAAAAACCGGCATAGCCTACACCGTGCTGCGCCCTAGCGGAAAAATCGTGATCGACGGCCAGATGTATGACGCCTACACGCTTGGCGAATACATAGAGAAGGGGCAGCCGATTGAAGTCGTGAGTGACGAAGGCCCTTCCCTGAAAGTGCGTATGCAGGCATAGTTTTTCACGCTTTTTTGCGTTGCGTCAGACGCCGCAACAAAAAGTTCTTACTTTTGGTATAAAATCAGGGAGGGACGGCCTTTGCGCAAGTGCGTCCGGGTATTCCTGCCTTCCGCTATTTTTCACCCGTAAACCGCTTATTGCTTATGCAGATCACAAAAAACAAGGTAGCAGCCATTCATTATACCCTTCGGGACAACGAAGGCACGGTCATCGATTCAAGCTCAGGCCGCGAGCCCCTGCATTACCTTCATGGTGCCGGCAACCTGATTCCCGGCATGGAAGAGGGGCTGGAAGGCAAAACGCAAGGTGACAAATTTGACCTCCGGATATCTCCGGATAAAGGCTACGGCGAAAAAGATGAAAACCTTGTGCAAAAAGTACCCCGCACCGCGTTTGGCGATCAGGACGTGAAAAACGGAATGCGGTTTTCTACCAACCAGGGCGGTGTGGTTACCGTGACGGAGGTAGGGCCTGAGTCCGTGACCGTAGACGCGAACCACCCCCTTGCGGGCGTCGAACTGAACTTTGACGTTGAAGTCGTGGAAGTGCGCGAGGCAACGGACGAGGAACTCTCGCACGGCCATGTACATGGACCCGGCGGCCACAACCATTGATTGTCAATTGACCCAAAAAACGAAATCAAGGCTGGTAAGATTACCAGCCTTTTCTTTTTTTCAGCGAATGAGAACGATCCGGCCCCGGTCCGAATAAAACCTCCCCCCGACCGAGGTCGCGATCTCATAGAAATAAATCCCGCCCGGCAGGGCCCTGCCCGCAGCATCTCCTCCGTCCCATCGGATTACATTCGTGCCGACACGAAGGCCTTCAACTTCCATCGGCTGCTCAACAACGACGTTGCCGGCGCGATCGATGATGCGCAGGTTCAGCGACGAGGGCAGCGCTTCCCCCGCCACAACGAGATCAAACTTCACAATGTTTGCCGAAGGATTTGGATAAGCCCGCGACAGGAAGACTTCCGTTTCATGCTGCACCCTGAAAGTGATCTCATACGGCGCCTCGCCGCTGGCATTGCCATTCGCATCCGCGGCTTCCACGCGCAATGTATGCTCACCTTCAGCCAGCGCATCGGGCTTAAACGTCACACTGAACTCGCGGTCAGCGGTTTCGGCAGACCATGACACCTCTTCCCGCGAGAAGTTTATTCTTTCAAACGGGCATGGACCATCGCCGCAGGGCGCGGACCAAAAAAGGGCAACGCCCGTCGTATCCGATTTTAAAAAATACGGATTGTTGTCCCAGACCAGCACGCGTACCTCCGGCGACGGCGATACATAGTCACCATTGATGATGTGCCTCCCGTCAATCGTCACATCAAGCACCGGTGATACCCGGTCCGGAAGGACGGTAAGGTGGTTGTTCAGCACGATGACGTTGTTGTTGTAGTCGCGCTCCGCGAGGATTCCGGGATTGGCAAAAACCCGCAAATTGTTCACACCTTCATGTCCAATGGTGTTGAAGGAGACGGGAAATTGCGTGGTGTCTCCAGCGGCCGGTCCACGAATCTTCATTTGTCTTTGCGTGACAGCGAACGTGGTCGGGTTCACGATCTCGTAGTCCACCCTCACAGAATCGGCGAAGGCGCGGCGGCCGACGTTGACAAAAAGATACTCACCCTTCCATGATTCTCCTTCACTCAAGGACTGCGGTGCGAGGTCACCCTCGTATAAGAGCACACCTTCCGCCACGGGGTCGAACGTCACCAGCCAATGCGAAAGGTGCGGGGCGGTGAGCAGCGCCTCGTCAGAAGACTCGAAATGAAGGCGGAGCCGCGGATACTGCTGGGCATCGATGGAGGTAAGGTCGGTGTCGCCCGTAATGTCGCTGAGCAACCTCACAGGTTCATTCCCCTCCGGTGTCAACCCGTCAATATGAAACCTGACCACATCGTTGGCATCGGCAAGGTCATAGTCCGCATAGAAACGCTTCCAACTTGTGGCCGGTCCTACGATCACCGACGTCATGGAACCGGATGACTCGCGACCGGTGATGGTACCCTTCAGGCTTACCGGCGACGAAGGCGAAGTCAATACGCGGGCGGAGCCGGCCGGCGCTCCCTTTCGGGCAAGGATGATGATGGCTTGCCCGTCGGCGAGGGCGGCAACCTGCGCGGCCGAAATGCCGATCTCGCCCATCTTCGCCACCGCGGGCGCGGGCCATTGCGAAAAGCCGGCATCACCCAGGTTGAACAGGAGTACTGAATCTCCTGCCGGGATGTTGTCGATGTACCGGATCACATCACCGTCATTTCCCATGGCCAGCTCATCGGCGCGGAAGCTGTTGATGACGTACGGCTCGCGTCCACAGATCAGGCGGCGTCCGCCATACTTGAGATTGATGTCCTGCCAGGTTAAATAGATCCCGGGATAAGCGTGCGTGGTTTCCTTGTTGAAGGCGATGAGGTTTAAGGTGTTGTTCCTGCAGCCAAAGTCTGTGTAAATGTTGTACTCCGCGCCGTTGATCCTGAAGCGTGTTGAATCCGGTGGGTAACCCAGGTCTGCGCCAAAGGTGCGAACGTCGATGGAGGTTTTCACCTCGTGGTAGCGATGGGTCCGCAACACCGGATCCCCCACAAGGCCTTCCAGGTCGTTGTCGCTGAACTGCGGGAAGTGAACCTGCGCCCACCCGTCGGCGCCATTTGCAATGTAAGTGAACGTGTTCGTGTCCCAGACGATGCTGTCCTCACCTGCGGGATCCACCAGTTTGGTGCGCCAGTAAAGGGCCAGTGTATCACCGCCGGGCAATTCAACCTGCTGAGATACGAGCGTGCCCCCGGCAAGGGTAAACTGTTGCAGTATGGGGCTGTCGAAAGTATCGGTTGTATCGAGTTCAACCTCGTACTCACTGTCCGGCGCAAGCGGATCGGTGTGCTGAAAGGTCAGGTTGATCTGTGACTCGGCAACGATGGCGTAGTTATCCGG
Organism: uncultured Roseivirgaceae bacterium; assembly: GCA_964551035.1. Taxonomy (GTDB): domain Bacteria; phylum Bacteroidota; class Bacteroidia; order Cytophagales; family Cyclobacteriaceae; genus Chryseosolibacter. The sequence goes on along the minus strand of CAZKBK010000031.1, from coordinate 5,600 downwards.
ATAGAGGTTGCGCGTCCCGCTAAGCGGAACAAAGAACTCCACAGTGGCTTCATTATTGTCCTCATGGAGCTCATCGGTTGTATTATCCGCGTCGACCCGCACGGTGAACCGATTGTTGCCGTAGCTGTTGTCGACTCGGGGAATGATGAGCGAGAGCGTATCGGCATAACGCACGGCGCTGTACACCGAATCGTAAAGGTGAACCGACTGGTCGGACAGCTCGCGCGCAACTTCAACGCGAAAGGGCTGCGCCGACGTGATCCCGAAGTTTTTCACGACCACATTGATCCGAAAAGAATCGGCGCGCGCGGTTATCGCTTCACCATTGAACGAAGTGATCGAGACGAAATCCTTTTCAACGTGGTAATCGGGTTTGTCCGCTGCGAAAAGCCTGACGGCAGGATCTCCCAGGAGCACCATTTGTTGCACCTGCGTGACCGATCCCGCGGAGTGGCCGTTTTCATTCAGGTATAACGTGCCAATATTTTTCTGGATCTCCCCGATGCTGCTGTTCACAAACTCCGGATCGCCAATGCCGTGGTTGTAGAATAGCCCGGCGTAATCGCGAAGCCGCGACACGAAGCCGAGCGCACTGTGCGCGATGACGCCGATGGCGCCGCGGTCCGGCGCATTGACCCAATTCTCGCCAAAAATCGACGCATTCAGGAACACCGAACCGGAGGAACATCCATTCATAAAAAGCAAGGGGTACCTGCCTTCGTTGTGATATCCCATCGTGGGGTCCGTAACGTTGCCAATATCGAAATCGGTCGTAGTAGCCGCCGAGTGGCCAAAGAATGTAATGAGGTTAACCCCCGAATTAACCTGATCCGCTACGTTGATCACGCCGATTTCCGTCGACTGTTTTGCAATAGCGGTGACCTTCGCGCCCAGGTGGTCGGCCTCGGCGACGGTAGCGAAGTCGGCGAGGTAAGTGCGAAACAACTCCGGTTCACCTTCAAAGATCCCGCCGCTGAGGTGCAGAATATTCTTCTTCCATAAGGCGTCAAATCCGAAAGCCTCGAACTCCTTTACTTTGTTCAGGTATGAGGCGACATCCTGTGAGGTGGAAGCGCTAAGGCGTCCCGTGGCAACCGCCGGCGCATCGGCAATGCCCGACAATCCGGCGCTGTACAAGTGGTCGGAGCCCGGATACCCGGCTGAGGGAACGAGGTTCTTGTGAAGGTCAAACGCTTCGGGCTGGCGATGAAAGCCGTAGTTCACATCAAGGCCCTTGCCCACAAGAAACAAGTAATCCGGGAGCGTTCCGGCAGCCAGAAAACGCATGAAACGGAAGATGGCAAGCGGAGATTGTTCGCCGTAATTGAATTGGTCGTACAACTGGTCGATGTTCACGATCAGCGTATCGAATCCGCCCCCCGCCGGAAATGAACGGTATTCCGCATAGGCCTTTACAGGATCGGTATATCCCATGGATGGCCTCCTGACATCCGGGTGGGTGATGATCACGAAGTTCTGCCCTGATGGATTGAGTCGCCGAAAGGTGACCGCGGCGATTTCCGGTTCGAGAACGACCGATGACGCATAGAGCGTACGTTGCCCGTTCACAGGGATGGTCGCGACCAATGAAGTCGTCTGTTCGGCCGTCAGCCGTACAACCGATGCGGGGTCGGTAACATCGTACAAGCGCGTTCCCGCGGGCGCATTCTGAATTTCGGCGCGTATCGTCCCCGTAGTCTCTGCAGGATAAAAGGTGGCCTCATTCCTCAGTTCCATATCCCATGTGCGGGGATATCGAACCCTGACATAGCCGACACTTACTCGGTCGGGAGAACCCGCAACGGTCACCGAGACATTCAATGCGTTGTCGACGATATCGGTCCATTGCAGATCCTGTTGAAAATGGTAGGCGTCGAAGCCGCCAAAACCGGCCGTGCTCAGGAGCCTTCCGTTTGCGCGAACTTCGACCGAATGCGTCATGGGACCGCGTCCAACCAACAGGACTTCAAGTGTCGGGACGCCTGCGGCCTGAAATGACTGTGTAATGTCCGGGAGCACATAGTCGGCTGTCTGGTTCTGGATGATCTGGTGACCCATCCATCCTTCACCGGTATCGAAGGCGCTGAGCAGGATGTCACCGTAATTGCGACCCGCCGAATAACTTTCGTGAAGCACAAGCAGTTTTTCGTCCCAATAGTGAGTCGACGCCGGTAGCCCTGCGTCGCCAGGGTCAGCGACAGCCATGCGCTTGCCCGCTCCTGATCCTAACGTCAGGAAGTAACACGTTGTGTCCGAAAACAGATTGTAGTACTGATGGGGCTGCGCGTCCGGCGAAGGGTACAGGCTGCTGTCCGAAACGCCGTCATTGCCTCTGCCAAAAAACTCGATAAAATCACCGGGGTCCAGCAGGCCATCGGCCCCGTCAGACACAAAGATGGCTTGTTCCACGCCCCGGTGGTAAAGCTTCAGCTCGGCTGCTTCGACTGAAGACGGCACCCCTGCATCGATCAGGTCGTCATGGCCCAGGCGGTAAATGCCCTGTTTGCTGACAGGGATCTTCCAATATTGCTGATCAAAGTCTATCCATTCATTCCCCACCTGGGCCGACAAGGGCGCGGAATACGTCACTGCTAAAGCAGCCAGACAGAAATATCTTTTTAAATTCAACAGCAAGACCTTCAGATGCCTCAAATATACGAAGGGGCCATCCCTTAATACGTCCCGTGATAACAAAGTAAATTCCTTTCTTTACGAATATTGTGAGACCGCATTCATCCGATGATCCGCACTTTTCAGAGACCATTCCAACTTCTTTCGATGATCTTCCGTCACGGAAAATGGAGGCACAGCGGATTTGATTTCAATGTGCAACGGGACGACATCTTGACAGAACTTCAGGCCTTTGTCCCCAGCGTCCCGCAGTGGACACGCCTGCCTTTTGGCGACGACGTGCGGCGCGCGCTTCCCGAAAACGCGATCGCCCGGAATATCCTGGCCCAGTTGGCACTGATGCGGTCCGGGCTCACCTCCCAGGGCGGACACCTTCACCTGCCTTTCCTGAACATTTCCTATATCCGCATACCGAAAGCCGCCAGCACATCCCTGTCGCTGATGATGCTCCAGGAGATTTACCCCGGCCTGAAGCATGTTCCGCTGACAGCCACGGACATCAACTACCTGACGGACGCCAACCTTCGCAGACACATCACACCTGCGGATCCGCTCGACATTTTTTTTACTGCCGTGCGCAACCCCTTCGCGCGGATCGTATCGGTTTATCGCGATTTTTTTTTACGCGAAACCGGCCCTTTCATTTACGAGGACTACCTGTTTGGCATCTTGTCGCGGGGGCTGTCCTTCGCGGAATTCGTACGCAGGATATCTGTCATTCCCGATTTCCTCAAAGACCAGCATTTCCGCAGCCAGCATGAGTTCATTGATTTTTACGTAAAGAAGATTCCAAACGTGGTGGTGCTGAAGCTGGAAGATACCGACCAACTGAAATCGTTTTGCTCGATTTACAATCTCGATCTCTCGCACCTGAACCGTACGGGCCAAGCACCCTACGACTTTCGCGAATACTACGACTACGACACCTTTCAGCGTGTCACCGCCATATACCGCAAAGACCTCAAGCGATTCAATTATGGGAAGGAGGCCAGGGCCCTACGCGCGTGGCTGCAACGGGGTAGCCGGTAACTTTGAACCCCGCCCGATGACCTTCGCAAACCGGGCGCCTGACGGGGCTTTTTTGCTCATATCCGTACATCGCAGCCCCCGCAAATGTCCGGATTTGAACATTCTGCCAGCCGCCCGACAGCCACCGCCACAGCGTCATAAATTAAAAAAAGCGTTTTTTTGGCCCGATTTGAGGTTTTTTGCAAGATTTTGCATCAAGTACTTGGCCATACATAGTACCTTTTGCGTTAATACGGCAAGGAATTGAGTTAACAATGGTTGTATGAATCTAGAAAACACGCAGGTACAGATGAGAAAGGGTATCCTTGAGTACTGCGTTCTCCACATCATCTCCCGAGGGGAGGTCTACGCATCCGATATGATGGACGAGTTGACGGCCGCAAGGATGATTGTCGTGGAAGGAACGCTTTACCCCCTTTTGACGCGGCTGAAGAACGCGGGATTACTCGAGTACAAATGGATCGAATCGAAGTCGGGTCCGCCAAGGAAATATTATAAATTGACCGACAAGGGCAGTAAGTTCCTTGAAAAGCTGACCGAGACCTGGGACGATCTGGTCCACTCCACACAAATGATCACCTCCAAATCAAAAGCTAATCACGACAGCGGCCTATGAAAAAGAACATCAGCATCAATATCAGCGGCATCATTTTTCACATTGAGGAGGACGGCTACGAGACGCTGAAAAAGTATCTCGACTCCATCAATAAATATTTCTCAACTTTCGAAGACAGCAGCGAGATTCTCGCCGACATCGAGGGTCGTATCGCCGAGATCTTCCTTTCCAAGCTCAATGAAGAGAAGCAGGTTATCACGCTCGATGACGTAAACAACCTGGTCACCGTGATGGGAAGTGTCAGCGACTTCAAGGCTGCCGAAGCGCGGGAAAGCGAAGACGCAAATTCGGACGCTGGGGCCGAACCCGGCGACGAGGCGTCGGCCGGGCCGCAAACCTCGTCGGCGTACACGGCGCCGAAAAGCCTGATGCGCGACCAGAAGCGCAAGATTCTCGGCGGCGTTTGCGCGGGTCTGGGCCAATACTTCAACGTCGACCCGCTGTGGATCAGGCTGTTGTTTGCCCTGCTTTTCATTGCCTATGGCGTTACATTCTTCATTTATGTGATCATGTGGATTGTCGTGCCAGGCTCCTATGACCTTGACGAGCCCACGGTGGGAAAAAAAATGTATCGGGATCCGGAGCGCAAGATCATTGGCGGCGTATCAAGCGGCGTAGCAGCCTATCTCGGGATTGACGTGGTTGCCGTTAGGGTATTGTTCATTGTTTTCACGATCGTGGGTGGAATTGGTTTGTTCCTCTACATTGTCCTTTGGATCATCCTGCCCGAGGCGCGCACCCTTACCGACCGCGTGCGGATGCAGGGTGAGCCTGTGACACTTTCCAGCATTGAATCGACATTAAAAAAAAACCGGTCTGATACCGGGTCCGAAGAAAGCACGCTGACGCGGGTCGTCCTGTTCCCTTTTCGGCTCATCGGCATGATCCTGAACGCCCTCGCCAGGATGCTCGATCCCCTGGTCGATATCCTCCGCGTAGCTATTGGAATCGTGCTTGCCATCTGCGGCCTGGGCATGGCCTTCAGCCTGGTGGTGTCGGGCGGTGTACTGGCTGGTTTTTTTACGGCGGCGTCATTTTCCTGGCCCTGGGGTGAATTGCGCGACGCAGCCATCCCGCTGGATGCCATGGTGCGCGCCTTCCCGGTGTGGACTGCCGTCGCAGGATTCACAGCCGGAATAATACCGGCTGTCTTCCTGGTGCTGCTGGGCTTGTCGGCAATTTCAAAACGCATCGTCTTCAGCGCGGCCGCGGGCTGGACGCTCTTTGTGTTGTTCTTCGTCAGCTCCGCCGTGCTTGCCGTGAGTATTCCAAAGATCGCCTTTTCCTTCCACGAGGAAGGTACACACAGGGTTGAATCCACTTT
>CAZKBK010000030.1:0-62350 GCA_964551035.1 uncultured Roseivirgaceae bacterium | reverse complement strand
ACGTTTCTTAATTTTGTTTTGGTCACGGTGGACAGTGACGTGTAAGGGCACACAAGCATTTCGCTACGCTACATGTTTTGTGCACCCATTCCCGCCACGCCATAAACATGGCCGTTAGCGGCAAGCGGCTCGAGACAAAGACGACTATGAAATTTCTTATTACGACATTCTTTTCAGTTTTGACAATCGGACTATTTGGCCAGACCGTTGACAGTTTGGGACTTGATAACAACCCAAGACTGAATAAGTATGAAGCGGACTACTTTAATACCGAATTCAAAGACCAAAGAAAAGACTTTGACTTCACAGACAAGAAGGTCGCATTCATTACAGGTAGTTCTGCGGGCAAACATTGGACAAAGACTGAGTATTTTAAGGAGTTGAAAGAGAGACTCAAAATAAATTCCGGAATTACAGACTCACCTATATTCTTGACACCGGACGAAAGAGCAAACTCTGGTGACTATGACGTAATTGTAACATCATGGGTAAAACTTCTGACTGACAAAAGACGGAGGCAAATTGTAAGTGACCTGAAAGCCGCCAGCCGCTAACAAAAAGTTTATGCAATTGCGGGGTTTGGTGTTAAATTGTAGTGTAGGTTTCAAACGCAGTTCGGTTACGGGGGACAATTTCGCAGCAGGTCGGGTTTAGCATTCCGCTGCGCTTCATTTATAAACCCTCCTAATCCCGCAACTGCATAAACTCAAACGGTAGCAATAGGGGCCGGACAAATTTTGTTTCAAAAAAAAAACGGATGACAATTTTCTAACAAAGATTTTCCACGTGGACAAGTGTTACGGCTCCGCAGACAACTTGGGCTTTGAAAAAATTATAACGAGGGACAGGCTAAAAATTAATGTAGCCGACCCTTCGCATTTTTAAGAAGATTGTGCTTCGATTTGCCCCGCGCATTTGGCACATGCCATAGCCGCGGAAACCCACCGCGACACCAAAGCTATCGCAAGAGCCAAAATCACCCTCACAGCGACATGCTAACTATAGTATGTGGTTTAACCAAGACCTCGAGGTTAGATTTGTGCTAACTATAGTCTGTAGCTAATGAATAAGAAATTGTCCGCAAAATTCGGTGAAGTGGTAAGAGAACTCCGAAAGGAACGAAACTTGTCACAAGAGGAATTGGCGGACAAAGCTGAGGTCCATAGAACGTATGTTGGAATGATCGAAAGGGGTGAAAGGAATATCACCTTAGAAAATATTCAAAAGCTAGCTAAAGCATTAAATGTTTCGTTGAAATCAATTTTTGAAAAGCTAGACAAGATTTTGAAATGACTATCCAATTTCTTGGACAGGGGTTCGAACCTGAATCTCCTGATTCGGTAGGTAACAAGTTACGGGACAACTTCGCCTCTGAATCCTTTAATTCGTTTTTTGGCATTTCAGCATTCGCGAGTGTTGCTGGTGTAAATCTTCTGGCTGGGTATATTGATGCAGCAAGGGAACGCTTCAATTCATTAAACTTAGTTGTTGGTGTCGATCAAGAAGGGACTTCGCGAGAAGCGTTAGCGCAAATTTTGACACTAGGCCTAAACAGCTATGTTTTTTACCAGAATGAACCGCCCATTTTTCATCCTAAGATTTACCTTTTTGAGGGAGCAAATCGGAAGAGTGTAATTGTCGGTTCTTCAAATTTAACTGCTAGAGGAATATTCGGAAATATTGAGAGTTCATTGTTAATAGAATTTGACAACTATGACGAAGAAGGAAATAGGCTGTTAAGAGATTTGAAGACGTATTTCGCTGGATTATTTCAGTTAAATGATCCCAATCTATTCAGACTCAACACTGAACTGATTGAATCCCTTTCAGCACGAGGAATAGTGCCAAGCGAGAGAACGAGGCAAATAAAACATCAAAAGAGAACCACAAGTAATAACGACAATTCCATCATAGACGATGGCCTGATTATTCCAAGAAGAGCGACTTCGCGCATTCCTGCACCAATTAGAAATCGTCCTGCGACAGACCCTGTACTTACTAGTGTAAACGAAGAGTTAGAAATAACAGGGCCCGCCCAAGAGAGGACGCTAGTTTGGTCGAAAGAAACGCTTAGTAGAAGTGATTCGCAGCACGTTTTACAGGGTTCAAACCCAACCGGTAACTTAAAGTTATCACAAGGTGGTTTTAGGATAAATGGGATGCTGATTGACCAAGAAACTTATTTTAGGAATACGATTTTTAATCATTTGAACTGGGTTAGGACTAAGCCTAATAGTGCAACGTATGAGGAATCGTTTTCCAATTTCAGAATTAGAATACTTGGAGCTGACAGAGGTACTCATTTTGTAAAACTAAGCCACGATAGTGTCAGAGTTGCTAACCAAAATAATACACCGACCTGGCTTCATTGGGGACAACTCACGACTATCCTTCAAGAGACCAATATCACTGGAAGAACCCTGAATTTATACAAATTAGAGAATGGTCTCTTCGAAATAGAAATCGTTTAAAAATCTTGGGATACATTTGTTCTTTTCCTTTAGCAATGTATATTTGGACATATTTTGTCCAAAACAATGATTTCAAGCAAAACCTTCGGTGAGACGATTAGAAATTTACGCGAAGAGAAAGGGCTGACATTGCAACAAGTAGCCGATCATTTGAAAATGGACGTGTCCCTCCTGGCGAAGATTGAGAAAAATAATAGAAACGCCAGCTCTCAATTAATTCAGAAGATTGCTAATTTTTTCAAGGTTGACAGCAAGGCGTTAAAGATCGCCAGGCTAAGCGATAAAGTAGCCTATGAACTATTGGAGAAAGAAGATGATGCCGAAGAAATCTTGAAAGTCGCTGAGAGGAAAGTGAAATATTCAAGAAACAAACCTTCTTAATAAATATGAAGCTCATAACGCAAGCATCAGCTGAAAAATTAAGAGGCGGCTTTTATACCCCTGAAAAGATTGCAGAATTTGTACTCCGCTGGGGAATTAATGGAAGTACTTCTTCTGATATCCTTGAGCCAAGTTGTGGTGACGGTGTTTTCTTAGAACAGATTTATAAGAATCAGTTCAAATACAAGTCGATCACAGCTGTTGAACTGGACGAAATAGAAGCAGAGAAGGCCAATTCAATTCCACTTAAAAATCGGCAAGTAATCAATTCGGACTTCCATACTTATTGTAACAAAACAAGACAGCGTTTTGATTTAGTTGTTGGCAATCCACCCTACATACGTTATCAGTTTTTTGACAGAAAACAACAGGTAGAAGCGGAGGATATTTTTATAAAAGCTGGTTTGACTTATTCAAAACTCACAAATGCTTGGGTATCATTTGTTGTTGGAGCTTCTCTTTTGCTTAAAGAGGAAGGAGGAAAAATTGGTTTTGTCCTTCCAGCGGAGATATTGCAAGTTTCATTTGCTCAGCAGTTGAGACAGTTTATCGCTCATTATTATAACAAAATCAATATTATCTCCTTTGAAAAATTGGTATTCCCCAACATTCAGCAAGAAGTAGTTTTGTTGTTGTGTGAAAAAAATAATACAAAAGACCACCTCATTGAACACATTGAATTAAAGGACGCTGACAGTTTAGCATCACTTGATGTCGCAAGGTTAAAAAGTCCAAAAAAGAGAATTGACTTTAAGTCTAATAAATGGACTTTTTATTTTTTAGAGCAAGAAGAGATTGACTTCTTAGAAGACATAGCAACAAGCAGAAACGTTCCAATGCTTGGTAAGTTTGCCAATGTTGAGGTTGGAATTACAACAGGCTCAAATGATTTTTTCACGGTTCCTCTTTCGACAATTGAGGAGTATGACCTTGAGGACTATGCAAGGCCGATGGTTGGAAGGAGCGTTCAGGTCAACAGTGTAATTTTCACGGAAAAAGATTGGGAAAAGAATAGACTATCTGAGGCAAAAGCTCACTTACTGGTTTTTCCTGAACGTAAAAATTTGAACAAAAGAAATGGAGCGGTGAGATATATTGCTTACGGTGAAAGCAAGGAGATTCACAAAGGCTACAAAACACGAATTCGAGATGAATGGTTTGTAGTTCCATCGCTAAAAATATCTGACGCTTTATTCATTAGGAGAAACAATCTTTATCCTCGACTAATAATTAATCAAGCCAAAGCATACACTACAGACACGATGCACAGAGTCTTTCTAAAGACAGGGACAAATACCAAGGCCCTTACAGCAAGTTATTACAATTCACTTTCACTTGCGTTTACGGAAGTCTCCGGTAGAAGTCATGGTGGTGGAGTTCTTGAACTAATGCCGAACGAAGCCGAGCGCGTTTTACTTCCGTACCACAAAGACAACTCATCTTTGCTCCCAACAATTGACAAACTGATAAGGAGCAAAACGGACATTGACGATGTACTAAAGTTGACGAATCAAGTTATCCTTAAAGAGCACTATGGGTTTACGCAAAAGGAGATAAAATTAGCTCACAATATTTGGAAGAAGTTGTCGTACAGAAGATTGAATCGAGGAAAGTAATTCTCCGAAGTCGCAGACACATTGGCTGGCCGCATATACAGCCCACATCCAAAGCCAGTCAATAAGTGTGCTCAGCTTCGTTTAGGTGGACAAAGTAGTAAATGAAAAATGCCCCACCGCACGACTGATTAACAAAGAGGCTTGTAACATTTAACGGGTGACGGGAATGCAGGCTACGAATAAGGTGTGGACTTGGGCCCTACAGCTACCAACAAAATGTTTATGCAATGTGGGGGTTTGGTGTTAAATTAAAGTTTATGCTTCACAATGTAGTTTGGTCACGGGGGACAATTCGGAGCAGGTCGGTCTTAGCATTCCGCTGCGCTTCATTGCTAAGCCCTCCTAATCCCGCACTGCATAAACTCAAACGTTGTGTGTAATACCTGAATATTCCGGACCCCTTTGACCCACCATTCCGGGAATTGTTTGACCCACCCCCTAACGGTTGGGATTTGATGCAAACAGGCACCTGCTTACGAGGGTTCAAAAAGATTAGTTGAATATTCCTGCCTAAGCTGACCCCCAAATTCCTGGAAGCTGCCCCTCTGATTGTAATGGGTCCATTCCGGGAAAAGGCAACTTCGAATTCGCGTTTCAGGATCTCGGGAATGTGCATGCGGATTTTGTCAGAGCGATCTGATGTCCTTTGCCACGAGTGAAAGGTCGTTGTTGAACTGATGACCGCCGCGTTCGATCTCACGCACGGTTGCCTGGGGAAGCTTCTGTGCGTATAGCGCGAGGTTGTCGATCGGCACAACGTCGTCGTCGCGGCAATGGTAAAGGAAGATGGGAACTTCTTTCGGGAGGTTGTCGGCGAAATCCGCGTTTAGCTTAAGGCCTTGTTGCCAATCTTCGTCGCCACTCCAGAATGGCGTAGCGATAAGGAAGATTCCGGCAATTTGCCTTCGGGTACGGCTTTCGGACAGGTATTTCAACAGCATGGACGCGCCCAGGGAGTGCGCGACGAGAATGATTTCACCGGGGATCGCTTGCATTTCACGTTCAATTTGCGCTTTCCTGCGGAAATCCGGAGCGGAGTCATCGGCGGGCAGGAGGGGATAGTGTAGCGCATACGTTTCGCCCAGCGCTTCGCGCAAGGAAGCCACGAGCCGCGCGTCGGCATCGTAATCTTCCTTGCCGCCTCCGCCCTGGATGAACAGCAGCGGATGGATCGTACGGCGCGGGCGTTGGGTAGTAGTATCTTCGGGCATCAATTGGTATTTAGGTATTTGGTCGGAATGTTGGACGGATAATATTCCGTTTGATACGTCGCCCTCAGCAACAGGGAAACAACTTCATAGATCTGTTTTTCCTTCCGTTGGAATTGCCGCAGAAGCCCCATCATGGCGTAGCTTATCGGGTTTCCGTCCGGGATAAATGTTTCCCATGCATAACCTTTGCCCCAGATCAGCCCTTTAACCGTTGTCGTCAGGTCGGCTGATTCGTCAATGAGGAATTTCATTACGATTGTCCTTCGGTCATGGGTGCCTATGTAAGCGTGGTATGGTTCGGGGACTAAAACTAGACAATTTCCCCGCCTTTTCAATTGCGGCGGGAACCCTTTCCGCAAGGAGGCTACTTGCCTGCCGATTCATAGTAGAGCGCAACGGTGCCGGAGCCAAACCGTTTTGTTTTCGTCAGTTTGAGAATGGTCTTGTCGCTTATGTCCCTGAATAAGGGTAAGCCCTTTCCTGCGATGACCGGGTGAACGCAAAGTTGTAATTCATCGACTAAACCAAGGTTCATTGCGGTGCTAATCAGACTCGGGCTTCCCACCAGAAGATCTTTACCCCGTTGTTGTTTGAGTTCCAGAACTTCCTCTTTAACATCTCGCTTAGCCAACGTTGCGTTTTTCCACCCGAGATGATTCAAGGTTCGGGAAAAAACCACTTTGGGAACGTCCTGTATGAGCACTGCAAAGTCGTCCATGGGTTTGTTACCGGTAGGGGTTTCAACCACGGCTGGCCAGGCACTTTCCATAAGTTGGTATGTTTTCCTTCCATACAGGATGACGCCTGCGTTAGCCAACAGTTCATTGTAATGTTGATGCAATTCATCGTCCGCGATCATTGCCGTGTGGTCGCAAAAGCCGTCGAGGGTCACATTGATTGCTGCGATCAGTTTTCTCATGTAGGTTTGTTTTTGTTTAAATCAATTGTCAATTGGTGTGCACCGGTTGACGGGGGAATCGCACGCACCCGGCTTCAAACCTCGATGGTACCGGTCGTGACTTCTCCGGCTCGCCTGTAATTCGCGAGGATCACGCCACTTGGTGATACCAGGCTGTCGATCAGCGTAAAAGCGGCTGGAATGGCGCCCTTGCCAAACAACTTTTTTCCTTTACCCAGCGTCAACGGATAGATCTTAAGCCGGAGTTCGTCAACCAAGTCCTTCTTGAGCAACGTCTGCACGAGTTGGGCGCTGCCCCAAACTTGAATGTCGCGGCCGTTTGAATTTTTCAACTTTTTAATGTCCGCCAGGCTTTTGAGGAATACCGAGTTTTTCCAATCCGACTTTTCCATGGTTTTTGACACGACGTACTTGGTGCCTTCATTGATGCCCGGCCAGAAATCTGCGTGTTCAGGCCAGTAGGGAAGCCAGATCTGATACGCTTTCCTTCCCAGAAGATAGTCGGTGGGCTGCATCTCTCGTTTCAGGGCTTCGGCAAAAACTTCGTCACCATAGGATGCCGTCCACCCGCCATATTCAAACCCGCCTGATGGATCTTCGCCCGGACCACCCGGTGCCTGCATGACGCCATCAAGGGAAATCATGGATAAGACGATAATTTTTCTCATGGCTATTACCTCGTGTTTTGTTGCTTTTACAAATCTCTGCAATAACCCAATGCCCCTTGGGGTTGGAGTGCGCCAATCGTGCGGGTTGAATGCGGCAATTGCTGGTTGCAGGGGGTGGGTACCATTCCTTCACTTCCAGCAAGGGTATGAGGTTGCGAAGTCGTCGCAGCGTGCCGCGGATGACATGGGCTCTGGGTGATCAGAGGTATTGTTGCAGGTGCTTTTTGAAGTATTCGGCGCTATCCGCCACGCTCCTCATGGGACTGTGGGCATAGTTGCCTCCCTGTTCCAAATAATAGAATTCAAGCCCGGACTCGCTCGGATCCGGAAGTATTTCCACATAGTCGATAGAGCCGTTGCCCAGTTCCGTATAATCTCTGGTAACTTTGTCCATATCCTTTATGTGCCACATTACGTAGCGTCCCGGCTGATCTTTAACCAACTCTCTGGGGGAAAGCCTGGAGGAATGGATCACCCAATACATGTCCATTTGAAGTTTTACTAATGCAGGGTCCGTTTCATTTAGAATAATACCGAAGCCATTTTCGCCGTTGTGGTCGATGAATTCAAAGCCATGGTTGTGATAGGCGAAGCCGAGGCCGGCGGCGGTCACCTGCTCGCCAATCGCATTGAGTTTTTCAGACATCAGCCTGAAGTTATCCATCGTCCGCTGTTCCGGGGCTATCCATGGCCAGGTAATATATTTCATGTCCAGGGCATGAGCCCCCTTTATGCATCGATCTACAAATTCCTTTAACGTGTCATCAGGCTTGCCGAGAAAGGAAGAAAATCCGAAGTGTCCGCTCGAGGCGGTAAGTTGCAGGTCTTCCAGTATGGTCCTGAATTCTGAAGATTTATGGCCATAGAACGTTTCCCTGGCAGGGTCAAAGCCAAATGTTTCAAAATCCTCGTAGCCCATCGCCTTCACGGCCTTTAAAGAGGCAATGGCATCTTTCGTCATATCCTGGTGGATGGTGTAGAGTTGGAGGCCCATTTTATACCTGGGTTTCTCAAACATCGGGTAGCCGGCGATGGGTAGCATTGTGGTCGCGCCCAGCGTCGCTATGGTATTCATGAAATTCCTTCGATTCATACATTTAGCCTATTTTCAATACGGCAAAAGGTGGTCATTTTTCCATTTATATGCTCGTCTTTTCGATGCTTCATGCCGAGTCTTTCGCAGACGTTCCTTGATTCAATATGGAGTGCGTCGCAAGATGCAATGAGATAGTCAAACTTCAGGATGTTAAAGGCGTATTCCATTTTCGCCGTGAGGCCTCGGCAGCGTAACCCGCTTTGGATTTTTCGCGCAGTACACCATAAATTAATTGGGGCTGATTTTCATCAAAGAAGGTCCATAGGCCGGCAAAGCCGACGTAACCTTGTCGTCTTTGCGCATTACTTTCCATAGCCCCCATTTGTTGTCCTGGATGTTTTGTTCATTGGTCAGCAGGATTTTCCGGGCTTGTTCAAGGGTAATGATTTCGTCGTCCCAGAGGTATTTCTCACGAGCGGGTCTGAAAATGTTCTGTGTAACAAATTCAAGTCGGAAGAACCGAACGGGATCAATGTCAATCTGGCGGATCGTAAATGCTTTTTCATATTCGAGGCAGCCCTTTACAAAGTCCTGGTCAGGACAATCATGTCCCTGCATTCAATTCCGTTCTCAATGATCGGGTCGCCATAGTTGTCCCTAAAAAAGTCCACTTTGATGCCGGTAATTCTGAATCCTGCTTTTTGATAAAGATAGAGTTGGCCGATGCTCGAGTTTCCCGTCCCGATAATTATTTCCTTGAATCCGTTTGCCTTCCCCTTCGTGATGGCATCCTTCAACAGGATGGTTCCAATTCCCTTTCCCTGAAATTTTTCGTCAACCACAATATTCTTGATTTCAAGGGTCTTCTTGTCCACGGAGCAAAGAACGTAGCAACCTACGATCACCCCGCTCAAGGCAGCGGCGAAGATCATTGAACCGGAGATGTATTTGTCGATATTCCTTCTGGAAGGGTCGGCCACGAGCAAAAGGTCGTAAGGGATCAATTCCTTGTCCTTCAGTTCGTTTATGGTAATCTCTTGAGTCAAACGGCGTACATGTTTGCGGGTAGGCTCGCCCTGGAGGCCACACCAAGATAATGAATTCATCCGGATTCGGCTTGAGAAAGATTGTCGCCGTGATTGTCCGGTGGACGGGTACTTCAGGGCAACCGCGGAGATTTCAGGCTGCAACATCGAAAGGCTGCGGAGAAGATGAAAATATCCGCTACGGATCTTCGCCAAGCTGTTGGGCCAGGGCGACAATAATGCTTACGGTTCGGCTGATCAGATCGTTGCCGTAATTTTGCGATTTTGGCTCCGTTAGGAGCCACCTATTACTAGAAATTCCGTTAACGAATGAAACCGGCTCCGTAGGAGCCTCCCAGGACGCATTGTGCAAGGAATTGCAAATCGTTTGTCAAAGCACGCGCTTTTCCCGCCTTCCAGAAAGGTTTGCGCGTAGATGAATTTACACATCTGGTAGCAGCGTGCGTTAGAGGAGGCTCCTCCGGAGCCCGGTGGTTCGTTGGGGTTTTATGTTCTACAACAGGAAGCTCCTAACGGAGCTGCCCTGATAGTCCGTCCCGGCAATTTGAATTCCATTTGATTGTTGCACGGTACTCACGTGCTTGGGGGCCTGGCATTTTGAAGTGAGCCCAAATCATTGATTCTGGTCTTCGAACAATGCTTTCGTTGCAAATTCTAATTTTCCCCGGACAGCAGTGGTTATTATCTCCAAAGTCCTGCTGACACAATAAATGAAGCTAACACACTGCAGAAAATCAGATTCAAAACAATTGGAATCATTATCCATTTTTTGTTACTGTCCACCTTCAACTTTATGTAACCGAAGAAAAGAGATATCGGAATAAGATAAAAGGTCAGCCACGAACCGTAGAGAGAAAGAATAGCCAGACCAGAAATTACCGTTAAAGTCCAGGCAACCGGTATCGAGTACTTAGCTAGTCGGGCCTTTACGAAAAGCCCTAGACTTAAGATCCCCACGCTCCAGACAGTTAGTATGGATACAATTGCCCATGAAGCGTATTTGCTCGTTGGGCTTTTGCTTATAGCAAAGAATGATGTCGTCAAAGTAAGGAGGACAAGGATACTGAGCATCCCATCTAGTTCTTTTCTGTACAATCCGTCTCCAACGTTATTGATCAAATCCCCTGATTCTAAGTCCCAGGTTTTAACAGATCTATCACCAGAGGCAGATAATAGTTGATTTTTTTGTTGAAAGCAAAGTCTTTAGTCGATGTTGCAAAATTTCCGTGTAGTGTTTCGAATAGTTTCTTTTTCCGCCAGTCCCAGATTTCAATGTCACCTCCCCAGATCCCGGCAACGATGTATCTTCCGTCAGGGGTGAAGGCCAACGGTCCGTAGTGTGTTTCATGTTTGATATCAAGTTCCGATTGTACATCCCCCGAATTGCTGTCTACAAATTGTATTCGACCGTCTTCGGTCCTAATGGCCAAAGTTTTACCATTTGGATGGAAAATCGGCGGTCCGCAATGTTGGCCAACGGTTTTTATTGGAGATAGCGAATTGAGGTCGAACAGCCGGAGATTACATGCAGCGTCAATGAAAGCTAAGACGTCAGATTTACCAATTGAAAACTCAGTGTGCGCAATATCGAACGCCTTTAGTCTTTTCTTGTTTCGCCAGTCCCAAATGAAGAGTTTATCATCGTATCCTGCGCTAATAATATAGCTGTCAGAAGTGCTAAACCCGACTTTATTTACTCCCGCTGCATGTCCGTGAAAGATTTGATGAGTTTTATTGACGGGAGGAATTGACCACATTCTTACCGTCTTGTCAATACTTCCACTAACAATAAATTGATGGTTGTGTGAGAATGAAATTGATTTTATTGCATCTGTATGTCCGATCAGACTGTCCATGCAGTACCTTTCGCGCCATAAGAGTATTTGATTGTCGCTGGCACTCGCGATTGTTCCGCCGGGACCAACGTCCACCGAATACACCCAACTTTTGTGAGTTTGAAATGCATTTCTTGCCCACTCGATTGCGATAAATCCGGTCATCAGGGCGAGAAGCAGAAGTAGAGTCAGTGAGAGTTTATCAGAAAGTCTTTTTTTCATTTGTTTGCATGCAGGTTAACGTTTTGCGATGGTCTGACCTTCACGGTCTTGCCTACCTTGGCCAAGACGCTATACTAAGATAAGACTTTGTGCTTATACTGCACCGCGGAATTGACCAACCTATTGCCGGCAGTGGTGCGCGGCTAGTCTCCTTATTGATACCACCGGTATTCCGTTCCCGTCCAGTAAATTAGCCCGCTGGCTGACTCGACTTTAATGGCAAGGATCGCTTCGCCCTTTAACGTTATTTTTTCTGTTTCACCAACTCCGGTTTCAACATCTTTGTCGGTGTAAACTTTCCAGGCGTCCATCCAAGCATAGTCGTCTCCTGTATTGCCAGCAGGTAATGAATTACCGGCTCCAACCATTGTCTTAACTGTATCGCTTAATCTCGGCATTAGTCGAAGTCGTCGGTTCTAGGTCAAATTGTCCAGGTGCAATGGCGCACAACGTTCGTGCATGATGCGTGGCGGGACCAGGGAGCCTTATAAGTGCAGCGGAGCGCAATGTTAAGGCTGACCTGGTTGTCACTGTCCATGGAGACCGAACGGGTCTTGAGGACTAAGCTACAAATTTTACATTGAACCCCGCCATTTGCTTATGCATTTTGTTGTGGGCTGTGCTTTTCCATTCCTCTTCCAATTCTTATTCCAATGAATCCAAGTACTCCAATTTGAAATAACTCATACACTTGAACAAAGGAATTAATTTTTGAGCTAATCGTATATGTCTCAGGGATTTTGGTCGGTGAAGAACTCATTGGCGGATAAATTATCCAGCCCTGGTCCATTGACCCAATAAACTTAATCGTCGCAGACGTAATAAAAATTAAAAGTCCTGTTGTCAACAGTAGCACAATATTACTTGACTGTCTCTCAAATCTATTCTTCCCTTGTCGGATCAAATACGTCCAAAACGCTACATTAAAAAAGAGCAATAGGAATACTTGTCCGACGCTTAGTATGATGTACGTGTCGTGTAATTGAATTTCGAAAGGTTTAGTTCTCCAATCGTCAAAGCCGATTGAAAGTCCTATGGTCAACAACGTCATTCCTCCAAGTGCGGAGAGCCAAAATCAAGTCATTCGTTACATCCTTTTTTTTCATAACTCATCGCATTGCCAACGACGTTTGCCTATAACCAGCGGCGGTTTTCGAACTCGTCATTGCATGGCTGAACGAAAATAAGAAAACCTGATTTTTTTACCTACATGTCACCCGCAACTGGCATAAACTTTTTGTTGCCAGTAGTTTTTTCTTGCCTCAATCTCCTTCTGAAATAAACTAATAGCGACCAACGAGATGCATTGTCCACAATTTAATGAACCGCTGTATTCGAGGCCCGAACGTACAGTGGGGTGAGAGGCGCACCTCACCGGTGAAAAGTCCGGCGAGACCGTCTACTCGATTGCCGGTAGTATACATCAGAATACTCTCAATAATCCTCTGTCCGTAAAGGTCCATCGCCCATTCACCTTTTGAAAAAGAAAAGTCCCTCCGTTTGTTTCGATCACGGCTTTAGAATAATGTCTATCAAATATTGGAAAGCTTATATGTCCAGCCGAAACCGAGTCACAGTCAACGAACCGCGAAAATCTCATATCGTCGGTCAACCGGAGGTCAGTCATTATTTTTTCATAGTCTACGATGATAGCCTGTGGAATTGAAACAGACTCAAGGATTAGAAAGTCGTGTTTAGCTTCAAATGTTAAATAGTCCGCAGCTGTTTTTGTCCCAACCGAATCCAAGTAACTACTCATTGCCACACGCCTCAGTTCCGTTAGTTCCTTGATCCAATAGTCGTTGTCAATCCGTTTCGAACAGAAGGCCGTTTCTTCAGAAAGAACGTCTTGATAGAATTTTACTGTCTCGTCATAGTAAGTCACCTTCTTCACGGTCAGGCACGAAGAGACGAACAAAATCAGGGACGCAATGAATATCTTTCCATGCATATTACCTACAACGTTTGGCTAAAAGGCGTTGCCGCATTTACAATACGTCGCACGCCGCGTTGAACAATCTAAAACTTTCAGCGAAAAATCGCCAATTTCACATCCGGACTTTACCGTATACTTCCGTTTTTAACCGTGTGTAAACGGCTGCAACCCACATCCATGTAACCCACAACGCTTCAAAACCCGAAACCCAACATGTCCATAACCCTCATCAACACCGCCGACGGATCGCACTCCCTCTTCAACCCCGAACTCAACGAAACCTATCACTCTGTTCACGGCGCTGTACAGGAGTCGCGTCACGTGTTCGTCAGCAACGGATTCGACTTTCTCCGTGAACGCATGCCCGCAGGTCCCGTGAGGATTTTCGAGGTGGGCTTTGGCACCGGTCTCAATGCCCTGCTTACGTTGCGGTCCGCCCGGGAACATTCCCGCGAGGTGCACTACACGGCGATCGAGTCCGCGCCCCTGGACGAGACGGTCTGGCGGCAACTTAACCACGGCAGTGTCGTTGGCGACGCCGACGCCTTCACGCGCATGCATGAATGTCCGTGGGACCAGGAGGTGCCGGTCGACCCTGCCTTCACGTTGCTGAAGCGCCACGGTGACATCCATTCGTGGCAACCGCTCCCTCCCACCGCGGGCGAAGTTGCTCACCGCTTTCAGGTCATCTACTTCGATGCCTTCGCCCCCGCCAAACAACCGGACATGTGGACGGTCGATGTGCTGAAAAAGGTGGTCGATGCCATGTCACCCGGCGGCGTGTTTGTCACCTACTGCGCGAAGGGGCAGGTGAAGCGCGACTTGAAGCGCCTGGGATTGACGGTTGAAACCCTGCCCGGCCCACCCGGGAAGAAGGAGATGGTGAGGGGAATGAGGGTGGGGTGAGGTGTCCGCGTTGTGGGTTCTGCGGGGTGGCCGATGCGGTGAGATTTTTTTAACTGCGGAGGATTTGTTTGGTGGGTGGGTTTGAAAGAGAGATCATCTATCCTCCGCGGACCCTGCGGCCTCTGCGTGAGGCATCCCTCGCTGGCGCTCGTGAATTTTTCGCGCGGAGCACGCAGGGCTCGCAGAGACCTGGTTTTAGCGCGTTGATCGGACGATGCACAATGCTCGAAAACATTGCTCCAGCAAAATCTGTGTTCATCTCCTAACGATCTCTCTGCGAACCCCGCGGCCTCTGCGCGAGGCAAACCGCGGACCCTGCGGCCCTCTGCGTGAGGCATCCCTCGCTGGTGCTCGTGAATTTTTCGCGCGGAGCACGCAGGGCTCGCAGAGACCTGGTTTTAGCGCGTTGATCGGACGATGCGATTGAAATACACAACAGCTCGAAAACATTGCTCGGCAAAAAATCTGTGTTCATCTCCTAATGATCCCTCTGCGAACCCTGCGGCCTCTGCGCGAGGCAAACCGCGACCCGTGCGCGGCGCCCAGGCGCGGTGGCAGGGGAACGCCCAAACTCCGAACTTCAATCTCTTTACGACATTTACAACCACTGCCGTTTGCGGTTGAAAATCCTTCAATCGATTTCGGGCTTTTTCGAAATATTTAAAAACCGTCAGTGCGCAATCGTTGACGTTTTTTAGATTTTGAACATTTCGCCTATTGGCTGAAAAGATTCTAAAAATTCTGTCACCGCCTCCCGTGGCCACGCGTTAATTCTTGCGTCCTGGGTAACTTCAAAAAATAATTTGGCCGGTATGGAGGCATTCCGCCGACCAACTTTTTGATGTACAGCCAATGCTAACAACCACGACCAGGAGCTTGTACACACCCGAACTGGAACATGATGCGTGCGGTATCGGGTTTGTCGCCAATATCAATGGAACGAAGTCTAACCTGATCCTTCGCGATGCGCTTTCCATGCTCGAGAACATGGAGCACCGCGGAGGGAAGGGCTGCAACGCAAAGACCGGGGATGGCGCGGGTGTGCTGATCCAGCTTCCGCACGAATTCCTCGCCGAGGAAGCCACGCGGCTTGGACTGGCCCTGCCGGCGCCGGGCAGGTACGGTGTCGGGATGGTTTTCTTCCCCCGGGAAAAGAAGGTGATGAACGCCTGCCGCGAGATCCTTCGCAGGAACATTACCGCGCTCGGGCTGGAACTCATTGGTTTTCGCGTGGTACCTGTTGACCACAGCGTGCCGGGACCAGGCGCCGCGGAAGTTGAGCCGATCATCGAACAGGTCTTTGTCAAAGCCAAAGAGGAGACCGTTGCCAGCGACGCGCTGGAGCGCAAACTGTTCGTCCTCCGGAACTTTACGTCCCACAGGGTTGCCGTTGACGTCAAGGGCAACAACAAGGAGTTCTACATCACCAGCTTTTCGACGAAGACGCTTGTATATAAAGGACAGCTCCGCACGGATCAGTTGAGACGATATTTCTTCGATCTGCAGGATGATCGTGTGCGCACGGCGTTGGCGCTGGTGCATTCGCGGTTTTCGACCAACACCTTCCCGAACTGGAAACTGGCCCAGCCGTTCCGCTACCTCGCCCACAATGGGGAGATCAACACCATCCGCGGAAACGTGAACAAGATGAAGTCCAAGGAAGCGATGTTCAGTTCGACGGGCTTCACGGACGAAGAGATAAAGATGCTGTTGCCGATCACCGTGTCCGAAGGTTCGGATTCGTCCAACCTTGACGCCATGGTAGAGATGCTCGTGCTGTCGGGAAGGAGTATTCCCCACGTGATGATGATGCTCATCCCCGAGGCATGGCAGGACAACAAACTGATGGACCCGCACCGCAAGGCGTTCTATAAATACCACGCTTCCATGATGGAACCCTGGGATGGCCCCGCCGCCCTGGTGTTCACCGACGGCGCGCGCATCGGTGCCACCCTCGACCGGAACGGACTTCGGCCGCTGCGCTATTTCGTTACACGCTCGGGAAGGATGGTGATGGCCTCTGAGGCGGGCGCGCTGCCCATCGACCCGAAGGACGTGCTCGAGAAAGGACGGATCACGCCGGGCAAGATGATGCTCGTAGACCTCGAGCAGGGAAAGGTTCTCGACGACGAAAAAGTGAAGCGCTCCGTCTATGAGGGCAAGCCCTATTACAACTGGATCATTCAAAACCGCCTGAAGCTGCGCCTCGAACCCGAGCAGGAATGGACGGAAGACCACTTCGAGGAGGAAACACTCCTGCAGCGCCAGCACGCCTATGGGTTCACGGAAGAAGATATCAGGACCATACTCACGCCGATGGCGACCACGGGCTATGAGCCCATCGGTTCCATGGGCGACGATACGCCGCTGGCGGTGCTCTCGCGCGAGAGCCGGCACATCTCGAACTACTTTAAGCAACACTTCGCCCAGGTGAGCAACCCGCCCATCGACCCGATCCGGGAGCGCCTGGTGATGTCGTTGTTTACACGCATCGGCCAAAGCCTGAACGTGCTTGAAGAAACGCCGGAGCACACCGCGCAGATCCACATCTCGCAGCCGGTGCTGCTGAATTCCGACCTCGAGAAACTGAAACACCTTCCCGCCCACGGCTACGAGTACGCCATCATCCGGTGTGTGTTCCACGCCGACGGCAAGCCCGGCCGCCTCGAGGAAGCGCTTACACGGATCTGCCACGAAGCGGAGCGGGCTATTCGCGCGGGCAAGAAGATCATCGTCTTGTCGGACCGAAAGATAAGCGCGGAGTACGCGCCGATACCATCGCTGCTTTCCATCGGCGCCGTACACCACTACCTCGTGGAGCAGCGCATCCGCACGCATTCGGGCTTGCTGGTGGAAGCCGGCGATGTGTGGGAGGTACACCATTTTGCCACGATCATCGGCTATGGCGCGTCGGCGATCAACCCGTACATGGCGCTGGAGACCCTTCACTTCCTCAATGAAGGCCTGGGTGAAGCGAAGATGACGGATGAGGCGGTGTGGCACAACTACCAGAAGGCCATCGGAAACGGCCTCCTGAAGGTGATGTCGAAAATGGGGATCAGCACGTTGCAGTCATACCAGTCGGCGCAGATCTTCGAGGCGCTCGGCCTGGGAAGCGAGGTGATTGACAAATGCTTCCGCGGAACCATCAGCCGCATCGAGGGACTCTCCTTCGACGACCTCGCGCGTGAAGTCCTCGTTCGCCATGACCTGGCGTACAAGAAAGCGGCAACGTCGTTGCAGGCCGGCGGCATCTATCAGTGGAAACGGCGGGGTGAGAAACACTTGTTCAGCCCGGACGTCATTCATGCCTTGCAGCATTCCGCAAAGACGCAAAACTATCCGCTGTACCGCAAGTACGCCGACAAGATCAACGACCAAACCCGCGATGCATTTACCATCCGCGGGCTGTTTGAATTCAAGAAGCGCAATCCGGTGCCGGTCGATGAGGTCGAACCGGTAGAGGATATTCTGAAACGCTTTGCCACGGGAGCGATGTCATTCGGCTCGATCTCCCACGAAGCGCATTCGACATTGGCTATTGCGATGAACCGCATTGGCGGCAAGAGCAATAGCGGTGAGGGCGGTGAAGACGAGGTTCGTTTCGAAAGAAAAGAGAACGGCGACTGGGAACGCTCGGCCATCAAGCAGGTTGCATCCGGAAGGTTTGGAGTGACGAACAATTACCTCACGCATGCCGACGAACTGCAGATCAAAATGGCGCAGGGTGCAAAGCCCGGCGAAGGAGGCCAGCTACCCGGTCACAAAGTGGATGATTGGATCGGAAGCGTACGACATGCAACACCCGGTGTCGGACTTATCTCGCCACCTCCTCACCATGACATTTACTCCATCGAAGACCTCGCCCAGTTGATCTTCGACCTCAAGAACGCCAATCGGCATGCGCGCATTAACGTGAAGCTTGTTTCGCAGGCGGGTGTCGGTACCGTTGCGGCTGGCGTGGCGAAGGCGAAAGCGGATGCGGTGCTCATCTCCGGCGCGGACGGGGGGACCGGCGCCTCGCCCATCAGTTCGGTCCGGCATGCGGGCCTCCCCTGGGAGCTCGGCCTGTCCGAGGCGCACCAGACGCTGGTGAAGAACAACCTGAGGAGCCGCGTGGTACTGCAAACCGACGGTCAGATCCGCACGGGCCGGGACATCGCCATCGCCACGTTGCTTGGCGCGGAAGAGTGGGGCGTGGCAACGGCGGCCCTGGTGGTGGAAGGTTGTATCATGATGCGCAAATGCCATCTCAACACGTGCCCGGTGGGCATTGCCACGCAGGATGAAACCCTGCGCCAGCTCTTTACCGGCGATCCCGACCACGTGGTGAACTTCTTCCATTTCCTCGCCCGGGATCTGCGCGAGATCATGGCCACCCTCGGGTTCAGGAGCGTGAACGAGATGGTGGGTCGAACAGACGTGCTGCGCGTCCGCCAGGGTATCGATCACTGGAAGCTGGAGAAACTCGACCTTTCGCCCATACTCCATCGCGAAACGGCGCGCGACCACATCGGCGTATACAAGCAGATCGAACAGGACTTTGAACTTGAGAAAGTGCTGGATTGGAAACTCGTGGAGGCGGGCAAGCCTGCCCTCGACGAAGGAGAGGCCGTGAAACAACGGTTCATCATCAGGAACACCGACCGCTCGGTGGGCGCGCTGCTTTCAAACGAGGTGTCCAAGCGCTACAAGGCAAAAGGTCTGCCGGAAGACACCCTGCATTTCAACTTTAAAGGGTCGGCAGGGCAATCGTTCGGGTGCTTTGTGGCGCCGGGTGTCACCTTCGAGCTGGAAGGCGAGGCGAACGACTATTTTGGCAAGGGACTTTCAGGCGGAAAACTCGTTGTCTATCCCGATAAGGAAGCCACCTTCAAGCCGGAAGACAACATCATCATCGGCAATGTGGCCTTTTACGGCGCCACGTCCGGCGAAGCTTATATCCGCGGCCAGGCCGGCGAACGGTTCTGCGTGCGAAACTCCGGCGTGAAGGCCGTGGTCGAGGGTGTCGGCGATCATGCCTGCGAATACATGACCGGGGGGCGTGTTGTCATCCTTGGGAAAACGGGCCGAAACCTCGCCGCGGGCATGAGTGGCGGCATCGCTTACGTCTTCGACCCGGAAGGCGGCCTCGACCGGCTCTGCAACAAGGACATGGTCGGTCTGGAGTCGATGACCGATGAAGACGGCGAAGAAGTACGCGCGATGATCGAAAAACATTTTCAGTATACGGGTTCCGACCCCGCGGAATGGATCCTCGAAAACTGGACCGTAGCCATGGGGTTATTCATCAAGGTGATGCCGAAGGACTACAAGGCGGTGCTGGAAACGCGAAAGAAGGAACAATCCCTAATCCCTAATCCCTAACACCCAATGCCTAATTAACCAACAATGGGACAGATCGATGGCTTTATGAAATACCCGCGGGTGAATCCCACACCGCGGAACCCGGCGGAACGCCTCAAGGACTTCAGGGAGACGTATCTTCCGTTGGCCAAGGAGAAAGTGCGCGACAACGCAACCCGCTGCATGGATTGTGGCGTGCCGTTCTGTCACAGTGGTTGTCCGCTGGGGAATAATATCCCGGACTTCAATGACGCGGTGCACCAGGGGCGTTGGGAAGATGCCATTCGGATACTGAGCAGCACCAACAATTTTCCGGAGTTTACGGGCCGGATCTGCCCGGCGCCCTGTGAGGCGAGTTGTGTGTTGAGTATCAACAACAATCCCGTAACCATCGAATACATCGAAAAGACCATTTCCGATGTTGCCTTCGAAAAGGGATACATCAAATCCGATTCACCCCGGAACCGCACGGGGAAACGCGTTGCCATCGTTGGCTCGGGCCCCGCGGGGCTTGCCGCCGCCACGCAGCTTAACAAGGCGGGACACTGGGTCACGGTATTCGAGAGAAGCGACCGCGTGGGTGGTTTGCTGCGCTACGGCATTCCCGATTTCAAGCTTGAGAAAACGATCGTCGACCGGCGGATCCGGCTCATGGAGCAAGACGGCATCATCTTCAGAACAAACGCCCACGTGGGGGTGAACCTCAGCGCGCAGCATCTGAAAGATGAGTTCGACGCCGTGGTGATCTGTGGCGGGGCGTCGGCGCCAAGAGACCTCCCGATACCGGGGCGCGAGTTGAAGGGCGTACACTTTGCGATGGAGTTTCTGCCGCAGCAAAACAAGCGTGTGGCGGGTGACCGTATCTTTTCCAACGAAATTCTGGCCACGGGTAAGCATGTCATCGTCATCGGCGGTGGTGACACCGGCTCCGACTGCGTGGGCACATCCAACCGCCAGGGCGCCAGGTCGGTCACCCAGATCGAGCTCCTGGCCAAACCTCCCTTGTCGCGGAACGCGGACAACCCCTGGCCTGAGTGGCCGATGGTGCTCATGACGTCGTCGTCTCATGAAGAGGGTGTCGATCGCCAGTGGGCGATACTCACCAAGGCGTTCGTGGGCGATGCGCAGGGGCGGCTCGAAGGCTTAAAAGTGGTCGACATCAAATGGGGCGTCAACGCGCAGGGCAAAATGGGCTTTGAGGAGTTGCCGGGAACAGCGCGTGTGCTTCCATGTGAAGCCGCCTTCCTCGCTGTGGGATTTGTGGGCGCGGAAAAGGGTGGCATGGTGTCGGAATTGAACCTGGAGCTCGACGCACGCGGTAACATTCGCACCGAGAACTATATGAGTTCGGTGGAGGGTGTTTTCGCGGCAGGTGACATTCGCCGCGGGCAATCTCTCGTGGTGTGGGCGATTGCGGAAGGACGTGAGGCGGCAAGGGCCGTTGACACCTGGATGATGGGTTCAACTTGCCTGGAAGCCCGTGACGAATCGTTCGTACATTTGCCAATAGCCAGCCCGTTGGTTCCCTGAACGGGCACGCGTTACGCCTTCCTGTGAAAATCAATCACCCCTTCGGGCGTTACCACCCTGTCGATCGGTACGTCCATGGCATTCATCCCCTCGATCCTGTCAACCGGCGGGAACAAGGACAGCCCGATCTTCTGTGCCGCGACGTTGGATAGAAAGCGATCGTAGAAGCCCCTGCCATAGCCAACCCGGTTTCCCCGAAGGTCGACCGCAAGCAGGGGCGTAAGGATCAGGTCGATCTTTTCGTTGGCGACCGGCATCCCCGAAGTAGGCTCCGGGATGCCCCAGGTGTTGACCTCCAACTGATCTTCCCGCTCGAACAGGTAGCTTTCAATAACGGCAGACTGGTCGTTTACGCGTGGGACCGCGATCCTCACATGAGGAAATTCGTTTCTGATCCTCCGGATGATCCGCCAGGTGTCCACTTCTTTCTGGCTCGCGATCGGCAGGAACGTGTGGAGTACGTTTACGGATGTGAGGTCCAGTGCCCCGAAAAAGTTGTCGGAGAGGCGTTCGTTCAGCCGCGCGAATTCCGCTTCCGCGAGTTCCCTTCGCTTCTGCCGGTAGACCTTTCTGGCTTCCTCTTTTTGCATGTCAGTAAATCAGCACGTTGAACCGGTAGTCGAAGGGATCGAAATGCTTGAGCAGTTTTGCGATGAAGGCGCCATCCTGCTGGTAAAAGTTTAGAAAATTGTCAGTGCGTTCCTGCAGGCCGCCATTGGGGAAGAGCGCGTCCTTAACGGCCTCGATCTGGCGCAGCTTGTCGGATTGCTTGCGCTTTTCTGCGCGGATGAATTTCTTTTCGATCTTTTCCAGGCTGTTCATGATGCGCTTACCTTCCGCGTTGGCGAAGGCCGTAAGCGTGGGATCGATCGACGTGGCGCGTCCGGCGAGGTCCTCGTAGATTCCCGAGATGGTCGTCCGCTCCTCGCCAACGGTGAGGTTGTGATTGGCGTGTTTCAAGACCCATTCGTTAAAGAGAAAATTCTTCTCCTCGAAGAGCCGGCTGAGTTCCATTCCGGTCTTTTCGAATTTCCGGTAGATGTGGTGTTCGATCACAAGCCCGAAGTTCCGCGGCATGAGCATGGGAAACGGGACCCCGTGCGCGTCGAATACCGCTTTTAATTGTAACCAATACGTGACTTCAGACGGTCCGCCGACGTAGGCGAGATTGGGGAGGATCCATTCCTGGTATAGGGGCCGGAGGATAACGTTTGGACTGAACTTTTCAGGCGATCGGTCGATGAGGGCCTCGATTTCATTCCGGCTGAACGCGAGTGGCGAGTCAATCACCTCGTACTTTCCGTCGGTGTTTTCGATGCGGGCGCGCAGTTGGTCATCGAGGTAGAAGAAATTCACCGGACGGCAATAGACCTGTGTCTGGTATCCCAGGGTTTCAAGGGAGTTGTTCGTGCCTTCCACGGCGGGGAGGGTGGAATGGTTCAGGATGTCGCCGGAGATGACGGGCTTGAATAACGCCTTTAACGCCGGGTCATCGGCGTCGAGCACGACGAGCCCTTCGTCGCCAAACAGCGCGTTCACATAGTAACGTACCGCCTCGCTCAGCGTCTTGTGCTTAAGATAGGCCGTGCGGAAAAGGGCAACGTCGCCGGGGATTTCGTTTAACAACGCTTTGAAATCGCCGGTGTGAAACCTTCCCACAGCGCCGCGCTGATCGGTGTTCCAGGTGTACTTTTTCCCATAGAGCCGGAAGGATTTGATCTCATCATAGTCGTGGTCTTCCGAGGCCATCCAGTAGACCGGGACAAAATGATACTCCGGATACCGGGCCGTGAGCGCTTTGCAGGCGTTGATGACGGTAACGATCTTGTAAACGAAATACAGCGGGCCGGTGAAGATGTTGAGTTGATGTCCTGTCGTGACCGTGAATGTATCCGGTCTGGCGAGGGCTTCAATGTTGGCTTTGACGTTGTCGGCAGCTTCAACCGCCTGGTACTGTTTTGTTAATGTTTTGTTAAGGATGTCACGGTGCGCCGCAGGAAAGGATGCCGCCTTTTCTTTGATTTGTTCTCCTGCGTTTTCGACGGTAGGGAAGCGGTGAAAGAAGGGTTGGAGGTTGACGTCTTGTTGAAGATAGTCGAGGAAAAAACGGGAAAATGCCCTTGTCTCGGACAGGGGAAATTTCTCAAGCTGCATGGCGACAACAGGTATCGGTGAAAGTTGGGCAAACCATATCCCAATAACGGTATTTTATTCTTAAGGTTTATGAATTATTCTGCGGTGGTGGTTAGCTTTCCCGTGAGGTCGAAATCCGAGGCCGCCACGATTTTTGCGTCGGCGAAATCGCCGATCCGAAGGTATTCGTTTTCCGTTTCGATGGTAACTTCGTTGTCTACTTCGGGAGAGTCATATTCGGTGCGGCCGATGTAGCTTCCGCCTTCTTTTCGGTCGATCATCACCTTCAGCGTTTTGCCCACACGTGCCTGGTTCAGTTCGAGGGAAATGTTTTGCTGGAGGTCCATGACGGCATCGGCGCGTTGTTGCTTGATGTCTTCCGGTACGTCGTCCACCAGGGTATGCGCGTGCGTGTTCTCTTCGTGGGAGTAGTTGAATATTCCGAGGCGGTCGAAGCGGGTTTTTTCAATGAAGGTCATCATCTCCAGGAAGTCGTCTTCCGTCTCTCCGGGGTGGCCGGCAATCATGGTTGTGCGCAGCGCGATACCCGGCACCCGGTCGCGGATGGTGTGGATCAGCTCTTCTGTTTTCTCACGTGTGATCCCGCGGCGCATCAACTGGAGCATTTTTGTCGAGCCGTGCTGCAGCGGGATGTCCAGGTATTTGCAGATGTTGGGACGCTCCGCCATCACATCCAACACATCGAGCGGGAAGCCGGAGGGGAACGCGTAGTGGAGCCGTATCCATTCCAGGCCGTCCACGTCGGAAAGCCTCTTCAACAGTTCGGCGAGATTCCGCTTTTTGTAAAGGTCGAGCCCGTAGTAGGTTGAGTCCTGCGCGATGATGAGCAGCTCCCGCGTTCCTTTTTTTACAAGGTTGGCGGCCTCGGTAACCAGTTCTTCGATCGGGCGCGAGACGTGCTTGCCCCGCATGAGCGGAATGGCACAGAACGAGCACGGCCGATCGCATCCTTCCGAGATCTTCAGGTAGGCGAAATGGGCCGGGTTGGTGAGGATGCGTTCGCCGACCAGCTCGTGGCGGTAGTCGGCATTAAAGACCTTCAGCAGGCGCGAGAGGTCGCGTGTCCCGAACCAGGCATCGACATCGGGGATCTCTTTTTCAAGGTCGTCTTTATACCGCTGTGACAGGCACCCGGTAACATACACCTTGTCGACGATGCCTTCGTCCTTGGCGTCGACGTAGCGGAGAATTGTGTCAATGGACTCTTGCTTGGCGTTGTCGATGAAACCGCAGGTATTGATAACGACCACGTTGGCATCGTCCACGGCCGATTCATGCACAGCATCGATCCCGTTGCCCCTGAGTTGGGTAAGGAGAACTTCGGAATCCACCAGGTTTTTTGAACACCCGAGGGTAACAATGTTGATCTTGGTCTTCCTGGTGCCTTTCGTCTTCATGAATCTGTGCCGGTTTGGTCTTACGAACAGCGATTACACGCCTTAAATTCCGGCGGATGCCGCCTTTTTTGGGCAAAGGTAAGGTCATTCGCCGATTGGAAAAATCCGCGACGTTTTGCCCATTGCCGACCGCGCCGGCGCCGGCACGGTTGAAATAATGCTGGCCCGGAATTTGGGCTTTAAAAGGTTGCTTTATCTTTACGGCCGGTTTCAGAATTATGCGCAAAAACAACAGGTGGCCCCTCTTTCTTGTCCTGCTTCTGGGCGTTTCCTGCCTGGATGAGCCGGGGTGTTTCGAACTCCGGAACGACATGGTCGGCGTTACCTTTAAGGTCATGGGCACGGGAGGGCAATACAGCCAGCGCTTTGACCACATTGCCACAGGCGGCACGGACAGCCTTTTTAGCCAGAGTTTCAATGGGCGGGCCTTTGTACTCCCCGTTAACATGTTTGCGGACCAAATGGTGCTTGATTTCGCGAACTACAGCAACGCCGGCACCAACAAAACGCTCACGATCGGCTATGACGTCACCAACGAGTTCGTGTCTTCGGATTGCGGGCCCCTGCTTACGGCGACCAACCTTCACATCATCGACCACCAGTTCGACTCCGTGCGCGTGGTGAACACGATACCGGGTCGCGACAACCAGGCACGCAACATAGAGATCTTTCGGTGTCCCGCGCCGGCGCAAACCATCATGGCGTTCTATCAGCTTTATTACCCCGGCCGCGCCCCTGCCGAAATCACTTTGCATGTTAATAAGGTGACGACCGATTTCAACACGAGCGCCTATTCCTCAAACGTTGATGCAAAGACGGTCACCCTGCCGGTCAATTTTTCCGAGCCTCAGAGTGCCTATACGTTTTTCGTCGACGGCGATACCATGGACATCAACCTTACCTACAAGCTCAGCACCGAGACGCGCTATCGGCCGTGCGGCGAACAGGTTTTTGCAGACAGCATCCGCATTGCTGCCCATGCCTTCGACTCCGTCCGCCTGAACACCGATGCCGATGGCCGCGCATTGAGCAGCATCACCGATCCGGCGCAAACCAATGTCATCCTCTACCGCTGCCCGGTCACCAACACCATACAGATCGCCTTCAGGACGAATAACGAAGTCGGTACCGGCACGGTCGTCGACGAAGTCTCACTGGTGGGCATTACCACGGATTACTCCGACGACGTGTTCTATTCAAACGCGACGGATGTTTCGACGGTGCAACTGCCGCTCAATCCCGACGCCGACGAGACCACATTCTATATTAAGTACGACGAAACAAGCACGGACACCCTTGCCGTGCAGTACACCCGAACCAATACAAGAATTTTTTCCAACGCCTGCGAGCAGAACGTCTTCGATGGGCTTCGGGAAGCCGATGACCTCCAAAAGGTGGTGGTCACGGCAGATTCGCTAACTTATCCCGCAACCACCAACATTGAGATCGTCAATTAAGAAAATATTGTTTTTGCTGTTGTTGCCGTTATGGGCGGGGGCGCAGACCGACACCACCGCGGTCACCGCCGACACCGTGAGGTATCGGTTTTTGCCCACGGGCATCCGGGTCGGCACGGACATCATTGCCCTGGCGATGAGCCGGTTTCAGGACGACTTTTCCGGATGGGAGGTCAACGCTGAAATGGATCTGTCCCGCTACTACCTGGCCTTCGACTATGGGAAATGGGCCAGGAATTTGGACGGCGATTCTTCGGCGTACAGCAACGATGGACGATACTGGCGTGCCGGCGTAGACGTCAATTTCCTGCTGAACGATCCCGACCGCAACGTCTTCTTTATTGGCTATCGCTATGCGCGAGGAAGTTTTTCCGACAATTTCACCTACATAACCCGCGATCCGGTTTGGGGCGTTGTCAACGGCAGTTACCACAACGCCGAGGTAAACTCGCGGTGGATGGAATTAACCACTGGCCTCCGGGTGAAGATCTGGAGCTTCATCTGGATGGGCTACACGGCGCGTTTCAAGTTCGGACTCAAGATGGATGGCTTTAACGACATGAGGCCACATGATGTGCCCGGATACGGGAAGACCTACAAGGAGAATTACTGGGGATTTAACTATTACGTGCTCTTCCGCCTGCCCCTGCGCAAGGCGCCGGGGGGGTGAGG
The DNA here is from genome assembly GCA_964551035.1 of uncultured Roseivirgaceae bacterium. Taxonomy (GTDB): domain Bacteria; phylum Bacteroidota; class Bacteroidia; order Cytophagales; family Cyclobacteriaceae; genus Chryseosolibacter. The sequence goes on along the minus strand of CAZKBK010000030.1, from coordinate 35,547 downwards.
TGGTCACGGGAAGATTGACCTTCGTGGATGCTGCGAACGGAACGCGGTGGCCGGGCCGGTTTTGTGGGATTGTTTTGAGGTTGGGCGTTGGGATGCTGTGGATGTGGGGTTTGTTTGGAGAACCGGGCCTCGGCACGCTCGGCCGCCCAAGGGTTAACGGAGGAAGTGCGGCGGCATCCGGGCAGTCCGTTGCAACGTTCTGTATTCGCTGTTAAAGGGGAATGGCCGATTCAGGTTTTTTCTCACTTCGGATGCCGCCGCACAAATATACAACCCTCGCCGGTGGCCGAGCTTGTCGAGGCCCACGCCGGTCAGCACTGCATTGGAAAACCTCCTCCGCGGTAAAAAAGAAACCTCACCGCACCGTCCACCTCACAGAATCCACACCGCCGCCGCACCACATTCGTGACTCGCAACTGTTCAGAGTTCCGCATGCTTTTAGATGAGAGCACAAGCCCAGGCTATGCTATTTCCTTCCCAAGGCTACGGCGATCAAAGAAAGCTTCGGCGGACAGTGCGAGCGAAGCGAGCCTCCGCGTCCTCTGCGCCCGCACTACTATCTCCACCAGCACGGCCGATGCTCCCTTCCGCACTATTTCAGCACTGCATTGGAAAACCTCCTCCGCGGTAAAAAAGAAACCTCACCGCACCGCCCACCTCACAGAATCCACAACGCCGCCGCCCTTCAATCCTTCTTGAAAAGGGAGTCAACGAACTCGGTGCGATTAAACGGCTGCAGGTCCTCCGCCTTTTCGCCCACGCCGATGTATTTGACAGGAATTCCAAATTCATCCGAGATGCCGATCACCACCCCGCCCTTGGCGGTACCGTCGAGTTTGGTGATCGCCAACGCGGTGACGTCCGTAGCTTTCGTGAATTCCCGCGCCTGGATCACGGCGTTCTGGCCGGTGCTGCCATCAAGAACGAGCAGGACTTCGTGTGGAGCATCGGCGATGACTTTTTGCATCACCCGGCGAATCTTTGAGAGTTCGTTCATCAGGTTCACCTTCGTGTGCAGCCGTCCCGCGGTGTCGATGATGACCACGTCGGCATGCTGGTCGGCCCCGGCTTTGACGGCATCAAACGCGACTGCGGAAGGGTCCGTGTTCATGCCCCGCGCGACCACGGGCACGCCAACGCGCTCGCCCCACAATTTCAACTGGTCGACGGCTGCGGCGCGGAACGTATCAGCGGCGCCCAGCACCACCTTCTTGCCGCGGCTGCTGAACTGTGATGCAAGCTTGCCGATGGTTGTGGTCTTCCCCACTCCGTTGACGCCCACGACCATGATCACATAGGGCTTGAGCTCCGGGAAGTCAAAATCCTCGGCGTCGGAGGCGTTGCGTTCGGTGAGAAGCGATGCCACCTCTTCGCGGAGGAGGCGGTCGAGGTCGGCGGTGTTCAGGTATTTGTCGCGGGCCACACGTTGCTGCAGGCGGTCGATGATTTTCAGCGTGGTCTCCACACCAACGTCGGACGAAACCAGGATCTCTTCGAGATTATCGAGCACCTCATCGTCAACGGTGGCCTTCCCAACGATTGCCTTTCCGAGTTTGGAGAAGAATGAATCCTTGGTCTTTTCCAGGCCCTTGTCGAGCGACTCCTTCTTATCCTTAGAAAACAACCCAAATAATGCCATACCGACGTTTTGTTTAAGGGAACGCTAAAGAAATTATGCCCTCCGGATACAAAAAAAGTCCCGTGAAGGGACTTTCCAAATTCTTTTTGGGCAAGATTACTTCTTTGCCAGGGTCTCTTTCACCAGCTCCGCAGGAACAATCTCTTCGCGGAACGTGTATGCGCCCGTCTTTTCGGAACGCACGGTGCGAATGACCTTCGCGAAACTCTTTGCTTCGGCCTTCTTCAGTGTAGCAACAACCTTCTTTGCCATGGTTACTTAATTTCTTTGTGAACGGTATATTTCTTCAGGACCGGATTGTATTTCTTCAATTCCAATCGCTCCGTCGTATTCTTGCGGTTCTTCGTAGTGATGTAGCGGCTCATCCCCGGCTGGCCGGTAGTCTTGTGCTCCGTGCACTCTAAAATCACCTGAACCCTGTTGCCTTTCTTTGCCATGATTCTCTATTTTTTTCTTTGTTACAGTACCAGGTTTCCGTTGGCCCTGGCTTCCTTCAAAACGGCGCTGATGCCATTCTTGGTGATGGTCTTGATCGCCTTCGCGGAAACCTTCAGGGTAATCCACTTATCCTCTTCCGGTATGTAAAAACGCTTCTTCTGGAGATTGGGATAGAACCTCCGCTTCGTCTTGTTGTTCGCGTGGGAAACCCGGTTGCCTACCTGAGGCCGCTTTCCCGTAATTTGACAAACTCTCGCCATAGTCTAGCCTGATTTTTAACCCCTTCCGAAAAGGGACTGCAAATATCGCTAAAACCCGCATAATAATCCAAAATATCCGGAGAATATCCCTAAAAAAGGCTGGCAATCAGCGCCTTTGGTGCCAGGCCGGCAAAATCATCGATGATTAAGTCGGTGTCCGGCATTTCCTCCTTGGTGTGGGTCGTGGTAATGCCCACCACCTTGCAGCCTGCCGCACGGGCGGAAGCAATTCCTGAAAGTGAATCTTCAAACACGACACACCGGCCGGGCGCCATGTCCAGGGCGGCGGCTGTTTTCAAATAGATCTCGGGATCGGGCTTGCCCCGGGTCACGAACTTGTCGTACAGGATCACGGGGAAGAATCTGCGGAGGCCGGTTTTCTCCAGCGTGAAATCCACGTTCTCCAGGGGCGCCGAGGTCGCGATGGCAAGCGGCACTTCCTCCTCGCGCACACGCGCCAGGAATGTTTCAAGCCCAGTCACTGCTTTGATGTCCATAGCATAGCGTTCCCGAAACAAAGCCTCCTTCTCGCTGGCGTATCGGTTGAGTTGATCCTCGGGGATCTCGCCAAACACGTTGCGTATCCAGTCGCGGTTTGTCCGGCCGTAAATGCGCTCGCGCAATTCCTCTTCGGAGAGGTCCACGCCGTACTTCCGGCAGAATTGTTTCAGGGCGATCTTGTGAAAGGGATTGGAGTCGACGATGACGCCGTCCATATCGAAGATGAAGGCAATGGGTTGTGCGGTCAACGGGATGTTTTTTAATGCGGACGCAAAGTTGGAAAGAAAATCCGTTTTGGAAAGGAAGGGTCGTATGCAGGCGAATCAGCGGATAACAACTTTTTCTGTAAAGGACCGGCGATCCGTTACAAACTTGAGGATATACAATCCGGGGGCCAGGGTGGAAACATCAAATTCACGCGCGCCTTCGACAGCGACGGGGCCGCCGACGAGCTTGCCGCTGGCGGTGTAGACAAAAACCGTGGCCCGTTCCTCCGCCTGAACGTGCAAAGCCTCGCCCGGAGAAAGCGGGCTTGGGAAAACGCCGAAGGCGCTTTGATTTCGCAGCATGTAAATGCCGCCAAGGCGGGTACCGACGGCGATGGCCGGCTTGTCCATGCCGAAGAGGTTTGCCGCCACGGGCCAAATCAGGCCGCCGAAATTGTATTCGCCGTGCTGGCTGAGCAACGGGTTGTACAGGATGCTGGTAACGTGCGGGGCATCGACGTTGCTGCGGTAGTTGGGGATAATGGAAATTCGCCCCTCAATGTCACTATAGGCGAGATCCTCCTTCCCGTCTCCATTGAGGTCCGACAGGATGCAGATGCTGTTTTGTCGGAAGAAGGAAGGGCCGAGGCCCATGTAGGGATCGCTTTCGAGGATGAAGGACGGCGCAAGTTCGTCGCCACCGCCATTGCGCCAATATTCGATCGAGCCGTCGTTGCGGCCGGCGAGAATATCGGCTTTGCCATCGGCATTGATGTCTGCGAACGAGAGGTTCTCGACGGAGAGGAGTTTGAAGTCGAGCTCGAACAGGGGTTGGCCATCCAGCACAATACCTTCAGTGGAAGCGTTGGGGATGAAGTAAAGCCTCGTCGGGTCGTTGTCGGTGCGCCCGTCGCCGTTCGATATGCTTGCGGTGAAGACCAGATCCCGCGCACCGTCGCCATTCAGGTCGGTGAACGCGATCTTCTGGTTGTACAAGGGAGGTGAATCGTAGGGATGGTAGTCGGTGTTGACGAGTTGGAACGATGGACGTGACGAAGTGCCGGTATTTTCAAAATGAAAAATCGACGACCGCAATTCAGGCAGCGAGGGATCGGCATAGCTGCTGACGAAAAGGTCCAGGTCGCCATCACCGTCGAAATCCGCGAAGGCGGGCACCGCGTTGTCACCGACGTCGATCATTTCGTCCTGGAGAAAGTTTTTCTTCACCAACGCAAAGGCCGGGTTGTCATCCGTTCCTTCGTTCTTAAACAACCAGTTCGACGAACTGAAATTGGTGGCGTTCGTTGCGGGAGACTCCCGTTGGAAGAGATTTGGAGAGGAGATAAGGTCTTTCACGCCGTCGAAGTCCACATCTTCGTAGAATGCCGCGGGAAAGAGCGCGTAGCTCGCCGGCGTGGGATGCGGAAAAGTGGTATAGGTATTGATGACGGGATTCAGGAGCGTGCCCTCGTTGGCAAGCAGGGTGAGGTCTGTACATTCCGCCTCGGAAAAAACGAGATCGAGGGTCTGGTCGCCGTTGGCATCTATGGCGAGGAGTGCCTTTCCACCGGCGTGCATTGTCCTGCTGCCGGAGGCGGGACACGGCTCGCCCTTCAGGGCAATAACCCCGCAGGCGCATTCCCTGAAATCTCCCCAGTGGTCGGTGATGCGGCGGAATTCAAGGGAGTCGCAGCCCCAGCCATTCTCGACGCTGAAGTTTTGGTGATACTCCACGCTGTGGCCCATGTACTGCACATTGAAGATGTCGAGGTCACCATCGTTGTCGGCGTCGACCAGGGCCGGGAGGTCGTCGTACTGGATCTGAAGATTGATCTTGAAGTCCGGATCGCTGCCGTAGGTAAGAATGAAGGTTTTTTTTTCGCCGGATGGCGTCGTGAAAAGGTACGGTTCCCAGGAAAGCAACGCCCCCGCGGCGGTGACATTCACGTACACTTTAATGCCCAGCAGGTCGCTGGTGAAAAGGTCTTTTTTTCCGTCGCAATTGAAGTCCCGCAGCAACACGAAGTTGGTGATCTCCGAAGGGAAGAGGGCCTCGTATTCCGGCTGGTAGCGCCAGCTGTTGTCGTCGTTAAGGAAGGTTATGACTTTATTGGCCATGCGGTCGAACAGCACGAGGTCGTCGGTACCGTCGCCGTTGAGGTCCATCGTGTTGTGCTGCGCGGCGTTGATGCCCCCCGCCCATGCGAGGCTCAGCGCATCGGCCCCGCTGTGGTTGGTCACGGCGACGCTTTGGTCGACGACGTAGCTGAACTGCGCCGTTGTGCGGAACGGCAGCGCGAGGAGCAGGAGAAAGAGACCAATGCGCCACATAACTTTTTTTCTTTTCTCAATAACGATTGCCACGGTTGACTGTTATCTTGCCCGCCTGACATTTTCAAATATAGCCTGCCCGAATATTTTACCTTGCAGCGCCCGATGGAAATTCGAGAATTATACGCCAAATATACGGAAGCCGGAAAGGTATCTACCGACACGCGCCAGATCGCGCCCGGGTCGATGTTCTTTGCGCTGAAGGGTGAAAAGTTTAATGCCAACGCGTTTGCTGCCGAAGCATTGAAGAAGGGGGCGCGCTTTGCCGTCATCGACGAAGAAGAACACCGGGTCGATAGGCGGTGTATTCTCGTGCCCGACGCCCTTGCGGCCCTGCAACAGCTTGCGCGGTTTCACCGCGACCAGTTCGACATACCGTTTATTGCGTTGACGGGCTCCAACGGCAAAACCACCAGCAAGGAGCTCTTGCATGCGGTGCTGAGCAAAAAGTTCCGCACCCACGCCACGCGCGGAAATCTGAACAACCACATCGGCGTGCCGCTCACGCTGCTCGCGATGGATCGGTCGGTGGAAGTGGCGGTGATAGAAATGGGCGCCAACCATGTGGGCGAGATCGCGGCGCTGTGCGCCATCGCCAATCCGACTCACGGATTTGTCACCAACATCGGCAAAGCACACATTGGCACGTTCGGCGGATTTAACAACATCGTCAAGGCCAAGGCTGAATTGTACGATCACCTGCTGTCCCATGGAGGGAAAGTTTTTGTGAACTCGGATGACGAACTCCTGGCAGGGCTCACCCAGGCGTTTTCCGATGCCGTGACGTATCCCCGCCGCGGAGATTTTTACCACGCCGAACTGCGCGCGGCGGATCCCATGGTGCATTTCAGGGCCGACAATGGTGAGGCGGTTGAGACGCAGCTCATCGGCACTTACAATTTCACCAATATTGCGGCCGCGTTGTGTGTCGGAAAATTCTTTGGCGTCGATCCGGCGGTGGCGAATCAGGCGGTGGCGACCTACGTGCCTGCGAACATGCGGTCCCAGGTGATGGTGAAGGGAACGAATACCATTATCCTGGACGCCTACAACGCCAATCCGAGTTCCATGATGGCGGCGATTGAAAACATGTCCGCCATGAAGGCCGCGCGCAAGGTCCTCATCCTCGGCGACATGTTCGAACTCGAAGGAGAGGCGGAGAAAGAACACCGCGCCATTGGCGCTTTCATACGCGCAAAAAACCTGGATGAGGTTTACCTTTGCGGATCGTTGTTCCGGGCCGCGTTGACAGAATTGCCACAGGCGAAACATTTCCCGGAGAAACCGGCACTGATTGACGACTTAAAAAAAAATCCCATCGCCGACGCGACTGTTCTCGTTAAGGGATCGCGGGGAATGGGCCTCGAAGAAATTGTTCCCGTTCTCTGAAATTCAAAAACCCAATCCCATGGATTTTCCCTTTATCCTGAAGTTTCTGAAAGACCTCCGAAAGAATAACGACCGCGCATGGTTTGAAAAGAACAAGTCGCGTTACCTCGAGGCCAAAGAGAGGTTTGAAGGATTTGTCTCCAGTCTTCTGAACGAAATGGTAAAGTTCGACGAACGCCTTGCCGGCCTTGACCCGAAAAAACTACCTTTCCGGATTTACCGGGACGTCCGTTTCAGCAAGGACAAGAGCCCATACAAGGTCAACATGGGTGCCGGCTTCTCGCCCAACGGGAAGCTCATCCAGGAGCCCGGATATTATCTGCATGTGGAACCCGGCAACAAGAGCTTCATCGCCGGAGGCATCTACATGCCCGACGTGGAGAACCTCTCCAGGATCCGGCAGGAGATCGATTATAATGTCGACGCGTTGAAGAAGATCATGCGCGGCCGCGCGTTCAGGAACACCTATGATGGCTTCGACGACTTTGACAAGTTGAAAACAGTTCCCAAAGGCTATGCGAAGGATCATCCGGAAATCGACCTGCTCAGGCATAAGAGCTACATCGTTTCTCACGCCTATTCCGACAGTGAACTCACGGACCGCAAAGTGGTGAAGACAATGGCCGCGCATTGCAAACTCATCAAACCCCTGAACGATTTTCTTCGTCAGGCGCTCGACTGAAGCAGCAAGACCAGTTGCTGCAGTTCTTTCACCGATAAAGGCTTGCTGAGCAGTTTCTTTACCTGCTGATGCTGTTCGGCTTTGCGGATGTCTTCGTCGTCGAGTGTGGAGGAGAGCATAAACACGGTGACGTGCTTCGGGTTCAGCCCGTCGATGCGGGCCATCGCTTCCAATACCTCGAATCCGTTCATCGCCGGCATCATGATGTCGAGCAGGATGACGAGGTTGCCGTTGAGGTCCAACCGATTCGCCTCGAGCCATGAGAGCGCCTGTTCGCCGGAGGCGACGTCAACCACCGTTGCCGTGTTGAACGTGTGTTTGATCAACATGCTTGCCACCAGCCGGTCAATGTAGCTGTCGTCGACGATGAGGAACGTTGGAAGCGTGGACAACCCTGGGTAAATTTAACGGGGGTAAAGATAGGGAAGGGGATGGAAAGTTTCAGGTTTCTTGGGGTTCCATCGTTGACGCGGCGCCCAACGTGCGGTGATCTGCAGGCGCCAAGCCGGAACAAAGGTGCGTCGCCCTAGTCTTTCCAGTCGAAATAGTCGTCCTTGCTGAGTTCCAGCTCTTTCTCTTTCCGCTTCTCCTTCGATTTGAAAGCATCCTTGAGTTCCTGCACCTCTTTTTTCAGGTCGCTTGCGATTTTCTTTCTCACGGCTTCCGTGTCGTACTGAACCCGATAGTCGTCGGTGGTGCCGGTGATCTTCAGGAAAAGTTTCGGTCCGGATTGCGGGTCGTCTTCGACCGCCAGTCGGGCTTCGGGATCGGCTACCTTTTTTCGGCGGAGCGGTGTAACTACGCGGTAGGCGATGCGTTGATCGAATGTATGCGTTCCTGAGATCTCCAGGTCGGTAACGTTGCTTCTCACGTTCATCTGCGGAAGGTAGATCGTTCCATCTTCGATGTGGACGTCGTTTTTGAGTTCGGCGAACCGCAGCCTGTCAAGTCCCTCGTCGTCGAGGTAGCGGGAAAGGCTTTGCAAGGGTTCGAAGTCGTTCAACTGGCCGTTCCTGATGGTGATCCCGATGTCGGCGATGAGCGTTTTCGGAAGGAGCCTCAGGTGTTCGTTCAAGACAAGTTCGAACGAAACGTCCGCCGACCCCTGGCCGCGCAGGTGCCTGTCTTCAATGAAGGTCTGGTTGAAGTTTTCAAAGACGTAGAATACGCTGTCGAGGTGAAGGTCGTCCATGTGCGCGGTGGTCACCACATCCACGGCCCTGGGATTTTGCGCATCGACGATGCCCGACAGCTCCAACTGGCCACCCATGGTGTTCAGCGAGAACTTTCGGGATACGGCCATCTGGCTTTTTACGAGCAGGTCACCTTTCAACTCCCTGCCCCTGAAACGCTTGTAGCGCAAGGCGTCGATCGTGCAGTTGAAGTTGAGGTTGACGTTCGGCGAGATGCGGAACATGTATTCATTCTGTTGGTCGGACGAATCCGCCCCGAAGGTGAAGGCGAACAATTCGTCGAGGTCGATGTATGCCGACTGCAGGTCGGCTTCAATTCCCACGGGCTGGTTTTCGAAGAAGAGGAAGGTGACGACGTTTTTGAAGAATCCGTTGAGCAGAAAATCGGAATTGCCCAACTGGCCGGAAACATTGCTCAGGGCGAGGTCGTTGTTGCTGAACTGAAGGCTGCCTTTCAGGTGGTGGAGCGGAATGTGTGCGCTGCCATACGAGAGGCTGATGTCGTGCAGATCGACCGTGCCACGTGTCATCACCTGCTGCGCGGTATTCTTGTCCTTAAGCAGGGCAGCCCTTCCTTCGAAGGCTACATCCACCTGCATCTCGCCGCTGAGGTTGCTCACCGACGGGATGGGGTAGAAGTTCGTCAGCGAAAGCGCATCCAGCCTGCCTTTGAAGTTGAAGATGACTTCCGGGTCGTCAAAATCTTTCAACACCAGGTCCGCGGTAAACGCTTCGTCGTTCAGGGCGCCGCGGATATTCTTCAGGATGAGGGTACCCTTGGATGCGCGAAGCAGGTTATCCGAGGCAAAAGATCCGCTGACGCTGGCGTCTTCGATCCGCGACTGGTATTCGGGGTGAAACAAGGTCGCGTGCGAGAATCCAAATTCAACGGACAGCGACGGGTACACGTTGTTGGTGATCTCGCCTTTCAACACGGAAGAGAAGTAGACGTCACCCTTGCTCTCGTATTTTTCGAACCGCGTCGAAACGGACTCCGGGAGGAGCGACAACAGGGTTTGGATGTCGGTGTTTTTTCCCTCGGTTTCTATATTGATAAGATTTTTCTCTTTCCATTCGTAGTTGCCCGCTACCACGAAGTGCGAGCCGCGGAGGCGGAGGTCCGAGGGGTTGATCCGCAGGGACTTGTTGATGTCGTCGTAGACGAGCTTGCTGGTGACTTCGAACGGCTTGCCACGCAGGAACGATTGTCCGCGGATGTCGAGCTGCTCCGTGGTGACGTCTCCGCGCGCATCGATGGTGTAGATGTCGTCGCGGGTTTTTATGGAGGCGAGCAACGCGGTGCTGGAGAAGGCCAGGTCGTGGTTTTGGTGAAGGTCGAGGTAATAGACGCGCGTATCGTGGAGCTCGACATTGCGAAGTTCGAAGGCCACGCCACCCTTTCCCGCCGAGGCGTGCTTTTTCACGATGGTGAAATTGTTTTTTCCCGCCGCGTCGAGTTTTAGCCGTGTTTCGCTGTCGAACACTTTTACGCCGCGGATGGTGTAGTTGCCGCGCCACACTTCGATGGGATTCATCTGGAAGCGTACTTCCCCGGCGGTAAAGAGCGGATAGGTGCCCGGATGGCTGTCCTCCACCGACACCTCACGGCAGACGATCGAAAGCAGGGGAAACTGGTCCAGCATGGAGACTTCGATCCTGCCGACCTGAACGGGGGTGTTGAGGTGTTTGTTGGCTTCGCGGATGAATTCGTCGATGATGCGATCGCTGTACAGGTACACGGCGAGGGCGACACCGACAACCATCGTGGTGACGGTGAGGGCGGTATAAAAAAGTATCCTGCGGAGCCGTTTCAAAGTGTTGATCGAGTGGTAAAAATACGTTTTCTCTAAAGAGTATTAACGACAGGGGAACTGATTATTGGGTGGTCTCAAAGAGGAAAGAACCATTGGATCAAAATGACCTTCGAATGAGCGTGCGTTGAAGGAATACGGCCGGTGGTCTGTTTTTGGGGAAGGCTCAATCAAGCTTATCCGGGGTGGCCCGGCTCTTGCCTTGATTCGGCCAGCCACAAAGTAAAATGCCTCGCTAAAGATGAGGCGCCTGGGATGGGATGGTATTGATCGGAGTTGAGGGATTCGAACCCTGACCCCCCTGCTTGTAAGTCCGCCGACCAGATGTCAGTTTCAGCGCTTGAAGAAATTGTTGGACGCCTTCTGGCTGATCTTCATCTTAAGCCAGTGCCCAATGCGGAGGCAATTTTAGGACGGGCAGGAGCGCGTACAGCGCAGTTATCGGATTGCCCGGAGCTTATTGGAATCTTACTCACGGCAAACTCAAGAACAAATCAGATGGGATAAGATCGTTCGAGTTATAAAAATGCTTTTATAACTCATAAAAACGCGATAAATTGAGTTATAAATGGGGAATTTATAACGCATGTGGAATTGGCAACATAAGGACTGGCCGAACTTTATATTCGACCCCGAAAAATTCGCGGCGTATGAAAAGCAATTTTTCCATAAGGCTGGTACGCTTTACGGGAGCATGAGGCACATTGGCGAGGCCGATCAGGAATCCCTGAAAATCGAGATCATCAGCGATGAGGCGTTTAAGACCTCTGAAATCGAAGGCGCAGTGCTTAACCGCGATTCATTGCAATCTTCGATCAGGAAGCAATTCGGACTCAAAGCCGATCAGCGAAAAGTGCCACCAGCCGAACAAGGCATTGCTGAAATGATGGTCGATTTGTACAAGAACGCTCAAAGAGTTCTGACGCACGAACATCTTTTCGAGTGGCACAAAATGCTAACCAACGGCAGGCGGGATTTGAATGCCATAGGCGCTTACAGGATACACGAAGAACCCATGCAGGTTGTATCCGGTGCGCTGCACGATCCAAAAGTCCATTTTGAAGCACCTCCCTCTGCGATTGTAAAAAAGGAGATGGGCAGGTTTATCAAATGGTTCAACGCTGCGGAGAAGGAGAGCCAGATCGGAACGCTGCTGCGCTCCGGCATCGCCCATCTTTATTTTGAAAGCATCCACCCTTTTGAGGATGGTAACGGGCGTATTGGGCGGGCGATATCCGAGCTTGCCCTTTCGCAGGGACTTGGTCGCCCTACACTCATCGCCCTTTCATATACGATTGAAGGAACAAAGAAGAATTACTACGAAGCCTTACAGCGCAACAGTCATCGACTTGTGATAAATGACTGGCTGGAATATTTCTGCAATACGGTATTGACGGCTCAGGATTATACGCAAAGCACGATAGACTTCCTAATTGAGAAAGGGAAGTTTTACGTTCGTTTCGCCGGTGCGTTGAACACAAGACAAGAGAAAGTAATTGAGCGTGTTTTCAGGGAGGGCGTGAACGCCTTCAAGGGTGGTCTGAGTGCTGAAAATTATATCCGCATCACAGGTGCTCCCAGGGCGACAGCCACAAGAGATTTGCAGGACCTGGTGGAGCAAGGCGCACTCATTCGCATGGGTGAGAGAAAATCAACACGGTATTATCTGAACATCGATCATCAAAGCATACGGAAACAGCTTGAAGCAAAGCGCCATTCATGAATGATGTAGAGCCATCCGAAAATTCGAAAGAGATAATTATGAACTACCATGTGAAAATCGTGGGAGCTGAGGGATTCGAACCCCCGACCCTCCCGGCTTAAACGCCGGGATGCTCTGAAGCGCTGATCAATTTTTGAATTCTCTTTCTACTCTTCCAGCCCTTGACTTCTCGCTCCCGCTGATACGCTTGCTGTTTATTATCAAAGGTTTCTGTGTAGACGATCCAATCCTTGGCTTTTGCGGTGAATCCTTTATGATTGGATAGATGTTTTCGTAAGCGCTCGCTGAGCTCGTCAGCGGTGTGTCCCAGGTAGTAGGCATCGAGGGATTCGGAACGAAGTATGTAAAAGAAGACAGCCATCCGGTCATGGCTTTTGTGAAAATCGTGGGAGCTGAGGGATTCGAACCCCCGACCCTCCCGGCTTAAAAGCCGGGATGCTCTGAAGCGCTGATCAATTTTTGAATTCGTTTTCTGCTCTTCCGGCGCTTGCCTTTTCGCTGGCGCCGACATCCGATCATGGCTTTTGTGAAAATCGTGGGAGCTGAGGGATTCGAACCCCCGACCCTCTGCTTGTAAGGCAGATGCTCTGAACCAGCTGAGCTAAGCTCCCTTCCCGGCGTTGCCGCCGCTGAATAAGGATTGCAAAAGTACAATAGAAATCAAGATCTGCAAAAGATCGCCAAAAATTGTAATCGGAGCCCGGCCTCTGTCAAACCCGGGCAAAAAAAGCCAGTCGCCATGGACTTTTTGACCGTTCAAAGAAATTCCGCAGGCTCACGCGACTTCCTCCGTAGCTTTGCCGGCCTTCGTTTCATCCCGGACGGTCGGTACGCGACCCATGGGCTGGCAAGGTCAGGAACGGGAAACGAACCATTCGCGTTGCCAGGTGTTCTTGCAATACTACGTTCAAATCGATTTTTTCTAACCTTTCATGAAATCACTTTTTGCGCTCCTTGCTGTCGCCGGTTCGGTGGTGGCGGGAACAGCCCTGGCCGATGTCCGCATTACCGGCACCGTCATGGATTCAGTCACGAACCAACCCGTGGAATTTGCTACCGTCGCGCTCATTGATCCCGCGTCCGGAAGCCCGGTCGACGGCGCCCTTGCCGACGACAAAGGAGGTTTCGCCCTCGCCAAAGTGGCGCCGGGAAATTACCGGCTTACCATCACCTTCATAGGCTTTGAAACGCGTGTGATTCCGCTCGCCGTTGAGAACCGGAACATCGATCTCGGGGTGATCCTGATCCGTCCCGTTGCGCAGGTCCTCGAGGAGGTCACTGTGGAGGGCCAGCGCGCGATCATCGAGGAAAAGGTCGACCGCACGGTATACAACGCCGAGAATGACGAGACCGCCCGCGGCGGCGATGCCACCGACGTGCTGAAACGTGTGCCCATGCTCTCCGTCGACCTCGATGGCAACGTTTCCCTTCGGGGCAACGAGAACATTCTCGTACTCATTAATAATAAGCCATCGACCATCATGGCCAGCAGTGTCGCCGACGCGCTGAAGCAAATCCCGTCGGAGGAGATCAAGACGGTAGAAGTGATCACATCGCCGTCGGCGAAATACGACGCGGAGGGCTCCGGCGGCATCATCAACATCATCACAAAAAAGAACAACCTCCAGGGCGTTACACTCAACGTCAATTCCGGTATCGGGCTCCGCGGTTCGAGCCTCGGGCTGAATGGCAATTATCGCCGCGGCAAAATGGGGTTCTCCCTGGGCGGCTGGGGCAGGGCAAACTACAATACCCCCGGAAGCTTCGAGAGCGAACAGGTCACTGGCGACATCACCAACCTTCAAATTGGCGACTCCCGTCGAAACGGCATGTTTGGCAGCTATAACCTCGGTTTTGACTATGACATCAACGAGAAGAACTACATCGCCGCCTCTGTGCGCTTTGGCCTGCGCAGCTTCAGCAACAGCCAGGACAACCTTCGCCAATTCACCAACGGTGCCCTTACCCGCCTGCAGGAAAACACCAGTGACGACCAGTCCCGGAACGTGGATATCAACCTCACCTATACGCGACTCTATGAAAAACCACAGCGCGAGCTGAGCTTTCAGGGCGGGTTCAGCCGGAACAACCGCGACAATGTCTTTGAGAACCTCTTTTTCGACGTTTCCGACGAGTCCATCGCGTCGAGGCTAAAGAACCTCAACGACTCCTACAACCAGGAAGTAACGCTCCAGGCCGACTATCAGACACCGATTCGCAACAACCAGATGCTCGAAGTTGGGGGGAAGAACATCACGCGGAAAGTGTTCAGCGATTTCACCACGTTCGACGCCACCGGCGGTGATGGCGAATATGTTCCCTCGACGAGCTCACGTTTTTCCAACAACCTCAACTACGATCAAAATGTGACCGCGGCCTACTTGTCGTATCTGTTCAACGCCGGCGGCGGCTACAGCTTTAAGGTGGGGAGCCGCTACGAGTACACCACCATCAAGGCTTATACCCGCACCGATGACGACATCGACATTCCCGCCTACGGTGTGCTCGTACCGAGCATCAATGTGTCAAAACGTCTGGAAGGTGGAAATATGCTGAAGGCGTCGTACAACCGCCGCATTCAAAGGCCTTCCATCCGCTTCCTCAATCCGAATATCCAGCGTTCGAATAACCTCAACATCACCGTAGGAAATCCGGAGCTGAATCCCGAATACACCAACAACTACGAGCTCGGCTACAGCACGTTCATCAAGGGAACGATGCTGAACGTGTCCGGATTCTTCCGGAATACCAACGACGGGATCCAAAGCGTTCGCGACACCACGCAGTTGGACGGTGAACAGGTCATCCGCACGTCTTTCCAGAACATCGGAATGGAGAATGCCTATGGCGCGAGCATCTTTGCCAATGTGACCATTGGCAAGCTTTCGCTGAACGGAGGCGGCGACATTTACTACGCCACGCTTGACAACAAGAACCCGGACCCACAGTTGTGGGCGCGTAACGAAGGCTGGGTTGCCAGCGGCCGCATTTTCGGAAATTACGACCTTGATCACGGATGGGGTTTGCAGTTCTTCAGCTTTGTTCGCGGCCGACGGGTTCAACTTCAGGGAACGCAGGGCGGGTTCTATATGTACAGCCTTGCCATTCGGAAACAGTTCAACGAGAAACGCGGCAGCATCGGTATTGGCGCCGAGAATTTTCTAACCTCGCCAATTCGGATCCGCACTGAGTTCACTTCGCCGGTCCTGCGGCAGACGACGGTGAGTACGATGAACAACCTTAGTTTCCGCGTCAACTTCAGTTACAGGATCGGGAAGATGAGCATGGAAGACCGCCCGAGGCGTTCGCGACGTTCGATCAGCAACGATGATTTGAAGATGGGAGACTCGGGAGCGGACGGCATGCAAATGGGCAACGATGGCGGCATGAACATGGGTGGCGGCCCGCAACGCAGTGGTGCATACCGTCCTAACGTGCAGCCGCGCGAGAACCAAAACGATGAAGGCCGGTCCCTGCCTGAAGCTTCGGACAGCATCACATACAACGCAGCGGGTAAGTGGACGTTCACCATGGAGACGCCACAGGGCACGAGTAACGGAACCGTCGTGCTTCAGGAAGACGGGGGCGCGTACAAGGGCACCATCCGCACGCAACGCATGCGGGAGGATACACCCTTCACCGCGGTTGCAGTGGTTGGCAACCGGGTGACGATGAGCTACAACGTAACCTTTGGTCCTAACACGATACCTGTTGAGATCAACGCAGTGATTACAAGCGAGAACGAAATGCAGGGTACGATGTCATTTGGCCAGGGGAGAACCATGACCCTGATCTTTACAAAACAATAGGAGATAAAACTTTTTATGTCAGGAATGGCACCGACTGTTTCGGTGTCATTTTTTTTGGGGAATGATTTTTTAGGCAGTTCTTGCTTGCGCGAAAATGGGTAGCGGTTGTCAAAGAATTGGATTACCGCACAGCCGCAGAAGGAATTTTTAATAGATTGCAGCTTGATTCTCCCCGAACATGTCTTTTGACATTGCAAAAGCGCACCATCATGCCAGAAAACCCAGATAGAAGACTGATCGTTGTTTCAAACCGATTGCCCTTTCAACTGCTCGAGAAGAGTGGAAAGGTGACGTTGAAACAAAGCGATGGCGGTCTGGTTAGCGCATTGAAGAGCTATTTTGAGAAGGAAGAAACATCGACCCAGGTCTCGTCACGGTTATGGGTGGGTTCGGCGGAGTTTCCGGAGAAACGTTGGGAAAAGTTCGTCGCTGTGGATGGAAACACCGGTGCATTCCAGGTTGAGCCGATCTTCCTCGATAACCGGTTGTACAGCAAGTACTACAACGGATTCAGCAATGCAACGCTGTGGCCACTGTTTCACTATTTTCCCTACATCGTCGATTTCGAAGACAACAACTTCAGCGCTTATGAAGAGGTAAACCGGATTTTTGCGGACAAACTCCTCTCGATCCTGAAGCCGGACGACATTCTCTGGGTGCATGACTACCAACTGATGCTGGTGGCCGACATGGTTCGCGAACAGATGCCCGATCTCACGATTGGTTTTTTTCTTCACATTCCCTTCCCCTCCTATGAGGTCTTCAGGTTGTTGCACCGCACATGGAAGGAACGGATCATCAGAGGACTCCTTGGCGCCGACCTTATCGGATTCCATACCCATGAATATGTTCAGCATTTTTTGAAATCGGTGCAGATGGTGATGGGATACGATCACAACTTCCGCACCATCCTGTTGAGCAACAGGATCGTGAAAGCGGACCTTTTTCCGTTGGGTATCGATTTCGAAAAATTTCACGACGCCGGGTCGCGTGAAGATGTGGTCAAGTACAGAAAAGACATACGTCAGAACTTCCAGGGGAAGAAGGTGATCTTCTCCGTGGATCGCCTGGACTACACGAAGGGAATCACCCATCGCCTGTATGGGTTTGACCGGTTTCTCGAACTCTTCCCGGAGTGGAAAGAAAAAGTGGTCTTTATCATCGTTGTCGTTCCATCCCGGCAGATCATTTCCAAATACAACGAACGCCGCCAAATGATTGAGGAACTCATAGGTCGGCTCAACGGAAAATATTCCAACCTCGCCTGGCAGCCGATCATTTACCGGTACAGCCATTTGTCGTTTCCCGAACTTGCCGCGCTTTATCAGGAGTCGGACGCGGGCTTGCTCACTCCCCTGCGCGACGGAATGAACCTCGTCGCGAAAGAGTATGTAGCCAGCAGCCATGAGAAAGGGGTGCTGATCCTGTCGGAACTTGCCGGTGCGGCAAACGAGATGGGCGAGGCGGTGCTGGTCAATCCCATGGACAAAGATGAGGTGGCTCATGGCATTCATACGGCCCTTACCATGGCCCCCGAAGACCAGCAGAAAAAAATCGCCACCCTTCAGAAACGGCTCCGGGACTACAACGTCATCCATTGGGTGAACGATTTCTTCAAGCAACTGGAGGAGGTGAAGGAGAATCAACGCAGCCAGGCCACAAAGCACCTGTCGGCGAGCGAACTCGATGTCATCGCAAAGAAGTTTCGTAGCTCCTCAAACCGGCATTTGTTACTCGACTACGACGGTACACTGGTCCCGTTTGCACGCCATCCCAAGCTCGCAATACCGAATCCGGAACTTATCGAACTGTTGTCGGTCATTGCGTCGAAACCGGGTACCCAGACGACGATTATAAGCGGACGCGATAGCCTGACGTTGGAAGAATGGTTCACGGACGTGCCGGTAAATCTCGTGGCAGAACACGGCGCTTCGATTCGGCTGAAGGACCAGGCCTGGACGCACGCCAAACCGATCGATCAATCCTGGAAGCCTCTAATTCGCCCCACGCTCGAACTGTTTGAAAAGCGGAGTCCCGGATCCATGATCGAAGAGAAGACCCACACGCTGGCCTGGCATTATCGCAATGTCAATCCTGACCTTGGATTTATTCGCTCGCGCGAGTTGCTGGATAACCTCCACCACCTGCTGAGAAACTCTCCGCTTCATATCATTGACGGGAACAAGGTTATCGAGGTACGGATGGCGGGCGTGGACAAGGGTTCGGTAGCGCAGAAGTTGCTCGGCGCAAACCCCTACGATTTTGTGATGGCGGTCGGTGACGATAAGACGGACGAAGACATGTTCCGCGCGCTGGCCAACCGCGCCATTACCATAAAGATCGGGAGAGGAAATACGCTGGCGCAATACAGCCTGGCCAACCAGGCTGAGATGATCCGCTTGTTAAACCTACTGGCTCAATAATACATGGCGATTCACCGTTACGACATGGGCATTGTTGGAAATTGCTCCTACATGGCCTATATCGATTCCAAGGCACATGTCAAATGGATGTGCATGCCGCGGTTCGACAGTTCTTTCCTTTTTGGTTCCTTGCTCGACGGGGAGAAAGGCGGCGTCTTTTCCATCGACCCCGAGGGCGAATTCACAAGCCGCCAGTATTACTTTCCAAACACAAACGTACTGTGTACGGAGTTTACCACGTCGACCGGAAAATTTCGCGTGATCGACTGCGCGCCGCGCTTTACGCAGTACGAAAGGTTCTACAAGCCGTTGATGCTCGTGCGGAAGATTGAAGTACTGGAAGGCAACCCCGTGGCCAGGGTACGCTGCAAACCCGTGGGCGGCTACGGAACCATCCTGCCCGAGACCGTGATCGGCAGCAACCACATTCGCTTTCTCAATCTTGAGATGCAGGCGCGCCTCACCACGGATGTGCCGCTGTGGTACATACGTGATGAACAGCCCTTTGTGCTCGACCAGAACCATTATCTCATCTTCACCTATGGCGAGCCCCTTGAAGCGCCATTGAAACCCACTGCCGAGGATTTTATCAACAAAACCGTCCGCTATTGGCAAACCTGGACGAAGGGAACGTACGTGCCGGATCTCTACCAGGACGAAATTATCCGGTCCGCGCTGGTGCTGAAGCTTCATCAATTCGAAGACACCGGCGGAATCATTGCGTCGGGATCGATGGCGTTGCCGGAACACGATGGAAGTTCACGCACGTGGGACTACCGGTACTGCTGGTTTCGGGATTCCTATTACACGTTGAAGGCGTTCAATGAGATGGGCCACTTCGATGAACTCGAAGGATATTTTGACTACATACAGAACATCCTGATGCGGGAAACGGAACGGATGCAACCGCTTTATTCCATCACCGGAAACAAGAACCTCGACGAGGTTCACCTTCCCCTCGCCGGATACCGCGGCAACCAGCCTGTGCGCCTTGGCAACAAGGCCTACCACCAAATCCAGAACGACGTTTATGGTCAGGTGCTCGTCGGTCTTCTTCCCCTTTTCATTGACAAACGACTTTCTTTTGCGAAGAAACACGCGTATAAGCCCCTCGTTGATCGGCTTTTGCTCTGGATTGAAAAGACCTTCTCGGAGCCGGACGCCGGTTTGTGGGAGTTCAGGAAGGTGACGCAGGTGCATACGTACACGCTGCTTTTTCATTGGGCAGGCTGCAAGGCCGCAGCAAAGATCGGCAGGATCATGAGCGATCCCGACCTCGTGGTCCGTGCGGAGAAGTTGGAAGAGATTGCCGCGGTCAACATCGAAAGGTGTTATAATCCCGACCGTGGCGTGTACATGCAGGCCCTCGGTTCGGAGCATGTCGACGCCAGCACGTTGAAGCTCATTACCATGAACTATCTGGATCCTAACTCCGAAAACGCCAGAAGGCACCTCGCCACACTCGAAAAGAGCCTCTGCACGGAACAGGGCCTCTTCTACCGGTACGTTCACCAGGATGACTTTGGTAAGCCCGAGGCGACTTTCCTGGTTTGCACATTCTGGTACATCGACGCGCTCGCCTGTGTAGGCCGCGTTGACGACGCCATCAAAGCCCTTGACAACGTGCTCACCTTTGCCAACCACCTCGGAATCTTCAGCGAAGACGTGGGACTGGACGGCTCGCAGTGGGGAAACTACCCGCAAACCTACAGCCACGTGGGCCTGATCAACGCCGCGTTCAGGATTTCCAAAAAACTGGACATGCCCAACTTCAAGTGAGGTGGCGTCGCGCTTGTAGTTGAACCTTGGCCAGTACATGGGTGTTTTACGGGTGGATTTATACATCCACTGAAAAAATCAAACGTTTGTTTGACCGCAACCTATGAAAAACAGATCGGTAACCCATTTGTTGTATGCCCATCCCGTGGACATGGGCGGGATGTCTGTTCGCCAACCGTTTCCCACCGCCAGGGTGGAGCAGATCGACCCCTTTCTTTTGCTGCATCATGCGGATGTGAAAGTGCCCGTTCATACCAAACCGGCGCACGCGGGCGTGGGACCGCATCCGCACCGCGGGTTTTCTCCGGTGACATTCGTTTTCAAAGGCGGCGTTCACCACCGCGACAGTCGCGGAAACGACAGCACCGTTTACGCCGGCGGAGCACAATGGATGAATGCCGGCATGGGCGTGATCCACAGTGAACGCCCACCATTCGACATCCATGAACGCGGAGGAAGGCAGGAGATCATTCAACTGTGGATCAACACCCCATCGGCGTTTAAAATGGATCAACCGGCTTACTACGCCATGCACGACGTGGACACGCCCAGGTACGTTAGCGACGACGGCCGGGTTGACATCCGTGTGTTTGCCGGTGAAGTGTTGGGCGTGAAAGGCAAGATCCCGCCTTTGACGCCGGTAAATGCGTCGACGCTGGAAATGAAAAAAGGGGGACGGATCAGCGTTCCGATTCCTTTGGAGTTTTCCGCATTCCTTTACCTGCTGGATGGGAAGATCACACTCGACGGGTATGGCCTCGTAGAGGGCCTGCACGCGGTACGTTTCGCCAGCGATGGC
The DNA here is from genome assembly GCA_964551035.1 of uncultured Roseivirgaceae bacterium. Classification (GTDB taxonomy): domain Bacteria; phylum Bacteroidota; class Bacteroidia; order Cytophagales; family Cyclobacteriaceae; genus Chryseosolibacter. Next base: position 14,564 of record CAZKBK010000030.1, on the reverse strand, counting down.
GACGGCATCGCGTTCGAGGCCATGGACGACACACGCATCCTCCTCATGAGCGCACAGCCGCTCAACGAGGAAGTAGTCTCCCACGGCCCGTTTGTCATGAACACGCAGACTCAAATCCTTGAGGCCATGCGCGACTACCAGGTCGGAAAGATGGGCGTATTGATTGAAGATTGATTGAAGTAACTTAGTTTAGCATCATGCAGGATCAGCCAACGGGTATTACGATGGAGAAATCAGCGGAATTCGGGACAACGGTACTGGACGTGATAAAACAAAGGCGCAGCCGCAGGGCGTACTCCACCACCCCGGTGGAGAGAGAAAAGATCGAATCGATTTTCGAGGCGGCGCGGTGGGCGCCTTCCAGCGTGAACGAACAACCCTGGGCTTACCTTTATGCCACGCGCGACCAGGAGCTTTGGCAACGTGTTTTCGGGTCCCTTAACGAGGGAAACAAGGTCTGGGCCGGCAACGCCCCGCTGCTGATTGTAAGCCTGGCCAGGAAAAATTTTCTTCGGAATGATTTACCCAATCATTCGGCGCGTTATGATGTGGGCGCTGCCAACGCGTTCTTGTCGTTGCAGGCCACCGCGCTCGGACTGAATGTCCATCAGATCGGTGGCTTCGATCGCGCGAAGTTGACCCGTGAAATGAACATTCCCGGACATTTTGAAGCCATCGCCATCATTGCCATCGGATACCCGGGTGAGACCTCGTCGCTCCCGGAGCATTTGCAAGCGCGGGAAATGTCGCCCCGTGTCCGGTACGTCCGGGACACGTTCGTCATGAACACCGCATTCGGGGAATAAACTGCACCGGCCAACAGACAAATACACCCAACATGGACAAATCAACCGACCTCCGACTCGCCGTACTCATTGATGCGGACAACGTTCCCTACGCCAACGTCAAAGCGATGATGGAAGAGATCGCCAAATACGGCACGCCCACCTTCAAACGCATCTACGGCGACTGGACCAAGCAAACAACCTCGGGATGGAAGTCGGTGCTGCTGGAGAACGCCATTACGCCGATTCAACAGTATAGCTATACGCAGGGAAAGAACGCTACCGACTCCGCCATGATCATCGATGCCATGGACATTCTCTATTCCGGCAAGGTGGACGGCTTTTGCATTGTTTCGAGTGACAGCGATTTTACGCGCCTGGCCACGCGCTTGCGGGAAGCGGGCATGAAAGTGATTGGCATTGGCGAGCAAAAGACCCCCCAGCCTTTCATCACCGCCTGCGACAAATTCATTTATATTGAAATCCTTGCCCACGACGAACAGGCACCCGCGAAGAAGGGCCGCAAGGCTGCCAAAGCGCCTCAACTCGATCGCCGGGTCACGCAAATGATCACCACGAGCATCAACGACGTTGCAGACGAGAGCGGCTGGGCGTTCCTCGGAGAAGTGGGCGCGCTCCTGCAGAAAAAGCAACCGAACTTCGACGCCCGCAACTACGGCTTTAAAAAGTTGCTTTACCTGATCAAGAATATCAACGGAATCGAAATCGACGAACGGTTGAGCGAAAACGGCCGCACGCGCCACGTATACGTTCGGGTCAAATAGTTTCTACAACGCTTCGCGCTCGAAGAACCGGTAAAGAAACGACGTCAGCTCCGCCTCGGTCAGATAGTACATGATTTGGTAGTGTTCCTCGTTGAACCTGGTGAGGATGTCATAGTAGGCTTCTTCGGAAAGCGCAAAACGCTCCATCAACGTTTTTTTTGTTTTGGGATTGTTAACCACCACATCGATGTACGTCTGTACGTGAAGCACCTCCTCACGCCATCGTCCGGCCCGGATCTTGTCCTTGCGGGCTTTGCTGTAGTAGAAGGGGATGCTTTGGTTTAGCCGCGCCCGGTTCTGGTCATCGAACATGCCCTCGTAGGTATTGACCCGGTAGTCGTCAATGGTGATCACGTCGAGCATCATGGCGCGCTCGGCCAGGCGGATCACACTGGCCTCGTACCCGATCAGGGGCAGTTCGAGGCGTTGATAGCCGAGGAGGGAAAATACAAGCGTATCCAACTCCGTGGCGACAATGCCGAAATTGCCCTTGAGGTCCGTGTTGGTTCCCCGTACGGTGCCTTTCACTTGTACCGTAACGTATGCCAGCGGTTCGAACGTCGCCGAGTCGACGACAATTCCTTTTACAAGTTCCTGAGCAGCGGAAGACCACGCCGTAAGAATAAACACAGCGGCCATGAGGGCCTTGGTCAGGGAAGTGGTCATGTCATTGCATCGATCGTTGTCGTCTGTTTCCCTTAAAAATCCTTTCCCGGTCACGGCTTCCCCACGTGTACAGCGCCTGCACAACCGGCTTGAGCGTTTTGCCATTATCTTTCATTTTCTCAACGCTTTGTCGCAAAATAGTTTGAAATCATTACTTTTGCCTCCCGGTCGCGTTCTTTAAAGGCATATCTCGGCCGAAGCCGGGTATTTAGCTCAGTTGGTTTAGAGCACTACCTTGACAGGGTAGGGGTCACAGGTTCGAATCCTGTAATACCCACGGAAGTCAAAGACTTCGATTATTGAGGATTCTTCCCAGGGTCCGAACGCGCGCAGGCGGTTCGAAACCGAAGCGAGGAACGAGCGAGGTTCACGAGGGGTGGTGCGCATGGAAGCGGGTACGAGTAATCCTGTAATACCCACGGAAGTCAAAGACTTCGATTATTGAGGATCCTTTCCAGGGTCCGAACGCGCGCTGGCGGTTCGGCCATGTATCAGGCCACGAGCAATGCCCAATCCCCAATCCCCATCCCTGTTTTCATCCCACCGCAAAATGGTATCCAATTCCCTTGATGGTAATAATCTCAATGGAAGGATCCTCTTTCAGGTAGTCTCGTAGCTTGGTGACATACACGTCCAGGTTTCTTGAATTGAAGAAAGAGTCGTCTCCCCACAGGCGCAGCAAGATGTCTTTTCGCTGCGTGGTGCCGTTCCTATTTTCAACCAGCATAGAAAGAAGTTTCGCTTCGCGGTGAGAGAGCTTCCTGACTTTGTCAGCCCAGCTTAGCTCGTAGCGTGTTTCATTAAATATAAATTTTCCTAGCTGGAGACGTGCCGGAGTCGGGATCTCTTTTTGTTGTCCCGTCAGGAGAAGGAGGTTGTTGATCCTGACGATGAGTTCCTCCATGCTGAAAGGTTTTCGGATATAGTCATTCCCACCGGATTCAAATCCCTTGAGCAGGTCGTCGGTTTGTGTTTTTGCGGTGAGGAAGATGATCGGCATGGCGGGTTTTGATTGCCGGATTTCCCGGGCAATGGAATAGCCATCTTTCACGGGAAGCATGATGTCCAGTACGCACAGGTCTGGCGCCGAATGTTGCAATGATTCGAGGACTTTGACACCATCGGTGAGCATGGTCACTTCGAAGTCGCGGCTCTCCAGACTTTCCTTGACGATCCGCCCCAGCGACGGCTCGTCTTCAACGTAGAGTATCTTCGTCTTCATGGTCTCGCGGTAATTCGATAATAAACTCACTTCCCTTGCCGGGCTCGCTTTCAACGGTGATGTTGCCGCCGTGATGTTTGACCACACTGTGAACATAGCTCAGGCCAAGGCCGTATCCTTTGGTGTTATGTACATCCCCCGACGGCACACGGAAGAACTTCTGGAATATTTTATCCTGGAACTCCTTCGCGATACCCATGCCGGAATCCTTTACCGCCAAGCATACCTTGTCAGGTGCATCCGTCAGGGCGATCTCAAGCGAGGAAGCCTCCGCGCTGTACTTTAGGGCGTTGTCGATCAGGTTAAAGAGCACGTTGGTCAGGTGGGCCTCGCTGGCTTTCAATTCGAAATTCGTTCCCGTTTTCAAATAGCGTACTTCGGTGCCCCTTCGCTCGAACACAACTTTCATGGAACTGATGACTTGTTGGGCGATTTCAGCCAGGTCAATTTTTTCCATGTTGAGATCAAGGCCGCGTTCATCGAACACGGTCGTTTTGAGGATCCTGTCGGTCATTAGCGTTAGCCTTTTGAGTTCATTTTCCGCGATGTCAAGGTACTCGTTGGTCCGTTGCGGGTTTTCCAAAGCCCGAAAATTCCGCAATGCTTCGAGGGCTACGCTCACGGTCGCCACCGGCGTCTTCAGTTCATGGGTGACGTTGCTGATGAAGTCGTTCTTCATCTCCATCAGGCGTTGCTGGGCGCGGAGGTGGCGGTGCATCACATGGAATGATCCGGCAGTCACCACGGTAAGGAATATCGAAAACAGCATTTGGGGGGCGATCTCGCGAAGGAACAATGCATCGGCATTGTCGAAGGTGGCCACGTAGTGGGTTCTGGGGTTGAGGCTCACCAGCGAAGTGTAGGGGTTTACGGAGGAGCGATCTCCGGACGTTTCCAGAATGAACGCGCGCTGCCCGTGGATCGTGTGGATGCGAAAGCGGGTTTTTATGCCCGCCTCGTCGAGCGCCTGCCGGTAATGATGGCGAATAGTGTCCAGGCTTAGGGTGTCCGAACCCATCTGGAAGATAAAACGCTTTTCAGCGGCATCCTTCGGAAGGCGGGATACGAAAGGGCTGGCCAGCCTGATCAATGAGTCACTTTTCGTGTCGGTGGAGATGATCTCGATACGCGTGACGTGAAATTCGGTCGTGTCGGTCAGGGATCTCAGTTTGACATGCAGGCTGTCAGGAACGAAGGGCCTGGCTTTGCGGATGGGTCCGTCGGAAAGCGGGCCATCGATCCGCTTGAAACTTCGCTGCACAAGCGAATCATGCATCACAAAGACAGTGTTGCGGAACAACAGGTTCGCCTGCTTCTGGAAATCTTCGGCCGCGTCAAGGTAAGCGCCGCGCAACCAGAAGCCCTCCAGTACAAGCAGCAACACAAGGCTGGTGACCATGAGTGAAACCGTGATTGAATTTCTGAATATCACTTTCATGTCTGGCTGACGATAATTGAATTCATGCAAAAGTAACGCTGATTTCAATACGACAGATTCGGCATTAACCTTAATTAACATTCCTGTCAGAACCATTAACCTATTGACACGCATCCACAGCCGTACATTTGACCGAAATTGAAAATCAGCAAAACCATGAAACGAATTATTCTCCTCATCGGGATTATCGTTGGAGCTGCCTCGTTCACTGTTGCCTTTGGCCAGGCGGAGGGCTCCATCATTTATGAAACGAAAGTGAAAATGCGGAATACCTCCGGGGTCAGTGAAGAACTGAGACAAAGATTGCCCGACTTCCGTACCCTGCAGGACCAGTTGATTTTCAACGAGAGTGCGTCCTTGTTCCAGCCTGTCGTGGAAGACGAACCGTTCGAAACAGATGCCTCCGGCGGAGCAGTGGTCTTTCGTTTTCAGCGTCCCGTCAATGAATACTATGTCGACCGCGTTGAAATGAAAACGGTGCGGATGGAAGAATTCCTGGGAAAAAGGTATTTGATCGAAGACTCCTTGCGCCTGAAGCCCTGGAAGATCGGGTCGGAGACGCGTGAAATCAGTGGCTACGTCTGCCGACAGGCAACATTTACGGATGAGCAAGGCAAGCGGACGGTGGTAGCATGGTATACCGACAAATTGCGGCCGTTCCTGGGACCGGCCGGTTACAATACACTGCCGGGATGTGTGATGGCCATTGACGTCAACGATGGGGAACGGACTACCGTTGTGAAAAGTATCGACCTGCGGCCTTTGAAGAAAAGGGAGTTGAAGATGCCGTCATCCGGTACACCGATCAGCGATGCGGAATTCACCGCACTCAGAGAAAAAGAACTCGAGCGCATCCGCGCGAACGGAGGAAATGTGATTATCCGGGACTAGTCTCCATTCAACAATCAGATGATGAAAATACTTTTACCCATCCTGGTGCTCATGACCGGGCTGACTGCATCCGCACAAAAGTTCAGCGTCGAGGGGCAGCTCACTGACACGCTTGACAATCCCCTTCCATCAGCCACCGTGTTATTGCTGAATCCGAAAGATTCGTCGCTGGTGAATTTTGTCGTCGGCGACTCGCACGGGAAGTTTCAGATCCGAAATGTCAACCGGGGCGATCACCTCATTAAAGTCACATTCATTGGCCTGAAGCCTTTTGTCAAAAAGATAGCCACCCCTCAGTCTGGCACCACCCTTGACCTTGGCGTCATTCGTATGGAGCCGGCAAGCCATGAACTTGACGCGATCGAGATCAAAGCGGAGAAGGCGCCCGTGGTTGTTCGCAACGACACCATCGAGTTCAATGCCGAATCGTTCAAGACCCAACCCAACGCGGTGGTAGAGGACTTGCTGAAACAACTGCCCGGTGTGGAAGTCGACCCGGACGGGAACATCATGGCCCAGGGCGAACAGGTGCGCCGCGTCACCGTCGATGGTAAGAACTTTTTCGGTACCGACCCCAAGCTTGCCACGAAGAACCTGCCGGCGGACGCGGTAGATAAAGTCCAGGTTTTTGATAAAAAATCCGACCAGGCACGCTTCTCCGGCATCGACGACGGCCAGCGTGAGAAGACTATCAACCTCGAACTGAAGGAAGAAAAGCGAAACGGAGCGTTCGGAACGCTGATGGCCGGCGCCGGAACAGACGACCGGTTCCAGGGAAGGGCGAATCTCAACCGGTTCACGAAAGAGCGGCAGATCTCGTTTCTCGGTATGGCCAACAACGTGAACGTCCAGGGTTTTTCCATGGATGACTACCTCAACTTTACTGGAGGGGCCCAGCGTCTCCTCGGCGGAGGCGGGACATTTCGCGTTACCATCAACAGGTCGTCCGATATCCCACTTAATTTTGGCAACCGGGCCAACGGGATCCTTAGCAACTACGCGGGAGGACTTAATCTCAACAACCAGTTCAACGAAAAGACCGAATTAAACGCCAGCTATTTTTACAACCACCTTGACCACGCCCGTAATGAGTCGACGGTCCGGGATAATTTTCTTCCGACCGGAACATACACCTACGGTGAGAACAGCGTCCAACAGAACACCAATGACAACCATCGGCTCAATTTTACGCTTGACCAAAAGATCGATTCTGCCAATTCACTCAAACTGACGGGAAGCGCATCCTATAACCGGACAAACTCCCACGTAACCGGCAGCAGTTCGAACATCCTGAATGACAATACTACGATCAGTGAGAGTGACCGTAGTTCCGTGGCGAACGGGATCAACAGCACGTTCAATTCAAGCCTGCTTTGGCGCCACCGCTTTCCGAAAAAAGGAAGGACTTTTTCGTCGACACTTTCGATGGGCCTTACCGACAACGCGCGGGACGGACTGCTGGATGCGACAAATCGTTTCTTCGGCGACGATCCCGGAGCGCAGACGCTCCATCAATCCAGCACGCAGGCCAACGACGCCCTTCGCTACGGCGCTTCACTCGTATATACGGAACCGCTGGGAGGACGGAAATATTTGGAGGCGAACTATCATTACGAGCGAAACATGACCGACGTACAACGCCTTGTCTACGACCTCGATGGTGAACTTTCTGATTTGAACGAAGGGCTTAGCAACGACTACACCAGCGATTATCAATATCACCGTGGTGGTTTGAACTTCAGGCTGAATCACCGGAAATATAACTTCGTTGTCGGAGGAAGTATGCAGCGTACGTTCTTGCGAGGCAATCTTAACCTGCAGTCCGTCGGTATCGACAGGGACTTTGAAAACTTCTTGCCGAGTTTGCGTTTCGATTACAATTTTACCTCCACGAGGCGCCTGGGTTTTGATTATGAAACTTCCGTGCAGGAGCCGGACATCCAACAACTTCAACCGATCATTGACAACAGCGATCCACTCAATTTGTACGTCGGGAACCCGGAGTTGCGACCGGCTTACACACAAAGCTGGAGGCTGGACTTCACCACGTTTGACCCCGGGTCGTTCATAAGCTTCTTTGCCTTCATGGACGTACAGTACATCACAAACGCGATCACCAATGCACAAACCATCGATGAACGACTGGTCAGGACGGTCACGCCGGTAAACGTCGATGACAACATGCGGATCAACGGCAACGTCACATTCAGCTTTCCGGTGAACGCCATCAAGAGCCGATTCTCGCTCAGCGGAAATTTCAGGAATATGCGAACGGTTAACCTGCTGAACGCGGTCGCTACCTCAATCAATCAGCAAGTCGCCGGAGGGACGTTACGGTATTCTTTTCGCCATGCAGAAGTGTTTGACCTCTCACTCAGCGCGGATCTTGACCATCAGCTCACCAAATATGAGTTCAATCAGCCCGGACAAATATTTGTCAATAGCACGTACACGGCGCAGGCGTCAGTGTCCTTCCTGAAGAATCTCCGGTTCGCCACGGACTTTGATTATCTCACGTATGAAAGCGAAGGGATGGGTTACCGGCAGCACATTCCGTTATTGAACCTTTCCCTGTCCGCTTTTATGCTGAAAGACAAGAGTGGCGAGTTGAAGATTTCCGTGAACAACCTGCTCGATCGTGCCCTTGGCGTTAGCCAGACGGCCAGCGTCAACTACATCGAGCGGCAAACCATCAACTCGCTCGGCAGGTATTTCATGCTCAGCTTCACATACTCGCTCAATAAGCACCTTTCCGGATTTGGGATGGGTGGCCGGGGTGGTCGTATAAGGATAATGCGATAGACAAAAAAAGGATCATTGAAAAAGAAATGACTGGTTAGGAAGCAGTGGTTGCCAGAAGTATCTTCGCATTATGCGAGGACTTGCATTGAGTATCTTTCTGTTCGTTGTGACCTTGTCCGTTGAAGCGCAGAACGTCTATATTCCGAAATTCGACCTTCAGGGCCATCGCGGCGCGCGTGGTCTGAAGCCCGAGAATTCGATCGCCGGGTTTCTCGTCGCGTTGGATTCCGGCGTCACGACGATCGAGCTGGACCTCGCGATCACAAAGGACAACCAAGTTATCCTTTCCCATGAACCCTGGATGTCGTCGGAGATTTGCCTTAAACCCGACGGCTCGCCGGTGTTGGCCCGGGAAGCCAGTGAATACAATATTTACGAAATGACGTACGACGAGGTACGGCAGTTCGACTGTGGTTCAAGAGGTCATCCTGATTTCCCGGAGCAGGAAAAGATAGCGATGTCGAAACCCCTGCTCCGCGATGTGATTGCCGCCGTTGAAGACCACATCCGGAGCTACACACAGTACGAAGTCGATTACAACATCGAGATCAAGACCACCCCGGACGGCGACGGGAAATTTCACCCCGACCCGCGGGAATTTTCTGACCTCGTTTTTAATGTGCTCGACCAATACGTGCCGCTCCGGCGGGTTGTCATCCAATCGTTTGATTTCAGGGTGCTGCAATACTGGCATGAGAACTACCCGCGCGTGCGATTGGCGGCACTGGTGGAAAATACCCGTTCGGTTTCCAACAATCTTCAACGACTTGGATTTAAACCCTCGGTGTACAGCCCCTACTACGGGCTCGTCAACCGCGCGATGGTCAGGTACCTCCGACAGCAGGATATTCGTTTGATCCCGTGGACCGTGAATGATGCCGACGACATGAAGAAAATGCTCGACTTCGGCGTAGACGGGTTCATTACGGATTATCCCAACCGTGCCAATCACCTTGGCCTTGGAATCAAACGCACGCCGAGATAGCGCGCGGCAAGGTTTCATTTCACGCTTCCTCTTTTCTTCGTATTCTTGCGGGATATTTTACAGCACATGGAAAGAAAATATGACGTTTACGGCATCGGCAACGCCATAGTGGATATCGTAACCGGCGTCGATGTCGATTTTTTTACTCGAAACCAGATAGAAAAAGGGGTGATGACCCTGGTGGATGAAGATCGTCAGCACCTTTTGATGAAGGCCATCGACATGAAGAAGAGCCGAATGTCGTGCGGGGGCTCAGCAGCCAACTCCATCATCGGTGTGAGCCAGTTTGGCGGACGAAGTTTTTACACTGGCATTGTTTCCAATGATGCCCTTGGTAAATTTTTCCTCGAAGACCTCCGCAGAAACAACGTGGACACCAACATTCGGTTTGAAAGCTGCCAGCCGGGCATCACCGGAAAGTGCCTGGTGATGACCAGTCCGGATGCCGAGCGCACGCTGAATACCTTTTTGGGCATCAGTTCCACCCTTGCGCCCCAACACCTGGACGAAAACGCCATCGCCAACGCTTCATACGTCTACCTGGAAGGCTACCTGGTCACCAGCCCCAACAGTTTCGAAGCGCTAAAGGAAGCTAAGAAAATTGCCGAACGCCACCAGGTCAAAACAACGCTCACGTTTTCCGATCCGAGCATGGTTCGGTATTTCGCCCGCCAGATGGAAGAAATTGTGGGAGCGAGCGTCGACCTGCTGTTTTGTAACGCGGAGGAGGCGATGATCTTCACCGGTACGGACACGCTGGAGGCCGCGCGGGAAAAACTCAAGGGCGTAGCAAAACATTTTGCCATTACGCTGGGCGCCAACGGAGCCCTCATTTGGGACGGTGACACGTTCATTAGTATCGAACCCTATCGCGTGAAAGCCGTTGACACGAACGGTGCCGGCGACATGTTCGCGGGGGCGTTTCTCTACGGCATTACGCACGGCCACAGCTACGCCGAGGCAGGTAAGCTGGCGTCGCTCGCCTCCTCCAGGGTGGTATCCCAGTCTGGACCACGCCTTGAACCCGAGCAGGTACAAAAGGTTCTGGGCGATCTTATCGCCATGTAGCAGCCCTTTTCCGCCGCTGCGGGCCCGGGTTTCGGGCTTTCTCGTCCGAAGGGGTTGTAAATCACAAAAATCCTCGGCATCTTTGCAGCCCTTAATTTTTGAGGTAAACGACGCAATACAATGAAACGCACTTATCAACCTTCCAGGAGAAAGAGAAAGAACACGCACGGGTTCCGCGAAAGGATGGCTACGGCGAATGGACGCAGGGTGCTGGCCGCCCGCAGGAGGAAAGGAAGAAAGCGGCTTACCGTCTCTGACGAGACAACCCCGAAGCACAGGTAGACGGTGCCGGGTCATCGCACCCTTTTTTCTGACGCCGTTTGTCCGATTTTTGAGTTCAGGTACCTATCTTTAACTACCTGCACCGCGTGCCCTTGAAAACCCCGGCGTTAATGGATTTTACCTTCCGGAAGGAAGAAAGACTGACCAGTGAAAAGCTCATACAGGAACTCTTTGAACGGGGTTCCTCTTTTTATTTATTCCCTTTCAAGGTCCATGTGATGCGCAATCCGGATCGGGATGCTCCGTTCCACCAGGTATTGATAGCCGTGTCAAAACGCAACTTCAGGAAAGCCGTCGAGCGCAACCGCATTAAAAGGAGAATACGGGAGGCGTTCCGGTTAAATAAGCACCTTATTGCCGCTTCGGAAAAGTTGCTTATTGCTTATATTTATAACGCAAAAGAAATCCTAACCTTTGCGCAAATTCAGGAACGATTAGTTAAGACGTTTAACCGTTTGGAACATGTGGAGAAGACTTAAGTGGGCCGTCCTGGCCGTATTGATTGTTGTAGCCGTTGCCTTCAGAACGCCTGCCGAAAGGTATTTCGACATCGCCAAGAGCCTTGACATTTTTGCGACCCTTTTCAAGGAGGTAAATGCGTATTACGTCGACGAAATCGATCCGGAAAAATTGATTCGCAAGGGCATCGATGCGATGCTCGAGTCCCTCGATCCCTACACCGACTACATTCCCGAAGACGAAATCGAATCATTCCGTATTACGACTACCGGCCAGTATGGAGGGATCGGCGCGCTCATTGGCATTGTAAACGAGAAAGCGGTCATTACCCATCCCTACAAGAACTTTCCGGCGTTCCGCTCCGGCATCCGCGTCGGCGATGAGATCATTGCCGTTGATGGAAAGAACGTCGTTGGGAAATCAACGTCCGAGATCAGCTCGTTGCTGAAAGGGCAACCGCGGTCTGAAGTGGAAGTGACCCTCCGCCGGGCGGGGTTGGAAAAGGAAATCGTCCTGATGATCAAGCGTGAACGCATAGACATCAGCAACCTGGCGTTCGCGACACTGATTGCTCCGGATATTGCCTACATCAAACTCGACGACTTTACACCGGGTGCGTCGCGGGAAGTGTCCGAAGCGCTCGTGCGCCTGAAGGAGAAAGGCGCGACAAAGATGATCCTCGACCTGCGCGATAACCCGGGGGGACTGCTTCATGAGGCGGTCAATATCGTGAGCCTGTTCATCCCAAAGGGCATGGAAGTGGTGTCGACGAAAGGAAAGGTTGATGAATGGAACAAGAAGTACAACACCCTCAACAATCCCGTCGACACGGAGATCCCGTTGGTGATACTCACGAGCGGCGGAAGCGCGTCCGCGGCGGAGATCGTCGCTGGCGCTTTACAGGACTACGACCGCGCGGTCCTTGTGGGAGAAAAGACCTTTGGAAAAGGGCTGGTGCAAACCACGCGTCCGCTTTCTTATAACGCCCAACTGAAAGTGACTACCGCCAAATACTATATTCCAAGCGGGCGGTGCATCCAGGCCATGGACTATGCGCACCGGGAAGCAGACGGTACCGTCCACAGAATCGCCGATTCATTGAAGGTAGCTTTCAAGACTAAGAACGGCCGCGAGGTTTTCGACGGCGGGGGCCTCGACCCGGACATTGAAGTAATCCCCGAAATGATGGGGCCCGTCGCCGAAGCGCTCGTGAACAGTGGCCTTACGTTTGAATTTGCGTCGCGCTACTGTGCCCACCACGCGGCGCCCGCCGATTTTACCAGATTCACCATCTCCGAAAAGGAGTACGATGCGTTCGTGAACTGGGTTAGGGAGCAGGAATTCCGCTACACCACCGGCCTCGAACGAAGCATTGCCAACCTCCTGCAAACTGCCAGGAAGGAGAAGTTTTATCCGGAGCTCGAGGCTGAACTCGCGGATTTGAAAAAGAAGATACAGGAGAACAAAGCAAACGACCTCTATAGGTTCAGGGAAGAGATTGCCACTATTCTGGAAGAACAGATCGCTTTCCATTATGCCCTGGGCGAAGGAGAAGCCCAGCTCTCGATCGGCAGAGACAAAGAGGTTTACGAGGCGCGGAAAGTCCTTGACGATCCTTCTGTTTATAGGAAGCTACTCTCTCCCGATGAGGAATGGCATTGATCCTTTCCATCGAGACGTCCGGTCCTTCGTGCGCCGTGGCGTTGTCACGCGGTGATCAGCCGATCAGACTCCTTCAGGTAAACGAGCCCCAGGCGCATGCGTCGCAGCTGGCGTTGCTTATTGAGCAACTCTTTGCTAACGCTGGTCTTCCCATGAAGGCTTTGAATGCGGTGGCTGTTTCCGCAGGCCCCGGATCATATACCGGCCTCCGCATAGGTACGTCCACGGCGAAAGGAATTTGCCTTGCCCTGCAAATCCGGTTGATCGGCATAAGCACACTCGACCTGCTGACGTTTGAAGCGAGACGTAGCGTTTCGGACCCGGGGTACTTTTGCCCGATGATCGATGCGCGGCGGATGGAAGTGTATTGCCAGGTCGTTGACCAGGCGCTCAAAACCATCACACCGCCCGGGGCGCAGGTTATTGAGCCCGGTTCCTTTGCCGAACTTTTGGGTGCAGGCCGTGTGTTTTTCTTTGGCGATGGCTCGGAGAAGTGCAGGGGCGTTGTGCAGCATGAGCATGCGGTGTTCCTCGATGGGATTAAACCCGGAGCCCGGGCCCTTGGAGAGATGGCTTTTTCGAAGTTTTTGAAGGGACAGTTTGAAGACCTGACCGCGTTTACACCGCTGTATGTGAAGGAATTCGTCGCAAAGAAAGCGCAACCGTTTTTTTGACCATGGGATCCGAAAAGGAGATTGTTAATCGTGTCGCCAGCAGTTCATTGATGACGTTCGACCTGGAAGAATTATACCAGCCGGGAGAACGCGTGTTGATCGATATTGCACCGCAATTGTATGAGGGGCTTATACTGAGGGAAAAGGAATTCCGGGCATTTGTGAAGGGACATGACTGGTCGCAGTACGGCGGTAAGCTGGTAGCCGTAACATGCTCAGCCGACGCGATTATTCCCAATTGGGCGTATATGCTGCTTACTTCTTCCCTTCAGCCGCATGCGCGCGAAATCGTATTTGGCTCCGTTGACGACCTGGAAACGAAGATTTTTTTTGATCAACTGTCGAAAGTCGATTGGAACAAATTCGAAGGGGCCAAGGTTGTGCTCAAGGGCTGCAGCAAAGTGAATGTTCCTACGGCTGTTTACGTGGAGGCTACACGCTTACTCACACCGAGGGTGTCGAGCTTAATGTTCGGGGAGCCATGCAGTACGGTTCCGGTGTTCAAGAAGCCGCGGGCGTAGCAGATTGTGTATAACTATTTCAAATTATTTTTGCAGCCTTTGAATATGTCTTTACCTTTGAGGCCCTTTGGAAAAAGAGGGAACTCCCAGAAGGAAAAAATCGGAGGGGATTGCAAAAGAGAAACAAATAAGTTACCTTTGCACTCCCAAATTAACGAAGGGGCTGAAATCGGAAGGATTCAGTAGGTTGCCGGGTTCCTCCGGCAAGCTTTTAATCGAAAGAAATACCCAGGTTGAAAAACCTCAGCGGCCGACGGAATGCCGGCCAGCACGTTCTTTGAATGGATGATAATTGATAGCGGACCCCCCGCTTAGAGAGCCGCG
>CAZKBK010000029.1:0-64394 GCA_964551035.1 uncultured Roseivirgaceae bacterium | reverse complement strand
CAAAGATCGCCTTTTCCTTCCACGAGGAAGGTACACACAGGGTTGAATCCACTTTCAACGTGCAGGGCAGCAAAGCCGTGCTCCGGATGCACGAGATCGGACTCGATGGCTATGACGCCGTCGACCTGGAACTCAGAGGGCATGGTGAGAAACAATTCAAGCTTCGTGAGGAATTCGAAGCCCAGGGTTTCAGCCGCGCAGACGCAATCAAAAATGCGAGAATGGTCACCTACAACGTCGACTTCCGGGATTCAGTTTTCACCTTCGACAGCAACCTTACCTTCCCTGAAGACGCCGTCTTCCGCGCCCAGCGCCTGGATATGGTACTGTACATTCCCTACGATTTTCCGTTCATGATGGAAGAAGGCGTGGCGCGCTTCATCTCCAACTATGTCCACTGTTGTGGCTGGGAAGGAACCGATGAAGTTTACCGTTATACCTGGATCATGTCGGAAGACGAAGGGTTGCAATGCCTCGATTGTCCAGACCTTCGTGACGCGGATGACGACAACGATGACAGGGGCGAAGACCTGCAACCGATCAGCGGCATCGCGGACCTTTCCGACTTCGACGAGATTGAGATCACGGGACACTTCGACCTGACCATATCGAACAGCGACCGATACGCCGTTGTGATCAGGGGGAGCGAACGGGAGAAATCGCGATATCGCGTGTACCGCACGGGGCGTACCCTGGTGGTCGACTATAACGGGCGCAAGCGGATGCGGTGGGATGATGGCGACATTGACCTTGAGGAGATTCACATCGACATCGCCATGCCGGAGCTTGAGAAAATCGAAGCGAGCGGCATTGGGAGCATTAAGTTCGACGCATTCCGCGGCGACGACATAGAGATCGAAGGACGGGGGCCTGTAAGGGTCCGCGGTTCCCTCCGGTCGGAACGGCTCACCCTAAGCCTGACGGGCAGTGCCGAAGCCGATTTGTCGGGCAAAGCGGACCGGCTGAACGCCCACCTCCGGATGGCGTCGATGCTACGGGCATACGACCTGGATGTCAGGGATGCGATCGTGGAGGTTGCCGGCTTCTCGACGGCGCGGGTGCATGTCCGCGAGCGGCTTGAGATCGACCGGGGCATCGCCAGTGAGGTCGACTACAGGGGCAACCCAGATGTAGTCTGGATTGATTAAGTGGCACGCGCGCGTAACATCCTGGGCTAAAAAACGTCTATACAACAAGCATCCCATAAGCCTGAACTATGATTATCATCTTACTGATCATTCTCGTCTATCTTGTCTTTGCTGGGGTTTGATTTTCTCTCCGTAACGGCAATCTTTGAGAATGAAAATCCTTCTAATCGCCGCTTTCAGCCTCATGGCATCGCACGGCCTTTCGCAGTCTCAGGGCATTTGCGGCAAGGTGCGATGGCTTGAAGGCAATCAGATGCCTGGTCCGGGGGTCAGGCGGTCTGCCGGCGATCCCGTCCAGCGTGAAATCGTTGTTTATGAGTTGACAACGATGAATGAAATCCGGCCCGAAAATGGATTCTACCCTGACATTCCGTCAAAGCGCGTCGTCGCCACGGGCAAAAGCAACCGGGCCGGAAAATACCGTATTAAACTGCCGCCGGGCCGGTATTCGGTATTTGTCCGGGAAAAAGACGGGTTGTGGGCCAACCGTTTTGACAAGGATGGGGTGATAAACCCGGTTACTGTCGCCGAAGGCAAATTTACCGTTCTCGATATCACGGTCAATTACAGGGCCGCCTATTAAAAATATTTTCCGGCCTGGTGCAACCGACCGGTGACGAACCGCATCTCACCCTCAGAACCTAAATGGAACTCACAATTCACCGGTCAAGGGAAGACGAACTCTTAAAAGGTTGTCGAAAGGGCGATCCCAATGCCCAGCGGCGCCTTTTCGATCTCTATTCCGCCAAGATGTATGCGGTTTGTTACCGGTATGTGCGCCACGCCATGGAAGCGGAAGACATCCTGGTTACTTCCTTTACAAAAGTGTTCGATAAGATTCGCCAATTTAAAGGAGAAGGCAGTTTTGAAGGATGGATCCGGAGGATCGTGGTCAATGAAGCGCTGACCTGGCTGCGCAGAAACCGGTCGGTATATCTGGAGGCCGACCTGGAACGCGCCCAACTCGAACCGGACTATGACCACCTCGGCGATCACCTTGAGGCCGAGGACCTCCTGAGAATGATCAACGAATTACCACCGGGGTATCGGGTGGTTTTTAACATGTATGCGATCGACGGTTACGCGCACAAAGAAATCGCCGAACAACTCGGCATCAGTGAAAACACTTCCAAGTCGCAACTCAGCCGGGCCCGGACCTTCCTCCAGAAAAAGTTGATGGAAAACGATTGGTCGAACAAAAAGAAAATCAGCAACGATGAGCCAGCAACCTGACAAATTGTTTCGAGATAAACTGAGTGGCTACCAACTGCGTGCTTCAGGGGGAGCGTGGGACCGGGTCGAAACCCACCTGCGAAAGAAAGGCCGCGCCGAACTTCGGCTGAAAGTCGCCGCTGCCGTCGCATTCCTGATCGCGGCAGGCGTGCTGATATTCGCGCCGGGAACGAAACCAGCCGGCACCGGAGCCATCGTGAAGATCGACAAACCATCGCTCCCCATAGTAACGGACGAACCGGAACGTGTTCCCGAACAATCCCCCGAGGTAAATGGCGGCGCAGTTGATCCATTAACCAACTCCACACATGAGCCTACGGTGGCGTTACCTCGTGAGGCGGGCAAGATTCCTGTTTCAATTAAAGCTCCTTCCTCAGAGAAAAATCACGATCCGGTCGAAACGAATGCCGACCCGCTCATTGTTTCTGAACTCGACGTTGTCGAAAACGTGACCCTGGCGGATGCGGGAGACGCCGTCAACCCCGGTGCCCATGAACTTAAGATTAAACAAACCATCGACACCTCCGAAGGCGTTACGATCGTGTACACCGCGGATGAGATTCATAAAAAATATCTCAACAAAAAGGAACAGCCCGAAGCAACCCCGGCCGGCGAAAGCCCATCTACGTTGAAGAAGCTGCTCGCAAAAGCCTACGACCTGAAACACGACCAGAACGCGTTTGGCGAATTGCGGCAGAAGAAGAATGAGATCTTCGCCCTGAATTTCAGGAGCAATCAACGTAGCGAAAACAAGTAATCATGAAAAACATTATGTTCCTCGGCACGCTGCTCGCAGCGGCGGTTGCCGCACGCGCTCAGCAAAAAACGGACACGGTAATCGTATCCCTCGGGAAGACCAGCCAGATCATCTTTACCATGGAAGACCGCAGCGATGTCGACATCTTAAGACACTACGACTTTCAGGAACTGTTTGACGACATCCTCCTCCGGCTGGGTGGGCCCGACACCACCGGCGTCGCGGAAGCCCTCCCCGACACGAACGAGGCGTACGCCGAGGATGAAACAGCGCCCGAACAAGAGTGGTGGAGCGACTCGGAGGATGAAGACGAAGATGAGCGCGACTACCGACGCCGTGAGCGACGCCACAGGTCGGGCAGCACGCGTCAGTCCACCAACCTTGACTTTGGTATCAACAACTACCTGGACGCCGATCACCAGCTTCCCGACGCCAGCCTCAATCACGCCGTGCGCCCGTGGGGCTCATGGTATGTGGCCCTCACTTCCCTCCAGCGAACCAGGATAGCCAGCAAGTTCTTTGTGGAATGGGGCTTCGGAGTGAGCTGGTACAACTTCAAGTTTGAAAACAATCTGACGACAGTTGTACGAAACCCCGGTCAGGTCGACTTTGTGGCCATGCCCGAAAACCCCGACTATCACTATATCAAAAGCAAACTACGCGTCACGCACCTTAACTTTTCACTGGTGCCCGTCATCGACTTCAACGATCGCGGCTCGAAACCCCGTATGTGGAACGACGGGTCCAGGGCATTCCGCTTGGGGGTGGGTCCCTACGTGGGCTACAAGATAGGCAGCAAGACCAAGAAAGTTTACGAGGAGGAAGACGGTGATAAAAAGAAACAAAAGGTTCGCGACGGTTATTACCTCAACGATTTCCGTTATGGCGTACGGGTACAGTTGGGGTTCCGGTCGACCGACTTCTTCTTCAACTATGACCTGAACGAACTTTTCAAGACCGACCGCGGGCCGACGGTGAACGCTGTCAGCTTCGGGATCATATTCTAAACGCCACGGGGAAACAAAAAACACATCGAGAAGAGGAGACCAAGGGAGTCTCCTCTTTTTTATAGTTGATCTTTACGGAAGTAGACCATTTCCCGCTCGTCGCCTTTCAGCTTCAGGTCGTGACATACCTTGCCGGAACGTGGCCACATCGCAACCATCACCAGTAAGGATGAAACAAAAAGGATGGTCAGGTAGGTGTCGCCCGTAAGAAAATATCCGATGGCGAGTGCAAGGCCGCCGGACGCGCCGAGGGCGTAACGAACGATTGTTAAGCGGTAATACATCTGAAGTTTCATCCCAAGGCCCTGGACATTTCGGATGATCCTGATTTTTTTATTAAATAGAACAAAAACGAAAATCCAATCGGTGAAAACGATTGCGTACCAGACGTAGCGCATCGCCACCGGAAAAGGATGATCGAACGGCGTATCTGTCGCTATAAACAGGATGCAAAACAATGCGATCGGGAAGAGCAGAATCGATAGCAGTACACTGTAGAGCTTGTTGAAATACTGATTGATGGTAAAGAATTCCATGGCCCGGATCGAACTGAAAGTTAGTCAACTTCCGGCATCCTGTACCCGTTGTGATATATTTTGCATATTTTTGATATTATGGATGCAATAGCCAATTTATCGAGGAAGGAACAGGTCATCAGGAAAGCTGCGGAGTTGTTTAAAGATAAGGGGTATGCGGCGGCCTCCATGCGCGATCTCGCTCAACTACTCGGGATCGAGGCTGCCAGCTTGTATTCACACATAAAGTCAAAAGAGGAAATCCTCCGGAACCTCTGTTTCGACATGGCCGCTGAATTTAGAAAGTCACTAGAGGAGGTCGAAAAGAAACAGGCACCCGCCAGTGAAAAACTCCGCCTTGGAATCATCGGCCACATCCAGGTAATGGCCCGCGACCTGACGGCCTCCGCCGTCTTCATGAATGAACACCGGCACCTTTCCCAACCGTACCTGCGCGACTTTCTGTTGTTGCGCATCAATTACATCAACCGCTTCAAGACCATCATCGAAGAAGGCGTCAGAACGGGTGAGTTCAAGAGTACCATCGACCGGAAGCTGGCGGTGATGACACTGTTCTCTTCCCTGAACTGGATGCCGATGTGGTATGACCCGTCCGGCGGAATCATTGAACCGGTTGAGCTTGGCGTCCAACTCGCCGAGATGCTTATCAACGGGTTGAAACAAACCCCGTAAATCTTCTGTTATACACTAACAAGTGTTTGGATTTGCCTATCTTTGTAGTTCAAGACAGGCTTGATTTTCCATTATGTACGGAGGAGGAAACACATTTGAAGGGATAAAAACCGACGCGCTCACGCAGGAAGACCCGGAAAAACTGGCGGAATTCGAGGCCCGCATTGCGCGCGGAGAAAAGATTGAACCGACCGACTGGATGCCTGGCCTCTACCGCAAGCAGCTGATCCGCATGATCGAGCAGCATGCGCACAGCGAAATTATCGGCGCGCTGCCGGAGGGAACATGGATCACCCGGGCGCCCGGTTTTAAGCGGAAGCTTGCCCTCATGGCCAAGGTTCAGGATGAAGTAGGCCACGCACAACTGCTGTACAGCGCCGCGGAAACGCTGGGCAAGAGCCGTGAACAAATGATCCAGGATCTTATTACCGGCAAATCGAAGTACTCGAACGTCTTTAACTATCCGGCCTTTACCTGGGCGGATAGCTGTTTTATTTCCTGGCTTGTGGACGCGGGCGCGATCGTGAACCAGCTTGCCAACGCAAAGGGCAGCTACGGCCCGTACTGCCGCGCGCTGGAGCGCATATGCGCCGAAGAATCGTTTCATTTGAAGTTCGGTCACCATTGTGTTATCTACCTCGCCACGGGTACCGACAAGCAACGGGAAATGTTTCAGGAAGCGATCAACCGGTGGTGGAAGCCGATGATGCACTTCTTTGGTCCCTCCGACAAGATCTCAACGCACACCGAGGTGTTGATGCGGTGGAAGGTGAAAATGTCGAGCAATGATGATCAGCGCAATCAATTCCTCGACATGTACGTGCCCAAGATTCTGGAACTCGGATTCACCATTCCCGATCCGAAGCTGGCGAAAAACGCAGGAACCGGAAGGTGGGAATATACCGAGCCCGATTGGGAGGAGTTCAAGCGCGTGATCAACGGTGACGGACCTTGCAACCACGAACGCCTGGAGGTGAGACGAATCGCGGAAGCACGTGGGCGGTGGGTTCGAGACGCCCTGAAGTCTCCGAAATCGGCGTACGTGACACCACTCGCTTAGCGCGCGACAACGACTTCTAGTTTTTGTGCATGTAAGGACCGGCGAGCAATGCAAGTTCGTTCCACACGGCCCTCAATGCTTCTGCCGGAGAATTGAAGCAACTTTCCAGATAGACCAGCGTGCTGCTGCCATGCGGCAGATCGTTGTTGAGCCATTTGAAAACATCCTCCGCAAGCTGAATGAGTTCGTGACTATAGTACCGTGGATAGTATCGTGACAACACATCTAACGCCCAAAGTAAGTCCATGTATTTCATGCCGTTCTTTTTTCAGCCTGCTGTTTCGACTTCTGACAATCTTATGAAATTTCTCGTTTCAATCGGTTGCAGACCCGTATATTTAAGCACCAATAAATTTACACCGTGCAATCACTTGATCCAAGGGTAAACCGCCTGCCTAAAATCGGCGTGCCAGGGCAACCGGAGGCCAAGGCGCCGCTGGACCAGTTCGGCACTTACGAAGTGTTCGTCCGGCCGAAGGAAGGCAGGCCCTTCCAGCATGAAGGTGCCGTGCATGCGCCCAATCTTGAAATGGCATTCGTGTTGGCGAAGGAGACATTCACCCGACGCTTTACCTGCAGTTCATTGTGTGTCGTCGACACGCGCAACGTCTTTGTTTCACCGATGAGCGAGGGCGATGTAAGCGCCTATGACTTGTTAACGGACGAAAACGCCGCAGCAGGGGAAAAGGCTTCTTATGAAATATTTCACCTGATGAAACGCGGAAAGCAGCACGTCCACGCCGGTACGGTCGTCGCTGCCGGCCCCGCCGATGCGATGCATGAAGCCCGGGCGTCACTCAGGACCGACAAGACGGTGTACAATATCTGGGCGGTGCCGACGCTTGAAATCCGGTTTACCGCAAAAGAAGAGAGCGACCTGTGGGTTACGTTGCCTGAGAAAAAATTTCGCGACGCTTCTGACTACAAGGGTGGTGATCGACTCAAAGAATTCGTGGAACGCACAGGATGAACCACACCGGCCGTCCAGAACGGAGGTGATGATTTGACTAGAAAACAAAATGATCATGAACGAACCTTTTGTGCGCATGCCGGCAAGGATGACGTTCGCCGCGCTACTCTTCGGCCTGGCGGCAATTGTCTTTTACTGGCTTAAGGTAGATGCCCATGGCGTACTCTTGTCCCTGTTCTTCCTTCTTGTTTCCACCATGTTGGCAATCGGGATGTTGCGTCAGGAGAAAAGCAGGGGATCCATATTCTGGATAAGAATCATGATATTGCTGGCGCTGACCGTGTTGTCCGTTGGGAATGTATTCGTTGAAGATAAGATGTGGACACCGATGTTGATGATCTTGTTCTTCTATTACATCGTCCACGAATCTGGAAGGCCGTTTCTCAAACCAAAACGCCAGGAAAAATGAACAACGCTGCTGTAAAGGAGTTGCTGTATAAGATGGCAGATGACCAGCTCATTCTTGGTCATCGAAATTCCGAATGGACCGGAATGGGCCCCCTGCTGGAAGAGGATATCGCGTTTTCATCTATGGCGCAAGACAAGGTGGGGCAGGCCTGCGCGCTCTATAACATCCTTCACGAACTCGGCGAGCCAGAACCGGACACCGTTGCATTTACCCGGGCATCGGGTCAGTTTCACAATTGTATCCTAACCGAACTTCCCAATGGGGAATACGATTTTAGCCTGGTGCGGCATTTTCTTTACGACCACGCCTTCGCCCTTCGGATGGACATGCTGGTGAGTTCATCCTTTCAACCGTTGGCCGAACTGGCGAGAAAACTTCGCGGCGAACTGCGTTATCACACGCTCCATGCCAACACCTGGATGAAGCAAATGGGCAGCGCTACACCGGAGAGCATCTCGAGGTTACAGCAATCCCTTGATCTTGCAATGCCGTATGCGCTAGGCATCTTCGAAAGATCGCCACACGAAGACGATCTTATCGCCGAAAATATTTTCGGCGGCGAGCACGCTTTGCGAGAACGTTGGATGGAAAGCATCACAAACGTGATTGCGGAAACACAGTTGCGTCTTCCCCCTACCGCCTCCCTGGCGCCGGTCAACGGCGGCCGGCTCGGAAAACACAGCGAGCACCTTCAACCTCTGCTGGACGAAATGGGAGAAGTTTTCAGGATCGATCCGACCGCAAAATGGTAGACATGAAAGAAACCATTGCTGAACTGGATCAACTCATTGACTCATTTTACCGAAAGATAGAATCCATTCCGGAAACTGAATTCGCGGACAAGCCGTTACCTGAGAAATGGAGCAAGAAGGAGGTCGTTGGTCACCTCATCGACTCAGCGCAGAACAACCTCCGCCGCTTTATCAGCGGCCAATACGAGCGTGAACCAAAAATATTTTATGATCAGGACTTCTGGGTAATGAGCAATGGCTACCAGGCCGCTCCTTCGGCGGACGTCCTGACGCTATGGAGGCTGGTTAACCGGCAGATCATACGCGTGCTTGGCAACATGGACGCTTCGGCTCAGGTCAACACGTGCGACACCGGAAAAACCTCTCACGACCCACACACCCTGAAATGGCTGGCGGAAGATTACGTGAAGCACTTGAAACACCACCTCAACCAGATCATTCCAGGCTCCTTTGAACTGGTGTACCAATAAGGCTATGTCAATTACGCGCGACGACATTTATAACTGGCTGCAAGAGGTAAAGGATCCGGAGATTCCCGTCCTTTCTTTGGTAGACCTTGGCGTAATCGCCGACGTTGCAATCGACGAGGACCAAACCCGGGTGGTTCTAACCCCGACGTTCGTCGGGTGCCCGGCACTCGAAGTCATGAAGCAGGAAATAGTCGACGTCTTGCAACAGCATGGCGTGGCCCCTGTGGTGGTAGAGGTTTCTTACAAGGAGCCGTGGACGAGCGACAGAATAACGGAAAAGGGGCGGGTGGCCCTTAGGAATTTTGGGCTGGCACCGCCTCCTGCCACGGCGCTTTTCATGGACCTCGACGTCCTGGAACAGGTGGCCTGTCCCCGGTGCAGCAGTACGGATACGGAACTCAAAAACCCGTTTGGTCCCACGTTGTGCCGGTCCATTCACTATTGCAACCAATGCCACGAGGCTTTTGAACAATTCAAACCGGTTTGATACGGCGTTTTTGGACAAAACGGCCGGGAATGTTACACAAGCCACAATTGCAAGGCAGCCGGAAAACATTTTCAGACCAATCCCGTAAGGGACCTTTACGACCAAGCGCATGATGAAGGCATTTTTGTTTCCGACGATCGCATCCTGTTGCGGCTTTTTGCTTTTTTTTGGCTGCAAGGAAAAGACTGCGCCGGAATCGACAACCCATTTCACCAGAATGGATTCCGTGGCCGAGTCGTATCTCGATCTTAAGGATGACATGCTGGAGTCCTGGAACCGGTTGATCAGCAATGACAACCAGCGCATCAAAGCGATGCAGAATCTTGCGCATGAACTGGAGGTCTCCAGCCCGGCGCTTCGCGAAGAACTGGCCGTTTATGACCAAAAAATCCGGCAGATGAAGGAAATGCGCTACACACAACAGTCCATGGAAAACGGTAACGCTGTCGAGGAGTACGATTTCGCGTCGAATGCGCTGTTAACGGAAATGGTCACCCTGGCTGAATCACAACCGGAGTTCGATTACAACTCCACCCTACAAAAGATCGTCGCAAAAATTCGCGCCGCCGACCAAAATGTAATCGCCTACCGGGAACAGTACGACAGTGTTGCATTGCTTTACAACGCCTTCATTACGGAGCATGAACATGTGGTAAAGGAGGTCGAATCAGACACCGTCGTGAAGAAAAAGCCACTGTTTCATATGGCTTCCGAAGACCAGCGTTAATACCTCGTCTTCATTCGGCTTCTGCCCTTTTCCCGGGTTTTACTCTTTTTAAAATTCGCTTTGCTGCCGCCTTTTGCCCTTGCCGGCTCGGTAACTTCGATACGCACCATGCGCCCGCGATAGTCAAACCCGTGAAGGTGATCGCGAATCGTGCGTGTGGCTTCCTTGTCCGTCTCGAAAAACGAATAGGCTCCCTTCAGTTCAATCTTTCCGATATGCTGACGGCCAATGTTGGCACGGTCGCAGATCAGGGAAAGCAGCTTGCCGGCGTCGAGCCCATCCATCTTGCCGAGGTTGATAAAGAGCCTGTCGCCGGTCACATACCGGTCTTCCCTTTCCGCCGAAGGGCCCTGCCGGTCGTGCACGTTCAGGTCTTTGGCGTCGCGATAATAATCGAGAAAATGGTTGAACTCGAGGGCCGTGAAGCGCTTGATAATTTCCTCCTTGTCGAGGTCCTGTAAAGCAGCGTACACCGACGGAAGGAAACGCGACATGTCGTCGTCTCCGAACTGCACTTCCCGCAAGCGGTTCACTATATTGAGTACGCGCTTTTCACAAACTTCCGCCCCCGTGGGAATCGCTTTCTTTTGAAATTTAGTCTGAATGGCTTTTTCAATTTGCCTGATCTTCGGCAGTTCTTTCCGGGTAAGGAGTGCAATGGAAACCCCCTTCTTGCCCGCCCTCGCGGTGCGGCCGCTCCTGTGGGTATAGAACTCTATCTCGTCGGGAAGATTCATGTGGATAACGTGCGTAATGTTGCTAACGTCGATGCCGCGCGCCGCCACGTCCGTAGCGACGAGAATTTGCAGGGCCTTACTGCGGAAGCTTCCCATGACCTTGTCGCGTTGTTGCTGCGTGAGATCACCATGAAGGGCATCGGCGTTGTATCCATCGCGAATGAGATGCTCGGCTACGCGCTGCGTGTCGACTTTGGTGCGGCAAAATATGACTGCGAAGATATCGTAGTTGTAGTCTACAATCCGTTTAAGGGCCGCATAGCGGTCGCGGTCATCGACGACCACGTACTCATGTTCTATGTTTTGGTTACCCTGGTTCTTCTGGCCGACGGTAATCTCCTCGGGCTGGCGCATGTACATCTCCGCAAGCCGTCTGACTTCGCGCGGCATCGTCGCCGAAAAGAGCCAAACGTTCTTTCCCTCCGGGGTGCCAGCGAGTATCTGGTCAATGTCTTCTTTAAAGCCCATGTTGAGCATTTCATCCGCTTCATCCAGGACAACAAACCGCAGGTCGTTAAGGCTGACAACGCGACGACCGAGCAAGTCCATGAGCCGTCCGGGCGTGGCCACAATGATCTGCGCGCCCTTTCGGATCCTCCGCATCTGCTCAGCGATGCTCGCGCCTCCGTAAACGGGAACGATGTTCAGCGGCTTCACGCCATCCGAAAAGCTTTCAAAGTCCTTGGTGATTTGCAGGCACAACTCCCGTGTAGGCGCCAGTACCAGGGCCGTTGTTCGCCGGTCATTCTCATCAACCATGGCGATCAAGGGCAGGCCAAAGGCGGCGGTCTTGCCGGTTCCCGTTTGGGCGAGGGCAATGATATCGCGGTCCTCGCGCAACAATCGCGGAATGGCTTCCTGTTGTACGGGAGTCGGGTCAACAAAGCCGAGCTTTTTGACGGCGTTTACGAGTTCAGCCGGCAAACCCAGGCTTTCAAATGGATGCATCTTCTGTTTTTTTATAAAGAATCCGCAAAGGTAGGTGAATATCTCGAGAATCGTTCCGGCGGATGTCATCCCGTCCGAAACAGCCGATAAAGAGCCCGGCGTGTGTGCGTCCGGAGGTTTTGTATGGCGCAGGGGCAATTTGCCGCCTTTTCCTTCTGATGGCTTAACGATGCGCGTTGTTGGCCTTCGGTAGCACCAGCGCTAACGGCAAACGGGCATAGGCCGGTATGGAGCCCTGGCGACGGGCTGTCAACGTTTCTCCGACGAGAGTTTCGCACCGAAATACTCCCGGTTCATCCGCGCGATGTTGGAGACGCTGATTCCCTTGGGACACTCCGCCTCGCAGGCATAGGTGTTCGTGCATGATCCAAAGCCTTCCTCATCCATTTGCTCCACCATTTTTTCGACGCGCGCCTTTCGCTCGGGCTGACCCTGCGGCAAGAGGGCAAGCTGAGACACTTTGGCGCTGACAAACAGCATCGCCGACGCATTCTTGCATGCTGCCACGCAGGCGCCGCAGCCGATACATGCCGCGGAATCGAACGCCATGTCCGCGTCCTGTTTTTGAATGGGGATCGCATTGGCATCCGGGACGCCGCCGGTGTTCACGGAAATGTAACCCCCCGCTTGCTGAATGCGGTCGAAAGCACCTCTGTCAACAATAAGATCCCGGATCACGGGGAAAGGTTTTGCCCGCCAGGGTTCCACGGTGATCTTTGCACCGTCTTTGAACGTTCGCATGTGCAGTTGGCAGGTCGTTGTTTGCAGCGGTCCATGAGGCCTTCCGTTGATGTACATGCTGCAAGCGCCGCAGATCCCCTCCCGGCAGTCGTGGTCAAACGCGATCGGTTCTTCGCCTTTCTTGATGAGGTCGTTGTTCAACACATCGAACATTTCAAGGAACGACATATCTTCCGATACGTTATCGACCTGATAAGTCTTGAATCCTCCCCGGACATCCTTGCTTTTCTGCCTCCAGACTTTGAGCGTTATTTTCATGGCAATCGGTTTCTTTCGGTAATGAATTATTTATAACTGCGCTGCGTCAACTTCACGTTCTCGAACACCAGATCCTCCTTGTGAAGCACGCTTGGCGTATTTTCTCCGGCGTACTCCCAAGCCGCCGCGTAGGTGAACTGATCGTCTTTGCGCAGGGCTTCTCCTTCAGGCGTTTGCGACTCTTCGCGGAAATGGCCACCACAACTTTCAGAGCGATGCAGCGCGTCGTCCACCATCAGCTCGCTCAGTTCCATGAAGTCGGCGACGCGTCCGGCTTTTTCCAGTTCCTGGTTCAGTTCATTTCCGCCGCCGAGCACGTTGACATTTTGCCAAAACTCGGTGCGAAGTTCCTGAATCCGGGTTTTTGCTTTCGCAAGCCCTTCCGCCGTTCGCGACATCCCGCAGTACTCCCACATGGTCATTCCCAATTCGCGATGCAATTCATCCACCGTCTTCTTTCCCTTAATTCCCAACAGCTTGTTGGTTCTCGTATTTACATACTCGAGCGCTTCGCGGAAGGCGGGCTGATCGATGTCGATGCGGTCGCTCCACCCAAGGTTCGCCAGGTAGTCGCCGATGGTATACGGGATCACAAAATATCCGTCTGCCAGACCTTGCATCAGCGCGCTGGCGCCAAGCCGGTTTGCACCGTGGTCGGAAAAGTTCGCTTCGCCAAGGGCGTAGCAGCCGGGGATGGTAGTCATCAGGTTGTAATCGACCCAAAGGCCGCCCATCGTGTAGTGTACGGCGGGATAGATCATCATCGGCATTTCATACGGATTGTCGCCTGTAATCTGCTGATACATGTCGAACAGGTTTCCGTATTTCGCCTCGATGACATTCCGTCCATCGCGTTTGATGGCGTCGGCAAAGTCGAGGAATACCGCGAGTCCGGAGCCTACTCCCCTACCCTCATCGCATACATACTTGGCGTTGCGCGAAGCCACGTCGCGTGGCACCAGGTTCCCGAACGAGGGGTATTTCCGCTCGAGAAAATAATCCCGCTCCGCGTCCGGTATTCTGACCGCGTCGCGGGCCTTCAAACCCGGCCGCGCCGTTTTGGGAACCCATACGCGGCCGTCATTTCGCAACGACTCCGACATGAGCGTCAATTTCGACTGGTGGTCGCCCGATACCGGTATACAGGTGGGGTGAATCTGCGTGAAACAAGGGTTGCCAAAAAATGCGCCTTTCTTATGGGCCCTCCATGCGGCCGTGGCGTTCGACCCTTTCGCGTTGGTGGAAAGGAAAAACACGTTTCCATATCCACCCGTGCAGAGGAGTACGGCGTGCGCACTATGCGCTTCGATCTTTCCGGTAACGAGATTGCGCGTAATGATGCCGCGCGCCTTTCCATCCGCCACCACGAGGTCGAGCATCTCAGTGCGCTCATACATCTTCACCTTCCCTGCGGCGATCTGGCGGTTCAATGCGCTGTACGCGCCCAACAACAATTGTTGTCCCGTCTGACCACGGGCGTAAAACGTTCTGGATACCTGCGCACCACCAAATGAACGGTTATCGAGCAGTCCTCCATATTCCCGGGCAAACGGGACGCCCTGCGCGACGCATTGGTCGATAATGTTTACGCTCACCTCTGCAAGGCGGTGTACATTTGCCTCCCGCGCGCGGTAGTCGCCGCCTTTTATGGTATCATAAAAAAGACGGTAGACACTGTCGCCGTCGTTACGATAATTCTTTGCCGCGTTGATTCCACCCTGTGCGGCGATGCTGTGCGCGCGGCGTGCGCTATCCTGGAAACAAAATGCCTTCACATTATAGCCCAACTCGGCCAGCGACGCTGCGGCGGAAGCGCCCGCGAGGCCTGTGCCCACCACGATGACTTCATACTTCCGTTTATTGGCGGGATTAACGAGCTTGAGATTGAACTTGTGCTTCGACCATTTCTCCGCTAAAGGCCCTTCCGGGATTTTTGAATCTAATTTCATATTTCGGAAATATTCTGATCAATTGTAATACATATAAACCGGGATCAATGCAAACAGCGCCGGTACGAGCAACGCGAAAGCCACACCGACAAAACGGATCACCGGATTGTACTTGACATGGTTCAGCCCCAGCGTCTGGAATGCGCTGCTGAAGCCGTGAAGGAGGTGAAACGCAAGCATGAGCATGCTGAAGACATAGATGGCCACATACCACCACTGGGAATAGGCCGCATCCACAACGGCATAAAGGTTTTTGTACTGCTCACCATCATACGTAACCATCTCGATCGGCCCCCAATGCATGGTGTACCAGAACCCGCGGAGGTGAATAACCAGAAAGATGAAGATGAAGGTGCCGAGCAGGCCCATGTTTCGCGATGTCCAGTGAGACGAATTATCACTGACGGCATAGCCTTCCGGTCCGCGTGAACGCCGATTGTTCACCGTCAGCAGAATCGCCCAAACGATGTGCATGGCAATGAGGGTAAAATTGACAATACTGATCGTCTTGATCAGCGGGTTGGTGGTCATGAACTGCGCGTAGACGTTGAATGCGCGGCCTTCATCAGCATACATCAGTTGAAGGTTGCCGGCGAGGTGAACTACGAGAAAGAGGATGACAAAAAGCCCGGTGAGGGCCATGATGAGTTTTCTCCCGAGTGTACTGGAGAAAAGTTTCGCAAACCAATTCATAGTTTAGTTTTAACTGAGGCGTGTTGGATCGCGCCAAAATTACTCCTCAGTGTATTACCAAACAATCTGACGGGTCTATTTTAAAAATTTCTAAATAGTTGGTGGTGGGATCAGAACGTTCCGAAGATAAAAAAAATGAGCGAGATGGTGATGATCATCACCATAAGGAACCACTCCCTCCGGAAAAACCTTGCAATTCTTTTCATTATCGATTTCATGAATTTTGCCTTTGTGCAAATTCACCAAGAATCTTGCCTTTTTTCTTAACATATTGATTTACAGTAATTTATTTGAAATATTGGGGTGCTTTGACCAGACCGGCGGAAACGCGCATTCTCAATATGGGAACAAAGGCAAGGGCCTTCGTGTTAGGTTTCAGGGCGAAGCCTTCCCCTGGAAAAGGGGCTTGCAGCTAAATGCCAACGCGTGTGGGAAAGGTTCATGACGACCGTTACATTTACCCTTTCAACCACTACCTGAAATTTTTATGTATCTCATCTTCGATACGGAAACCACCGGTATTCCGCACAATAAGACTGCCCCCATTGAAGATCTCGATAACTGGCCGCGCCTGGTTCAGCTCGCCTGGCAACTGCACGACGAAAAGGGCCGCCTCCTTTCGCAAAAGAACTTTATCATAAGGCCCGACGGCTTCGACATTCCCTATAAAGCGCAACAGGTCCACGGCATCTCGACGGCTCGCGCCATGGAAGAGGGACACGAGATCAACAACGTTCTTGCCGCTTTTGGCGAGGACCTCGAAAGAGCGTCTCTGGTTGTGGGGCACAATATCGAATTTGACATCAGCATCCTCGGCGCGGAAATGTTGCGGCGGCAATTGCCGACGGAGCGGCTACTGGCGACGAAAAAAACGGACACCGGTGTCGTGTCGACGGAATATTGCCAGCTTGCCGGTGGCATTGGGGGGAGGCTGAAGATGCCGCGGCTTGTTGAGCTCCATGAAAAGCTGTTTGGAAAGGACTTTGGCGACGCGCATGATGCCGCCTACGATGTCGCGGCAACCGCGCGGTGTTTTTTTGGACTGATCCGCGAAAGGGTAGTCGCGCCAGTTGACGGCATCCCTCTTGAAGAAATTACCTACGAAGAACCCGTCCTGGAAGCCGGCAACTCGACGAAACGAGAGAAAGCGAAAAATGCCGGCTACTCGTTGGAGGCTGATGCCGCGGCGCTGTCCGATAAACCGTTTGTTCACCTTCACGCGCATTCGCAGTATTCGGTCCTCCAGGCGACGCCCGATATAAAGGTCATGGTAAGCAAGGCCAAGGAGTTGAAAATGCCCGCCGTCGCCATCACCGACCTGGGAAACATGTACGGTGCATTCAAGTTTGTTCGTGAAGCTGTGGCTAACGAGATCAAAGCCATCGTCGGATGTGAGTTCTTCATCGCCGACGAGCGCACGAAGCTGAAATTCACGAAGGACAACCCTGACCGAAGGTTCCAGCAGGTGCTGCTGGCAAAAAACAAGAACGGCTATCACAACCTGGCGCGCCTCAGTTCATTGGGTTTTACCGAAGGGCTTTACGGAATCTATCCACGGATAGACAAGCAGTTGGTGCAGCAGCATAAGGACGATTTGATGGCCACGACGGGGAACCTGGCCGGCGAGGTACCTTACCTGATTCTGCATGTCGGCGAAAAGCAGGCCGAAGAGGCCTTCAAGTGGTGGCACAACGAATTTGGAGACGATTTCTACGTAGAACTCAACCGCCATGGCGTCCCTGAAGAAGATCACGTAAACGAAACGCTCCTGCGCTTTGCTCAAAAATATGGGGTGAAGTACTTTGCCGCGAACGAATGTTTTTACATCGACCGGGAAGAGGCGAATGCACACGATGTGCTGCTGTGCATCAAGGAGGGCGAATTCAAATCAACACCTATCGGCCAGGGACGGGGACATCGGTTGGGATTGTCAAACGACCAGTACTATTTCAAATCGCAGGAAGAGATGCGCTCCATCTTCCGGGACCTTCCCGACGCCCTGGACACGATTGGCGAAATCATTGACAAGGTGGAGTCCTATACCCTTGAGCGAAACGTGCTGCTGCCGAAATTCGATATTCCCGCCGATTTTTCCAGCGAAGACGAATACCTGCGCCACCTTACCTTCGAAGGGGCCGGGAAACGTTACGGTGAAGTCTCAGACGCCATCAGGGAACGCCTTGATTTCGAATTGGCGACCATCCGGAACACGGGCTACCCCGGTTATTTTCTGATCGTGCAGGACTTTACGTCCAAAGCCCGGGAGATGGGTGTGAGCGTGGGGCCGGGTCGCGGCTCGGCGGCAGGGTCGGCGGTTGCATACTGTATCGGCATTACCAACGTCGACCCTATCGCATATGATCTCCTCTTCGAGCGTTTTCTGAATCCTGACCGCGTATCGTTGCCGGATATTGATATTGATTTCGACGACGAAGGTCGCAACAAGGTGCTGCAGTACGTGATTGACAAATACGGGCGGAAACAGGTAGCGCAGATCATTACCTACGGAACCATGGCCGCCAAGTCGTCGATCCGGGACTGCGCAAGGGTGATGGAACTTCCGTTGTCCGATGCCAATGTCCTCGCAAAGATGATCCCGGAGCGTCCGGGCACATCCCTGGCAACGGCCTTTCAGGAAGTGCGCGAACTGGACCTGATACGCAAGGGCGACGACCTTAAGGCTCAGGTGATGAAGCAGGCTGTCGTACTGGAGGGTTCCGTACGGAACACAGGGGTTCACGCCTGTGGGGTGATCATCACGCCCGACGATCTGACGAACTTCGTCCCCGTCGCCACCGCCAAAGATTCGGATATGCTGGTTACGCAGTTCGACAACAGCGTGGTGGAGAGCGCCGGGATGTTGAAAATGGACTTTCTCGGACTGACCACACTCTCCATCATCCGGACGGCGCAGCGGAACATCAGGAAAAGCAAAGGTATCGACATCGACATCGACAAAATCCCGCTGGACGATCGCCTCACCTATGAACTCTTTCAACGCGGGGAAACCACCGGGACATTCCAGTTTGAAAGCGTGGGCATGCAAAAGTATCTCAGGCAGTTGAAACCCGACAAGTTCGAGGACCTCATCGCGATGAACGCCTTATACCGTCCGGGCCCGATGGAATACATCCCCGCGTTCATCAATCGCAAGCATGGCCGGGAGCCGATCAAATACGACCTGCCCGAAATGGAGGAGTTCCTTGCCGAAACGTACGGCATTACGGTATACCAGGAGCAGGTGATGCTGTTGTCGCAGAAACTCGCGGGCTTCAGCAAGGGGGATGCCGACGTCCTCCGGAAAGCGATGGGCAAGAAACAAAAGGCCGTCCTCGATAAGATGAAGGACAAGTTCCTTGAAGGGTGCAAGGCGCGTGGACTCGACCAGGCCATTTGTGAAAAGATCTGGACCGACTGGGAAGCGTTTGCGCAATACGCGTTCAATAAATCGCACTCGACCTGTTACTCGCTCCTGGCGTACCAGACTGCCTATCTCAAAGCCAACTACCCGGCCGAATACATGGCCGCTGTGCTAACCCATTCACAGAGCAACCTGGAGAACGTAACCTTCTTTATCGAGGAGTGCCGGAATATGAGCATCCACGTACTCGGACCGCACGTCAATGAATCCGGCGTTTATTTCGAGGTCAACCATGAAGGTGAGATCCGATTCGGCCTGGGCGCCATCAAGGGAGCCGGCGATGCCGCGGTGGAAGCCATCATCCAGGAACGCGATGCGCGCGGACCGTTTGCCGACATCTTCGATTTCGCGAAACGCCTCAACCAGCGGTCCGTCAACAAAAAAACCTACGAATGCCTGGCATTGTCGGGGGCGTTCGACTGTTTCAACGGCCTTCACCGACGGCAGTATGTCTTTGCGCGGGAGGGCGATATCAGTCTGATCGAAAAAGCAATCCGATACGCCGCGAAAGCACACCAGGAAGAGCAAAGCGCGCAGGCAAGCCTCTTCGGTGGCACATCCGGAGCAGCAATGCCGAAGCCGAGGATTGAGAACGTCGAACCCTTTAGTGAGATCGAGAAACTCAACCTTGAAAAAGAAGTCGTCGGAATCTACATCTCCGGGCATCCCCTTGACCATTTCCGTTTTGAAATGGAAACATTCTGCACAGCCTCCTGCAGCCAGCTCAACGAGATTGAACCCCTGCTCGGGCGGGAACTCAAACTTGGAGGCATCGTCACGATGGTCGAACACCGGACCACGAAAACGGGCAAGCCGTTCGGGAAGTTCTCCATCGAAGACTATGGCGGCAACACAACGTTCACGCTTTTTGGCGAGGACTACCTCAAATTCCGCAATTTCATGAATCTGGGGTGGTTCGTTTTCATCGAAGGCATGGTGGTCCGCAACACGTGGGGCCAACAAAATATCGAATTCAAGATCCGGAACATCGACCTGCTCAACGAGATCGGCGTCAAGCGCAGCAAAGGTGTGCAACTCAATCTTACCGCATCGGAGATCACACAAGACCTCATCGGGAGGATCGAGGGCGTATGCCAGGAGTTTTCGGGGAGCACACCCCTCTACCTGAAGCTGAAAGATGAAGGTGAAAACCTCTCCCTGGAGCTGCTTTCGCGAAAATTCAGGATCAATCCGGTAAATGACATGGTAAAAAAAATGAAGAAGGTCGGCGACGTAGAGATCGTGCTCTGAGGCAAAGGGGCTACCCACGCTTTCACCGGGCAGCCCGGAATATTATTTCAAATTTGAACTATTGCGGCTACCTTTATGTTCGAATAATGAAACCTTAAAATCCAAAGCTAATGGGTAAAGCAATTGTACTTAATGATGCCAACTTTGACGAGACAATCAATTCCGGCAAACCGGTATTGGTAGATTTTTGGGCCGAATGGTGTGGCCCCTGCAAGATGATTGGACCTGTGGTTGAGGAACTGGCGACAGACTACGACGGAAAAGTTGTCGTGGCGAAACTCAACGTTGATGAGAATCCCGGTGTCACGGGCCGTTACGGCATTCGCAGCATTCCGACCCTCCTGGTTTTTAAGGGAGGGCAGATCGTGGATAAGCAGATAGGCGCGGTACCCAAGTCCGTGCTTGCCCAGAAGCTGGAAGCGCAGGTAGCCTGAAGCCCTTCCGAACGAGATTAAAAAAAGCGCACCGAATTGAACGGGCGCTTTTTTTTATGTTTTTTTGAAAGGCGTGTTATTCTTCTACATACGCTTCTTCTCCCTCGACTTCCCCTCCACCACGCTGCATCTCGGCGACAATCGTGTAGAACGTCGAAGAGGAAAGATCGGTGTTCTGAAGCAGCTCGGCTATTTCCGCATGGCGCTCAGCCTCATCTTCAATCTCCATCGCCTTGGTATAGAACACGCTGAATGCCACGTCCGTCGGCTGTGTGGTCAGGTTCTCCGACTTGACCCATCCCGATGAGAACCACGCGTCACCCAGGCGCTTGCCAATCACCTCGGCCCATCCGTCACCTGAAGAATTGCTGATGGCCACGAAGTCCATTTGATTAAAACTCTTCTCCGTGGAAGTCATCATATCCGGACGCTTGTAGATGGTAGCTTCCTTCAGCATCGCACCCGGAGTCGCGTCAACAGCCACGAAGTCGGAGCGCACCCAGCCTTCCGTATCGTCGATAAGTCTTAGTTTCAGGTATTGATAACGCCGGTTACCCACGAGCTCGGATGCCGTGTCGCCCAACGCCGTAACCTTTTCACCCAGATAAATGGTCGTTAAATACTTACCCTTATCTTCCGGGGTTTCCCGCACGCCAACCGCCTTCCAGATGCAAACGGCAGGCTTTTCCTGTTTCACCACCGCAGGTTCTTCAACAGGATCCGACGTGTCCGCTGTGCTCTGGTCGACTTTTGAGCTGCACGCAGCAGCGATAAAAACGAGGGCCGAGAAAAGAGGTAAATGCAGATTTTTCATAGATCAGGATTTTTTGAGAAAGGGAAGTAACCAAAAAAATTGCTGCTATCCAAGGCCCAACCGCCACGCGATAGCTCAGCGCGCTTTTTTTAGCCGCTCCACGATCTCGAACACGGCAGGGCAAACCACCGTGTTCCTGAGTGTGAGATCTGTGATCTGCACCATCCTCTTTCGGTCGGTGTGCGGATACTCGCGGCAGGCCTTCGGTCGGTAGTCATAGATGCCGCAATAATTATCATCACCGAGAAACGGACAAGGCGAAGACTTCAGGACATGGTCGCCGTCTTCGTCAATGCGAAGGTACCGATTGATGAAGTCTCCGGGTTTGATGCGGAGGAAGCGCGCGATGCGTTCGATATCGTTCTGATAAAAAATCGGGCTGGTGGTCTTGCAGCAGTTGGCGCACGTGAGGCAATTCATTTCCCCAAATACTTCATCATGTGCCTCATGGAATGCGTCGTCGACCCGCCTTGCATCCTTCTTTCGAAGTTGTTTCAGGAACTTCGCGTTCTCCCGTTCCTTTTGTTTGGCGTGTAGTTTGAATTTATCGAGATCCAACATGTGCGATTCTAAAAACAGATAAGGCGGCTTGACTATAATTGGCCGGCAGATACATAGTTAAAGACATCCTGAACCCACTTCCCATCTTTTTCCTGCCGGTCAAGAATCACCTTCAGACTGTCCCCGGAAACACGGTGAAAAGTTAACGCGGTCTTCTTGTCGGGGCGTTCGAAGCGCGCAAAGTTTTCTTCCAGATACATCAGGGGATATTCGTAAGGATTCTCCTTGTCCTCCCACGCGATGTTACCGGGGCTGAAGTGCCGCAATTTCATCACTGGCCCTTCCGCTTCCTGTTCAATGACGATAAACTCATAGAAGAGCACTTTACCGTCACGGACACATCGGTAGGAACACATCATGGAATTTCCCATGGGCGCACTCCAGTTTTCTTCCATTTCCCCCCATTCTCCGGTGGTGACCCAGTGTCCCGACATGAATTCAAGTTGGCGAATATTCCAAACCTCCTGTTGTCCGACGGTCGGTATTGCCATACAGGCAAAAAGAAGCAGCGGCAGCAATCGTTTCATAGTCAGAAATTTTGGTCAAAATGGCGACGGCGTACTTACCAATCCAGTTAGTTCCGATGGAATAACAGTCGCGTGCGTCAGCAACCACATTCGGCGATTATTACCTTTTTATGGATTTATGCTTTCGCATGATCTCCAGCACTTCGTCAACCGGCAGTTCCGAAACAGTATGCTGGCTTCGTCCGGTCATCGTTTCCGCGGCAAACAAGGAGTTGATGATGGCCTCTTCCGTAGCTTCGATGACCGCCAGAAAGAGCGGCGATACCGAATCATTGTTCAAGACTGTTGTCGTTCGCGTTGCTTCCGCCGGTGAATAAGCAACACGCAGGGATGCCGCAGTCGAGAAGGCAATAACATAATCGCCGCTGCCGTTTGATGCGATGCCTCCCGTTCTTGCAAGCCCCATGATGGCGCGGGCGGCCATTCGCCTGAGGTTACGCGCATCGAGCGGCGCATCCGTCGCGACGATAATCATGCACGAGCCGTCGCTGGTCTCCAGTTGCTCCCGGAGGTAGTACCGCTTCAATTCTTCTCCTACGGGAACGCCATCGATGTACAACACGCCCCCAAAGTTCGTTTGAACAAGGACGCCGACGGTGTAGCCGCCCAAGGATTCCGGCAACACGCGGGAGGACGTTCCGATCCCACCTTTAAAACCGAAGCAAACCGTACCCGTGCCGGCGCCGACATTTCCTTCCGCCGGGCGATCCGACGATGCGCCTTTGATGGCGTCGATGACGTGCGCTTTCGTCACGTGTTTACCACGGATGTCGTTCAGGTATCCGTCATTCGTTTCTCCCACCACCGCGTTGGCCGACCGGACTTGCTCGTTGCCGGGAAGCCCGAGTATGTAATCGGTCACGGCATCCATCGCAACGGGTACGCTAAGCGTATTGGTCAGGATAATGGGCGTCTCCAGATTACCGAGCTCCTCGACCTGGGTGGTTCCGGAAAGTTTTCCAAAACCGTTTCCCACAAAAATTCCCGCGGGTACTTTCTCCTGGAAGACGTTTCCATCGTGGGGCAATATTGCCGTAACGCCCGTCCGGACATTCTCCGAAATGAGGGTCGTATGACCAACTTTTACACCCTTGACATCCGTGATCGCATTGTCCTCGCCCGTCGGCAGGACGCCGACCTTGATACCAAGGTCTCGTGGGCGCTTTTGCTCCTGTGCCGTAACGCCGGAAATCAGACCCGTAATAAATATAAGGGACAGGAGGTGGTGCATGATATTTTCGTCAACCCCAAAGGTAACGAAATATTCATCTCAGTGCTGACAGGTCGAGTCCTCATGAGCCCACCACAGCTCCTCGCCGGTAGGGGCATTGTCGCCGGTCCATTCAATATCCGACAAAAGGGCTCCATCGCAAGTATACGCCTGCGGTATGTAATTGCAGAAAGGACAGCAGTTTCTAAAAATGACGACCCGTTGCGACTTATACCACCCCAGGTTGACGTATGCATACTGCCTGTCAAAGTCAGAAGCCGCGTCGTCGATCTGGCGGATCTTCTCCGCCAGCCAGGGAAGGTCTTCGGCTGCGGATACTTCACAAGCAACGGGCATGTCGTCCGAAACGCAGGAGATGCTACCGATCATAAGAAAAATGCCCAACAATTTCATAGGTAAATTCATGATCTCAGCTGTTGAACACAACCAGGCTTTCAACGGAACCCGATCGCAAGTCTGGAATACGAGGCAAAACCGACAGGTCCGGCACCCATACCCCGTTAGACCCGCCGTCGGGTTCGAGGGTTGTGATATGGCATCAAAAAAATCGCAGGGCGAAGTCACAACCCGCCGGTCGATTGTCGTGTCTATTGCTTGTTGACGGCTGAAAGGGAGAACATTTCATGGTAAAAGTAAACACCGAACAATGACAAGACGACACAGGGTAGTTTTTCTTCACATGTTGCTTATCGTTTTTAGCCTCACAGGAAGCTGCGAAAGAAACGAGTTGCCCGCCGGTACCCCCGAGTGCATTCGGGAAAAGATTGATGAGATCCGCAAAGAACCGATACGGAATCCTCCTGCGCAAGTGTGGCGCGTTGACGTAAATGACAAACCTCATTATTACATTACCAGCCGGTGTTGCGACATCATGAGCGAACTCTATGACGCCGAATGCACACTGGTTTGCCATCCCGATGGAGGCATCACCGGCACCGGCGACGGACTGTGCCCTGATGGGTTCGACCTGGCGGGCGCACAACTCATCTGGACGGATGACCGCCACGCGGATTGATCACTGACCTGGCGCCCCATTGCCGAAGAGTTTGATCGTGCAGGCCAGCACGAATCGATGAAAATTCATGGTAGGATTGATTTCGTTGAAAGATACGCAAGGCGCGGATGAAAAATTGAAAATCGTTGTTACTCAGAACATTTTTCATTAATTCGCCCCTGATGAAATGTTGGAGTACCTGCGCCCTGTTTTTTTTCTTATTCCATTTTGCCGTAGCCCAGGAGAAAGATGCCTATGTCGTCCTTGTGTCGTTCGACGGATTCCGGTCCGACTACGTCGAGCGCTTTGACCTGCCCAATTTTCGCGCGTTCAGGGAGCAGGGTGCGGCGGCGGAAGGCCTGATTCCATGCTTTCCCTCAAAGACGTTTCCGAATCATTATTCAATTGTCACCGGCCTTTACCCCGGCCATCATGGACTCGTGGACAATCATTTCTACGACCCGGAAACCGAAAGCCTTTACACCATGCGCGACCGTGAGGCCGTTACGGATGAGCGCTATTATGGAGGGACGCCCCTTTGGCAGTTGGCCAGACAGCAAGGGTTGCAAGCAGCGTCATATTTTTGGGTGGGCTCCGAAGTCAAAAATGAGAAATTCCGCCCGCAAAAGTACTTTCCTTACGACCAAACCGTGCCGTTTGGCGATCGCATTTCAACGGTGATCGGATGGCTCCGCCTTCCTGAACCGGAACGCCCGCGTTTTGTGTCGCTGTACTTCTCGTCACCCGACTCGGAAAGCCACTGGTTTGGACCATTTGCTCCGGAGACCGAAGAGAAGGTGATGCAAATGGACTCCCTTCTTGGCGTGCTGGTCAGGGGCATTAAGGAAACCAAACTACCCGTCAATGTCATTCTGGTTTCAGATCATGGCATGAGCGCGCTCATCGAGCGCCCTGAAACCTTTATCCAGGTCGAGGAGCTGGTACCACCCGGCGACGATGTCATCTCGGTAAATGGCGGCACGCAGGTCCATGTCTACACGCGCACTCCCTCCCAACGCGACTCACTGTACCGTGTGCTGAGCGCCCGTGCCGATGACTTTGCGGTGTACACAAGAGAAACGTTTCCCGATCGTTGGCACTACGACCATCGCCGCGCCGGCGATCTCCTGCTTGTGGCCAGGCCTGGAAAATATTTTGTCACGGGCGACCGCAAAGACACACATTCCGCGACGGAGGAAGGAAAGATTTTTGGCGCACATGGGTACGATCCCGCTAAGGTGGCCGACATGGACGGAATTTTCTATGCTATGGGCCCGAACATTAAAAAAGGCAAGACCCTCCCCCGCTTCGCGAACATTCACGTGTATCCGCTCATTGCGAGGATCCTGGGCCTGAAATACGGACCTATCGACGGTGACCCCGGCGTGCTTCGGGATGTTTACCAGCATTAGCGGCCAACGCCCGATGAAATGGGGATGGATGTCACAGAAACGGTGAATGCGTCAGGGATACCCGGTTTATGACTAAATTGGTTTCCGTACTCGGGAATTTTCCCGAAACAGACGTTGTTAGAAACTAAACAACTGCTATGCTTAAGACCATCATCCTCTTATCTGCATTAGTTGTCGGTTGCACCGGCAAACGCGCAAGTATCGACGCAACCAATTTTTCAATGGTTAAGAACCCGCCTATGGACACAGTGAAGAAAATTCAACGTACGGAGGAAGAATGGAAAAAAATCCTCACGCCCGAACAATACCACATTCTACGGGAAAAGGGAACAGACATGCCATTCACCGGCAAACTCACCTTCAACAAGGAAGAAGGCACGTACTACTGCGCCGCCTGCGGCAATGAACTTTTCACGTCCGACATGAAGTTTGAATCCCATTGCGGGTGGCCAAGCTTCGACCGGGAGGTCGAGGGCGGGCGAATCAAGACGTCGGTCGACACCAGCCACGGTATGGTCCGCACGGAGATCACCTGCGCGCGCTGTGGCTCACACCTTGGGCACCTCTTCGACGACGGGCCCACGCAGACCGGACTCCGGTACTGCGTAAATTCCACCTCGCTCGAATTCAAGAAAGAGCAGTAGCTAGTCAGCAAGCTTTCCTGCACTTAACGGTCCGATCAAACGCCCGGTCGGCTGTTCCGGCCATTGGAAGACCAATGCATCGTTGACGGTGTTACTTTTTTGATGAACGCGTAATTCACATCGTCAAACGCGCTTATGCACCGCATACCGGTAACCTTTATTATTCCAGGTTTGAGCGAAGGGGAAATCGATTTGCTCAACGACGGTTATGAAGTAATCTCGAAAATGATCCTGTCGCCCGACGACGATAGGCTCTTCCGTTACGGCGCCGGAGACCGGATCCAGGTAGAAACTCAGAATGGGAACAGGCTTTGGTGTCGCATACGGCAGATCGAAAGGGTCGAGGCGGATGAACAAGTGGTGTTGATCTTTACGCTCGCCTGCGATAAAAAATGAACGTGCGCGCTCAGGCGGGGTTGCCACCATGAAGCCTGTCGAAAAACTCATTTCGAAAGGTCTGGCCAATCGGAATCTGATGTTGGTCGATAGAAACAAAATTCCCTTCGACAAAGTCTATCCGGTCAAGAGAAATCAAAAACGACTTATGGATCCGCATAAACTTGTGCACGGGCAACTGCTCCACGAGCCTCTGCAACGTCATGTGGACGATGAGCTTCCTTCCCGTCAGACAAACTTTTACATAATCACCCATCGCCTCGGCGAATGCGATGTCATCCAGGGCAACCCGGTGTGTTTTTTTATCGGCCTGGAGGAGGATGAAAGCCGCATCCAGGGGCATGCGCGTCGCCCGGAGTCTGCCCACGGCCTTCATAAATCTTTCGAATGAAAACGGTTTTAACAGGTAGTCTATGGCATGGACTTCAAACCCATCCACGGCAAACTCGGGATAGGCGGTCGTAAACACAACGTCAGGGGGATTGACCAAAGACCGGTAGAAGTCCAACCCGGAGAGGCCCGGCATGTTGATGTCCAGGAATAAGACATCCGCGCTGTGTTTGCTCAAGGCGGCCAGCGCTTCAATGCCATTGTTGCACGTTGCAAGCAGTTGAAGTTGACCACAATCCTCAATATAGGTCTTGAGTATAGCCTGAGAGGCCGGTTCATCTTCCACGATCATGCACGTCAGTTTCGTCATTTCATTTCAAATGTAGTGAAACTTCAAATTCATCGGGACGATCATCAATGCGCAAGGTGTACCGATTGGGATAGGTGAGCTTTAGACGCTCTTCGATATTCTTAAGACCCACCCCCTCGGTACCTGCCCCGTTTATCGCCGGCTTGTTGTTCCTGATGTTGAAGAAAATTGCTCCGTCGCCGGATTCGAGCCGGATGTCGACAAACGTATCCGAAATATCACCTTTGACGCCATGCTTAAATGAATTCTCCACCAGCGGCATTAACAGCATCGGTTGGATCGGCATGCTTTCATTATCGACGTCAACGGCAAAATCAATCCGCGTGTCGGCAGGCACCCGGTACCGCTGAAGGTCGATGTAGCTCCGTATCAGGTCGATCTCAGACCGCAACGGGACTTCCCCCCTGGACGACTCATAGATCACATAGCGAAGAATGTCGGACAACTTCAAAATCGCCCCGGAGGTCTCGGTCGAATTCCTTAGCGACAACGAATACAATACCGTCAGGCTGTTGAACAAAAAATGGGGGTTCACCTGGTTTGTCAGCGCTTTCAACTCAGCATTTATCCGGTCTTTTTCTATCGCAAGCATCCGATGCCGGGTTTCCTGCAGTTGAAACCACTCCCACGAGAGGTCCAGGAGCGTCAGCGTTGTTACGTAGGCGACGAAAAACTTGAATAGGTCGGTGTACTCATAGTAGGAAATAAAGTAATAGCCCGGAAGAACATAATCGATCAGGCTGCCAAAAAGCACTTGATTGAAGAATGTCCAGAATGCGATGTTTAACAAGGACAAGCCCAGGAACATCCAGAATTTTCCGGGGAAGAGCAGTCGTTTCCGGATAACCCATGAATTAACCGTACCCGCGATGATCAGGTTGCCCAGAAAGATCGACGTATAGATATGGTCGATCATTTCAGCCTCGTCTGCACCAACAAAAATATTAAGGAGGATGAAGTAGGCAGCAGTGCAATATGCCAACTCAACAAAACCGCGGGTCCAAATTCCCCGGGGCCTGTATCCGCGCATCACTATGGAATTGTTCATTATGCGGGGCGTTTCAGGACCAGTCGCCGCGTGTGTTCATCATCGTACGTGGCATCCTCATCCCCATATTTTATAATGAATTTTTGCAGTTCCGCTGTGGGTGCGGTGAGGAGCACCGCTTCCAAGCCTTCTTCAGGATCGACAATCTCGTGTTCGATACGAATTCTGTTTTGTTTAAAAAGGTCGCCCAACCAGCTGGCGTTAAACCATTTTATACGAATCTCATTTTCGGTGAGCATTTCGACGCGGGCTATCGAGTGCGTCATGACTATGTGTGCGTTGACGAATTCGAAATCGCCATCACCTTCATACCC
Source organism: uncultured Roseivirgaceae bacterium (assembly GCA_964551035.1). GTDB lineage: Bacteria > Bacteroidota > Bacteroidia > Cytophagales > Cyclobacteriaceae > Chryseosolibacter. The sequence continues at coordinate 35,093 of CAZKBK010000029.1, read as the reverse complement.
AATCGGAAAGAAGTCGACATAATACTCGTCTCCAAGTTCAAACAGATGCACCAAAAACTCACTTGTGTGTCCGTCGGTCGTGTAGCGCATCTTGTATCCATCTTGGTTTCCCCTATTCTGGCGTTCAATTTCCCATAAATCTCCATCCGCATCAATCCAGGTATTGAGAAGCTCGGGCTTAAACACCACCGTCTCTTCACTGAAGAACGGGTGCAACGAACGGACAATGCAGCCCTGAAGGAGCAGCGCGGCCGTCAAAAACAACATGAATATGAATTTTTTCATAGCGTTTGATTTTAAACGCCCGAAAAATGTCCAAATGTCCACCTTCCACGAAATTTTTTCGTTGAACGCGGCTTTTCCATAGCCAAAAATGTGAATTGATCAGTGTCTACTCGTCTTTCAGCGTGCGGGACGGGCTTGTCATTGCAGCCCTGACGCTTTGAATGCCGATGGCAACAAAGGTCAAAAGCAGAATGGCGCCGGTGGCGGCCGCGTACGTGTACCATGGCACTGAAATGCGGAAGGCGAAGTCGTGAAGCCACTGCTCACTGAACCATGCGCCGAGGGGCCAGGCGAGTAAGGAACTCAATGCCACCAACCTGATAAAATCCCCGGAGAGGAGCCCAACGACCTGGGCAACAGACGCGCCGAATACTTTCCGGATGCCGATTTCCCTCATCCGGCGTAAGATGTTGTAGGTAGACAGTCCAATCACCCCAAGGATCGAAATTCCAATCGCCAGGAAGGTGAATACCACCGCGAGCCGGCTCGTAATCGCCTCGGTCTTGTATTGCTTGTCGAACGATTCATCAAAGAACCAGTAAACCATCGAAAAGTCAGGCTCAAATTGATCGTAAACCTTGCGAATGGTTTCAAAGGCCCTTGGCGTTTCACCTTCATATTTCACGTAGATGGCCGTGAGGCGTTCCGGCGCCTTGGTCAAGGCAAACACCGTTGGCTCGATATCATGATGGAGACTTTGGCTGTTCACGTCCCGAGCAACGCCTACGACCTCGGCTTCACTGTTGTACAATCGTATCCGCGCGCCAATTGGACGCTCCAGCCCCATTCGCTTCACGGCAGCTTCGGTGAGGATCACCTTTGTGATCTCGCCCGTGTGTTCCCGTGAAAAAGCGCGTCCCTCCAAAACTTCTATTCCAAACGTTTCGATAAAATCGTAATGACAAGCCAGAACTTTAAAGGGTGTGATTTCCGTTTCATCCTTGCCCGGCCAACTGACCTTATCGGTGGTCAGCGGAACATCCAGGAGATCACCCATCGATACCGACGCGTTGGTAATTTCAGCACTACCCAGCAAGGCGGTTCGGAACTCTTCCCATTTCGTCAGCAGATGGTACGTCGGCTCTATTCGTAATATATTCTCCCGGTCGTAGCCCAAATGCTTTTTGCGGATCATCGAAAGCTGCATGAACAAGACCGCGGTGAAAATAATGAGAATACAGGACGCCGTTAGTTGTGTTACGGTCAACGACTTTCTAAGAATGTTGAGGCCACCTCCGCTGCCGACCTTGTTCTTCATGGCGCGAACCGGATTAAAGCCGGCCATGACAAAGGCGGGATAGATTCCCGACGCCAGCGTGACGACGACCAAGATAAGCAAGAGGATCACGGGCATAGGGAATGTGAGGAGATGAAAAGTAAGCGGCACGCCGATCAGCGCATTAAATAAAGGAAGCAGCATCTGCACCATGCCCACGGCGATGAGCATCGCCGTGGCGGCGGAGACGAATGATTCGCCGAGGAACTGAAGCATGAGGGCTCCACGGTTTGCGCCGTTTACTTTTCGCACGCCAATCTCCCGTCCCCTGGTCATGGCACGAGAGGTCGCGAGATTCACATAGTTGATACACGCGATCAGTATGACCACCATGCCTACAATTCCAAATATCTTCACGTAGGTTATCCGTCCCCCTTCAACTTTGCCGTTGACAAAATGATCGTAGAGTCTTTTGTGCGCCAGCGGTTGGACAAAAAAGGAGGCGCCCGCGTTTTCGAAGTCAGCCGTCCTTACGTTGGGTTGATTGACCGCGAGGTTAAAAGCAGCGGAGTCGAGTTCTTCACCCGCGACAATGAACGTCTCGGCCGGATACTCCCTCCAGTAGTCGCTGTCTTCCTCAATGCCCCTTAGCGTATGGAACATGGGAAAGGAAAGGACAAAGTCAAATTGATGGCTGGAGTTGGAAGGTACGTTCTCGAAGACCGCGGTCACCTTCATCTCGAAGCGGTTGTCGATCATAATCGCCTTGCCGATCGGGTCCAGGCTGGAAAACAACGCCTCGGCCATCCGCTGGGAAATAGCAATGTTGTTCCGGTCTGAGAAAGGTTCCTGCGCGCCCGCGACGATCGGATAACTGAACGTCGAAAAGAAATTGGCATCTGAAAAAACGCCATCACGATAGTAGCAGGCATCGGTTTTTATGTCGCGCTTGAAACACAACGTCCCCGGCCAGCGGTCGATCGAGATCACCCGGGTCATCGCGTCCACACCGGTGAGCTGATCCAGTATGTTGCGGCCGATGGTGACCGGAGCCTGACTGAGCGTTTGAACCTCTCCATCGGTGGGTGAATAGTTCATCATCACCCGGTAAGTCCTGTCGGACTTGTCGTGGAAGCGGTCAAAGCTCCACTCGTATCGGATCCAGAGCGCGATAAATATGATTCCCGTAATCCCAATCGCCAGCCCTGAGATATTGATGAACGCATGCACCTTATTGTTCAGCATGGTGCGGAATGCCGTGACCACATAGTTACGGAGCATTTTTTTCTGATTTTTATGGCCGCTATTTCAATAAAGGTGCCATAAGGCTAATTTCCCGTTTTTGCCGCTTCAGGCGGACGCTTCCCCCAAGGATCCGGTTTTCTGCGTTCAATTTCAAACGCTAGCGTCCGAATCCGGACTCTCCCCACGGAGGCTTCCAGGCGTTTTGGGTACACTATTTTACCACAACAGGGCACCAGACAAATCTCCCTGTTGACTATGCCCGGAACCGCACCCCTTGACGACAAACTCCATTGGTATAAGGATGCCATCATTTATGAACTTCATATCAAGGCCTTTCGCGATGGGAATGGCGATGGGATTGGTGACATTCGCGGCCTGCTCGAAAAACTCGACTACCTCCAGGACCTGGGCGTGACTGCCATCTGGCTGCTGCCGTTTTATCCTTCACCCCTTCGCGATGACGGATATGACATTGCCGATTATTACAACATCAACCCCACCTATGGAACGATTGAAGAATTCCAGCAACTGTTGTCGGAAGCGCACAATCGCAACCTCAAGGTTATCACTGAGCTGGTCATCAACCACACGTCGGATCAGCATCCCTGGTTTCAGCGGGCGCGAAAGGCCCCCCGGGATTCGGATGAACGAAAATATTACGTCTGGACCGATGATCCGAACCAGTACAAAGACGTGCGCATTATCTTCCAGGATTTTGAGACTTCGAACTGGACCTGGGATCCGGTTGCCGGACAGTACTACTGGCATCGCTTCTTCCACCATCAGCCCGACCTGAACTATGACAACCCTATGGTTCAGCAGGAGGTCTTCAGGATGATCGACTACTGGTGTTCCATGGGCGTGGACGGTTTCCGTCTGGATGCGGTACCCTACCTTTTCGAGCGGGAGGGTACCAATGGTGAAAACCTCCCCGAGACGCACGCGTTTCTTAAAAAACTCAGGGCACACGTTGATGAACACTATCCCGGCACACTCCTTCTCGCCGAAGCCAACATGTGGCCTGAGGACTCCGCGTCTTACTTTGGCAATGGCGATGAATGCCACATGAACTATCACTTTCCGGTGATGCCCCGCATGTTCATGGCATTGCAAATGGAAGACCGGTATCCGCTCACCGACATCTTCGACCAGACACCCGACATTCCCGATACGTGTCAGTGGGCGATCTTTCTCCGAAACCACGACGAACTCACGCTGGAAATGGTTACGGACGAAGAACGGGACTACATGTACAAGGTCTATGTAAAAGATCCCAAAGCCCGGATCAACCTCGGCATCCGGCATCGGTTGGCCCCGCTCATGGATAAAAATCGAAAAAAAATAGAGCTGCTCAATTACCTGTTGTTCTCGCTTCCCGGAACGCCGGTCATTTACTACGGCGATGAAATCGGAATGGGCGACAATTTTTACCTTGGCGACCGCGACGGCGTGCGCACGCCCATGCAATGGAGTTCCGACCGAAACGCGGGGTTCTCCGAGGGGAATCCGCATAAGCTCTATCTCCCTGTTATTCTGGACCCGGAATATCACTACGAATCGGTAAATGTCGAACTGCAAAGCTGGAATACGTCGTCGCTGCTCTGGTGGATGAAACGCCTTATCAACAAACGTCAGCAATACAAGGCCTTCAGCCGCGGCGACCTCAACTTTCTGGGCTGTGAAAACTCCAAGATACTGGCTTTCACCCGCAGCTACGAAGATCAGACGATGCTGGTTGTCGTCAACCTCTCGCGATACACCCAACCGGCAGAACTCGACATTTCCGGATTTTCGGGATACACGCCCATCGAAGTATTCAGCAGTAACAAGTTTCCAAATATTCGGGAAGACACCAACTACTTCCTGACCCTGCCGGGACACGACTGCGAATGGTTTGTTCTTGAAAAGGAACAATCGATGATCACCACCGAAAAAGGCCTGGTCAGGCTGGTACTTGAATCGTGGGAGGAGATCACACATGCCCGCATGCTGGACAAGCTGGAAAGAGCCGTGCTGAAAGATTACTTCAGCGAGCTGCGGTGGTTTGGGGGAAAAGGGAAGATTATCGAGAAGATGGTCATCGCCAATCACCTCACCATCCCCGTGGAGGGTTCGCGCGTCGTTTTCATGCTCGTTGAGGTGATCTACCAGAGTGGACTGCCCGAAGTCTATCAGATTCCCCTAGCTTTCGCAAAGGGAAATTCGGCCTTTAAGCTGAAAGAGAACTGCCCCAAGTCGGTGGTAGCGGACGCGGTGGTCGACGGAGAGGAAGGAATCATTTATGATGCCCTTTACGGGCACGCCCTTCAGCAATTTATCGTACAGGCAATGGCAAACGAAGACCGTCTTACCGGTCATGGAATGCAAGTGATCTTTACCGGCAACGGCCGCCTGCGCCAGGAACTGGAGGATGAGAATGAAAAGTTGAAGCCCAGGATATTGTCGGGGGAGCAAAGCAACACGTCGATCGTCTACGGAAACAGCTTGTTTGTTAAAATGTTCCGAAAGCTGGATCGCGGTATCAATCCCGACCTGGAGATCACGCGCTTTCTTACCGAGCACGCCGGATTCGAGCATACGCCTTCCTTCGTTGGCGCCATCGAGCTGCGCGACCAAAAAGGCTCCATGGTGCTCGGCATGATGCAGGAGTTGGTCGAGAACACCGGAGATGCCTGGACGTACATGCTCGACAGGCTCGACGACTACAACGACCGGATCCTTACGCTCAATCTTGGCAACATTGATGTTCCGCCCCTTCAGGGAAGTCTTACCGATCCACTCGAATACGATGAGATTCCCGGCATTGTTCGTGAGTGGATTGAAGCCTCCGTAGCCGATTACGCCCGCTTACTGGGCACGCGGACCGGCGAAATGCATATCGCCCTCGCTTCGGCCAAAGACATCCAGGAATTCAAACCCGAACCGTACTCGCTCCACTACCAACGCTCGCTATACGCCGGCCTTCAGTCACTCGTGCGAAGTACATTCCTCAGCCAACATAAGAATCTTTACAAACTGGTACCGGAAGTTCGCCGCGAGGCGGAGCAAGTCCTTGCCATGAAGGACGAGATCCTGGAAGTGCTGCGTGGAATCTATAAGCGCAAAATCGACGTTACAAAGATTCGCATTCATGGAGATTATCACCTGGGACAAGTGCTTTTCAGCGGCAAAGATTTCGTGATTACGGATTTCGAAGGTGAGCCCGCGCGATCGTACAGCGAGCGAAGGCTCAAGCGTTCTCCGATGCGTGACGTGGCCGGAATGATCCGATCGTTCCATTACGCCGCTTACGGAAGTCTTTTCCTCGACAACCAGATCAGGAAGGAAGATTTTACCAAACTAATTCCATTCTCCGAAATCTGGTACCATTATATAAGCCAGTTTTATCTCAAAGCCTACCTGGAAACGGTAAGCGAACACGACTTCGTGCCGAATAATCAGGAAGATCTCGAAACACTACTCAAGACATTCTTGCTTGAAAAGGCGATCTACGAACTCGGCTACGAATTGAACAACCGGCCTGATTGGGTGATCATTCCCCTTCGGGGCATTAAGGCGCTGATGAAACGTGAGCCCGCGTTGTTCATGCCCGATCGATCCATTATTTACGAAAAGAGTTAACCAAAAAAACAAAAAGGATATGTCCGTAAATCACATTGCAAAGGTCACCAAAGAGATCAACGCGCCCGCTGCACGGGTCTGGGACGCCCTGACCAATCCTGAACTCATTCGCGAATACTTCTTCGGCGCCAACGCCATTTCCGAATGGAAACAGGGAAGCGAAATTCGCTTTGAAGGCACCTGGCAGGATAAACCATATACCGACAAAGGAACGATCCAACTGATCCTACCCGAAAAAATTCTTCAGTTTACCTATTACAGTCCGTTGTCCGGCCTTGATGACGTACCTGAGAATTATCAAAGTATCAGTTATGAACTCGAGGAAAACAACGGCGTAACAACCCTCACTGTCAAGAACGCGAACCTTTCGTCGGAGGAACAAAAAGAACAATCGCAAAAAAACTGGGAACACGTTTTGGAAAATCTCGAACGGCTCCTGGAACGCACCTCAAGAACATCACCTGCGGAATAATAAAGAGCGGCCTTACGCGCTTCATAGTCCGGTCTTTTCGTCAGCGGCGTGGCGTTAGTTGCCGAGCATGTGCACCACGTTCATGACCGGAATGTTGTGCTGTTCCAGTACCGCCCTCAGTGTGTTGTTCCAATCGAACTGGCTAAAGCGAAACGTTACCGTCGACCGATCAACGGCGTCCCTGTCAAGGGGACCATTGTCAAGGGCGTAGGTCGACAACTTGTTGTAAAGGTCGTGTCGGTTATACAACAGGAAGACTTCCCACAGTGTAACCTTCACAATCACCGCCGTCGTTTCCTTGAAACCGGAAGGCCTGCTTACCAGATGCATAAAATCGAATCTAAAAAATGAAGTTAACGTAGGGATCACCTCCAAATCAACCTGCCGGGTAGCCGTGGGACGACAGACACTATTTTTTCAACCCGGATCAGGCATTTCATTCGACGGGCGCGCCGGTTAACGCAAATTTTTGGGATCAAGCCCCACAAAACCCAAACGCCTGGGTTGGCGCGTTTGCCAGGCGAACCTGAATCGTGAGTATGAAATCAAAAAAATACCCTTTTGTGGAGTATCTCGAAAGATGGCAAAAGCCCTAACTTTAAAGGGAAACGAAGTTCCCAATGTCCAACTGGAACGAATTCGAAATCCGGATAGCCGTAAATGCGCCGATCCCTTCCGTGTACGCATGCTGGGCAACTTCAGGGGGCATTGAACGTTGGTTTCTCCGGAAGGCGGTCTTTACCGCGCGAAATGGAACGCGCCGGCTTGCCGGCGAGCCGTACGAAAGGGGCGACCGGTACCATTGGCTGTGGCACGCTTACGGCGACGACGTTTTTGAGGCTAATCGCATCCTCGCCGCCAATGGCGACGACTTCGTTCAGTTTGAGTTTACCGGACGGTGCGCAGTCTCCGTGAGGTTGGAACACACGCAGGCCCTCACGATGGTCACCCTGCGCCAGGAACGGATTCCCGATGATCCCGATCCCACGACAAGCCTGTTTGTCAACTGCCAGTTGGGCTGGACTTTCTATTTGACGAATCTCAAGTCGGTACTGGAAGGCGGGCTCGACCTTCGAAACCGCGAAGCCGGATTAATGCCGGTGCTCAACGCATAGGCTCGCTTGTCTGCCGCCGTTGCGACACCCGCCGGCGAAATAGTTTTTCCAGTTCCACTGCCCAGAAGGTCACGGAAGAAATCGCGACAACCGCGAGAAGCTCCGTGACCGTCAAGGGTTGTGTCTTAAACACTTCGTTAAAGAACGGAACGTAGATAATCATCAATTGAAGGAGGATCGTCACAACCAGGGCAACGAGCATCGGCTTGTTCGACAGCATGCCTATTGTAAAAAGAGAGCGCTCCGATGATCGGATGGCGACAACATGGAAAAGCTGGCTGAAACACAATACGGTAAAGACTATCGTCTGCCAGTGTTCAACGCCGTGATGAATGGCCCACGCCTGGGTGCCCACTGTGGCGAGTCCAATGAGCAAACCGATCACAAGAATGTGCCAGCCCAGGCCGCCGGCAAAAATATTCTCTTTCGGATCGCGTGGCGGACGACTCATGATATTCGGCTCCGACCGCTCAGATGCCAGGGCAAGTCCGGGAAGGCCATCCGAAACGAGATTGACCCACAGAATGTGGATGGCCAGGAGAGGAATCGGCAAACCCAGGAACGGCGCAAGCATGATTGCCCATATCTCACCTGAATTTCCAGTCATGATGTACCTGATGAATTTCAGAATGTTGTCGAATATCCGGCGTCCGTGTTTTACGGCAAGCACGATCGTGCTGAAGTTGTCGTCGAGGAGGATCATGTGAGCGGCTTCCTTTGAAACTTCCGTCCCATTGATCCCCATGGCAATACCGATGTCCGCATTCTTCAATGCCGGCGCGTCGTTGACACCGTCGCCGGTCATGGCCACAAAATGATGCTTCTTTTGAAGTGAGTTGATAATCCGCAGCTTTTGTTCGGGATTGACCCGGGCATAAACGCGAATGTGCTCCACCCTTTGCTCAAAGTCTGAGTCGGACATCTTCTCGAGTTCGGGCCCGTCGATCGCCTCGTCGTCGGGCGAAGTAATAATACCAAGTTTCTCCGCGATGGCCCTGGCAGTCAGTTTGTGATCGCCCGTAATCATCACCGGGATAATTCCGGCGGCGCGGCATTCCGACACGGATTTCTCCGCTTCCTCGCGCGGAGGATCGATCATTCCGGCGATTCCGGCAAAGGTCAATTCGGTTTCAACATGCCCGGCATCGAGATCTTTCGGCAGGTCAGGCAGCGTCCTCACCGCATAGCCCAACGTCCGGTACCCTTGCGATGCCATCTCGTTCACCTTCTCTTCGATCTTGTGCGCCTCCCCTCCTTCTGCACCGGCGAGTTTCGATAACAGCACGTCGACGGCACCCTTCACGATCGCCACCACGCCGGATGGCGTGCGGTGAATGGTCGTCATCATCTTTCGTCTCGAATCGAACGGAAGCTCTGCCACGCGTTTATATTTTTTCTCCAGGTCGGGGCGGCTCAGGTTGTGCTCCTGCGCATACTTTGCGAGTGCAACTTCCGTCGAATCACCGACCCAATGGCCCTCCTTGTCGCGCGTAACATCATTATTCAGCCCGATTGCGTAAAGTAGGCTGCCATCCTTTTCATTGAATGTGCTGATCGGCTGATGTTCATACACCGTCTCAACCGTCATTTGGTTGAGTGTTAGTGTCCCTGTCTTGTCCGAGCAGATGTAGGTCACCGCGCCAAGCGTTTCTACCGCGGGCAGCTTGCGGATCAGTGCATTGGTTTTCACAAGGCGTTTTGCACCGAGAGCCAGGGCCACGGTGACGAGCGCGGGGAGCGCTTCCGGAATCGCCGCTACGGCGAGGGATATGGAAGTAAGCAGCATCGTTGAAAGCGATTCTCCACGCTGCCATCCCACGAAGAAGAAGAGGGCACACAGCACGAGGATGATCACCGTCAATTGCTTACCGAACACGCCCAGCTTCCGCTGGAGCGGCGTTTTCGTTCCCTCGGTCTGGATCATCCGGGCAATCTTGCCGAGTTCGGTCTTCATGCCCGTGGCGACGACGTAACCTACACCTCTGCCATGGGTGACATAAGTGCCTTTGTACGCCATATCCGACCGGTCGCCCAGCGCATAGTCGCCCGGGGGCAACGGTTCCGGATCCTTCTCGACATCGACGGACTCACCGGTGAGGGATGATTCGTCTACTTTCAAGGTATGGACTTCGAAAAGCCTCACATCCGCGGGCACAACATTTCCGGCCTCAACGTTGACCACATCGCCCGGAACAAGATCGGCCGCTGGAATTTCCTGCGAATCTCCGTTGCGTACAACCCTTGCGTTGCTCGCCGCCATTTCGCGAAGGGCCTCGATCGCCCTTTCAGCGCGCCATTCCTGAATGATGCCCACCGTGGCGTTGAGCACGACGATGGCCAGGATGACGATTGTGTCTGTCGTATCCCCAACCCAACCGGAGACGACGGCGGCCGCGATGAGTATCAGGATCATGAAATCCGTCACCTGATCCCAAATCATTCTCCAGATCGTCCTTGATTTTGCCGACTCGATCTCATTTCGGCCGTGTTGTTCCAGCCGTTCCCTTACCGCGCGGTCGTCCAGGCCCGAGGGGCTGGTGCGCAGGGCCTCCGCGACCTCATCTGCTGACCTCAGGTGATGGTCCTGGTCCATTAGTATTTCCTTTGCCGATAAGCCTAACTAAAAAAATACCAGTGAACCTACCGACGGAACCGCGGTCCGGCTTTAAGCATGCGGATGGTTTAATGTCACTTGCCCACGGGAAGCGTCGTGGTCATATGGGCAACCACGAGGTCGGAGATATCCTCCTTTTCGCCAGCAAATAGCAGAAGGTCGCTGCCGCTGTTCAATATGATCTCATACCCCTGGGCCCGCGCCACATCGCGGATCGAATTGCTGACGCGGAGGTAAAGAGGCGCTAGCGCTAGCTTTTGCGCGTTGTCATAGGTTCGCTGCGCCTCGCCTTCGTAGGTCTGCAGTTCCACGCTTGCCCTTTGGAGCCGTTCTTCGATTCGCGCCCGCGCCGTATCAGCCATCGTCGGTCGTTTTTGGATGTAGTCCTGGTAGTCCCTCTGGAATGCCTGCGTTCTCGTTTCATACTCCTTCTGAAGCTTCGCCTGCGTGCCCTTCAATTGATCCTGGATGGATTTGAATTCCGGAAGCTTCGAAATGATATAATCCACACTGGCATAGCCGACCTTTGTCGATTGCTGCTGTGCCTGAGCAGCTGTGCCCAGGGCAATGAGCAAGGCGAGGAGTTTGAAAAACTTCATACGATGGACGAAGGCAACTGTTGGGCCAGAACAAATCCGGCCCGGTGAATATCAGCAAAGTTTTCTGAAAAAATAAACCGCTAAAAGGAAAATCTCAGTCAAAGTGTGTATTGAACTGAGGAACTTTTCGGCAAGTCACCGCCGGGCAGGCGCGCATGGCCTGCCAATAAAAAGCCGAATTCAGACCCATACCGGTTATCCGAAGGTACGCTTGGCGAGATCCAAAGCCTTGGTACAAAAGTTTCTGGTTGTACGGGTTGTATATGAGCGTAAAACATAAATAAGGGGATATGAAAAAGTTGATGATGACGATCAGTGCTGTAGTCCTTTTGATAATAACCGCCGCTGCACAGGACACCACAAGACAACAAAGCGATCAGTATCGCGCCGAACCCCTGCAACAGCAGCAGGATACGGCAGCGATTGACTACTACCAGAACCAACAGATGGGGGAAGATACCACGTATCAATACCGCGAGCCGGAGGAACTTGAAGATGTGAACCTCGACAGCACTTTTCAGGAGCTCAATGAAGAGTTGGAACAAGATGCGCCCATGAGTGACGAGCCGCCAACCCAGGACGAACCGACCGTTGAAGAGCCCGAGGCCATTAAGAGCGGGCAAAACGACATGAACCGCGATGAGAACCAGCGATCACGGCAGGCATCCGCGGAGGAGATAAGGGTAATCGAGGGTAAGACGGGCCCAAATCATGCGGTAGTTTATGAATACCAGGGAGAGTTGTTCTACGTGGATCGCGAAACGAAGGAAATCGTAAAAGTAAGGCGCTCTGAGTTGGAAAACTCGAAACATGAAGTGGAGATCAAGGAAGGTCTGGCATCCGGGAATTCTGACAGACAGCGTTCGCAGAACCGCAGATCCAAAGGTGGATAAACGCCGGGTCCGTCAAGATTTGATTTCAGGATCACAGGTTCGGCTGTGATCCTTTTTTTATGGCATTGGGGCGCCGTCAAAAGGTCCGTGTCTGCGGATACCTTTTTGCTTCCAGTACCACATCAGCAGAAAGCCGATGGCGGCACCGCCGATGTGGCCGAAGTGCGCAACGCCGCCTCCGAAAAGGGAAAACCCGGTAACCCCGGAAAACAAGTCGATGGCAATCAGGATTGGAATGAAGTATTTCGCAGCGATAGGAAACGGAAGGAAAATAAGCATGAGTTTGGCGTTGGGGAAAAGGATCCCGAACGCCACCAGGATACCATAAATAGCACCCGACGCGCCGACAACGGGAATGTTGAACAGGTTATAGAACGTTTGGAGGCGGTCCTGCGAAAACGCCGACAGCAGTTCAGGTGCGATATTCCCGGTTTGCAACAGCACCCGGATGCTGTCCTCGCCAATGCCTTGCGCGATCATTTCCTGGTAGATGTTATTAAACTGGAAATAATTCACCGCTGTGTAGACCACGCCGGCCCCAAGGCCACAAAGGAAATAAAACAGGAGAAACCGCCCCTTCCCCCACAGGAACTCCAGGGGCGAGCCGAAAGCCCACAGCGCGTACATGTTGAAGAGAATGTGAAAGAAACTCCCATGCATGAACATGTTGGTGAGGAACTGCCAGAATATGAAACTGGGATGCTGCGGAAAATATAAGGCGAGGTACCTGAACATCGCCTCCTCCATTCCCGGCACCAGTTTCCAGGCTCCAAAAATAACCGCGTTGATGATGATCAGAACCGGGATAGCCGCTTTCATGTTCATAGCGAGAAAAGTAAAGAAAATAACGCTCCTTACACGCTTTCCAAAGACATTTTTTAAAGTACGTGCCTGCACGCCGATGGGTTGCCACCAGGCACGTCAAGGCTAAACCTCATTCAATGAAGCGCTACCCCTTCGTGGAAACTCCGTCCGAAAATAAAAGCAGTCCCTCAAATCATGCTGACATAGGGCTGTCATCCTGGCGCCGTTCCTTTGATGACAAGTTAACAACAAACCAATACGACTATGAAAACCAATGAAGCAGACAGGGACCTTGCGACTGAATCGACGTTCATTTCCACGGATGCGCTGTTGAAACACTGGCAGGGGCATCGGCTGCTCACGCGCCGGATGATCGAGGCCTTTCCTGAGGACAAACTGTTCTCCTATTCGGTCGGAGGCATGCGTCCGTTTGCCGAACTCGCCATGGAAATGATCAAAATGGGTGCGCCGGGCGTGCGTGGGATCGTTTCATTGGAATGGCCCACCTGGCGGGAAATGGAAACGCAATACCCGAATCCAAAAAACCGCGAAGAACTCCTGGCGTTGTGGGACAAGGCCAGCGACGAAATCAATGAATACTGGCCGCAAATTCCGGCTTCGCGCTTCCTGGAAGTTCATACGATCTTTCAGCAATGGAAAGGCACGATGTATTGGGCCGTTCTGTACTTCATCGACAATGAGATCCACCACCGCGGCCAGGGATACGTCTATCTTCGCGCGCTGGGGATTGAACCGCCAGCGTTCTGGGACAGGCCCTGACGCGGGTTCGCGCTACAACGTGGCGCATAGACGCATAGGATTTTAAGGTTTGCGGCAGGGTGGATTTGCCCGCTTGCGGGTTCCGAAGAAAGTCCGCCGGTTTCGTTCATTCGTCGTCAACAAATAAACCCCAGCCGTCGCCTTCCTTTGTGGTGTCCACCTCGAAGGTCTTGACCCACACCTTGAAGAGTTCACGGAACGCCTCTACTTCGTCGCGCAGGAGTTTGAGATAGCGCTCGTCCTGAAGGTCGAGATACTTTGCGGAGGACGTTTGGGTGAGCAGGCTTCGTGCGTGGATTTTGATGACCGTCGCGTTTTCCATCTTCAGGACATAGTCGTCCATGGCTTCGGCGCCGGCGACTTTGGCGGGGATGATCATCGCATCCTCCATCATGAGTTGCCGGTGCACCCTTGCCATTTCGTCGTCGGGGAACGTGTCAACGATCTGCTGCGTCAGGTCCAAAATCTCGAGCGCCTTCTTATAGAGCGGCATGGCCTCCAGCTTTCTACGTTCCTCTTCGGGATCATAGTCCTCATCGGCGTCATCGTCTTCCCACATGGTTTTCCTGATTTGGTGAGCAACTAACCAAACTTAACAAATTGAGGGAAACGGCGCACGAATTAACCGGGGATTACTGCTCCGGTTCTACATAATTCTGAAATGTATACAGGAATCCCAGCGAGAAAACCTGACTGATCTGGATATCCTGATCCTGATCGTAGTCATAGAGCAGGATAGCACCGATGCTGACGTTCACGAACCGGCTGACCTTTGCCATGACATCGAGGTCAAAGCGGTGGTCCAGTGTGCGCGCCTGAAGGGTGTCATAGTTCGCATAGAGCATGTAGCGCCATTTCAGGTTTACGTTGGTGAAGACGTCCTTGTTGAATTCCGCGAGCAACTGGGACGAAAGCCATTCAAAGCGCGCAGTTTTTGTGGGCGCGACGCCATAAGGTTCGGGCCCGACGGTGGCGACAAAGCGTTGCGGATTGCTGACAAGCGTAAGCCGCGGCGCGAACGGCGACAAGCGAATTGTAAAGTACTCGACGGGGTGATACTCGAATCCCCAGGTGGAAGTAATGAAGGCCGGGGCGAAGGCGTCGGAAATATGCTTTGGGGTTCCATCCTCCGGATAATCGTAACCGTTGCCGAACTGGGTCAGGAAATTCAAAGCAGTAAACAGGCCCCAATCGTCGCTCAAGGCGTAACCGAATTTCGTGTCGAGGTACACCCGGTCGAGCGTTTTGCGATATCCCTGCCCTGAGTTATTCACAAAGCCGAACGCCAGGTCGATATCGTTGTCCCAGCTCCGCCGGCCGTCCTTGTAGTCAGCCTGGTAGTTGAGCAGGGTAGTCAATCCGATCGAATTGATGCCGCCGCCTTTCCAGTTCGATGAGAACGACGCCTGGTTCAGGTTGGCGGTAAAATTGAACTTCTTTTTCCAAATCAGCGTGTCGGGCTGCATCGACTGTGCAAAAAGTAACGAAGGAAGGGCCACGAAGCCAGCGAAAAACGCCGCGCGGATCTCGGCTAATTTCATAATTGTGGTTTTACTTCGAGCCAAAAAAAAGATACCAATGGAGACCCGCTCAGATGTTGTTGAGCTTGATCTCGTCGAGTGCTACTTCTGTAAGGGGCTTCGTGATGAATTTGATGACGTGATTGTTGTTTACAATCTTGTCGATGTCGCGCTTGTTATCGGAGCTCGAAAGGATGATGACTTTGCACTTGTTTCGAACAATCTCGTTGAATTTTTCGAACTCATACAGGAAAACAAACCCATCTACGATGGGCATGTTAATGTCAAGGAAGATGAGGCTGGGCAGGTTCTCGGCATCCTGCTGGTTCTCACGAAGGTAATCCAGTGCCGCTTTCCCCGACCCTTTCACTTCTACGCGTTTGGCGAACCTGGTGATCTCGATAATCCGCTTACTGATAAAGTTATCAGTATCGTTGTCATCCACGAGCATGACCAGGTCAATGGCTTTAGTCTCAGTTTGCATTAACAGTCAGTAAAACAACCCACAAAGTCGGGCACGGCAAGTCACAAAAATATTCTTTTTTGGAAAATATGGTAGCGGCGCGTGAGATTTTGGGCCATTCGGCGGAATAATCGCTCCAAAACCGGCAAAGTTCTAGCGCTGCTGGCGGATTTTTAGCTTTTCGCCAACGACCAGGCTAAAATCGGTCTTGCCGTTCCAATCCATGAGTTCCTTGATGGTAACGCCAAACTGCCGCGCGATGCTGTACAACGTGTCCGACGCCCTGACTTCGTGAATAACCTCGACCTGGTCCACGGAAACCGCGTCGCGCGGTCCCGTTACAACCGGTTCAGGGACCATCATTTGATCACCGGCGACCTTGAGCACTTGGCCGATCTTGATTCCCGCCTGTACATCAAGGCCATTCCATTCCACCAGTTGCATTACCGAAACACCGTAGATCCTGGAAATGGCGTAAAGCGTTTCGCCCGCCGCCACCACATGGTCCTTCGTCGGCGCGGATGATTCGGCAATTTCCGCCACAGGCTCATCCCTTTCCGCGGAGGCTTCCACAACGGGCTCCTTCAAAATTCCCTCCGATTCGACCGGTGCTTCCGCTTCTACGGGCAAGGGCGCGACCGTATCGGCGGGGGATGCAACGACCTCCACCAAAATACTGTCGTTCTCGTTCGCCGCGGCGGCCGCAGCCCAGTCGAATGAAGAAGTCTCATCTACCGCCAGGGCATTATCCACCGGCGTTGCGTCCGACGCGATTCGAGGACGCTTCGACGCGAGGTAAAGCATAGTTCCCGACTCCATGCTTTCGCCCTCGCGCGTGCGGTTGTATTTGCGCAGTTTCCTGAGCTTGACACCGTAGCGCTGGCTCACTTCCCATAAAGACTCACCGGGCATCAGCTTGTGAAAATCTTCGATCGCCCGGGCGCGCTTTCGCGCGATGAAGTAGAGATCACCCGCCCGCAGTTTCCCGGACGCGGACGTCTCGCGCATGTCATTCCATCGGAGGAATTGTAAAACCGTGATGCCAGCCCGCGATGCGAATTCCTGTGCAGTCTCTTCCTGAAAAGCCGGGATTGCAGGTACGCCATTGATCTTCGTGATCACATTTTTTATCCTGGGCTGCGCGATGTCCGGGGTACGCGTCTCGGCTTCCGCAACAACCCCGACCCCGGTAGCCGTGCGGCCGTTTACGGTGGGAACGACCACAACGTACGTCCTATCGGTGGGCACTCTTCCTGACTTGGTCCATTTGTTGTAGGCGAGGAGTTCGTCAATATCGACGTCGAGGTCGCGCGCGAGAGCCTTAAGCGATTTGCCCGAGCGGTTCTCAACCGTCGCCACCTCGATTTCCGGTTTGCCTTCCACGCCGGGTTCAAACGCGATCTTGTGGGCAAGAAACTTCTTCACATACCAATACGTGTCTTTCGTAATCTCCATCCGCTTGGCGCCGCTGTGGGTATTTTTGACGCTACGCATCACACCACCGGCGCCCATCTGGTAGGCCTGGAGGGCAAAGAGCCAGTTGTTGAACATGGAGTTGTTCCGCTTGAGATATCGCGCCGCGCCCCGCGTGGATGAAACGATGTTCATGCGTTCATCAATTTCCTTGTCTACGCGCAGGCCCATCTCAATCGCCGTGAAATCCTTAAACTGCCAAAAACCAACGGCGTCCGACACGGACACGGCATCAGCGATGAGCGCACTTTCCTGGAGAACGAGGTATTTGAAGTCGTCGGGGACATTCTCGGCCCTGAAAATCCTTTCAATAACGGGGAAATAGGTTTTCGCGCGTTCCGCCTTGATGTTGTAGTGCTTTGGCGATCGCGTCAGCGCGTCAACATCGCGTTGGATTTCTTCCCGCGCATCATCGCGGATGACCAACGTAAGGTCTGCAAACTCCATCTTGTGAGGAACTTCCGGGGTTTGCGCGGCAGCCTGCAACATGGCGGCAAAAAAAAGCAGCGCGGCGGATATTTTCATAGTTCAAAAAATTGCTCACCTCAGGATTTCACCTTGCGCATCATCATGATGCCGTCGCGGACCGGCAACAACACATTCTCAACCCTTTCGTCTGCACTTACCTTCGCATTAAAATCGATGATCGCCCGCGTATCTTTGTCGGGATTTTGATCGAGTACCTTCCCGCTCCAGAGCACATTGTCTGCAAGGACTATTCCATTCAAATTTACGCGATCTATCACTAAATCGTAGTACCGGGAGTAATTTTCTTTGTCGGCATCAATAAAAACAAGATCAAATCGTTCATTGATCGTTGGGATAATGTCCAGTGCATTGCCTGTGAGGAACCTGATGGAATTGCCCGATGGGACACGGGCAAAATACGATCTGACCTGCGTTTCCAGTTCCTCGTTTTTATCGATGGTAATGAGGGTGCCTGACGGCTGCAACCCTTCGGCAAGACAGATGGCGGAGTAGCCGGTATAAGTACCGATCTCAAGAATGCATTTGGGTTTGACCATGGCGCTGATCATCGACAGGAGCCTCCCCTGCAAATGACCCGAAAGCATCCTCGGCATGAGGACGTGCGCATGCGTATCGCGATTGATCTCCCGCAGGAGATCGCTTTCGGGCGTTGTATGCCTTTCAGCGTACTGTTGAATATCCGTTCTTATGAGATCCATTGATGGGCATACCGTTGATTCCGTTGAGACGATTTCCTTCAGGTTCCATGATCAGATAGCTTAGCTTTTTTTCGTCAAACATATCCTCAGCTACATCCCGTAACTTTGATGCGTTCGCTTCGTCGATCTGTTGGTAGATCTCCTCCAATGATGGCACCCTGCCGATATCCAACAAACTCCGGCCCATCATGAGCATCAGGCTCAGGTTGTTCTCGTCCGCCATGGCCAGTTGTCCCTTGAGCTGTTCCTTAGCCGCGTCAAGTTGCCGCGCGGTCAGCGGCTTTTCGCCGAGCCGGTTTAGTTCTTTTTTCACAAGCGCTATGCATCGGTTCAACTGCCTGGGCTCGGTTCCAAAGAATACGGCAAACAACCCTGTATCGGTGTAGGGAATATAGTGCGCATCAATGGAATAAACGAATCCGTATTTTTCCCTAAGGGCAAGGTTTAGCCGGGAGTTCAGTCCCGGTCCGCCGAGCAGGTTGACCAATAAGTAGAGGGGCACACGGTCTTCGTGGTGTATCGGATAGGCATCGCGGCCAATTGCGCACTTTGCCTGCTTCACTGTCCTGCGGATAACATGTTCGTCGGCCAGATAGTGTTTGAATTTTTTCCTTCTGATCGCTGCCTTGCGCGATGGGATCCCCTCAAAGTACTTCCGCGCGAGGCGTTCAACTTCGCCAGGTGAAATATTGCCAACACAGGAGAAGGCGATCTTGTTGGTGCTGACCGTCTTCTTAAAGAACGAAAGGAAGTCGCGTTTTCGGAAAGCTTTCACCGTCTCCGGCTTACCCAATATGTTCATGCCCATGGGATGATTCTTGTAGACGAGCGCTTCAAATTCGTCCTGAAGGGAGTCGTCCGGGCTGTCGAAGTACATGGACATTTCTTCGAGAATCACGCTGCGTTCTTTTTCAATTTGATTTTCGGGAAAGATGGAATAGAACGTGATGTCGCTGAGGATGTCCACGGCCTTTTCGAAATATTGATCCCGTACCGAGGCAAAGAAAACGACCTTCTCTTTGTCCGTGTAGGCGTTAAGTTCTCCGCCCACCGAGTCAAGGCTGTTGATGATGTTGTAGGACCGGCGCCTTTTTGTACCCTTGAACGCCATATGCTCCCAGAAGTGCGCGATCCCCTGGTTTTCGGTATTCTCGTCCCGGCTGCCGACATCCAGAATGATTCCGCAATGGACGATCTTGGTGGTGGTCAATTGCTGGTGGACCACCCGCATGCCATTGGACAATCTGAATAAATTCACGTTTCTCATGGTGCAACAAAGTTAAGAATTAAGTGTTTCGCCGGCGAACACCTTTGACCGCCACCGGGCAAGGCTGTTGCCTGAAACAGTGGCTTTTACGTATTATTAGGTGATAATCAAGTGGCATAAGTATTGCAAATTCCACACCTGTTATGGCAACACAAAAAGTAAAAACCTGCTTTACCATTACCTTCTCAGAGGAACAGTATCAACATGCCCGCTCGTATGTAGATGATATGAAAAAACATCCGGCCCGCGTTTACTGGCGTGGCAAGGAGGGCAAAACGGACGAAGAACTCGTCATTGAGCAAATCGCCCACAGGATTTTGTCGGGTTTCTACAACGACGACCCGCTTACAGCAGGTAAACACATCATTCGCATGGATAGTGCCGTAAATGGGTAACTAAAGCGGCAATTGGGGACTTTTTTCCCGCAGGCTTTCAGATACGCTCCAGAACGGCCTTGATCAGGCTGTCGACCACCTTGTTGGGGTCTTTGGCAAACTTGTTTTTGATCCTGTTTGCGATGATGGCGTTGATGCTCAACACCTCATGGCCGAGAAGGCGGCCCAATCCATAATAACCGGCCGTTTCCATCTCGAAATTCGTAAGCCAGAAGTCGCTTTCCTTATTATGGTAGTAGTTCAACTGCTCGAGCAGGCCGGGATATTTTCCCGAAATGCGTAGCATCCGGCCTTGCGGCGCGTAAAAACCGGGGGTGGTCACCGTGTTACCCACCAGCATCCCGGTTCCAAACTGTTTCCTCAGGATTTCAGAACCCCTGACCACGTAGGGTCTGAAGGGCAGGTCAACCACTTTTTGGATGTCGGCGCCAATCTCCCTCTCGAAAGCATCCATTTTGAGATCATAAAAGCTCATCAGGTTGTCCAGGCCGATCGCATAGTCCGAAGCGAGGAATGCACCCACGGGGATGTCTTCCTGGAGGGCTCCCGATGTCCCGATGCGGATGATCCTGAGCTTCCGCTTCCGACTCTTCGGCTCACGTGTTTTCAGGTCGATGTTTACCAGCGCGTCCAGCTCGGTAAGAAAAATCTCCACGTTGTCTGTTCCAATGCCCGTGCTCACCACCGTAATGCGTTTGCCATTGAATGTCCCTACATGGGTGATGAACTCGCGCTTGTTCATTTCGAATTCAATGTCATCAAAGAATTTGCTTACGCGATAAACCCGGTTCGGATCGCCGACGGTAATGATGGTGTCGGAAACATGCCGCGGCAGCAGGCTAAGGTGGTATATACTCCCATCCTCATTGAGGATCAGGTCAGCTTCGGGGATTTTTGCCATAACTATGCGTTAACTTTTTCCGCAGGGTTTCCGAATACGGTTTCGCCCGCCTTTACCGGCGCGATCACAACGGAACCCGCGCCGACCCTTGCCCCTTTTCCGATGGTTACGCCTGAAACGATCACCACGCCGGACCCGATGAAAGCCTCTTCTTCAATGACGGCACCTGAATTGATCACGCTTCCCGCACCGACCTGGACAAAGTCCCCGACTTTCACCTCCGCGCCTATCGTGGCGCCGGCATGAATCAGGGCATGACTTCCGATCTCGCTGCCCGCGCCCACCGTCACACCGGCGTCAATAAAATTACCATATCCAAATGCCGCAGAACGCGCGATGATCGTATCGCCATGAATCGCGTTGAGGGGTTGAACGTGTCTGACTTCCAGGATCATTTTCACCAGCGCCTTCCGTACCTTGTTGTCGTCTGCCGCTACAAAAGCTTCACACTTCTTTCCTATCAGTTTCAGAAATCCGTCGTCGTCTGTACTGCCCAGCACCACCGCGTCGTCAATTTCAGTTTGGTGCAACGCCTTGTTGTCATCCAGAAACCCATAGACAACATTTCCATTACCTTCAAAAATTTCCTTTGCCTGACGTCCAAGATAGTTCGCTTCAAAAATAATGACGGGATTTTCCATAGGGCAGCTTCGGTGAAGGGCAAAGGTAGATTTACCATTTTTACCGCACAAGGTTGGACTGCAATCTTTGAATGGCCCTTAAGGTCATTTTATTACACAGGACAAGGAAAAGGTAAAACGGCAAATATCCGATGCGATACCTCGATAAGGTGCCGAAGTTGGGGGTTGAAATTGTGATGAAAGTGCAGAGCACAAGTATATACACCAATGCTGCGATGATGAGTAAGCGGTTTGGTGAATTTTTCACGGATTTCCAGTCAAGGATCGCGAGAACCGTAAGCGTAAGGATCAGCAGGTTTTCGGCAGCCACCAACCCTTGAAGCAACGTGTGCGCTTCCCACACACCGGGCCTGAAAAGCCCCGAAAAAATAGCAAGCGGTGCATGGGAAAGAATGCATATGAAACTTGGTTCGATCGTTCCGAAACGGATGAAATCACCGGGTTCGGAAAGCGCGAGGAAAGCATGGTTGTTATTGACGATTACGTGAAGGAATCGTGAAGGCGCGAAGTTAGGGTGAAGTAACGTCATCAACATCGCGGGGGTGATCAGCAGGACTATCCAGATAGCCAACCGGACCGTGAAATGTCGGACGTGCAGGAATCGATCGTTTACATAGCGAGTTGCCAGGCACGCAAGAACCACCGGGATCAGAACGGCCGGGAAGTAGTATTTCAGCTTCCAGGTCACCCACAGCGCGACTGCCGACAGAATCAGTTCCGCAACCCGCACGGACCGCCCAAACCAGTATCGCAAAAAAACACCTACAACAAAATACAGCGCCGCCATGGTCAGGCTTTCCTTGATTAGCCCGGAGCTCCAGAATACGAGAGACGGGAAAAAGAGGAATGCCACCGCTGCCGGAAGCGTGAGCGAAGGAAGTACCGAGGCGATCTGTTTCGCCAGAAACCATGCGCCGAGAAACGACAACGTTGAAAACCAGATCGCGATAAGCCAGTAGTTGCCCTGTGTAAAGAGATGAAAGACACTGGCAACCTTCACCAGGAACAATGCCCTCGGTTCATCCATGCCAAAGACGACGTCACCAGGCAGGCCTTGCCCTGACCACATGATCCCGACGTACCGCAAGGGGTCTGATAAGGCAAGCGCCGCGAACTGTCTCGCGTCCTGAAAGTATACGAACGTGTCGCCCCCGGAATAATACCAAGTATAAAGCAGGCCGAGCGAAACTCCCGCGAGCAGTTTTACCACAAGCGCGGGAAAGAAAAATACGCGCAGCGCCGTTTCGCGCCGGTACAATGCATACGCCAGGGCAGCCAGAAGAACCAAATGGAGCAGGGCGATGGCAATGTTCATCCGCGACGGGGCTGAATGATTGAAAAGCCAATATTACAATCCAGACATCTACGCTTCAAACAAAAGTTGTTATACAACTCGATTAGTCCCTGAGAATCGGCCGCATTTCTGGCCCTTACACCTACGTCGCTCCACATTTTGACGATGGAATTGTCCTCCGCCGCAACGTGTTCGAGAATTTCAATCGCGCGATCCAGGTACATTTGTTCGGCCCTGAGTTTCCCGTAGGCCACAAACAGCGGCACAACGCTGTTGACAAGAATGTTGTCGATGCTCATACCGCCCAGGGCCGGCACTGAATCTTTACCCCCATCCCCGAACCGATAGTGATGCTGCCAGTATTCCGACTGTCGCACGGAAAACATTTCGACCAACGTGCGGTAAGAACTTGCTCCCATCACGCGCGAGAAAATATTCTTCCTGTCGTGGAGTAAAGCGGCGAGTTGGGCGATTCGAAGGGACGGAAAATTAGCAGGCCGGAGTCTGAGGAAACGCCATTGTGCACGTGACAGGCGTCGTTGCCCGAGCGAATATTTCCTGGCCAGCAGGTGGTACTCCCTGCGGAGGGTGCCGTAGTAGTCGTTCTCATAGCGCTCCTCCAGGAACCCCGCCTGACCGAAGAGCAGCGCCTCGACCTGCTGCAACTGATCCGCGTGTTTTAAAAGGACCTTATACGGCAATGCCGTCGCGAGCTGGCCGAACGGATCGGCATTGACCTTAAAACCGAAATTGCGTACGATCAACTGATAACAAGTTTCTTCCCAGTTGTTACCGGTGCGTTGAAATATCTCCGTCACCGAACGCGCCCGTGTTTCCAGCCGTTGTACCAATGCCTTATGCGCCGATGAAAGCCGCGTGACCTCTTCCACTTTGTGGATCAGTCCTGCGCACGGGATCTGCCCCGGACTACCAATCAGCCGGGTATAACGCAATACCAACGAGTGGTCTACACGACCCTTAAGCTCGATCGTAGGTAGTGCCGACTGATCCGCGCGAAGGATTTCGCGATCTTCATTCCACACGACATGCAGTATCACGTTGTCATACGCGGCGTCTTCATCGTGCCGATGTTCCTGCCAGCCCGACGCCTGAATGTGGATCTCCACGTTACCCACCCAATCCATGTTATTGATCCTGACACGGGCGTTAAAAAAATCTGGGCCGGAATCCCTGTTCAGTATTCCGGGGACAAAGACGGACACAGGCTCTCCCGCTGTAGTGACGAGCGCGGACTTGTCAAAATACTGATATTGCCAGATGTAGTGTAGAAAGGCCTCGGTCATCGCTGGGCTATCGTATGCCGTACAAGGTACTGACAACGCTGCGCCCAAAGCAATCCGGTTTTACGGACAAAATGCCTGCAGGTAGCGCTTCATTTCGGCCTGTAACTTCTGCGCTTCCGTGGCCGCAGCGCGTGTAAAATCGCGATCGCCCGATGCATAGATGATCGACCGCGCGGCATTCACCAACAGACCGCAGCGTTTATTCATTCCGTACCGGGATACGAGGTGAAGGTCTCCACCCTGCGCCCCAATGCCCGGAACAAGAAAGAAATGATCCGGCGCCAGTTTGCGGATGCCTTCGACCTTCTCCGCCTGGGTGGCGCCGACCACGTACATCAACTGGTCAGGATTTGCCCACTGCTGGGCCTTGAGAATCACTTCCTCATAGAGTTTCCGTCCGGTGACCCTGGATTGTAAAAGCTGGAAATCGGCACTGCCAGGGTTGGAGGTGTGCGCCAGCAAGATCACCCATCGGCCGTTATACCTGAGGAAAGGCTTCACGGAGTCCTCGCCCATGTAGGGCGCAACCGTCACCGCGTCGAAATCCATGTTTCCGAAGAACGCCCGGGCATAAAGCGATGACGTATTTCCAATGTCCCCGCGTTTGGCATCGGCGATGGTGAAAATGCCGTCGGGAATGTAGTCGATGGTCTTCTGAAGGCTCTCCCACCCGCGCGGCCCCAGGGCCTCATAGAAAGCGATGTTGGGTTTGTAGGCGACGCAAAACTCGTGTGTTGCATCGATGATCTGCCTGTTGAATTCGAATACCGGGTCATCGGCCGACTGAAGATGACGGGGAATTTTTTCCAGGTCGGTGTCGAGCCCGATGCAAAGGTAGGACTCCTTTCCCCTGATGTGTTCAAAAAGCTCCGCTGAATCCATGCAATCCGGCGCCTATCGGAGATCGATTACCTCAACGCCGGGATATTTTTTTGGATCGAATGTGAAGAAGCTGTCGGACACATTCGCCTTTGGATTGAACTTTGACAAGGTGTACTTGAACTGATTGCCGCTTTTGTCGTACATCGTAAAGCTCTGCAATGTCTTGTCATTCTTACTGATGAACATCTTGATCTTGAAATACTGGGCATCCTTCTTTTCAGGAACCAGGTCGATTTCTTCACAGAGCACGCCGTTCTCCGTCTTGTCCTGAAGGTAAAGATATTTGAAGCCCTTCTTATACATTTCGAAGATCTTGCTGGGATTGATGTCGTCGGAGGTTGGATCGTAGTTATCGATGTTCACCTCTCTTGCATCCGGCAGATAGGTCCACAGGGTCGTGCCGTTGTTAATGACCTCCTGTTCCGGAAGAACAAGCTTATACTTTTCACCTTTCACGGTAATCTTTCCCTTGTATTCTTCGCTGACGTTTTCAACTTCGTTGGAAAGCTTGTAGGAAAGGTTTACCTCGAAGGATGGAATGCTTTTGTATTTTTCACTCATTGCATCCAGCGTTTCAAGGGCCTTGGGATCGTACTGGGCAAACGTCAGTTTGACGAAGGCTAAAAGCAGGACGGCTAAAAGTGTTTTTTTCATTGTTTGGTAATTAGAAAGTGCAAATTTATGATTGGCTGTGTTTTTCTTTCAACTCATTCAATAATTGTTCCAAACTGACCTCATCCCGGATGAGCACTTCCCGGGCTTTACTTCCCTCGAAAGGCCCCACGATACCGGCGGCTTCCAACTGGTCGATCAGGCGTCCGGCGCGGTTATAACCCAACTTCAGTTTTCGCTGGATCAAAGACGTGCTTCCCTGTTGATGGCCGACGATCAATCGCGCCGCCTCTTCAAACAACGCGTCACGTTCGGCGAGGTCCACGCTGGCGGCGCCGCTCTCGTCATCACCTTCATACTCCGGCAACAGGTACGCTGAATCATACCCACGCTGGGAGCCGATGAACTCGCAGACCTTTTCGATCTCCGGGGTATCTACGAACGGGCACTGCAGGCGGATGATGTCCGATCCGGACGACAGAAGCATATCACCCTGACCAACGAGTTGGTCGGCGCCGCCCGTATCCAGAATCGTTCGCGAGTCGACTTTAGACGTCACCCGGAATGACAGGCGCGCGGGAAAGTTTGCCTTGATGACGCCGGTAATCACATTCACCGACGGACGCTGCGTGGCCACCACCAGATGGATGCCAATGGCGCGCGCGAGTTGCGCCAGCCTGGCGATCGGGGTTTCGACCTCTTTGCCGGCGGTCATCATCAGGTCGGCCAATTCATCAATCACCAGTACAATGTAGGGGAGAAAACGATGGCCCTCCTTCGGGTTGAGCTTTCGCGCCACGAACTTGGCGTTGTATTCCTTGAGATTTCTTGCACCCGCATCCTTGAGGATCTCGTAACGGTTCTCCATCTCGATACACAGGGAATTCAGGGTATGCACCACCTTGCGGGTGTCGGTAATGATGGCCTCCTCGGCATTGGGCAGTTTCGCAAGGAAATGCCGTTCGAGTTTGCTGTACAGCGACATCTCCACCTTCTTCGGGTCGACCAGCACAAACTTCAATTGCGAGGGGTGGCGCTTGTAAATCAGCGACGTAAGGATCACATTCAAGCCTACCGACTTGCCCTGTCCCGTTGCCCCGGCGACGAGAAGGTGGGGCATCTTCGCCAGGTCGATGATAAAACTCTCGTTCGAGATCGTCTTGCCCAGGGCAATGGGCAGTTCTTTGTCTGTCCGGGCAAAAGACTGCGTAGACAACATCGAGCGAATGGAAACCATTTCGCGGTTCTTGTTCGGCACCTCGATGCCGATGGTGCCTTTGCCGGGAATCGGCGCGATGATCCTGATGCCCAAGGCTGCAAGACTGAGGGCAATGTCATCCTCGAGGTTCTTGATGCGCGAGATCTTGATACCGGCATCGGGAACAATCTCGTATAGTGTCACCGTTGGCCCGATGGTGGCCTTGATGCTCTGAATACCGATCTTGAAGTTGACCAGCGTGGCCACTATTTTGTCCTTGTTCTGGTTGAGTTCTTCCTGAGTCACCCCCGCCTTGCCAACGTCGTACTCATTCATGAGCTCGAGTGCGGGGAATTTATAATTGCTCAACTCCAGCGTCGGATCATAGACGCCCTGTTCCTCAACGATCTCTTCTGCCAGCTTGTCCGTGTTTACGGGTTCGGCGACCGTAAATTCCGGCTCGGCAGCTCGCGGCTCTTTAGCGGGTTGCTTCTCTACTTCGAGCTTCAATGCCGTGGCGGGTTGAACCTGCTCGGCGTTTGCCAACGTCACAGGCTCCTGGGTTTGCCCATTCGTATCCTCCTCCACGGCAGCGTTCACAATTTCCGGCGCATCGTTCTGTTCAACCCAGTTGTCGCCTTCGTCCGTGTAGCCTGAAACCGACGAAGGGGTACCTTCCGTCTCGTCAACGATCGCATCGGAGCCCATCGGTTTGGGATCCTTCGTTTGGAAGGCGGGGATCGCCGTGATATTGAAGAAAAAGATGATAAATATAAAGAGCGAAAGGATGAGAAGCAGGAAAGTCCCCCAGCCGAACATATCCTCACAGAGTTGCGCGAGCTGGAGACCGACGCCGCCACCCAGGAACGTCCACTCGCTGGTTCCCTCGTTTACGTGCGTCATGTAACCGAGCAGAAGGCAAAGCCACAGCCCCGAGAACATCGAAAACAGGGAAAACGAAAATATCCGAAGCAATTGCTTTCCGAAGACCCAATGGAAACCAATGACAAAAAGTAACGGTGGCAAAAAGAGCGACGCAATGCCAAACCACCGGTAGATGAAATAGTGCGAGGTGATTGCGCCGTAAAGACCGAGCCAGTTCTCCACCTCCTTTGCCGATGCGAATGCAGATTCGCCGGCGGGCGGGTTTACGACGCTGTAGTCCGCTTTCCAGGTAAAGAGAAACGATACGAAAGAAAGCATCAGGTAGACGGCCACGACGATCAAAAAGAAGCCAAGCGCGAGTTTCAGCTTGGGATCTTTTAAAAACCCGAAGTCGAATTTCTTTTTAGACGACTTGCCCCTCTTCTCAGACTTCTTAAAAGTATTCGACTTGTAGGTGTTTTGTGCCATTTTCCAGTCCACAAAACTAAGGAAAAACATTGGAATCGGCCGTTTTCTCCCCGATTTTCGTCGGAAAAGCCCAGGTGCCGGGCTAATGACTACCGGACGAAAAGGAAACGCTCCGTTGAAAAAAATCCGCACGCCAGGAGCAGGCATTACGCTTCATTAACCTATTTTTCCATCCATATTTTATCCTTATGAAAACTGATCTCCGGTACCTGTCTCCCCTTGCGCTGATCGTCCTGCTGGCCTGCGGCGCCGAGAAAACCAAGGAAGGTGATGTTCAACCACCCACCGCCGAAAAAGTCGCGAAAGAACTGGTCGCGCACGGCAACACCAGGATCGACAATTACTTCTGGATGCGACTTTCCGAAGAGCAGAAAAATGCCGTGGAAAAGGATGAGCAAACGCAAAAGGTGTTAGATTACCTCAATGCTGAAAACGACTACCTAAAAGCGAAACTCGAGCACACGGAAGCATTGCAGGAATCCCTTTACAACGAGATCGTCGGCAGAATAAAGCAAACGGACGAGTCGGTACCTTATAAAGACAACGGGTACTGGTACTACACGCGCTATGAGGAAGGGCAGGAGTACCCGATCTATTGCCGTAAGAGGGGCAGCCTCGAAGCAGACGAAGAGGTAATGCTTAATGTGAATGAACTCGCGAAGGGCCACGACTATTACGCCGTTAACGGTGTGCGAATCAGTGAAGACAACAACCTCGTCGCCTTTGGCGTTGACACGGTAAGCCGCCGACGCTACACCATACATGTTAAAGACCTCCGGACCGGCGCGATTACCGAGCAACCCGTCCCAAACACGCAAGGATATGTGGTTTGGGCCAACGACAACAAGCATTTCTTTTATACGAAAAAGGATCCGTTGACACTGCGCTCAAACCAGATCTTCAGGCATGAACTGGGGACCGATCCGGCGACCGACGCGCACATCTACACCGAAGAAGACGAGACTTTTTATACGGGGATTCGCAAGAGCAAGTCGGACAAATACCTGGTGATCTGGTCGGGCAGCACCCTAACCAACCACTTTCAGATCCTGGAAGCCGACCGGCCCCGGGGTGAATTCAGAGCGTTCACACCCCGCGAACGGGGGCTCGAGTATGACATTGAACACTATGGAGACAAGTTCTACATCGTGACGAACCTCGACGCGCAAAATTTCCGCCTGATGGAGACACCGGAAACAAAGACAACCAAAGCCAACTGGACGGAAAAGATCGCACACCGCAAAGACACCCTCTTGATGGGCATTGAAATCTTCAAAGGCTTTCTGGTGGTGAGCGAGCGTGCAAACGCGAATCCCCTCATGCGGATCATGAATCAAAAGACGGGAGAACAGCACTACCTGGACTTTGGCGAACCCGCCTACACCACGTACCCTTCGACCAACATCGACTTCGATACCGAAACACTACGTTACGGCTACACGTCGATGACCACACCGAACTCGACGTACGACTACAACATGCGCACGCGCGAAAAGACACTATTAAAGCAACAGGAAGTGGTTGGCGGATACAATCCGTCGGACTACCAGACCGAACGCCTGTGGGCAACCGCTGACGACGGCACGAAGATCCCCGTGTCACTGGTCTATAAGAAAGGCATCACGCGGAACGGTGACAACAACACCATGCTTTACGGATATGGATCCTATGGCGCCACCATGAATCCTTCCTTTTCATCCGTGCGCCTCAGCTTGCTCAACCGCGGTTTCATTTATGCCATCGCGCACATTCGCGGCGGCCAGGAAATGGGGCGGCAATGGTATGAGGACGGCAAGATGTTCAAAAAGAAAAATACGTTCACCGACTTTATCGACTGCGCTGAATTCCTCATTTCCGAAAACTATACGAAGCCCGAAAAACTTTTCGCCAGTGGCGGCAGCGCCGGAGGCTTGTTGATGGGTGCTGTGGTGAATATGCGACCCGAATTATTCAAAGGCGTAATTGCCGAGGTGCCCTTTGTCGACGTGGTAACCACCATGCTTGACGACGACATCCCGCTGACCACCGGCGAATTCGATGAATGGGGAAACCCCGATGTGCTGGAGTCTTATATGTACATGCTCGAATATTCTCCTTACGATCAGGTCAAAGCCCAGGACTATCCCAACATGCTCGTCACCACGGGTCTTCACGATTCCCAGGTGCAGTATTGGGAGCCCGCGAAGTGGGTGGCCAAACTCAGGGACATGAAAACCGACGACAACACCCTGTTGCTGCGGACCAACATGGAGACCGGTCATGGTGGGGCCACAGGAAGATTCAGGGTGTATCGCGAGACCGCGCAGGAGTACGCGTTCATCCTCGACCTCGCTGGCATCTCGGAATAGGGAATATGCAGGCATCGTCGCCTTACGCTTCCACGTATTTCTGTGCAAGCCGGCGGTTGATGCGTTTTACAAAAGCGGGGCCCTCGTATATGAATCCGGTGTACAATTGGATAAGGTCGGCTCCCGCTTCGAGCTTCTCCAGGGCGTCCGCTACCGACATGATCCCGCCGACGCCGATGATGGGGAACGTCGGTCCGAGTTGCGTGCGCAAATAACGAATCACCTCCGTGGACGGTTTCTTCAGGGGTGTGCCACTCAGGCCGCCCGCGCCGATTTGCGCTATGCTTGCTGATGACGTCGCCAAGCCATCGCGGGACACGGTCGTGTTGGTTGCGATCACGCCATCCATCCTGGTATCCAGCAGAATCTCCACCACGTCATTTAGCTGGTCCACGGTGAGATCCGGAGCGATCTTGAGCAAAATGGGTTTTTGCAACGGCCGCGCACGAGAAAGCGCTTTGACGGACGAAAGAAGTTGCTTCAAGGGTTCTTTCTCCTGCAGCGCGCGCAATCCCGGCGTGTTTGGCGAGCTGACGTTCACTACGAAATAGTCTACATGATCATAAAGGGCCTCAAAGCACCGGGCATAGTCCTGATGTGCTTCGTCATTGGGCGTAATTTTGTTCTTCCCGATATTTCCACCGACGACAATGTTCGGGGATCTTCGCTTCAGTCTTTTTACGGCGGCATCCACACCGTCGTTGTTGAAACCCATGCGATTGATCAGCGCTCCATCCGCGGGCAGCCGGAAAAGTCGCGGTTGGTCGTTGCCGGGTTGCGCCAGGGGTGTCAGCGTGCCTATCTCGATGAATCCGAAGCCAAGGCACGACATCTCGTCAATAAGTTTTCCGTCCTTGTCGAAACCCGCGGCCAGCCCGACGGGATTCGGAAAGGACAGCCCCATGAGTTCCTTTTGCAAGTGAGGATGTTGGTATCTGTACGCCGCGCGAAGCAGCACCTTCCCTCCGGGAAGCCAGTTGGCAAACCTGAGCAATACAGCGACGAGGTTGTGTACCCGTTCAGGGTCGATGAGGAACAGGATAGGTCTGATAACGTGCTTGTACATCGAGAACCGGTTGAGACGCAAAGGCATGATGCCGGCGCCAAAGGTAGAGCCGAGGGGGGTAAAATAAAAACGTCAGGCGAGCCTGACGTTTGGTATGCATTTGAAGTTTGAGATCAGAAGATGTAGGTAATTCCGAATCCGCCGCCGCTGGCAGTGCCACCCCCAAATTCGAGGTTGAGCCCAAAGTTGTCGGAAAAGAAATAGCGCGCGCCAATCTGACCGTCAAGGCCAATGCCACTGGATCGGGCACTGGCAAATTCGGAATTCGACCAAATGTAATAGCCCAGCGTCAAACCGGCGTAGAGATCCCACTGATCGGGGAGTTCCAGGAGTTGGTTAAAGTGGTAGTTGCCATTGAAACCGATCGTGATGAGGTTTTGACTAAACCCGGTTTGGCTATAGGTCCGGAACGAAGCCTTCGGTCCGATCGTGACGCTTTCGTGAACGCCGAAATCCAGGCCCGCATAGATCGGCACACCCCAGGCGGAAAATCCGACACCGGCATTCAGTTGTTTACCTCCCTTTCCAAGAGTTCCCTGGGCAAACGCCGCTGTAAAACCGAAAAACGCCAGCGCAACAATCAATGTAAATTTTTTCATATCCTCATTTATTTAAGTTCGCAAGTATACTTGGCTTAAGTATTATTTACAAGACGAAAAATCTAATTCCCGCCCGGGAACCGACAGGTTGCATCAGCATCCGATGAAAACGGTTGGGGTCTTGTCGGCGCGAACAAGCGCACCCTGTCGCATTCAGGCGCTTCGCGGTTTGCTTCGCGGATGAAATTCCTGAATTACCTGTCGCAGGTAATCGCGATCAAGGTGGGTATAGATCTCCGTAGTTGTGATGGACTCGTGACCGAGCATTTCCTGAACCGCCCGCAGGTCAGCGCCGCCTTCAATGAGGTGCGTGGCAAAGGAGTGCCGGAAAGTATGGGGACTTATCGTCTTTTTCAAGCTTACCTTCATCGCCAGGTTTTTGATGATCGTAAAAACCATCACGCGGGTGAGGCTGCGGCCATTTCGGTTAAGAAATACGTGGTTTTCAAATCCCTTTTGGGCCGCCTTGTGGGGCGACTGCCCACGGATCTCCTCGAGGTAGATTGTGGTGTACCGGATGGCGTCGCGCCCCACGGGGACGAGCCTTTCCTTGTTCCCTTTACCGGTAACCCGGATAAATCCGACATCAAAATAAAGGTTGCTGCGCGTCAACCCGACCAACTCGGAGACCCGCAGCCCGGAGCTGTAAAGAATCTCGAGCATCGCACGGTTCCTTCCCCCTTCCGGTTTCGACAGGTCGATGGCTTCAAACAGCTTTTCAATTTCCGGATAACTCAGCGTGTCGGGGAGCTTCCGGCCCAGTTTCGGACCTTCGATCAGTTTTGTCGGGTCGTTTTCAAGGCGCTCCTCGAACACAAGAAACTTGTAGAATGCCTTGATTCCCGAAAGGATCCGCGCCTGGCTGTGGGCACCGATCCCGAGCGCATTGATGTATTCAATAAACTCCTGGAGGTGGTCTCCGGTCACCGTTAAAGGACGCTGCGCAGGGTGAGTCATTTCAATAAATTGACGCAACTTTTGAACATCGCGCAGGTACGCCTCGACGGAGTTTGGTGACAATGAACGTTCAAGCTTAATGTAATTCTGAAACGCCTTGATGTGCCGGTCCCACATAATGCCAAATTAACAATCCGACGCGCAATGTCGTTTACCCCGGAACATAATTGTCTTACTTTTCTCCCGCGCGCGTTCTTTGGTACTGCCATTCGGCTACGCTCAGGTCGCGAAGGGAACGCCGGCCACCAGGCTCCCTTCCCGGGAATTGGAGGACGCGGGGAGGACTAAAGAAAGCCCGGATTCGACAGGGCCGGAAACCCAAAAGACAACAGGTATGCTTATCTTGCCTGCATGAAAATCCAGATTATCAACGGTCCAAACCTCAACCTGCTTGGCAGCCGTGAAACGTCCGTCTACGGCGCCCGTTCTTTCGATGACTTTCTGGCTGAATTGTCCTCAAGATTTGCTGATGTTGAGTTGGCCTATTTTCAATCGAACGTAGAAGGCGAGATCGTCAACAAGCTCCATGAAACGGGGTTTTCATTTGATGGGATTGTATTGAACGCCGGCGCGTACACCCACACTTCCGTCGCGATTCACGACGCCATAGCGGCAATCCACACCGCCGTGGTGGAGGTGCATATTTCCAACGTTTATCAGCGGGAGGAGTTCCGGCACAAGAGTCTCATCACATCCAAATGCGCAGGGATGCTGACCGGGTTCGGACTGGAAGGCTATGCCCTGGCGATTACGTATCTGAAGAACGCTCCAAATAAAACGCCGCAATGATCAGTTTCTATCCGGGACCGTCGCGCGTGCATGACGGGATCCCCGCTTACGTAAAGGAAGCCTTTCGCCACGGCATCCTCAGTGTCAACCACCGCAGCGAGGCATTCATGGACATCTCCCGGCGGTGTGTTACCCTGCTGAAGGAAAAGCTGAATATTCCTGAAGACTACACCGTATTCTATACCACCTCGGCTACCGAGTGCTGGGAGATCATCGCCCAATCGCTGCCCACCGGTGTCAGTCATCATGTGTACAACGGCGCCTTCGGCGAAAAATGGTACACCTACACCCAGCGGCTACGTAAGAACGTAGTCGCTCATTCATTTGGTCGTGAAGAAGTACCCGACCCGGCAAATCTCCGGCTTGATGGTGACGAGGGTATTATCTGCATTACGCAGAATGAAACGTCTAACGGCACCCAGGTTAATGGCGGCGTGATCGGGGCCATACATCAAAACAATCCCAACGCAATCATCGCGGTGGACGCGACTTCATCCATGGCCGGAATTGAACTGAATTTTAGCAGCGCCGACATTTGGTTTGCCTCCGTTCAGAAGTGTTTCGGCCTGCCCGCGGGCCTAGGCCTTATGGTCTGTTCCCCACGGGCCATCGAAAGCGTGAAAACCATCGGAGAAGCAGATCATTACAACAGCCTCGTCTTTATGAACGAGATGATGGCAAAGTGGCAGACACCTTTCACCCCGAACGTCCTGTCTATCTATTTACTCATGAAGGTTATGGAATCGAGCAAACCCATCGCCGAAGTTCACGGCAAGACGTTCCGAAGGTACAAAAGGTGGCTGGCTTTCCTCGACGATTGCAGGAGCATCAGGCATCTTGTAGCCAACCACGCGGCACACTCATGGACCGTGATACCTGTAACTGCAGACGAACCATCCGTCACGAGCATTAAGGCGACCGCAAGGGACCAGGGGTTTCTGCTTGGCGAGGGATATGGAAAGCTGAAACCTTCCACCTTTCGCATTGCCAACTTTCCCGCAATCCGCAACAGCGAAATCCGAAAACTGCAAGTTTTCCTGAAAAATTACTGAAAAGGGCCGCCTGGCGACTGCTATTCTTCGGGGTTTAATTTCTCCTCCTTGTCGGAGCCGTGAAAACCAACCCTGGCGGGATATTGATGCCGTACCGAGCCGTCGGCAAAGCGGGTGGTCTTTCGGTCTATCGCCTGTGTTCCGACGT
>CAZKBK010000028.1:0-65080 GCA_964551035.1 uncultured Roseivirgaceae bacterium | reverse complement strand
ACTCGGTGATACAAGGGGGCGATGGGGGTATGGAATATCCGATGTGCACCCTCATCACAGGGGAGCGGTCTTTCGGCAGTCTTGCCGGCGTGATGGCGCACGAGGTGTCACACAGCTGGTATCAGGGCGTCCTTGCTTCGAACGAGGCGCTGTATCCCTGGATGGATGAAGGGTTCACGGACTTTTCCGCCAATGAATCCCTCGGCGCTATTTTCGATGTTGAAGACGTACATGAAAGCAGCTACCGGTCTTATTTTGCACTGGTGCGGAGCGGCCGGCAGGAACCTGCAAGCCAGCATTCCGACCACTATAGTACCAATCGGGCCTATGGTACCGCTTCCTATGGCATGGGAGCCATCATGCTGCATCAACTTAAGTACATCATCGGAGAGGATCCTTTTTACCAGGGCATGCGCCGCTATTTTAACACCTGGAAATTCAGGCACCCGGAGCCTAACGACTTCATCCGCGTGATGGAAAAGGTATCGGGGATGCAACTGCACTGGTACCTGCGTTACTGGATCCATACCACCAAGCAAATAGACTATAGTGTACAGACCGTCGTATCAGCTGACGACGGAACGCTCGTGACCCTGGGGCGCAAAGGCGAATTTCCGATGCCAGTCGATCTGGTCGTCACCCTCAAGGACGGCACGCGCGAAATGTATTACGTACCCCTCGGATTGACCCTGGCCTCAAAGCCCGTTGAAGACCGTTCGGTTCAGCGCTTCAACCTTCCTTCATGGCCCTGGGTAAACCCGACGTACACCCTGAAGATCAATCACGCCAGCGATGACATTCAGACCATTGAAATCGATCCGTCAATGCGCATGGCCGACGTAGATCGGGATAACAACGTCATCGCGTTGGACCATCTCAAGCCCTTTGAACGCGCGGGGCAGTAACCACAGGAAAGTTACGCGAGAACGGAAAGCGCCCCCACCCGAGCGTTTTCCGTTTTTTTGTTTCTCTCCCGGCCGCTAAATTTACACCCATGACCGACCCAAAGGCTGAGAAGGAGATCAGGGAATTGACCGAACAGCTCAATTATCACAACCACCTCTACTACCAGGAACACCGTACGGAGGTCAGCGACTTTGAGTTCGATCAGTTGCTTGCCCGCCTTGTCACCCTCGAAAATCGTTTTCCGCAATACAAACAGCCGGATTCACCAACACAACGGGTGGGCGGCACCATTACCAGGGAATTTGAGACGGTCTACCACAAATATCCGATGCTCTCGCTGGGAAACACCTACAGCCATGAGGAGCTTGCCGATTTTGATCGGCGCGTCGCGAAGGCCCTCGAGGGCGAGGCTTATGAGTACTTTTGTGAGTTGAAGTTCGACGGCGTGTCGATCAGCCTGGTCTATGAGAACGGCTTGTTGGTGCGGGCGGTCACGCGCGGCGACGGCGTGCGCGGCGACAATGTCACCAACAATATAAAGACCATCAAAACCGTACCGCTCAAAGTCAACGGGAAGGGCCTCCCCCCCACTTTCGAGGTCAGGGGAGAAGTTTTCATGCCGAAAGAAGTTTTCAGCCAACTCAACAAAGAGCGGGAAGACATTGGCGAGGAAAAATATGCCAACGCGAGGAACACGACCTCGGGTACGGTGAAAATGCAAGACTCCACCGAGGTCGCCAAGCGCAAACTCGACTGCTATGTCTACGCCCTGCTCGGCGCCAGCGGCATCAAGACCCACGGAGAGAGTATCCGCATGCTCGAGTCATGGCGTTTCAATGTGTCGCCCACTTACAAAAAGTGTAGCAACATCGCCGACGTACTCGACTACCTCAACACCTGGGAAACAAAAAGGCTCACACTCCCGCTGGAAACAGACGGTGTTGTCATCAAAGTAAACAATCTCGAGCAGCAGCAAAGACTCGGGTTTACGGCCAAGAGCCCCCGTTTTGCAATCGCCTACAAGTACAAATCTGAAAACGTCAGCACGCGGCTGAACGGCGTAACCTACCAGGTGGGCCGCACGGGAGCTGTCACCCCGGTTGCTGAACTTGAGCCGGTGTTTCTGGCGGGCACCACCGTGAAAAGGGCATCGCTCCACAACGCCAATGAAATTGCGCGGCTCCAATTGCACATTGGAGACCACGTGTTTGTCGAGAAAGGTGGAGAAATTATTCCCAAAGTCACGGGTGTCGACCATGAGCGCCGTAAGAACAACAAGACACAACCCATCCGTTACGTTGAAAAATGTCCGGAGTGCGGAACGTCCCTGATCCGTTTCGAAGGCGAGGCCGCGCACTACTGCCCGAATCAGAACGGATGCCCACCGCAGATCAAAGGACGCGTCGAGCATTTTATCCAGCGCCAGGCGATGGACATCAGTTCTCTGGGGGAACGGACCATCGATCAGCTTTTTCGTCTTGGCCTGGTAAAGAGCCCGGCCGATCTTTATGACCTCAAAAAGGAGCACCTCTTAAGGCTTGAGGGCTTCAAAGACAAATCTGCAACAAACGTGTTGGACGGCATTGAAAAATCGCGTTCCCGCCCGTTTGAGAACGTCTTGTTCGCTGTGGGCATCCGCTATGTCGGGAAGACGGTAGCCCAAAAAATGGCGCGCTATTTCAAGGGAATCGATCAGATCGCTTCCGCCTCCCTGGACGAACTCCTCAACGCGCCGGAGGTGGGCGAAAAAATTGCCAAAAGCGTGTTCGACTTTTTCCGAAAGCCGGACAACCAGAGGGAAATAGGACGCCTCAGGGCGGCACGGCTACAATTCGAAACGGATGAAATCGTCCCGGAAGTCGAAAGTAATCTGCTCGAAAACAAATCTTTCGTCATATCCGGCACCTTTGAGCGGTATGGGCGCGATGAACTCAGGGATATGATTATTAAAAACGGCGGAAGGGTGCTATCTTCCGTCTCCGGAAAACTGAATTACCTTTTGGCCGGCGATAATATGGGTCCTTCGAAACTGGAGAAGGCGCAGAAGTTGGGTGTGAAAATCATTTCGGAGGCACAATTTGAAACGATGCTAAAGGGACAATGACAAAGGACAACATGAGACTGAGTTTTCTCAAGTACAAAACAAAGTCAATGCTCAGGCGAAACCATGCGCTGCGAGCGAGCCTGCCTTACAAGCAGGCACTGAACGTCGGCATCGTGTTCACGATCAACGACAAGGCCAAGCACATGGACGTCAAGGATTTCATTAAAAAATTGCAGCAAGACGGAAAGCGGGTGACCGTGATCACTTATTTGCCCAGGGATAAATTCAATTACGAGTTTATGTTCGATTTCTTCACCAACAAGGATATCTCATTCTGGGGAAACATAACGTCTGTTGTCGCCAACCGGTTTGCCGACACGGAATTCGACCTCCTCTACTACCTCGACGACGAGCCCAACCCGATGCTCATGAACCTGATCGCCCGCAGCAAAGCGCGCTGCAGGATTGGCCAGTTTTGGGAAAATCGCGAACCGTTTTTCGAACTGATGATTGAAAATAAGTCGGGCGTGAAAGGCCTGATCGATGCCATGTATCGCTACACCCAGGTGCTGCAATAAACGCCCATAGCGACCCGTAGCAGTCTTCGCTGGAACGGGAGTAAATCCGTATTTTCGTTCTAAACTTGGATCAAGTTTCAGATTGATGAACATGAAAAGATTGTATGGCACCGGCGTGGCCCTGGTCACCCCATTTGACGAACGCTTGCAGGTTGATTACAAAGCACTAAAGAAGCTGCTGAAACACACCGCAAAGGGCGTCGACTACTATGTCGTGATGGGCACCACGGGAGAGGCGGCAACCCTCGCCGACGAAGAGCGCAAGGCCGTATTATCCTTTGTGCGCGACCACAACCCCGCGAATTTACCTATCGTCTACGGCATTGGGGGGAACCATACGCAGCACGTGCTCGAAACAATCCGCGACACGGATTTCACCGGTGTTACCGCGGTGCTGTCGGTGAGCCCGTATTATAACAAGCCCTCCCAGGAAGGGATCCGTCAACACTTTACCCAGGTCGCGGACGCCAGCCCGGTCCCCGTGCTACTCTACAACGTTCCGGGCCGGACCGCTTCCAACCTCACGGCCGAAACCACGATTCGGCTGGCCAACCACCCCAATATTGCGGGCGTCAAGGAAGCGTCGGGCAATTTGGAGCAGTGCATGCGCATCGCCCGGGATGCCCCCAAAGACTTCCTGCTAATTTCCGGCGATGACCTGTTAACGGTGCCGATCTACGCCCTGGGAGGCAAAGGCGTGATCTCGGTGCTGGCAAACGCCTACCCGGTTGCTTTCAAAAAAATGAAGGCGTTTTCCTTCGCAGGGCAGTTTGACAAAGCGAGCCGGGAACTGTTTAAATTGCTGGACATCAACGCTCCCATGTATGAGGAGAGCAATCCTGTGGGACTAAAAGCCCTGCTTGCGGAAATGGGCATTTGCTCAGAGCAGGTCCGATTGCCGCTCGTGCCAGCTTCCCGCACGCTGAAAGGGAAAATCTCGCAAATCAGAAAAGCGATGTATAAGTAAGGGATAACCCAGCAGGCTATCCCCTATTTGATAAGACTCAAAATCCGGACAAGTTCTTTTTTCTAAATCAGGCTTTATTTTTAATCTCTTGTACCTCGGCCCTGATGGTCTGAGCAAGGTTTTTCAGATCCTGCATGCCCTTCCTGACCCGGGTTCCTGCAGCGCTGTTGCCCTTATTGTAGAACTTGTCCGCATCACCTTCCAGTGAAGCTATAAGGCTCTTGAGCTCTTCAAATTTTTGCATTGTGTTAGGATTTAAGAGTTAAAATAAATTGGTTTCCTTACGCCAAATTAAATAAAAACCCTGAAAAACAACCAAAAACGGGGTTTTTTTACAAACCCCTGGTCACCGAAACCAATGCTTCCTCCTTGTAGAAGCCACTGTCGAGCTTCTCCTTGAGGGCGGAAAACGCCGTGAGGGTCTCCTCAACATCGGCCAGCGTGTGAGCCGCCGTAGGAATAATACGGAACATGATAACATCCTTAGGCACAACAGGATAGATTACCACCGAGCAGAAAATACCAAAGTTCTCCCGAAGGTCCATCGCCATGTTCGCCGCTTCGCCCACGCCTCCCTTGAAGAGCACCGGCGTGACGGGTGAGGTTGTGCCGCCGAGGACGAATCCGCGCTCGCGCAAACCCTTCTGCATGGCATTCGTGATGGTCCAGAGGTTTTCCTTCAATTCGGGCTGCGTCTTGAGTAGTTCGAGCCGCTTCATACCGCCGATCACCAGCGTCATGGGAAGGCTCTTTGCGTAAATCTGCGAGCGCACACTGTAGCGCAGGTACTTGAGTATACGCTTATCGCCAGCCACAAAGGCGCCAATGCTCGCCATCGACTTGGCAAAGGTCGAGAAGTAGAGGTCAACCTGGTCCTGAACGCCCTGTTCTTCGCCAACGCCGGCGCCCGTCTTACCCATCGTTCCAAAGCCATGGGCGTCGTCGACAAAAAGACGGAAATTGTA
Organism: uncultured Roseivirgaceae bacterium; assembly: GCA_964551035.1. Taxonomy (GTDB): domain Bacteria; phylum Bacteroidota; class Bacteroidia; order Cytophagales; family Cyclobacteriaceae; genus Chryseosolibacter. Next base: position 59,620 of record CAZKBK010000028.1, on the reverse strand, counting down.
CTTACCCTTCAGGGCAGTAACGCCCTTAAGGTCGCCCTGCTTGCCCGACATTCCAAATACGCCTTCGGTGATGACCAGGATGCCGCCGCCGGTTTCGTCGGCCAGCTTCGTTGCGCGCTGGAGCTGTTTCTCCAGGCTTTCCATGTCGTTATGGCCATACACAAAGCGTTTACCCATGTGAAGGCGAACGCCGTCGATAATGCAGGCATGGCATTCAGCATCGTAAACGATCACGTCTTTGCGGTCAACCAGCGCGTCGATGATTGAAAAAACACCCTGGTAGCCATAGTTAAGCAGCATGGCGTCCTCCTTTTTCACAAAGGCCGCCAATTGACGCTCAAATTCCAGGTGCTTCACCGAGTTGCCCGACATCATTCGGGCTCCCATGGGCAACGCCATTCCATATTGTGCCGCCGCTTCGGCGTCTGCCTTTCGTACTTCCGGGTGGTTTGCCAACCCGAGATAATTGTTCAGGCTCCAGTTCAGCACCGTCTTGCCGTTGAACGTCATCCTGGGTCCGATTTCTCCTTCGAGCTTCGGAAAGAAGAAATAATCGTCAGGGAGGTGTGAATATTTGGCCAGCGGGCCGGCTTCCATTTTAAGCTTTTCAAACAAGTCTACCATGCTGCAATTCGGATTAATCAATTGCTGCAAAAATAATGAAAAGAACAGGCAATTCTATGCGCCGCTTTCCAATGATCGGGCGGAAACCGGCGGTTGTTATAAAAAATGATATAGATTTGCCGAATTTAATGCACGGTTGCCCGAGTGGCCCGCCCAAATAATACGTCATCAAAGATGCCGACAATCCATAAAATTCTGGTCGCCAACCGGGGTGAAATTGCCCTCCGTGTGATGCGGAGCGCCCGCGAACTCGGCATCAAATGCGTCGCCGTCTATAGCGATGCCGACCGCAGTGCCCTGCACGTTCGGTACGCCGACGAAGCTGTTTACATCGGACCTTCCCCTTCATCGGAGTCATACCTTCGCCTCGAAAAGATCATCGCTGCGGCGAAGGCCACTCAAGCTGACGCCATTCACCCTGGCTATGGCTTCTTGTCGGAGAACCGGGACTTTGCCCGGGCTTGTGAAAACGAAGGACTGATCTTTATCGGACCCTCCGCAAAGGCGATCGAGGTCATGGGTAGCAAGCTGGCCGCAAAAGCCGCGGTTGCAAAATTCAATGTCCCCCTGGTGCCGGGCACCTCAGCGCCGATCGCCGACCTCAAGGAGGCGAAGGAGACCGCGAAACGAATCGGATATCCCATCCTCATCAAGGCAAGCGCCGGTGGCGGCGGGAAAGGAATGCGCATCGTAAACAACGCGCATGAATTTGACGCGCAGATGGAGCGGGCGGTCAGCGAGGCCCTATCGGCGTTCGGCGATGGCGCAGTTTTCATCGAGAAATACATCGCGAAGCCGCGCCACATCGAATTTCAGATATTCGGTGATAAGCAAGGCAACGTTGTCCATTTTTTTGAACGCGAGTGCTCGATTCAAAGGCGCCACCAGAAGGTCATCGAAGAAGCGCCGTCCGCCATCCTGACTGACGAAGTGCGAAAGGCCATGGGTGAGGCGGCCATCAATGTCGCCCGGGCGTGCGGCTACTACGGCGCAGGCACTGTTGAATTCATCCTGGATGACGCGCGTAATTTCTATTTCCTGGAAATGAACACCCGCCTGCAGGTGGAGCACCCCGTTACGGAGGAAATCACAGGGCACGACCTCGTTAAACTACAGATCCATGTCGCTGAGGATAAGCCCCTCCCCTTCACACAGGCCGATCTCGGAATCCGCGGTCATGCCATCGAGATCCGCGTGTATGCCGAAGACCCTTCCAATAATTTCCTTCCCGACATCGGTACCCTGAAGACCTACCGCCGGCCGCAAGGGCCAGGTATCCGCGTCGATGACGGATTTGAAACGGGCATGGCGGTACCGTTCTATTATGACCCGATGATCGCCAAACTCGTTTGCCATGCGGAGAACCGCGCCGCGGCCATTGAAAAGATGATCCGTGCGATCGACGAATATGAAATTACCGGCATCGAAACCACCCTGGGATTCTGCAAGTTTGTTATGCAACATGATGCATTCCGGTCGGGAGATTTTGATACCAAATTCGTTGAAAACCATTTTCGGCCTGAGGTTCTTCAGTCAGCGGCCAACGAAGATGAGCAGTTGATCGCTGCCATGGTGGCAAGTGTGGCCGCGCAAGGTCAAGGTCAAATCGACGGTCTCATCGCGCGCGGTGCTGCGCCAAAACAGAATCGCTGGAGGAAGAACAGGTCACGATGAGCAATTCGGTTGGCACGTTGGAAAAAACCTTAACTCACACTTACCCGGGCAATAGGAATGGCTGAAATACTACCCATCAGGGCGTGGCGTTACAATGATGAACTGGGACGCAACATCGAGGAGCTTACATCACCCCTCTTCGATGTCGTATCAGAAAGGCAACGCAAAGCGCTGTATCGCAATCCATACAACAGCATACACCTTTCGGTTCCACTGCCTCCTGATCCTGCGTCCCGGGCCGCAGACACCCTGGCCCGGTGGAAGCGTGATGGCATCATCCGCCGCGACGAACTCCCGGGGATCTATGTTTACTACCAGTATTTCAGCCTGGCCGGCGCTTCGCGCGAATACTGCCGGAAGGGCTTCATCTGCCATATCAAGACCTACGACTGGGAGGAAGGCGTCATTCTCCGGCATGAGAACACCATGCCCGTCGCCGTGAACGACCGGATAGAAATACTTGAGCAGACAGACCTGCATGCCAGCGCTACGCACGGACTTTACACGGATCCTGACCTGAAGCTCGAAAAACTCATGGACGAAGCCATCGCCAACCCCATCTATGAAACGGAAGACTATCAGGGCGTACGCGACGTTATGGCGGTTATCCATGATGCAAAGGCGATCGGGCAGTTCATCAGCATGCTGAACAACAAGACCGTTATCCTCGCGGACGGCCATCACCGATACGAAGGGTCGTTGCTTCACAAGCAGAAAAAACGAAAAGAACTCGGCGATGCGTACACCGGAATGGAAGGGTTCAACTACCACCTGATGTATCTGACCAACACGGAGTCCGCAGACCTGAGCATACTGCCAACCCACAGGCTGATCCACGGGTTGCCAGACTTCGAGGAACGGCGTATCATGGACAAACTCGGCGAAGACTTCGTGATCAAGCCCGTGGCGGACAGTGATACGCTGAACGAGATCATTGCCGGAAAGCAATGGGCATTCGGATTGATGTTTAAAGATGACGCCTACAAACTCCGGCTTAAACCTGAATCGATCGGTAAGATCAGGTGGAAATTCCCGGACGCTGTCAAAGGCCTGGACCTGACCGTCATGCACTACTTCATTATCGAGCAGGCACTGGGGATTCCCGGGAAGCACCAGCGCCAATCGGAGAATATATCATTTGACCGGAGCTTTTCGGACTGTCACAAGAAGGTGATTCAGGGAGAAGCCCAGATGGCCATCATTACCAACGGGGTGTCCATTGATGACGTAAAGCGGGTCTGTACCAGTGGCTTCACCATGCCGCAAAAGTCGACATACTTCTATCCGAAGGTGATCTGCGGCTTTCTGTTTAGCACGATCAGGCAGGGAGAGGCGGAGGAGCCCGCCTATTCACCCTTTTTCCAGGGCAAATTCGACTGATTCGGATGGACCCAACGATCAACAGTTCTGTTATACTCGCTTCATCGTCGCCGCGCAGACAATACCTGATGCGGGAAGTCGGATTCGATTTCGCCATTCAAAAACCAGATGTTGAAGAATCGTATCCCCCGGACTTACCCCCACAGGGCGTTGCGCGCTACCTTGCAGAAAAGAAGGCCGGCTACTTCCGCGACCGGATACAACATGAGATCGTTGTCACCGCCGACACGGTGGTAATCCTGAACGGTCTTATCTTAAACAAACCTGCCGACCGGAATGAGGCCTGCAACATGCTCGGAAATCTCGCCGGCAAAACACACACCGTGATGACCGGTGTTTGCATCCTTTCGCAAAGGCAGGTAGATATTTTTGACGAAACGACCCATGTAACCTTCGAGCCCCTGACCGGCGCCCAGATTGAATTCTATGTCGACAACTTCAAACCGTTCGATAAAGCGGGGGCTTACGGCGCACAGGACTGCCTTCCTCACGGGCTCAATCCGTGCTCCATTGAAGAAATGAATTTTCTGAAATCCATTGGCCGGTTAGATCTGGTTGGGAAAACGTTGACGGCCGATGCTGGCAATCGGGTTACCATCATCAAAAAAATCGCCGGGTCTTACTTTAACGTGATGGGATTTCCAATCCATAGGGTTTACGAGCGTCTGCGCAACCACCGATGAGGAAGATCTGGAACTACGTTAAATGGCAGTTCATTAACGACTTCCATCCCGGGCAGTACGCTGCGATTGGGCTGTTTCTCGCGCTTGCCATAGCCCTGAACTACGCGTTTGATTTCCACGACAGGTTCCTTTCGCCCATTGAGGGAATTTACGGACTCCTCGCCTATTGCGTCTTCTATGCTGTCCCCTATTATTTTTGCGTGGCGATCATCGCCTATTTTCAACGGGACGGACAGATCTTCCGGGACCGGCAATTCTGGATCAGGAGCGCGCTTGCCATCGTTGTACTTGCCCTCGATGGCAGCATGCCTTACGTCCGCGAGTTAATCAATCGAATGGTCCATCCGTCGGTACAGTTCTGGGCGTTAAAGGTGGCCTTCAACGCCATGAGCTTTTTCACCGTAATGCTTCCACTCCTCGTTTTTTATCTTTGGCAAGACAGGTCGGAAAGGCATATCTACGGCCTGCGCCCCCGAAAGTTTGATGCCCGCCCGTATCTAACCATGCTTGCCATTGTTTTGCCCATTTTGATCCTCGCATCCTTTCACGAGAGTTTTCTGCGTCAGTACCCGATGTACAAGGTAACGGGGGCCCACGTTCACATGGGTGTAGCCGAATGGGTAACGGTCGCGATATACGAACTTGCCTATGGGCTCGATTTTGTGACCGTGGAGTTCTTCTTCAGGGGTTTTCTTGTGTTGGGGATGCTCACTGTGCTTGGACGAAAAGCCGTGCTTCCCATGGCCGTCGTTTACTGTTTTCTTCACTTTGGAAAACCCGCGGGGGAAGCCATAAGCTCCATTGCCGGGGGTTATATCCTTGGCGTGATCGCCTACGAAACGAAAAGTGTCTGGGGTGGAGTGATTGTGCACATGGGAATCGCCTGGCTGATGGAGGGGATAGCCTTTATTCAAAAGAACTTCCTATGAAATCGTCGGGGCTTTGTTTTGGTCTTCCGGGAGGCCTTTCCGCTTGTACTCGTATAACCTCACGTATTTGAAGAATGTCATCGACGCCGATGCGGCGCAGAAGACAAAACCGTAGTATCCGTCGAGAAAACCAAGTTGAAAGAAATAGCTTTTGATAAACCTGAAAAAGGGACTGAATATGACGTTCACAATGAAACTCATTTTTTCCCGCTTCCTGTATTTTGCGCGGGCGGCCATCTCCGCAAACCGATTGATCTGCTGGATATGCTCGTCGACGGTAAGATACGCATAGTGGAGCAGGTGGCCCTTCAATTTTCTGACCTTGCCGGCCTTCATTCTGACGACCTCGTGGATTTCGTTGCCTTCCCAACGCCCTACTCGGCGGTCCCACAACCGTAGCTTATGCTCGGGATACCAACCCGAAAAATGCATCCATTGCCCGCAATAATTATTATACCGGCGAAAGACATATCCTTGGACATCGCTCAGCCTGTCTTTTATTGATAAAATCGACAGCCGTAAGGCCTCCGACAGCCGCTCGTCAGCGTCCAACGAAATGATATAGTCGTGGGAGGCGATTTCCATCGCATAGTTTTTTTGCTCGACATAGTCAACGAACTCCCGGGTGAGGAATCGCACTTCATAACGGCAGCAAATCTCCCGGGTTCGGTCTGAGGAAAAAGAGTCGACGACAATAATCTCATCAGCAACGCCGATGAGCGATCTAATGCACGCTTCGATTTTCCGCTCTTCGTTATACGAAATGATGGTTGCTGAGATCTTTACCTGGGCCACAAGGGGAGTATGGGATAATCATCCAATATTAGGCAACCGGCGCCTTAAACGCAAAAAGCCCGGACGCAAAGTCTTAGCCCGTAAAAAACAGATCGAAACCAGCGACCGGTGCCTTCATCGCCACGGTATTCTCGCTGATTTCGGTAATCTCATAGCCATTGCCCCGAAGGTGCGAAAGGCACGTCTGTTGTTCAGAGCCGGATAGATGTGAATGCTCATACGCGATCACGCGCGGTGCCGTCTGGGGGATCTTCATGAGCTTGATAATCTCAAAATCGTAACCTTCGGCATCGATCTGTAACCAGTCTATCCTCGGCAGGGCGTACTTCGTAAGGAGCGTCTCCGCTGTTACGCTTGCAATGGGCTTGCTTTCAATATACGCAGAACGATCGTCCGGCAACGACTCGCCATAGCGCGCGGCACAACGCGCCACATGGCCAGAGTCGATCGCCTCTTCCAGCGCCGATCGGTTGAACGACGTCAGTCCCGTTGCCCACCGGGAATTCGAAAATGCGATCCGGTAGATGTCCTTGGTTCCATCGACGTCCGAAAGCGCCGCGTTTACCGGGTGTACGTCCGGCGTGTTCCGGTGCAGCCGCTTCAGGAAGGTCTCATAGACGTCCGGTTGTGGCTCCAGAAGGATTCCGCGCCATTTGTACATTCTAATAAATTTGTGAAGGGGGTCATGGAAAAATCCGTCGTTCGCGCCAACCTGCACGAAATACACCTCGCCATTTCGACGGGAAAATTCCTGTAGCAGATGCGCCAGCGTGCCGGCCTTGGGACTGTAAAAGAGCCGGTGAAACGCAGTGTATAATCCCGGAGCCGCAGCACTCACATCAAAAACCAGTTTCTTGAATCGGTTCTTAAGGGTGCGGCGTGTCTTCAAGGTACTAGCAATTAGCCAATAAAAAGTGGCCCGAAATATAGCATTTATTTTCGGAGCCTGCATTTTCGTTTATTCGTCAAAATGCTGGTATTTTGCCCCCTATCTTTTCATTTGAATACCATCAGCAGTGATCAGGCTATTGGTTATTTCCAATTATGATGCCTTTGTTACGGTTCGCCCCGAAGCTGAGATTCTGCTGGGCCTCCAACGTACGGGACGCTACGTAATCACGGTAATGACCTTTGGCAATACGGAGTACGCCGAACGATTCCGGCAGGCCGGTATGCGCGTAATCGATTTTCACCCGCTCAAGAAATTCAGTTTCAGGTACGTGAGGTTTATCAGGCAGGAACTTATTGACGGCCAATACCACATCCTGCAATTGTTCAATAACAAGGCCATGGTCAACGGCATTCAGGCGGCCCGGAATCTCCCCGTCAAAGTGGTTGTTTACCGCGGCTACACCGGCAACATCAGCTGGCTGGACCCGTCAATGTACATCAAGTATCTCAACCCACGCGTCGATCGCATCATTTGCCTCGTGGAAGCGATACGCCAGTTGTTCCGACAGAATCTTTTTTTCAATAAGAACAAGGCCGTGACCATAAACAAGGGCCACGACATAAGTTGGTACGAAGGCGTAGCACCAATAAGCAGGGAATCGCTGGGCATTCCCGATACGGCGTTTGTGTTTGTCTGCGTCGCCAATTCGCGCCGGATGAAAGGCATCAAGTACATGCTTCAGGCAACCCACCTTTTCCCACCAGACGCGCCCCTTCACCTCGTGCTGGTTGGAAAGGATATGGACTTGCCGCGGTTTAGAAGGCTGATTCACGAGAGTCCCATCCGCGAGCGGATCCATGTGCTGGGTTTCAGAAAAGAAATTCTCTCCATTGTCAAGGCCAGCAATGTATTTGTACTCTCATCGATCACCGGAGAAGCGATTACAAAAGCCGTCATCGAAGCCATGTCGCTGGGCGTGTGCCCGTTGATCACGGATATCCCGGGAAACAAGGGGCTGGTCATCGATGGAACCTGTGGCCGCGTCGTTCCCCCGAAGGATCCGAAAGCGATGGCGGGGGCCATGATCTCACTCTCGAAAGACCCGGCGCTGTGCCAACACTGGGGAGACGCCGCCCGTGAACATATCCGAAAGAATTTCAATATTGAAACTACCATACGACGATATGACGAGCTGTATCGCGAACTTTTGGAGGAATTTCAACAAGAAGCACAGCCGTCGTGACCGCCATAGATATGCACGCTGTCAAGATTTCTGCCGTCATTATCACCTTCAATGAAGCGCACAACATCGGGCGGTGCCTGGCATCTTTGCAAGGCGTTGCCGACGAGGTCCTCGTTGTCGATTCTTTCTCCACAGACAAAACGCGCCAGGTGTGCGAAGCCAGCGGCGCACGGTTTATCGAACATCCGTTTGAAGGGCATATTCAGCAGAAGAACTATGCGATGTCGATGGCCTCCCACGACGTGGTGCTCTCTCTTGATGCGGATGAAACGTTATCAGATGCGTTAACCGAATCCGTCCTGCGCGCGAAAGCCAACTGGAACGGTCCCGGCTACGCAATGAACCGGCTCACCAACCATTGCGGCACCTGGATCAGGCATTGCGGCTGGTATCCGGACCGCAAGATCAGGTTGTGGGACAGGCGTTGCGGAAACTGGCAAGGGGAAAACCCACACGACCGAGTTGTCCTCAGCACGCCGGAATCCGCGCAACATCTTGAAGGTGACATACTGCACTATTCCTTCCGGACCTACAGCGATCACCTCAAACAACTGGAAAAATTTTCCACGATCGCCGCCCTGGACGCCTTCCAGCGAAGGAAGAAAGTATACTACCTCATCCATATTATCCTTTATCCCTGGTTGAGGTTCGTCCAGCTTTATTTTTTCCGGTTTGGTTTTCTCGATGGAGCCGCGGGCTTCACCGTATGCGTTACGGACGCGTTTTACCGTTTTTCAAAATATACCAAGCTCTGGATGCACTACCGTGACGAGCGTGGCGGCTCACCGCGTTAGCGACTTAATCAGCCGCTTTAGCTTGTTACGAACCTTCACCGCGCGGGGCAGCGGCAGTGGAGACGCCGTTGCGTAGGGCATGCCCATCCTCAGGAAATACCGGTAGAATGTCCCCGCCGTTATGCCCCACTTCAAAAGAAACGTATCGCTCCCCGTATTCTTTCTGACGCGCTTCGTCGACTTGGACCCGAAGTGATAGACCTTGCTCGCCCCCACGCCTTTAAAGGTTCTGACACCCAGTTTCCATAACTTCATGGCGAAGTCGGGATCGGAATACATTCCGGGAGAAAACTCGATGCTGTATCCTCCTACTTTGTCCCACACGTCAAGGCTTACCACACTTGGCGGCCAGGATGCGCCGGACCAATCGGCATGCCTCATGGCTTCGCACGCAGCCAGGAGTTCTTGTTCGCGAAAATTGGCGGGCGAGTCTCCGAAATCCCTGATGATCGCAGTATAATGTGGATTACCCGTCGGACGGGGCTCTATCAGGGTCGACGAAAGCATAAAGAGCGTGTCCGGGCGGCGGTCAATTTCACGGGACAGTTCGAGGTCCCAATCGGGACACGCGTACATGTCGTCATTCATGTAGATCACGTAAGGCGCTTGAATAAGGGGGCGGCACGCGTTCACCGCAATACAGATTCCTGCATTCTTTTCAGCGTGAAGGAAATCAATACCTTCCGATTCAAGCCACGCTACCGTGCCATCATGACCTTCATTAACGAAGACAATGATCTGATTGCTGAAATGGGAATTACTTCGAATGGAATCAACGCATAGCTTCAGGTATGCCAGATTGTTCCATGTGGGAATAATGATTGAAAACCGTGACATTTTAACCAACCAGAAGCTCCTGGTATAATTGGTCCATGTTCGACGCAATCTTCTCTGGTCGAAACTGCTGGACATACTCAAACGAATCGTTGACAATTCTTTCGCGCAATGCGTCGTCCGTCAGGCACGCCTCAAGGCTGCGCGCGAGTTCTTCCGGATTGCGGGGATCAACATACAACGCCCCGGGCCCCGCCGCCTCAATAAAACAGGATCCCTTCGAGGTGATGACCGGTGTGCGCGACTCAATGGCTTCGACGAGTGGTATGCCAAATCCTTCGAACAGAGAAGGGTATACGAACGCGCTCGCTTGTTGATAAATGGCCGGAAAGTCCGGGAATGAGACGTTATGCAAAATCCGCAAGTGACGATAGACGTGTTTCTGCCTGGCGCGGTCTACTACTTCGCGCAGATACGACGACGGCCTACCCATGATGACCACCGGTATCCTCATGTCTTCCGGCATGAGGGCAAGGGCATCGATCAGGATCTGGATGTTCTTTCGCCTCTCAATCGTTCCGACATTAAGGATAAATTCCTCCGGAAGGCCATAACGCATCCGAACGTCCGCCCTTTTCTCCGGCGTCGTCTCCCGCCGGAAGTTCGGATGGCATCCCTGGTAGATCACGGTAACCTTTGATGCGTCAATACCCAAAAAGTCAACAATGTCCCGCGCCGTCTGGTCACTTACAGCAATGATCCGGTCGGCGCGGTTGCAGGCGCTTTTCACCTTGGCTTTGTAGATCGCCACATCCCAGGAATGATAGAACTCGGGAAAACGAAGAAAGATCAGGTCGTGAACGGTAACCACCTTTTTTGTCCGCCGTGGAAGGTTGAAAGGAAGTTCCTGCGAAAGGCCATGAAATACGTCAAGGGTTTGCGCGGCTTTGTGGCGGCTCAGCCCCCAACTTCGCCAAAGGCGCGTAAAGCCTGTGTAGAGGCCGGTCGGCTTCACCACGCCAACATTTTTTCTTGCGACAATATGCCCCACCTCGCCGTTTGACGTTGCTTTCGGCGTAAAGAGGATGTATGCGTGCTCGGGGCGATGGACGCTCAGCGCGTCTACAACAAACCTGCTATAGTTGCCAAGGCCGGTGTAGTTGGTAAACAACCGCTTTGCTTCAAAGCCGATCTTCATTGCAACTCCATTATTTTCTGAAGCTGCGCGCGTAGCGCCCGATGCTTGCATCAATGACGGAGAAGGCTCGCTCTTTGGGTAGAAACTCATCCACAACAACTTTTTTGTTCTCGAGGGTTTTATAATTCTCGAAAAAATGTTTCAGTTCTGCGCGGAGGTGATCCGGCAAGTCTTTCACGTCGCTGATGTTGCTTACGCTGGGATCGTCTTCGGCCACGGCGATGATCTTATCATCGGCTTCTCCACGGTCAACCATTTGCATCACACCGATTACCTTCGATGGGATCAGGCAGAGCGGCACCACGGAAACTTGCGTAAGCACAACGATGTCCAGTGGGTCCTGGTCTTCGCCGAGGGTCTGGGGGATAAATCCATAATTCAGCGGATAGTACATTGAGGCGTAAATGACGCGGTCGAGCTTGATCAGACCGCTTTCCTTGTCCACTTCATACTTTGCGCGCGATCCACGGGGAATCTCGATAATCGCGTTGACACGCTCCGGAGGATTCGCGCCGACACCCGCCTCATGCCATGGATGCTGAATCATGACGTAAAATAAGAAACAATATTAACAAAAAGCCCCCCGGTTTCCCGAGGGGCTCTCTATTATTTCCGTTGTGATCCGCTTAGTTGCGCGGTCCCCCTTCCGGATCCTTTTTCTCCACAGCCCTCACCTTGTCACCATCCTTCAGCCGTTTTGAAACCACCAGGAACGGCCCGGTGATTACCTGGGTGCTGTCATCCACACCCTTCAGGATCTCGATATTGTCATAGTCGCTGATTCCGGTCTCTACCTCCACCATTCTCGCCACACCGCCGTCATTGACAAAAACGACGACTTTATCTTCCTCTTCCTCCCTGGCGGGAGGCTGCTGTGATGTGGTTTGCGCACGCGGCGGGCCATCCTGTTCCTCATTTCCCCGTTTCTCGTCTTCCGGGCTTCGCGTGGTCACCGACGCCAGCGGAACGGACAGGACGTTTTCCTTCCGCGTGGTGATAATGTCTACGCTGGCCGTCATACCCGGGCGGAAAGGATAGCGATTGCCCTCGCGAACGAGATCTTCATACGACGTTCTCAGGATGAGAATACGTACCTCAAATTCCGTAATCGCGTCAGCGGAGGTCTTCTCCTTGGCCGTATTGGCGATCAGCGTGACGACGCCCTTAAACTCCTTGTTCGTGCTCGAGTACGCGTCTACGTCGATGATCGCCGTATCACCTACCGAAACCCGGACGATGTCATTTTCATTCACGTCAACGCGAACTTCCATGTGGTCGAGATCGGCAATGCGGAGCATCTCGGTTCCGGCCATGGTGGCGGTCCCCACGACGCGTTCACCTTTCTTGACAATAAGCTTTGAAACCACCCCTTCCATGGGGGCCAACACGGTGGTTTTGCGGAAATTCTCCTGCGCTTCTTCCAGTTGTGCCGCCGTACTCCGTATGATGTACTTCGCGGCCTCCACATTCTGCTCGGCCGAAGTCACATCGCTTTTTGCCACGGTGAAGTTCTGTTGCGCCAGTTGCCAGTCTGCTTCCGATATGACCTTCTCATTCCAAAGTTTCTTCTGGCGTTCGTACTCCTGCTCGGCGCGCAGGTAGGTGGCTTTCACGCGCTGGAGATTGGCCTCCGTTTGCTCGAGGTTTGCCTTCTGTTGGCTAAGGCCAGCCTGTGCGCGCTCAAGCTGGCTTTCCCACGTGTCGGGCCGGATCTTCACCAGCACCTGTCCCCGCTCCACCGAGTCGTTTTCCTCTACGAGCAACTCGATGATCTCTCCCGAAACTTCGGGGGCGATCTTCACCTCGGTCACCGGTTGCACGGTGCCGGAAGCGCTTACCTTTTCAACAATCGTAGCCCGCTTGGCAAGGGCCATCTCCACTTCCATCTCCTGGGGTTTGCCGATCCACCCCGCCGATTTGGCAAGGATTACGAAGACGAGCAGAACGCCCAGTATGCCGATGAGCCAGTAAAGGAGTGAGTTTGATTTACGTTTCTTTTTTGCCATGTGGGTATATAGATTATAATACGATTGGTTTGCCCTGATAAAAGTCGAGTACCTTCAATCTGAAGATGTAGTCATATTTTGCGCGTATCAGGTCGTTTTGCGCCCGGTTGTAGTCATTGGAAATCTGGTTGAACTCGAAGGAGTTCATGGCACCAAGATCCCTCCGTTGGGTAGCGTTCCTGAACGATTCGGCAAGCGCCTCGACCTGCCGCTTTGTAGCCACGTAGGTCTTTAACGCGGCACGCGCATCGTAGTACGCCTGTTCCACATTCTGGCGCAATTGCGTTTTTACGTTTTGTGCAATGAGCTTTGAGTTCTCCAGGGAGAGGCGCGCCAGGCCGATATTTGTATTGGTTGCAAAACGATTAAAAATCGGGATGTTCAATTGAAGCGATACAAAACGTCGCTGGTTGAAGTCCAATTGGTTGAAGTACGTGTTCTCCTTTGTCCCTGAGGGACTGGTCGGGTCCGGAAATTCATCCGGCGCCGCGCTGGAATAGTTTGTTCCCAATCCGCCCGACAGGGATAAGCTTGGAAAACGAAACGACTTGGCGATCATGATCCCGTGGTTTGAACTTTGTACTTGTGCCTCCGCACTTTTTACAACGGGAAGGGCAAGCGCATTTTGATAGACCGTTTCAAGGTCCAGTTCAAGCAACTCCCCTGCCGGTTCATCAATTTCGGGCACGACAATCTCCATTTGTGTGGACGCCGGTAATTGCAGGGCCTGCTTCAAAGCCAGCCTTGCAAGTTCCAGGTTATTCTCTGCCTGAATAAGTGTAACTTCGTCCGTGGCCAGCAGTTGCGTGGCCTGCAATAAATCCTGTTGGGCAAGCGCCCCCACGTCGACCTGGGTCTGAACCATTTCGAGATTGAGTCGAGACGTTTCAACACTCAGCCGCGCATTCTCATATTGCTCACGAGTCAGAAGGATGTTGAGGTAAAAGTTGCCAATGTTGAGCGCCGTATTGTTACGGACGTCCTGCAAGTCATAATTCGCCTTGTCCAGGTCCGCCTCGCTCTGCCGGACTTCCGACGTCTGCTGGAAGCCATTGAACAGCGTAACGGACGAATTCAGGTTATACGATTGGGAGCTTACATCGCGGTTGATGGGCAGGTTTGTGAATGGATCGATGCTCCGGCCAACACTGTTCGAGACACTCGTGCTCGCATTGAGATTCGGCAGCCGATCGTACTTGGCTTGCCTCAGGTTCAACTCGTTGTTGATAACGGTAAGCTCACTTTGCCGTACCTGGATGTTGTGCTTGAAAGCATATTGGATACACTCCTGCAAGGTCCACTTTACGGTTTCGGGTGCCCCCGAATTGCTCTGTTGCGCGAGTGAACCTACGGATGCGGTCAGAAAAAGGAGTAGCGCTAATGTTGATCTCATTGAGTTATCGGTCGATATCAGGTACATAAATAATTTCGTTCACCCAGCTTAGACTCCGCAGATAGTCCAATGTTACAGGCTTCATCCCCGAATCCATCTCGATCACCAGGCAGGCCAGGTCATTCCTTCCCTTTCGGGAAACGGACATGGTCGCAATGTTGCAGTCATCATGGGCAACCACGTCGGCGATAAAGGCGATGCTCCCCTTCACATCGGCGGCGAAAATCACCAGCGTATGCAGGCTCGCGGTAAAGTCGGCTTTGAACCCGTTCACCTCTGCAATATTGATCAGCCCCCCTCCCCGGCTTTCGCCAACGACTTCGATGCGGCGGTCTCCTTTGGTCAGGGTCATGCGGATCGTGTTGGGGTGCATGGTCGACGCGTTGCCCACCGACCGGAAGGTGTATTTCAAACCCTCGGTGGCGGCGATATCCAGGGCGTCTTTGATGCGTTTGTCATCCGTCCTGAAGTCCATCAGTCCCGCGATGATCGCCCTGTCGCTCCCGTGCCCTTCGTAGGTTCGCGCGAATGAGTTGTAGAAAATGACTTCCGCATGGTCGGGACGTCCTCCCAACAATCTGTAGGCCGCACGCGCGATGCGTACCACGCCCGCTGTGTGTGAACTCGACGGACCGATCATAACGGGCCCTATCATATCAAAAACACTGCTTTTTTCAGCCATAGTCACAATTACGCAATCTGTCGGTAAAAAGATGTGATTGTTACAGATTTTGGCAACTTTCAAAAATCAGCATAGCGGCGGCACGCATCGGTCCCATGGGGCACGGATTTTTTGATTCCCATGACAATGGACAAACCTCAAAAACCGAACGAAGTGCCCGTGCCGGGACAAGAGCCGGAGACCGTTCCGCCAAAGGAGCCCCTCACCCCGACTCAGCCGCAGCAGGAACCGGAGATACAACCGGAAAGGGAGCCGCTGACGCAGCCTCCGCCCGCGCCCAAGGAGGTCCCTCAGCCTCCGGAGAGCCCGCACTAGGCGACGACGCCCATGCTAGACCGCAATCGGTGCTTTAATCGTAGGGTGGTACTGGTAGTTTACGATCTCGAAGTCTTCGAACGCATATTCAAACAGGGACGCGGGCTTCCGCCGAAGGCGAAGGTGGGGCAATGCATACGGCTGCCTGGAAAGCTGCAGCCTCACCTGGTCAAAATGGTTGTTATAAATATGAACGTCCCCACCGGTCCAGACAAAATCGCCGGGTTCGAGATCACATTGCTGAGCGATCATGTGCACGAGCAACGCATAGGAAGCGATATTAAAGGGCAGTCCCAGAAAGGTGTCACACGAGCGTTGGTATAGCTGACAGGACAATCTCCCGTCTGCCACATAAAACTGAAATAACGCGTGACACGGGGGCAATGCCATCTCGTCGACATCAGCGGGATTCCACGCCGTCACGATATGCCGGCGTGAATCGGGCTTTGCCCTGAGTTGCTCCATGAGCCTGGTAATCTGGTCGATCTTCTCGCCATTCCGTCCCGGCCAGCTTCGCCACTGATATCCGTAAACCGGGCCGAGGTCGCCCTGCGGATCTGCCCACTCGTCCCAAATCGTGACCCCGTGATCATTGAGGTATTTGATATTGGTATCTCCGTTCAGGAACCACAGAAGTTCGTAAATGATGGAGCGAAGGTGCAGCTTTTTCGTGGTCACAAGCGGAAAACCCTTTGACAGATCAAACCGCATTTGGTAGCCGAACACGGAAAGCGTTCCCACGCCGGTTCGGTCCTCCTTCTTGTGTCCGTGATCGACAATGTGCCTTAAAAGTTGTTGATATTGCTCCATGGCAGCTCCAAAAGATTTCCCCGCTAAAGTATCGAATTCCGCCCAAGTTGCCGCCCTGGGGCACGGCTTTCAAAGAAAAAGCCCTGAGGTCCTCCGGGCTGGCGAAAACAAACCGCCTTATCAGTCGATGTCAACATTTTCCGTCACACCATTTAGGGTCACGGTCACCGATCGGTCGCATTCGCCTTCGCCGTAATCAACGAAGATCTCCCGGCTATTATTTACGACGTAACGCTTCACCCCGCTGACTGCGATACCGCAGAAACGCCTGAATTCCAGGGGTTCAAGGAGGGACACCGCGTACTGCCTGCCGCGGCGGTTGATGCCGGAAGCCGTGCTTGACGCGTCGACCACGAGCTTGTCGTCCGCAGGATTTTCTCCCCGCAGCCATGTGGAGGTGATGTCGGACTCGCGGGTGGCGACTGTTCCGTCTTCAAAGGTCGCTTTCCCTCCCACGAGCGTCGTATTGAACTTAGGATCCACCTCGGAACTTTCCGTTTCGTTGGTAATCGTCCGCACGCCCTCCAGCGCCACGCCGTTGATGCTGTAGTCCTCCACGGTCATTACTACCGTTGCGCCCGGCATGAAACGCCGCCCCTGATAGTTCAATATCACCTTGCCCCGGCGTACATTTCCCCGGACTTCACAGCCGTCACTACCAAAATCGATGACCATGGTGCCGACCGGATGCTCACGCGTACTCCCTTCGGCGGGTTCCACCGTCACGATAATACCCTCACATCCGAACCGCTCGTCGTCAATTACGATCTGTGTTGCCGTTCGCCCACCGGCGTATACCTCATCCGAAGGGGCCTGTATCGCCACCTTGGCCATATCATCCATGTCCTGAAAATAGGCGCCGGTGACAGCTTCGTCGGCGACGTCCCGTGAGTCCTGGATGCTGAGTTGCTCCTGCTCCTGGCATGAGGGCAGCAATAGCAAGCCGGCGATCAAAAAGTTTCCCCCGGCCCTGACAAGTTCGTTGGTTTTCATGGTGCAGTTATTTTCTTTAGATTGTTTTGGTTAGACTGCAGCCGACGCGAAAGGTTTAAGCCCTGCCCGGCGTTAAATGTCTTAACCTTTAATATGAGCTTATGATGTCCCAATGGTTCCGTCTCCTTTTGGTCTGTGGTATTGCGCTGGGCACCACCGACTCCCATTCGCAAGGATTAATTAAAATCGCCAAGCTGAAATACAACGGTGGAGGTGACTGGTACGCCAACAAAACGGCGCTGCCGAACCTGATCGCCTTCTGCAACCGCCAACTCGGGATGAACCTTGCGCCCGAGGAGGATATTGTCGAGGCTGGAAGCCGCGATATTTTTCTCTATCCCTATGTCTATATGACCGGGCACGGAAATGTGGTTTTCTCAGACAGCGATGCGGCGAATCTCCGAAAATACCTGATCGGCGGTGGCTTTCTCCATGTCGATGACAACTACGGCCTCGACAAGTTTGTGAGGTTGGAGTTGAAAAAAGTCTTTCCGGAACTCGAACTGGTTGAATTGCCCTTCGACCACCCGATCTATCACCAGAAATTCGACTTTCCCAACGGGCTTCCGAAGATACACGAACACGACGGAAAACCGCCGCAAGGGCTGGGACTGGTCTATGAAGGACGCCTCGTGGTGTTTTACTCCTACGAAACAGACCTTGGAAATGGTTGGGAGGACGCGCGCATTCACAACGACCCGGAGGAAAAGCGCCAGCAGGCATTGCGGATGGGAGCAAACATCATATCTTATTGCTTCACCGGTTCCTTGTAGTTACAGAATGAAATTTGTCCGCACGCCCCACCCATTCACCCTCCTGTGTCTGATTGTTTGTCTTGCCTGTACTTCCGGTGAAAACCATTCCCGGCGGCTGGCCGAGACGCATTGCGGAAGTTGTCACGCGTTTCCGGAGCCTTCCATGCTGGACAAAAGAACGTGGGCGCAAGGTGTCCTTCCCCAAATGGCCTTTCGCATGGGCCTTGACCTGTCGAAGCTCCAGGAAAACAATTTAAACGATCTTGATTTCATTATTCGCACCCTGCCTGACGCTCCCATGGTGTCGCCCGAGGAGTGGCAAATCATCAGTGAATATTACGCCGCCAACGCCCCCGATTCGCTGACCACACCTGAAGCGGAAGTCCCACTTACCCTCGAGCGATTTTCAGCCGAGGCGTTGCCGCTTCCGATTCCGAACCCTACGTTTATTACCATGGTCGAGGCCTATGCCGACGGCGTCTTCATCGGAACACGCAGCGGCTCCCTGTATCGCCTGACGAACACCTTCCAACCAACGCACACGCTGGAAGTTGGAAGCCCCCCATCAGACGTTGTCGTTCGGCCGGGAGGCGGGCATTTAGTCGCGGCCATGGGCATCATGGATCCGAATGACCAACCCGCAGGAAAGATCATTGCCGTTGACGAAGGGTTTAACGCCGATATCGTGGCCGACTCGCTCAAACGCCCCGTCGACATCCAGGTAGCCGACCTGAATCTCGATGGCAAAGAAGATCTCGTGGTATCGGCCTTCGGTAACTTCACGGGTGGGCTCTACGTGCTGCTCAAGCAGGATACAACCTACAGACCGGTGGCCCTGCATCGTCTTCCCGGCACCCGCAAAACGATTGTCACCGATTTCAACGATGACGGACTACCCGACCTCCTGGCGCTCGTGGCGCAAGGCGATGAGCACATTATCTTGTTCATCAACCGCGGCAACCTGCAGTTTTCCCAGCGTGTGCTGCTGCGCTTCCCCCCCGTCTATGGGTCGAGCTATTTTGAACTCGCAGACTTCAACGGCGATGGCCACCCCGATATCCTGTTCACCAACGGCGACAATGCAGACTATTCGCCGGTACTGAAACCCTATCATGGCGTGCGCATCTTTATGAACGATGGCTTTGACCAATTCACCGAGCGCCTGTTTTATCCGATGCATGGTGCCTCCAAGGCGATGGCAAGGGACTTCGATGGTGACGGCGACATGGACATCGCGGCCATCTCGTTCTTCCCGGACTTTGAACGGCATCCCGAACGAGGCTTTATTTATCTGGAAAACAAAGGCGGCAAGTACACAGCCCAGACAACGGCATTGGCAAGCGCGTCCCGGTGGCTGGTTATGGATGCCTTGGACCTGGACCATGACACCGACCTCGATCTCGTGATCGGTGGGTTGGGATTTACCGCAGGCGTGCCCGCAGACCTTGTCAGGACTTGGTCCCGGAACCCCGTTTCCCTGCTGGTTCTGTATAACCAAACCAGATCTGAAGATCGTTCGGGCCTACCCTGAACTACGTCTCGACCCCTGTATAAGAATTATCTCGTCCGCCGACCCGAAATTTTTTCCGAACCCGCTTGACTTTTTTAAACTAATTGTTTAGTTTTATACCTAAATACATAGTATGAAAGAACTCAAGGAACTTACCCGGGCGGAGGACCAGGTCATGCAAATTCTATGGCACCTCGGGAAGGCATTTGTCAAAGACATCATTGAACAAATGCCCGATCCGAAACCCGCTTATAATACGGTCTCAACCATCGTGCGCATCCTTGAGACTAAGGGCTTTGTCGGCCACAAGGCTTACGGAAAAACGCATGAGTATTTTCCGCTGATCACCCGCGAGCGGTATACCCGGTTTTATCTCAATAACATGATCCGCGGTTATTTCAACGGGTCGTTTCAGAACCTGGTGTCGTTTTTTGCAAAAGACAACAAGCTAAGCGTCCAGGAAATCGAAAAACTCCTCGAGGAAGTCAAAAAGAACAAGCCATGAGAGACTTTGTCAACTACGCCATTGAGGTCAATCTGTTACTGGCCGTCTTTGTGCTCGCCTATGCGCTCTTTCTCCGCAAGGAGACCGACTTCAGTTTCATGCGGGGGTTCATGCTCGCCGGGCTGCTCATCTCCCTCCTTTTTCCCTTCATCGAGATCAACAACGATGCCCCTGTACTGCCGAGCGTTGAAACGATCCTTCCGGCGAACTGGCTTCCCTTGATTGAAATAGGACGTCCCGACGCAATCGCATCCCAAATCTCAACCGATAATGCCTACATGTTCTGGGTCACCGTGGTATGGCTATATGGCATTGGTGTTGTTGTTTTTACGCTCCGTGCGCTGATCCAGGTTGCCAATCTGCTTAGAATCATTTCGGCTGCGCAATCCCGAATAAAGTCAGGACGGTTGGTCGTCGTGGAATCCAACGAGGACATTCCGACGTTTTCCTTCTTCAACGCAATTTACCTCGGTCGGGCGACCTCCTTTTCCGCGCGGGAGAAAGAACAGATCCTCAAACACGAGTCCGTTCATGCCTCGCGTTTCCATTCCATAGATGTGCTCCTGGTCACGGTGGTGGGGATTATCTTTTGGTTCAATCCGCTCATCATCCTCTATAAAAGAATTCTTGTCCACCTTCACGAATTTGAGGCAGATGCGCGCGCTGCGTCGGGTTCTGACGTGGACGGATACTGCAACCTCCTGGCGCGGGTTGCTTTAAAGTCGAACTATTTCCCTGTCGCCAGTCACTTCAACAAATCGTTAACATTAAAACGTATCCACATGATCAGATCTATAAAGAAAAAATTGACAGCCTGGAAGCTTGTTGCTGTCGCCTTTGTTGTCGCGGGCGCCGCACTCGTGGTGGCTTGTCAGGACCAAATGGGCGAAGTAGCAAACAGTACGGTCGGCCAGACCGATGACATCCCCGCCGAAATCAGGGTCCGGATGGACGAGTACCTGAAGGAACATCCCGACGCAAAGCTTACGTACATGTCCGGGGCTGCCGACGAGGTTGACCGCTTTGCTTCATCCCCGGGGGTCGCCGACCGCGTAGTCTCCACCTTTGTATCCGGGCATGGCGAAAAGGGCGTGCTGCTCACGGATATCGTCCAATACGCGGATAAGTTCCAGACAGAGGAAAAGGTTTTCATGGTAGTTGAAAAAATGCCGGAATTTCCCGGAGGATACGATGCGCTGAAAGCGTTCTTGAGTCAGAACATCAGGTATCCCGGGGATGCCTTAGAACAGGGAATCGCCGGAACGGTGTACTTGTCAATGGTTGTTGACAAGGTCGGTGCGGTCACCGATGTGAAAATCCTCAGAGGTGTTTTCCCCTCGATCGATGCCGAGGCTGCCCGGGTAGTAAAGATGATGCCGACCTGGGTACCTGCCCGTCAGAATGGTAAAGCCGTGAACGTGAGGTACACCTTGCCCATCCGTTTCAGCCAGGTCAGCGGCAACCTCGACGCCAGCGGGCTCAAGGTTCAAACGGACCCGATGAGGGTCTCCTGGGAGACAACGCGGGCCGGCGGTAACCTTTCGGTCAAGGGTAAAGTCACAGACGATTCAGGTAAGGCGCTCCCAGGGGTGAACGTCGTTGTTAAAGGTACTTCCAAAGGAACCTCTACGAACACGGAAGGCGAATTTCAGATTCAAACATCCGACGAGAACGGCGAGGTGGTCCTTTCGTTCGTCGGCTTCGAGACTAAGACGATCAGTCTTTGATCCGTCGGGAAAATCTCATAAACAAGGAGACCGGTTCCCGACCGGTCTCCTTTGCTAATGCTTACCTCTTTAGCTGCTATTTGCCGGCGAAAATTTCGGCCAGCTTTTGTTCGAGCGCTGCCCCGCGGAGATTCTTGGCGATGATCACGCCGTTGGGATCAAGCAATATAGAGAAAGGAATGGCGGTGATGCCGTAGGTTTTCGCCGCCTCTGATTGCCAGAACTTCAGGTCGGAAACATGGGTCCACGTGAGGTTGTCTTCTTCGATCGCCTTTACCCAGTCTTCCTTCGTGCGATCCAGCGAAACACCGTAAACGGTGAAGCCTTTGTCTTTGTATTTGTTGTAGACCCTCACTACGTTGGGATTCTCGCGACGACAGGGTCCGCACCACTTGGCCCAAAAGTCGACCAGCACGTATTTTCCCCTGAGCGACGAAAGTTTTACAACCTCGCCTTGAGGATTAGGTAGGGCTATTTCCGGCGCCGGCTGTCCGATCGCCGTGTGCTTTAGTTTGTCCACGAAGGCGATGAACTGCTTCGCTTTGCTGTAGTCCGGCCAGGCCTTCTCTAATTTCTCCGCTACGGCCAGATAAGTTTCGAAGTACTGGTCCTTGTCGAGGGTATTTGCCTGCAGGAGGTTGACCACGGCCAGTGACGGTGTGTGTTCCACCATCAGCGCCGCGATCTGGTCGTTCGTTTTCTTGATGTAGGAAAAATATTCGGCCCTAACGGCCTCCATGGCCGCCTCATCCTTGCGTTGTGCAGCTGCCGTGAATTCTTCATTGATCCTGGCCATCTCCGGAGATTCGTTCGCAGCGTTCTGAAGTTCCTGCACTTGCTTGATCAGGTCCAGATCCGGCGAGCCCTTCACTTCAAAAAAGCCCTGGGGGTTGTTACCGTCTACGTTGATCTCGATATCATCCCGGTCGAGGATCACATTCAAGACCTGGGTATCGTAAAAGTTCACACGGTAATAACCAGGTTCTGTGAGCGTAAGCTGCTTGGAAAAGGTATAGTCACTTTTCAGTTGGATGGTATCCTCCCAGCCTTCCGATCCGTTTTCCACAATCTCCTGGATGACAATCCGGCCGTTCGGCTGCGGAAAGCCCACCTTTCCGCTGACGGTTACGGTCCACGATTCGGGCTCCTGAGGTTGCGTCCGTGATTCTCCGTTGCCGGCACCGGAACACGAAAACGCCGGCATGCAAAGAATGACTACCCAGGCGTAGCGCCATGAGATTCTTCCCCGACCGTGCATCGCCCGGATATTTGAAAACCTGCCCTCCGCATCCTGCTGTACTCGCTTTCCGTTCATACTTCCTTAAGTTTTTTTGTTAACAACGCATTCGCCAGCCGGGGGTCAGCCTTCCCCCCCGTCCGCTTCATGACTTCTCCCATAAACATAGCAATTATTCCCTTCTTTCCGTTCCGGTAAGCTTCAACCTTCAGCGGAAACTCTTTGATGATGGCTTCAATCACCGGCATCAGCGACTCCTCGCGACTTTCCTGAATGAGGTTCAACCGCTGCGCTACCTCCAGCGCCGATTTTCCCGGGCTCTTCAACAGTTCGTGAAACAGGCGCTGCGACGCTACCGTATGGCTTACCTTTCCACCGTCAACCAGCGCGATGAGGTCGGCAAGTTCTTTTGACGATATCGGAAACTCCTCGGCAGTGAGCCTGAATTCATTCAGCCACGACTTCACCGGCCCCATTACCCAATTCGACGCACTCTTAAAATTCGGCGTGTGCATGCAGACGCTTTCAAAGTAAACAGCCACGTCGCGTTGGTCCGTAAGCACTTGCGCGTCGTAATCGGGCAGCCCGTAGCGCGTGGTAAACTTTTCATAAAGTTCCTGCGGCAACGCCGGCATGGATTGGCGCAATGTTTCCAACCACGCTTCAGACACTTCGAAAGGACTGAGGTCCGGATCCGGAAAATACCGGTAGTCATTCAATTCTTCCTTGGTGCGCATGCTGATGGTCTTTCCGGAATCAACATCAAACAAACGGGTTTCTGAAACGATGGCGTTTCCCTTTTCGATCTCCCGTATCTGCCGTTCGATCTCAAAGGCGATTGCGCGCTGAACGTTCCGGATGGAGTTCATATTCTTTATCTCAACTTTCTTGCCATAAACGGTTGCGCCACGCCGCATGACCGACACGTTCGCGTCGCAGCGCAACGAACCCTCTTCCATGTTGCCGTCGCAGATGTCCAGGTATCGCACAAGTTTCCGGATTTCGGTGAGGAGGGCGCCCGCCTCTTCAGGACTGCCCACGGCAGGCAGCGTGACGATCTCGATCAGCGGCACGCCCGCGCGGTTGAGATCGACCAATGAGTCAGCGTCGTCTTCCCGATGGATCGATTTGCCGGCATCTTCTTCGAGATGAATCCGGTGAAGGGGAATTTCCTTTTTTTTGCCGTCGATATTGATGGCCACGCGGCCACCCTTGCAGATGGGGGTCCGGTCCTGCGTGATCTGGTATCCTTTCGGAAGGTCGGGATAGAAGTAGTTTTTCCGGTCGAAAATGTTCCACCGGCTGATTTCACACCCGCAGGCAAGCCCCATGCGGATGGCCATCTCAACAACCTTCCGGTTCAGCACGGGCAGCGTACCCGGGTGCCCGAGGGAAACCACATTCACATTGGTGTTGGGAGGGTTACCAAAGACCGTCGAGTCGCCATTGAAGATCTTGCTGCGGGTGAGCAACTGCGCGTGCACCTCCAACCCGATTACCGGCGTATATTTTTCCCAGATTTCTTTCCTCATGGTTGCCGTTTGTGGTTTCAGTGTAAACCAACGATCTGGCGCGCTTTCGCGATAACGGCATCGAGACCGTTCAGGTTCTTGCCACCCGCGGTCGCGAAAAAAGGCTGCCCGCCACCGCCACCGTCGATCTCACGCGCCAGCTCTTTGACCATGTTGCCGGCGTGGAACCGATTCGTCTTCATGAGCGCCTCGCCAATCATCACAGCCACCTGCGGCTTGTTGTCCACCTCAGCGGCCAGCACCAGCAACAGATCACTGAACTGGTTTCGCAACGCGTAGGCGATATTCTTCAGCGTGTCCGCGTTGGGCGCCGATACGCGCTCGGCAATGAAGGTGACGCCGTCCAACTTTGTCGCTTTCTTCGCAAGGACGTCTTTCAGCGCATGGGCGCGTTCCTGATGGACAAGGTCCAATTGTTTTTCGAGGCGTTGTTTCTCCTCGGCCAAGTTCCTGACGGAGGTCAAAAGGTCTTTTGGGTTCTTGAGCAGCGTGCGCACTTCACCGAGGAGGGCCAGTTCCCCGCGCACGAAGGCCTCGGCATTTGCAGACGTGACCGCCTCGATCCTTCGAACACCCGCGGCCACCGAACTCTCCGACAGGATCTTGAAGTAACCAATATTCCCCGTTGAGGGAACGTGCGTGCCGCCGCACAATTCGACAGAAAACGCCGGATCAAATGTGATTACTCGCACGAAGTCGCCGTACTTCTCGCCGAAGAGGGCCATGGCGCCCAAGGACTTCGCTTCATCGATGGGCACATTGCGCCGCTCGTCGAGGCGGATGTCCTCCCGGACCTTTTCGTTCACCATGTCTTCGACGCTTTGAATTTCTTCGTCGGTCATCGGCGCAAAGTGTGAGAAATCGAACCGAAGCACCTTCTCATTCACCAACGATCCCTTTTGTTCAACGTGCTTCCCGAGCACCTGACGCAGGGCTGCGTGGAGAAGGTGTGTTGCCGAGTGGTTGTTCATCGTCAGCCGGCGCTTACGTTCCTGAACGCTCGCCCTGAACGACGCGGTAAGATCCGACGGAAGTTTTTCCGCGAAATGCACGATCAGGTCATTTTCCTTTTTGGTGTCAATCACCGTGATCTTTTCTCCTCCGGACTCGACGTAACCGGTGTCGCCCACCTGCCCGCCGCTCTCCGCGTAAAAGGGAGTCCGGTCAAATACAAGTTGAAACAGTTCCTTATTCTTTTGCCTGATCTTCCTATACTTGACAATGCGCACCTCGGACTGCAGGTATTCATATCCGACGAATTCGGTTTTTCCGTCCTCGCCCACCAGAATCCAGTCACCGGTTTCTTTGGCGGCGTCGGCGCGCGACCGGGCTTTCTGTTTGTCCATTTCGCGGATGAAGCCGGGTTCATCGACCGACAACCCGCGTTCACGGGCAATCAACGAGGTCAGGTCGAAAGGGAACCCGAATGTGTCGTAGAGTTCGAACGCGGCCACGCCGGATATCGTGTTACCCTGCAATTCGTTTTGAATGGTCTCCATTCGCCTGAGGCCTTTCTCGAGCGTTCGGAGAAACGAAGTCTCCTCCTCAAAAATGACTTTTGAAATATAGTCGACTTGCGCGCGCAGTTCCGGGAAGACCTCTCCCATCTGGCCGGCGAGGATGGGCACGAGGGTGTGCATAAACGGTTCATTGAAGTTCAGGAACGTGAAGCCATAGCGCACCGCCCTTCGGAGGATTCGACGTATCACATAGCCCGCTCCGGTGTTGGAAGGAAGTTGCCCATCGGCGATGGCAAATGCCACCGCCCGCACGTGGTCTGCCATAACGCGCATGGCAATGTCGGTCTTTTCCGCGTGGTGATAGGCCACGCCCGCGGCTGTGCCGATCGCGGTCAGCAACGGCGTGAAAACGTCGGTATCGTAGTTGGAAGTCTTGCCCTGGATCGCCATGCACAAGCGCTCAAAACCCATTCCCGTATCCACATGCCGGGAAGGGAGTTTTTCCAACGAGCCATCAGCCTTCCGGTTGAACTCCATGAACACGAGGTTCCATATCTCGATGACCTGAGGATGGCCCTGGTTGACGAGGTCTTTTCCTCCTACCTTGCTGACCTCCTCATCAGCGCGAAGGTCGATATGAATTTCCGAGCACGGCCCGCAGGGCCCCGTGTCACCCATCTCCCAGAAATTATCCTTCTTCACACCGTGAAGTATCCTCTCTTCGGGAATGATCTGCTTCCAATAGTCAAATGCCTCGACATCGACGGGAAGGTTATCCTCCTGGTCTCCGCCGAACACCGTGACGTACAAGCGGTCCTTTGGTAAATCATACGCATCCGTGAGGAGTTCCCACGCCCAGGCTATTGCCTCCTTCTTGAAATAATCGCCGAAGGACCAGTTTCCCAACATCTCGAACATCGTGTGATGGTAGGTATCGATGCCGACTTCCTCCAGGTCGTTGTGCTTACCGCTTACGCGGAGGCACTTCTGCGTATCGGCGATGCGTTTGCTTTTAGGCGTTCCGTGCCCCAGAAAGAAGTCCTTGAACTGGACCATGCCTGAATTGGTGAACAGCAAAGTGGGGTCATTTTTGAGCACAAGGGGTGCCGAGGGCACGATCAAGTGGCCTTTTTTCTCAAAAAAATTCAAAAAGGTACGTCTGATAAGGCCTGAATCCATCCGAAATCGCGGTTAAGCGTCCAATTATTTGTTTTTTACTATATTAGCCCTCTGATTCCCGCAAAGTGGCGGGAAAAATAAGCCACAAAAATAATCGCAGTGACGGAGAGATACGCGGCGTGGGTAGATTTTTTTATGGTCAATTGAGCATGAACTAAACAGCAAGCAACCGCGGATCTACATGCGCCCTGCATTGTATCGGTATAACGCCGAAACGTGTCAATACGAACGTGTCAGGCTCAAGCCCCTGGCCGTCTTCACCTATGTGTTCAGCCTTGCGCTCACCGCCGTGGCCATGCTCGCAGGCCTGTTGATTTTCCATGACTTCATCTTTGATTCCGACAAAGAGATTGCGCTGCGCAATGAAAACCGCGCATTGCAAAGAAACTACGCCACGCTGACGGGTGATCTGCTTTCTATTGAAGATGCCCTTGCCAAGCTGGGGACGGAAGATCAACGTCTTCACGTCAAGTTCTTTGGCAGCGGGATCGCTGAAAGTGAAGACCGAACACACATCGCTGACCAGAACATCCTCCTCGGTGGTGCGGACGGGTTCAGGAAAGCTGCCAGTGCCCTGGGCACCTATTCCGGGGAGTTGATCAGGCGTTCGAACCTGACCAGTTCGTGGTTTGGCAAAAAGCTCTCGATCAGTCCGACCCAGGCCGGCGTGCTCACGGCCATGCCCACGTCTCAGCCTGTGCAACCCTGGGACAGCGAGAAACTGATTTCCGGGTTTGGCCCGCGGATAGATCCCTTCCACAAAGGTCGGTACGAACATTCAGGAATCGACATCGCGCTGCCCAGAGGCACGGAGGTGGTTTCAACGGCGCCCGGAAAAATTTCCGTCGCGCGCAAAAGCAGCATCCCTGCCGGGTACGGTAATTATATAGAGATTGACCACGGTGGCGGGTTCGTCACGCGGTACGCCCACCTTGAGGACCTTAAAGTCAGGCAAGGCCAATGGGTCGAAAAAGGCGTTGTGATCGGTACGATCGGCAACAGTGGTGGTTCAATAGCCCCACATCTTCACTATGAAATTATTCGCGATGGCACAGAAGTCGACCCGGTTCCTTACATGATCCAGGGAATCAGCACCGACGAACACCATCGCCTCATTCAACTAAGCAAAATTCAAAACCAGTCCCTCGATTAATGAGTAGTGTGAAATACAGGTATAACCCGGACACCTGCAGGTACGAGCCCTATTATAACAAGGGCAAGGTGCTGCGCCGGCGCGTATCTATTTTTTTGACTTTGTCGTTCGCCGCCGCTATCGGAGGATATGTCTGGCTCAACAATTACTTCGAAACCATTGACGAACTCCTGCTGGCGCAAAAGAATGAAACCCTTAAAGTGGAGTGGGACATCCTCCACAACAAGGTCCGCAGCGCAAGCGAACACCTGTCCTACTTTATCGACAAAGATGACAACAACTACCGGGTAATCCTGGACTCGTCGCCCCTTGAACCCAGTATTCGGGAGGCCGGTGTCGGTGGTCGCGAGCGGATCAACCATTCGTTGACCGGAGGTTTCCCGCTCATCGCCCGCGAATACCAGTCTATCGAAAAACTAAAACACCAGGTGGAGGTCGAACTGCAGTCCTACCGGGAAATTGACAAGATGCTTGACCACAAGATGAACATGTGGGCAGCCCGGCCGGCGATCCAGCCCCTCAGCAGCAAGGATGTGATCTACCTGCACACGCGTTACGGTTCCCGCATGCACCCCCTCCTCGGTTTCGTTCGCGACCATCGCGGTCTTGACTTCACGGCCGATAGAGGGACTCCGGTCTACGCAACCGGAGACGGCGTGGTGAAGATGGTTTACCACTCGAAAAGCTACGGGAAGGTCATTTTTGTAGACCATGGCTTTGGGTATGAAACACGGTATGCGCACTTGTCGGGTTTTAATGTCACGAAAGGCCAACGTGTAAAGCGCGGCGAACTGATCGGGTTTGTTGGCAGTACCGGACTTTCCGGTGGCCCCCATCTCCATTATGAAGTCCTGGTGAACGGTGATCACGTTAATCCGATCCATTTCTTCCAACGTGACCTCAACAGGCGCGAATTCCAAAAGATCATCGACCAGGTGAAAGAATAAGCCGCCAAAGGCGACGCCCGTTGTTTCCGTTTTACGTATTTTGCGCCATGCGTTCGAGAACATTCATCCTGACCTGCGCCGGAATATTGATATCGTCGTTCCACGTATTTTCCCAGGAAAAAAAAACAGAGGACATCGTTTACAACCCCATCGGGATCCGTTCCGGGACCAACGCGCCGTTGACGCTGGAACTCGTTGCGCGCTTTCAACACCGGAACGCGCGGCCCTCTAACGCGCTCGACAAATACGACACCGACATCAATTCGCCCAAATCGGTCAATTATCTTCCCTCGAAGAACAAATTCTATGTTCAATCCCTGGAAGGATATGAGACCGTCGTCTACGATTTGGCGACCTTTTCAAAACTGAAAACGATCCGGCATACTTTCAACGCGTCGAATCAACACTTGTTCAGGGAGGGTGAGTACACCGCCTTCGATTATAATTTCAGATTCCGGAAATCGGACTTTAACCATTTTAGCGGGAAACCTGTCGAGAGTTGTTTCTCCCACGACGGAAAATATCTCTGGGTCACCTATTATAGACGGAGTTACGACAAGAATTCGGAGAGCCCGTCCGCCGTGGCGATCATCGACACGGATAAGGACGAGATCATACGCGTGATCCCCACGGGGATACTGCCCAAAATGGTCGCCTGCTCTCCCGACAACCGGTTCATCGCTGTCACCCATTGGGGCGACAACACGCTGGGCATCATTGACATCTCCGCGGAGGATCCAATGGCGTGGCGCTACACGAAACACCTGGTCGTAGGCCAGCGCATGTCGGTGGAGTTCGAGCCCGGCGAAGAGGTGAACCGGGACAAAGAATGCGGGTACTGCCTGCGAGGTACCGTGTTCACTCCTGATGGGAATTACCTTCTGGTTGGTAGGATGGGCGGCGGCGGCATCGCCGTTTTTGATGTGCGGGCCGATTTCAACTACCTGGGGGTTAGTTTCGGACAGTACCACAACATCAGGCACCTGATCATCTCCGGGGAATACCTGGTGATAAGCACGAACATGAACGGATACGTGCAAAGGATTCCATGGAAGGATTTTATCGCACACCGCATGGCCAATGCAGGCAAAACCACGACCCTGACGCAGGGATGGGAGAATTGCTACGTCGGCCCCGGCGTGCGGACGGTGGTGGCATCCAGTGACGGCAAGTACATTTTCGCGTGTGTCAACAACAAGAGCAAGATCGTAGCAATAGACGAAAATATGCAGGTCGTGGCTGAAATCCCGGCCGACTCGTTCCCCGTGGGCATGGAGATCACTAATGATAATCAATATGTTATGGTGACCTCCCAGGGCAAATACCATAAGGGCGGAGGGCATTCCGTCATGATTTACAAGGTCACGTACCACACGCAATAAGGTTCAAAAAACCGGCAGACCTGGGCCGGGGAGAATTGACGGTGACCGTTTTAATACCTATCTTCGTCCGGTAACATGGCGTATAAGGAAAAAGAAATCGAGAAACTCTACTACTCCATCGGAGAAGTAGCCGAGATCTTCAACGTTGCCCCTTCTTTGATCCGTTTCTGGGAATCCGAATTCGACATCATCAAGCCAAAGAAGAATAGAAAGGGAAACCGCCAGTTTACCCGGGAGGACATTGAAAGCGTACGCACCATTTATCACCTCGTCAAGGAAAAGGGATTCACGCTTCAGGGTGCAAAAGAAATGCTTCGCAATGATTCCCAGGCAGTGAAGGACAAGATGGAAATGATCGGGTCGCTTCGCAATGTGAGAAACTTCCTGGTGGAACTCCGCGAAAAACTTCAGTGAGCCAATCGCGGCCATCAAAAAAATACCCTCGACTTCATGGATCAGCAAAGGCTATCCCTGCTCGCCCTGCATTTCGTCCCCGGCATTGGCGATCGACTTATTCGTCAGCTCATCAGTTACTGCGGTAGTGCCGAACGCATTTTCACCACGCCAAAGGGGAAGCTGCTAAAAATTCCGGGCATCGGTGAAGTCACGGCAGAATCTATCCGTGCGGGCAAACCCTTCGCTGCCGCGGAACGCGAATTGCGCAAGGCGGAGCGCGCCGGTGTCGCGCTGGTCTTTTTTTCCGACGCCCATTACCCGTCCCGCCTTCGGCAGGTTTCCGACGCGCCAACCTTGCTCTACACGAGGGGAAACATGGACCTTGAAAATCCGAGAACCGTGGCCATCGTCGGCACGCGGCAGGCCACGGTCTACGGAAAGGCGTGCGTGGAAGAACTTATCAACGGGCTGGTGCCATTGAAGGCCTTGGTGGTGAGCGGCCTTGCCTACGGTATCGACATCCACGCCCACAAGCAAGCGCTACGGCAGGGCCTGCCTACGGTCGGCGTCATGGGCAGCGGCCCCGACGTCATTTATCCCGGTCACCATCGGGAGACCGCCATGCGCATGATGGCGAACGGAGGGTTGATCACGGAACATCCTTTTGGAACCCCGCCCGACGCCCACAACTTTCCCGCGCGCAACCGGATCGTCGCAGCCATGTCCGATGCCGTGGTGATCGTGGAAGCCGCCGAGCGCGGCGGCGCCCTGATTACCGCAGACATCGCCAACAGCTACAACAAAGACGTATTTGCCTTCCCCGGAAATGTAGGGCAGAGCCATTCTACAGGATGCAACCGCCTGATCAAATCCAACAAGGCCCACCTGATCACCTCCGCCGCTGACCTGGAGTACATCATGAACTGGAGCGCGAAAGAGACGGTCGTGAAAAAAAAGTTACCCATGGATGCGTTTGATCCCGATGAACAATCCGTCATCCGTACGTTGATGGCGCACAACAATCAACTGATGATCGACGAACTGAGTTGGAAGGTCAGCATCCCCGTCAACAAGCTCGCGTCGGTATTGCTGAACCTGGAGTTCAAAGGCGTGGTCACGCCCCTGCCCGGCAAGGTCTATAAGATGGCGAAACCTTAGTTGGTATTCTCTCCGGACTTCTGGTTACACTTCTCGCGGATCACCTCGTAGGCCTTGAGGTCACCCAGTTCGCCGGCCTTGCTGAGGTCGAGGCAACCGTTCCGCATGTCGCCAAAGTCGATCCGGAGGATACCCCGCATGAAATACGCGTCGATGTTCTTTGGGTTCATCTCGATGATCTTCGAGCAATCGTTAATGGCATCCTCATATGCCTGGAGGTATTGTTTCGCCTTACCGCGGTTGAAATATGCTTCGATGTAATTGGGATTGATGTCGATGGCTGACGAATAGTCATCGATGGCTCCGTAGTAGTCCTGCAATTTCATCTTCACGTTGCCGCGGGCGAATAATGCTTCGAAAAATTTGGGATCCTTTTCAATGGCCAGGTTGTAATCCTTCATCGCGCCGTGGCGGTCGTCAAAAGCATCTTTGATATTGCCCCTTACGTAGTAGGCCTGCGCGTAATTCGCATCCTTCTCCAATGCCTCATTCAGGTTGAGCAGCGCCTCCATGAATTCCCGCTTCTCGTAAAGCTCCCTTCCACGCTGTGTATATTCCCTGGCGGTCTGTGCTGTCGCGGATGCGAGTACGAGCAACGCCGATAAAAGTAACAGTGAGTGTTTCATAAAGACACGGTTGTACGGACAACCAAATCTAAGCAGGAATCGCATTCGAAGCGTCCAAACGTAATGTTTTTGCCTTTAAGGCGGATTTTCACCTTGGTGGAAAGATTTTGTCGGCCACTCCCTGGGCCGTGGAGAAGGCGTTCTGGTCGAGCCCGTGTGCGATCCCGCGCTGGTCCAATATATCAATGATGGTTTCCGTGGCGATATTCCCGACCAATTCATCTCTGGCCATCGGACATCCCCCAAAGCCGCGGATTGCGCCGTCGAAGCGCCGGCAGCCGGCGTCCAGCGCGGCGGTGATTTTCTCGCGGGCCGTATCGGGCGTGGCATGCAGGTGAACGCCCAGCTCGGCGACCGGAAATTCTTTTCGAAGACTTGTGAACAGCCCCGAGATCATCTCCGGCGTCGCCGCGCCAATGGTATCGGCAAGGGAGATGACGTCCGCCTCCAGAGTAACCAGGATATCGACAAACCTGCCGACCACCTCGGCATCGTACGGATCGCCGTACGGGTTGCCGAATCCCATGCTGATGTAGACGACGAGTTTCTTTTCCGTCCTTTTGCAAGTCTCCCTGATCTCGCTCAGCGTATCAAGCGCTTCAACGATGGAGCGGTTGGTGTTCCGCTGCTGAAATGTTTCCGAGATGGACAACGGAAATCCCAAGTATGAAATGGCATCATGGGAGGCGGCTTCGCGCGCGCCCCGGGTGTTGGCAACAATGGCGAGCAGCTTCGTCCGCCGCTGCTGCCAGCGAAGCTGGGCGACGACGTCCGCCGTATCACGCATCTGCGGAATCGCCTTCGGCGACACGAAGCTGCCAAAGTCGATGGTGTCAAACCCCACCTCAAGCAGGCTGTTGATGTACGCCGCCTTCGCCGCCGTTGGGACAAAGTCGTGGAGCCCTTGCATGGCATCCCTCGGGCATTCGATGATCTTCATGGCCCAAAAATAACAACTAATCGACCTTTTCCAGCGCCAACGGAAATACGACCCGTCAGCGGCCGGCTGGTACGGCGCTCCCTGCAATCCCGCATTTTTTTTTCACCTTTGGGACAGAACCTAAAGCGATGATCGAACTCCATCAAGATGTGGACCTCCTCCCCTACAACACCTTCAACCTCGCGGCCCGAGCCCGATATTTCACGACCGTCTCGTCGATCGAGGCTGCGCGGGAAGTCATTGCATCGCCCGCCTTCCGCGAAAACAAGACGCTCATCCTCGGCGGTGGTAGCAATATCCTGTTCACCGGCGACTTCGGCGGGCTCGTGGTCCGGAATGCGCTGAAGGGCGTGGCCGTGGAAGATGAGACCCCGGACACCGTTACCCTGAAGGTAGCCTCCGGCGAACGCTGGCACGACCTGGTGATGTATTGCGTCGGCCGTGACTACGGCGGGATCGAGAATTTGTCACTCATCCCGGGAACGGTCGGCGCCGCACCGATGCAAAATATCGGCGCATACGGTCGGGAGGTCCGCGATGTGATCACGAGCGTGCAGGCCATCTCCCTCGAAAGCGGCGAGGTGACTGCGTACAACAACGAGGCATGTGCCTTTGGATACCGGGAAAGCATCTTCAAACATGAACTGAAAAACCGCTGCTTTATTTCAAGTGTTACTTTAACCCTGACAAAAAGAAACCACCGCTTCAATACAAGATACGGCGCCATTGAAGAGGTTTTGAAACGCAAAGGCGAGGTGAATGTCCGGACCATCAGTGAGGCGGTCATCGAAATTCGAACCAGCAAACTTCCCGATCCGGGCACGCTCGGGAACGCGGGAAGTTTTTTCAAGAACCCCACCATCACCCACGATCGATTCGATGCATTAAGAGGGAGTTTTCCAAACGTCCCCTCGTTTCCGGGGGAAAATCACCTCGTAAAAATTCCCGCGGCATGGCTGATTGAGCAGTGCGGTTGGAAGGGAAAGACCCTGGGCAACATCGGCGTGCACAAGCACCAGGCACTTGTGTTGGTAAACTATGGTGGCGGCGAGGGAAGCAAACTCCTTGCGTTGTCCAAAGAGATACAACAAAGCGTTGAAGATAAATTCGGAATCCGTTTACATCCTGAAGTCAATGTTCTGTGACCACGACGACTGCGCCCGGACCTCACGGGCTACCTCAGAGAAATGTTGAGGTAAAAAAATATTTTCTTAAAAATTTTTGCGAATAAGAATTTTGTTATAACTTTTCGTATATTTTAAACTAAAATTTTAAAAACGCTATGGCAAAAACAGCGAAGAAAGCAGCAAAAAAGTCTAAGAAGACTGCTAAGAAAGCTGCTAAGAAGAAGAAGTAATTAGGTTAAACCTAAAAGCTTTGCGAAGGGAAGTAATTTGGAATTACTTCCCTTTTTGTTTTTTCAAGGCGCATAGATACGATGGCGATCATCGGGCGTTGGTCGATGGTTGAATCGGAACGGTTTCTCCGGATGCGCATCGTTTGCTTGATCTCACCGGCCGCGTTTCAAGCCATGGACAACACAAGAAGAGAAGGAGGCCCACGCGCAGGCGTCGTTGCCGCTGTGGTCCGCGTCGAAGGAAGGACGAAGGGCACGTGGCCCAGGAGAAAGGGGACCTGCGGCAGAAAGGGGACCCGCGGGGATAATCCATACGGCGTGAACCGCCTTAATGCCGATTAATGTCGAAAGCGCACTTCGAACGCCAACGTTGGCGAGGTTTTTTTCATTCGGTTGCAGAAATTATTGCCGGCGCGACCTTGTCTCCGGCGACCGGTACCAGTAATTTCGAACATTGTTAGAACTTAATCCATACACTATGGCCAAGACAGCTTCTAAATCCGCAACCAGGGCACCCCGCAAGGCCACCGTTTCAGGTCCATCGAAACAGGCACCTTCCATCGAGCAGGCCAGTGAAGAAGCTTTGAAAAAGCTTCAGGCACTCGGTATCGAGCCGGAATTGCAAAATGATCTCGAATGGTGTCTGGGTAGCTACCGCGCCGATGGCAATCCCGTCGGGCTCTACACGATGGTGGAACGCGCCGTTGCCGTGTTCCGCGGCGAGCAATCTCGCAAAACGAAAGGCGTTACGGCGAAGATGGTGAAGGATCTTGAAAAAAGTCTACAAAGCCGCTGACCTCAGATCATGTGCGTGATGTTGCGCAAGTCGCCCCTGTAACGCACCGCCTCGACGCCGAATCGTTCCAGGAAATCGACACCTTCGTCGGACGGTAGCCCTTTGAACTCGGCGTAGGAATTCAGGTAGATCACGCGCCGGATTCCCATCGAATAAATAATCCGCGCGCACGCCAGGCAGGGCGACAGCGTGACGTAGAGTGTCGCGCCTTCAACCCCGGTCTTGTTTTTTACCGCATAGAGAATGGCGTTCTGCTCCGCGTGAATAGCCAGAGAACAGCCGCCTTTCGAATCCCGCGGGCAGCCTGTGTCGGGCCATTGTTCATCGCAGTTGTGCGTGCCCGAGGGCGGCCCGTTATACCCGATGGAAATGATCCGGGTATCCTTCGCCAGTACCGCGCCCACGTGACGCTTGATGCAATGCGAACGCTTTGCCAGGTTCACGGCAAGTTCCATGAAGATGTCGTCAAATGCCGGTCTGCTCATCATCTGTGAAGTAGTGTCTCCGCGTAACCTGTTCCTTACTTACAACCTGTGCCTCCGCGGGTTTGAAACGCGTCAATTTACTATCTTTATTTCTTATCACCGGAAAAACCTGCCGGGGACCGGCATTTTTACGATGCTCATGCCAGGGAACTAAAATGGGACAACAGGCGCGAACGGGTACGCGGCGACTTACGCCCCCTGCCCACGGCACCCTCCATCTTACCTCGGCCACGGTCACACAGCGCTCCAGTCGCGGAACGGGAACAACAGCGATTCCAGCGCGTGATCTCTTGTTGTTTCACGTGCCCGTTTTGACAAATAGCGCTATTTTTGAGGTATTTACCATCCACCGCTGTCAACGGAACGAACTGGCAGAGCTTTTGTTTATGGGATGACTTTATCGTACGTTAAAATTTGCCGACTAGCCATGCAGAAAACCCTGACCCTACTCCTTGTGCTCCTGCTTCCGACGTTGTCCATCGCACAAAGCGCTGAGCTCGAAAGGCGGCACGGATTCAAAGACCTTCGCCTCGGGATGATCGCCGACTCAGTCAAGGGCGCAAAACTGAAGAAGACCTTTCTTGAAAAGAAACAGTTTGAGGCCAGCCTTTACACCGTTGACCATGACGACTACAAGCATATCGGCGAAGTGGATATCGACCGCGTGGAAATAAAGACCTATAAGAACCATATTTACCAGATCCATGTCGTCACGGAAAAAGATCCGCGGTTAATGAAGGCGCTTGAATCCATCTACGGCCTTGCCACGTACGACCGGCTCCGTGAGAAATATTTCTGGAAGGCCCCTTCCCTTACGCTGACCTTCAGATCGTACAAGAAAAATCAACTCGAAATGATCTATACCTCCCACGTCGTACTCAAGCAGGTGGAGGCGGATAAGAAACAAAAGATTGTGGATATTGCCGATGACTTCTGACAACCGTTGCACCATGCGAAATCTTTTTACCCTGGCCATCGTTCTGTCAGCCATGGCGAACGCATGGTCACAGGAAATAACCGACGCCAGGACGACAGAGGTGTGGGAACCCGAACCGGGGGTCGTCATGCCGGGAACCGCTGGCGCTCCGCCGTCGGACGCGATAATTCTTTTCAACGGAGAGGACCTTAGCCAGTGGACTAACGAGCAAGGCGAAGCGCCGCAATGGAAAGTCGACGGACAAGTCATGACCGTCGTGAAGGGGGCGGGAAATATCAAAACAAAGCGCGCGTTTGGAGATGTTCAACTTCACATCGAGTGGCGGACACCATCCGTCATTGCCGGTGAAGGACAGGAACGCGGCAACAGTGGTATCTTCCTCCAGGAGCGATATGAGCTGCAGGTCCTCGACTCCTATTCCAACCGGACGTACTCCAACGGCCAGGCAGGTGCGATCTATAAACAAGCCCCGCCCGCGGTGAACGCTTCCCGGCCTCCCGGGGAATGGCAGGTCTACGATGTCATTTTCACGGCGCCCAGGTATAACGACGACGGCGCTCTCCGGTCAAAAGGAAGGATGACAGTACTTCACAACGGCGTCCTCATCCAGCACCACACGGAGATCCAGGGCACGACCGAGAATGTTGGGCATCCAAAAATAGTCGCCCATGGAAAAGCATCGCTCGTGCTACAGGACCATGACAATCCCGTAAGCTACAGGAACATTTGGATTCGCGAGCTGTAAAGCCAGCTACCCGCGTTTTTTACGCCCGACAATTTGTGCGTCAGCTTTGCCCGCCAACGTCGCCGAAATCGCCGGCTTGCGCCGGAGGAATGAGGCATAGATCATGGAAACGATCACAAGAATGATCAGCGCGACGAGTTGACCATGTGAAATCATATCGCCGAAGACAAAACCGCGACCGGAGTCTCCTCTATAAAACTCAATCGAAAACCGGCCCGCCGCATAGAGAAGCAGGTACAGGAGGAACAACTGACCGTGAAATGCTTTCCGGTCGCGTCGGTAGCGTAGGAAACCCATTACCATCAAAATAAAACCGGCCTCGTAAAGTTGCGTCGGGTGCAGCGGGGTGTGCATCGGATCGGCATAGCAGGCGGCGTCGGTGTAGGTCACGCCCAGCCATGAATCTGTCGGAGTGCCATGACAACAGCCCGCCATGAAACAACCGAGCCTTCCGAATACATGCACGATGCAGGTTGTGATCGCCATGATATCCAGCATCGGGTAGACCGGCAATTTGTTCCGCCTGAAATACCAAAGCGTCGTCGGTATAGCGAAAAGGAACGAACCGTAAAAAACAAATCCCCTGCCCGTGAAGAGGCTTGAGGGATCCTCCCGGTATCGGGCGGGGTCTTCAAAAAAAAGGAAAACCTTTCCGCCAATCAACGCCGCCATGAAGATGAGGAGAAAGAGCGAATTGGCCTGATCCCAGGTAAACCCTACCTCCTTCCGGCCACGACGCGCCAGGTAAAATACACCGAGTATGGCGCCGATCGCAATGAGAAAGCCATAGCTGTAGACCGTGTATCCGCCAACTTCAAACAGTATTGGGTGCATTGCCTCAGATCATTCGTTACCAACCCCGGGAGATCAATTAGCATTCAGCTTGCTCAGCAAGGCTTGCGGTACCGCCGCCCTCGGCACAACAAGACTTATGGTGTTGAGGGCAAAATAGCTTTCCGAAACTTTGATGTATCCGTCAAACGGCCCCCTTTTGCCCCAGGAGTTCTTGACGAGGAAAAATGTTTTACCGCCCTTTGTCTGCTCCGATCCGACAAGGTGCATCAGGTGATCGTCCTGGGTGACCAGCATTTCAAACAAATGTTGTCTCATCTCCTGATCCACCTGTACTTCTTCCTGTTCGGGATTCGGAACCACGCCAGGCCCAACCGTAAGGAGCATGGCATACCCTTCTTTTTGCCGGAAATGTTCATTGCTTACGTCAGCATCCCACATCACTGAAAACCCGTTCGCAATGGCATCCCGCACAAGGGCTACCATCTCGCTGAGCGGAAGGTTGTAGTAGGCCCTATTGCTGTAGTTATCCGGAACCTCGAGAATAAACGCTTGATAAAAGGGATGGTGCATAAAGGAAGTGAGGCAGACGTAGTCGTCTTTGTTGAATTTCAGCACCTCGGCGGCAAAAGTCTTCGGCGTAAAGGTCTTTTCCTTCCACTGGAATGATTCCGGGACCTTGCCCAGGTGGTCGTCCAGAATGGCTTCGAAACCCTTCATCCAATCCGGTGAAACAGGCCGCGTCTCCAACACCTTATCCAGGTATTGCTTGAGTTTTTCATCCATCGCCTCGTGGTCGTGCTCGTTATGTCCCAGCAACAACCCGGTATACACACTTTCCGGCACCGCGCCGTACGCATGGATGGCATGGATGACATCATGTCCCAAACCGCCCGGCCCGAACTGGGCTTTACCCTGCCGCAGCAGGTAATTCCGCGCTTTCTCGCGGTAAATGTTTCTGACCACGAACATTTCGGACAGATCAAACTCGCCCATTCCCAGGGACATCGTCTGGGATTCAACCAGGGAGATGGTCGAAAAACTCCAGCACGTGCCTGTGTTCGCCTGGTTTTTCACCGGCGTATGGGGTGCCACCCGCGCAAGGTTTTCACTGGTGGGCTGCGCAAACGCGGCCGCACAGGACAAGGACCACAGCATCGCGATAGCATTTCCGAAAAACATCTTCCGCTGCATACTATGACTTATATGAGATTCTATAGATGACGTTGGCTTGGTCATCGGATACGAGGAGCGCGCCGTCGGGCATGACAAGCACGTCAACGGGCCGACCCCAGGCCTTTTGGGTGGCATCGTCCAGCCAGCCGCTTGCAAAGACCTCCTGGTCCACCACGCGGTTATCCTGCATCTTCACCAGCACTACATCATAGCCGCTTTTTTTGCTGCGGTTCCACGACCCATGGCGGGCGACGAAAAGCTGGTTTTTGTAATCGGCGGGAAACATCGCTCCGGAATAAAACTTTAATCCCAGCGGCGCCACGTGCGGGCCCAGGCCCTGCGCGGGAGCTACGAACTCGCTGCACGCGCGTTTGTCGCCAAACTCCGGATCTTTGACAGTGCCCGCGTGGCAATAGGGGTATCCGAAATGCATTCCCGCTTCCGGCGCGTGATTCAACTCACAAAACGGAACGTCGTCACCCATCATATCCCGGCCATTGTCGGTAAACCAAAGGTCGCCGGTTTCAGGGTGCCAGGTAAGCCCAACGGTGTTCCTCACACCATGGGCGTAGATCTCCAGGCCGCTGCCGTCCGGGTTGATACGTGTGATGGACGCGTAAATTTCCTGCGTGGGTTCACAGATGTTGCACGGCGCCCCCACCGGGACATAAAGTTTCCCATCGGGTCCGAAGGCAATATACTTCCATCCATGATGTGTCTCCGTGGGATAGTCATCCTTGATGACTTCCGGCTTCGGCGGGTCGCTGAGTCGTGACTCGATGTCCGGATACTTCAGGATCCTGCTCACCTCCGCGACGTACAGGTCTCCATCGTGAAAGGCAACGCCGTTTGGCATGTTCAGCCCCGTGGCAATCGTCCACTTCTCGTCTGCCACGTTATCGCCGTCCGTGTC
This sequence comes from uncultured Roseivirgaceae bacterium, assembly GCA_964551035.1. GTDB lineage: Bacteria > Bacteroidota > Bacteroidia > Cytophagales > Cyclobacteriaceae > Chryseosolibacter. The sequence continues at coordinate 18,727 of CAZKBK010000028.1, read as the reverse complement.
CTGCACGGCGTAAACCGCATCACCATTTCGGTTGCCCACATAGATGATCCCCGAGGGGCTCATCGCCATCGACCGCGCATTATCGACTTCGGCGTATACCGCGATGCTGAAGCCTTCCGGAAGCTTGATCTTGTCCAGAGGCAGCGTTTTTAACGCATCGTTGCCGCAGGAGAGGACGCTTGCAACGAGGATCAGGAGCCATAATCGTCTGATTTGCATAGGAGAACATTTATGCATCAATTTAGCCGCTTTTTCCGGTTTTCTAAATTGCCTGTGACCAGCGGCTTCCGAGCGGATTTTTCGGCCGATATTGGCACCAACTGTTTATTTTTGCGGTTTGAAAAGGGAAACGGGCCACGTCTGGTTGCAACAGGCCATCCAAAATTTACTAAATATCAACCGACAGGTTTTTTTAACTGACTGATGATCTCGATTACCAACCTCTCCTACTTTATCGGTGGCCGCGCGCTGTACGAAAATGCGAACATGTTTATCAAGCCGAAGGACAAGATCGGCCTCATCGGGCTGAACGGCCGCGGCAAATCCACCCTGCTGAAACTGATCACCGGTGAATACAAGCCAGACGGCGGCTCGATCAGCATGAGCAACGACTGCACGCTGGGATTCCTCAACCAGGACCTCCTTTCCTACCAAACCGACGACGCCATCGTGACGGTGGCCATGGAAGCATTCAAAGATGCCGTCGACACCCAAAGGCAGATTGAGAAAGTCCTCCATAAGCTGGAAACCGAATACGCGGACGACCTTGTCGAAAAGCTGGCGAAACTTCAGGAGAAGTTCGATCACCTCGACGGTTACTCGATGCAGGCCAGGGCGGAAGAAGTGCTCGAAGGGATTGGCTTCTCCACGGCGGACCTTCACCGGCCCCTCAAGGAATTTTCCGGAGGGTGGCGCATGCGCGTGATGCTTGCCAAGCTGTTGCTGGAGAAACCGTCGTGCCTGATGCTCGACGAGCCCACCAACCACCTCGATCTTCCCTCCATTGAATGGGTGGAGAACTACCTGCGCAACTACGACGGCGCGGTGGTCATCGTGTCGCACGATCGCCGTTTCCTCGACAACGTGATCAACAAAACCGTCGACGTTACGCAACAACAACTTATCACCTACGAAGGAAACTATTCGTTCTATCTGCAGGAGAAAGAACTGCGCCAGCAAATCCAGCAAAATGCCTGGGAGAATCAGCAGCAGAAGATCCGCCAGACGGAGCGTTTCATCGAACGCTTTAAGGCCAAGGCTTCAAAGGCGCGCCAGGTACAGTCCCGGGTGAAGGCGCTCGAAAAACTGGACCTCGTCGAAGAAGTGATCGACGACACAGCGGCTGTGAACTTCCGTTTTAAATTCAACCAACAGCCCGGGCGTTTCATCGTGACCCTGAACGAGATATCCAAGGCTTACGGCGACCTTGAAGTCCTTGACCACACTTCAGCCACGATAGAACGCGGCGACAAGATCGCGCTGATCGGAGCGAACGGCAAGGGCAAGTCGACCCTGTTGAGGATACTCGCCGGCGTGGAACCCGTCGAAGGAGAGCGCGTTATCGGATACAACGTCATTCAGGCGTTCTACGCACAGCACCAGCTGGAATCCCTGCACCTCGAAAACGAAATCATCGAAGAACTCAAACAAGCCGGATCGGGCAAGACCGAACAGGAGCTGCGAAATGTCCTCGGCTGTTTCCTTTTCTCTGACGAAGATCAGTTCAAGAAGATCAAGGTATTGTCGGGTGGGGAGAAGTCGCGCGTAGCCCTCGCCAAAACCCTCATCTCGGAGGCCAACTTCCTGCTGCTCGATGAACCGACGAACCACCTGGATTTCATATCCGAGAACATCCTTATCCAGGCCCTGCAACAGTATCAGGGCAGTTTCGTCGTCGTATCCCACAACAGGCACTTCATCAGCCAGATCGCCAACAAGATCTGGTATATCGAAGACCGGCAGATCAAAGAATATCCGGGCACGTACGAAGAGTACGAGTACTGGCGCACCAGGAATAAACTGAATGGAACGCCGGCCGCGGAACCTCCCGCCAGGAAGGTGAAAAAGAATGAGGAGAAGGAGAAGCCTAATCCCAACCCCGATCAAAACCGGTTGAAATCGTTGGAGAAAGAATTACAGAAAGCCGAGGCAGGGTTGGAAATGTTGGAAAAGGAAAAATCCAGGCTTGAGTCAATTCTGGCCGATCCTTCCCTGTATTCCGATGAAGCCCGGGCCGGAAAGGAGCAGGAAGCGTTCAGGGAAATTGTGCAGCGCATAGACGCGGCCAACGCCGAATGGGAACGCATCGCGGCCTCCATCGATGCGCTTGGAAACGGTTGAGAAGGGTTTTTCAAATTACGAGGTACGAATTACGAAGTACGAATGAGAGGGACGAGGTACGAGAATTTTCGGGTAATGGTCTGGATGCAACCTCGTGGAACAGGATGGCCTCGCCCTGCCGGCGCGAAGCTTTGAAGATACCCGCGATCATCGTTCATGGCGCCGCAGGGAACGAAGCGGGGGAAGCGCAGCGTTGATTGGAGGTTGGGTGTTGTCGGGGAATGAACCTAGTGCATGCCGAAACCGATCATGATGGAGAAACGCTCCATCGTGCGTTCGACATCGCGGCGGCCCGGTGAATTCCGATAGCGCTCCAGGTAGTTCAGTTGTTCCACGGCGTATCCAGCCATGACGTACATTGCCCAGCGATCAGCCATGATGCGATAGCCGGCCAGTGCATAGAACGCGCCGCCACCGCCTGGATCATAATATCGCCAGGAGTCCTCCTCTTCATCCGGCGCCCAGACCCTGGTCCTGCCATAGGCGGTTTGAAGGTGGATGGCGTTGCGGTTCCTGAATTTCACCAGATCCATGCCGACAACGACGCTCACCGGCACCGATTCCCACTGACGGGTCATCTCGAAGGTTTCCGGACGGATCTGGTATGCCGAATACCCGAGGCTCAACCCCAAAGCAAACGGTCCCATCCGAACGCCGTTCACGACGGTCGCCGTCAAGGCGTCACCATAAGGCTCTTTGGCAAACAACGCGCCCGAAAGTACCTGATTGAAGTAAGTTGGGTGTGACGAACGTTGGAGGCTGTCGTCCTGGGCGACGGCAACATGCGACGCAAACAGGAGCGCGAACAGCCAGTACCACTTACTGCTGTTCATCAACAAGTTCGATCTTGCTGAGCAGCGTGATGTTCCCGGGATCGGTGTAGTCGAACTGGAAGATGCCATCCTCGCCAATCATCATCAGCACATTGTTGTACGGGATCACATCAAAGGCGTGAATGTCGTTGTAGTGTGCGAGCAGGTTGGACGAAATGGCATCCGCATCGCTGGCATCAAAGACCTTCAGCCCGGCGTCGCCGTCGCAGATGAAGAGCGTTGATTCGTCAATACCGAGCCCGTGCGGATTGTGCATCGGGTGGACAGCCATTACGGTTGGATGGGCAAGGTCTGAAATATCGATCACCTCAAGCTGGTTGGTGAAACCTGCGCAAGCGCTGCCTGAGCGAAGGGTGACATAAGCCGTCGAGCCCTGTACTACCACCGGATCGCAGACCCTCACATGCTCATACGTGCTGACCTTGACGGGGTTGTCGGGATCGGATACATCCAGGATGTGCATACCCGCATTCGCACCTACGAAGAGATTTTTCCCGTAAGGAAAGATCGTTTCAATGCCCCAGTCAAGTTGAAGGGCGTTTCGAACTTCGGGGTTTCGCTCGCTGCTAATGTCTACACTTTGCACCTTGCCGGCATCGAGCATGTAAAGGTGGTTTCCGTTGATGGTGAAGCGAGCCATAGAGCCGCCGACTCCGGGGCCAGAGCCGGTCCCCGGAGTCATGGCTGCACTCTTATTGAATGAGGAACCGTCCGCCAGGGCCAGAAAGCCCCGGTCATACCACCAGCCGCCCCATGGTTCCATCGGTGTCGTCTCACAGTCCGATTTCGTAACGACCACTTCCTCCGTTTCAACCCAGTCGGTAAGGACCATCACATCACCAGCGTTGTAGTAAATTCCCATTGAATTGTATTCGGTAAATATCCCTTCCATTCGTCCTGCTTCATGAATATTGTTCATGTCGGAAATGTCGAGGAGGACCAGGTCAATGAAACTGTCGGTATACAGCGTATTGCCTTTTACTGCGAGTTCGTAGGAGCCGGGCACGTTGATGAAACTGTGCAGTACCGGATGGGCCGGGCTACGATTGTCGATCACATGGATTCCCTTGCCGGGTTGGTTGACGAAGAGCCAGGTTCCCCTTACGTAGATTTTTCCGATGGCCGAAAAAGGAACCGGTTCCACCTGCGCAACGGCTGCGCGAATCTCTTCCGTGGTTTGGTAGACCGGCTCGTAGTATACGTAGGTGCGTTCAACTTCACAGCGGTCCGTACACCCTTCCAGCAACACACTGAGGCCGAGCAGGATGGTCAGGAAGGCCAGCGCGTAGAGAAATGCGTGTAATCTCTTGCTGAGTTTGTTCTCAAGGGTTTCCATAGCTCAGGTTTTTAGGTTAGACCCCGGTCGCCATGGAACGGTTGGAACGGTCAGTGAAAAATATACCTGAACCGAAGTCCCAGGTCGAGGGTCAGGGGTGAAGACCGCACATCCATTTCGCTCTTATAGACACTGCTAAACGGGTACCGCAGCCCCGGATTGAGCGCAATCCGGTAATGGTCGCCAAACCTGTAGCTTATTTCGGTGCCAAGAAGGCCGCTGAAGTTAAGAGCCCGGAAGGTGTCGTTTTCGGCCGCGCTAAGCACCTCGGTCTGCACCTGATTTGCCCCTTCGGCTGAAATCCGGTTCATGATGAAGATATCCGTGGCCACGCCTGCGTTTAGCTGGATACCCACATCGCGGTTAACGATAAGATATCCCGCCTGCAGGGGAATGGTGATATATTGCACGGCGTTATTTACATCGTACGGCGCCGTAGCCACCAGTTTTTCGTCGTACACACCGTTATAATCCGTGGCCGCATCCCGCAGGCTGTGCATGGAGGCCGGGCGGAACCTCACCTCATCATCACCGCTGCGGACCGCGTTTGTGGCCTGGAACTCTGAGGACTGGCTCAAAAGGTTGACGCCGCCCTGAATTACCCATCGCTCCGCGATCCTTGCGCCAAGGTTCAAGCCCATGGAGTAACTGGTTCCTGACGCGCTGGCCTCGCTGTCGGCGATCGACGAATTCAACGCAACGAAAGCATTGCTGGGCGAGGGGGAAACCCCCGCGTTGGCACTGGCAAACGAGCCGGCGGCAACACCGACCGACGTCCAAAGGCTTTCCCACCCTTCCTCTTTTTTCGTTTCTTCTTCGCGCAGATCGGCCTCACGCTGCGCCAGCCGGAGCAACATCGCCTGCACCGGGTCAACGCCAGGTTCCTCGCGATCCAATTCGGGAATACGCAGATCAACAGGCAAGACAAGGCGGGACTGCGGCTGTCGTCCAAAGTGGGTTACCAGATCACCGTCGCGGGAAGGCACGTACGCGACCACGGCGGGATGCTCGGCGCTTTCCCTTTGCGCATAGCCTTCCCCAATTGATGTCGGTACATCACCGTCGGAGGTGCCGGGTGTCAGCGCCGACTTTGCGGGCGCGGACGCGCGGTCCTTGTCGGCAGCAGGTTGCTTTTCCGCCAGGTTTCCGGCGTCGATGTCGTTTTCCGATGACGTGGCCGACACACCGGCAGGCAACTCATTCTGATTGACAACGATTGGCTGCGGCCCGGTCAGGCTTCCGGAAAAATAAAGACCGAATGAAACCGAAATTGCAAAAAGCAGGGAGGCTGCTGCAAGCAACTGATAGCGGACCACGCGCTTCCGCAGCATGGCGGCTTTCTCCTTTTCAAGCCGGAGTTCGATATTGACCCAGACGTTGGCGCCCGGATCGGCTTCAGCACCCCTGAAGGCTTCCTTCATTGAATCTTCAAACATTCCCCTCTCCATATTTTTTATAATATGATGATTCCTTAAACAACTTTTCCTGCAGCAGGCTCCGCGCACGCGCATACTGCGACTTCGATGTCCCCTCCGATATGCCGAGGGCCTCGGCAATCTCCCTGTGGTTAAAGCCCTCGATCGCAAAGAGGTTGAATACCACCTGGCACCCATGAGGCAACGAACGGATCATTTCAATCAACTGCTCGAAGTGGATTCCCGACAAGCTCGCTTCCTCCTGCGGCAGGTCCAGTTCCACCACGTCCACCATGGGGTACAGGTACATTTTTCTTCTCTGCTGGTTGAGGGCGGTGTTGACCATGATGCGGGTGATCCACGTTTCAAGCTTGCTCTCGTGCCGGAACTTCCTGATCCCGTTAAATACCTTTACGAAGCCTTCCTGCAAAATATCTTCGGCTTCGGCCGTGGTTTTCGAGTATCGCAGGCACACCGCCATCATTTTACGGCAATAGCGTTCATACAAAGCCTTTTGACTGCTCCGGTCAGCCTTTCGGCATCCTTCGATGAGCTCTTGTTCACTGAGCATTGATCCGTATGTACGGCCGTTTTCCATATTTAGACGCTACCTTTGTAAAAAAGGTTGGAATGACAACACCATGTCGTTCCGTGAAGGTCTTTGACCTTTAACCCCTGAAGGGGATTCCTCCGGGAGGCCGCACGGATCCAACGTGTTCCTCCATACTGGAAGACATGGCTAATAAAGCTCATTTCCACATGAAGCTATGAAAAATAACGCACTGATTCTCATATCCTTGTTGAGCGCCTGCACGCCCCTGTCTCAAAGCTCCACAAACCAGGGTAACCCGTCCAAAATCCTGCGCCACGCCGATTTTGCCTATGAAGCGCAGGTCAGCACCGTGGTCATCAGGCCGGCCTCCGACGATCCGTCTTCTTTTCTCTATCCGGCCGTCACGGAATTGGGCACCTGGGACCTCCGGCTTGAATTCGACGAGCTGAATGCCGCGCAGGACTACTATTATCTCCGCATCGTTCATTGCAACCGCGACTGGACGCCGTCCAACCTCCCGAGCCTCGATTTCATGACGTCCTACAACGAGTTCCCCATCACGGACGCCCAATATTCGGTGGACACCCACATTCCTTACATCCATTATCAGGTGAACCTTCCCCCCGTCAAGATCCCCGGGAATTACCTGGCCGTCGTTTACCGCGGCACCGACAAAGACGATATCGTCCTCTCCAAGCGGTTCATGGTTTACGACAACCGCGTTACCTTCGAAGGAGAAGGGAACCTGATCGGCGCCGGCCGCGCGGCAGCGCTCAATCAGCAGATCAATTTCACGGTAAATTACAAGAACATCGAAGTCATCAACCCCATGGAAAATCTCAACGTCACGATCCTTCAGAACCATCGCTGGGACAACATGGCTGTCGACATTCGCCCGAGCTTCATTCGCGAGATCGAAAAGGAGGTGGAATACCGCTTCTTCGATCCCGAGAAAATGTTCAAAGGCGGCAACGAATTCCGGTACTTCGACTTGCGTTCACTCCTGTCACCGGGCAGAAATGTCGCCCGCGTAAACCGGGCCGCACGCCCGGTGGAAGTATTCATCGAGCCGGACAAGTCGCGGGCGCACGAAGTTTACGCGCAATATGAGGATTACAACGGCAACTTTATTATTGACAACCTCGACTACGGCACCAACGCCTTTGCCAACTATGCGTGGGTAAACTTCACCCTGGCCTCGAAGCCCCTGCCTGCGCAAGTCTATGTTACCGGCGAATTCAACTACTGGAATCTCAACGAAAGAAACGTGATGACCTATGATTCGGCCGAGACCGCATACCGCGCCCGCATACTCCTCAAGCAAGGCTGGTATGATTACCAGTATCGGACGGAGTCCGCCTCCCTTCCCGCCCTGCACGTTGAAGGAAGCCATTTTGAGACGGAAAACTTCTATGAGATACTTGTGTACTACCGGCCCTTTCAGCCCAACGCCGACCTGTTGATCGGATACCTCCTCCTTGAAAAGAACCGGCGCTAAGCGTAGCTCATCTCCTGATCGGCTGTCCGGTGGATGGAGTCGTTGTTGGAAACGTCGAGCATGCCGAAGCCTTTGTGGGTAAAGAAACCCAGCCCATGCTCATACACAAACTGTTGCACTTCCCGCGCGGCATAAAGGGTGAACGGAAACGTGTATCCCCTCACTTCAAACTTGATGTCATTGTCAAAGAGCGGGTAAATGCGGGCAAATTTCTTGTGTGAACTTTGAATGCGGCTAATGTAACCGCGGTCTGGAACAAGCTGAAACTTGTAGAATGAACTCAGCTGCTCGGCCGTATACTTTCCCGTCGCCTCCATGCGCGCCAGCGTTGCGTCGTACAGAAGATCGGAGAACTCATCGGTCTCCGGATTCACAAAACGCTTCGCGGACTCGTCATTGAACGAGGGTTGAATGAGGACAATGGGTGAAATGCACAAAAAACGGGATTCGTCCAGAATCTGGACGGCCTCCTCAACTTCCGTGCTCTCCGGGATGAGGTGAAGGTTGCCGACGATGACCTCCTTTTGCTCGAAGATCCTCGCAATCAGGTAGTCCATGAAAGGTTTGTCCGTACAGGCAAATACGAGGGTGACCCTTGAGGAGTAAAAGTGGAGGCCCTTCCGGCTCACTTTGGTCTGCCCTTTCAATCCGGAAAAATTAAAGGCGTTGAACTCCAGGTATGACTTGTCGGGTCCAAACACGAGAAGTCCCTTGATCACCTGCGCCAGCAAGTACTGATGATGGAATGGAACATAAGCTCCCCTGTTCTTCAGCGAAAAAATGATCCTGGTTCTCAAACCTGAAAAAGTTTTTGGGGCAAAAAAATACTACTCTTGTCACCCCGCTTTTAACTGAAACTGAGCGGTTTATAAAACTAAGAAAATTTCACAAAGTTTGACAGGGGGCTGTAAGGAAACTTTACACATTGAAACGAAAATGCATGATATCGCCGTCCGCCACCACATATTCTTTACCCTCAACGGCGATCCTCCCGGCTTCCTTACACGCCTGCTCGGTCTTATATCGTTGATAATCAGCAATCTTTATGACCTCGGCCCGGATAAAGCCCTTCTCAAAATCGGTATGAATGACGCCGGCCGCCTGAGGTGCTTTCCAGCCGCGAATAATCGTCCAGGCGCGTACCTCCTTTTCGCCGGCGGTAAAGTAAGTGATCAGGTTCAGCAGGTGGTAACAGGCTCGGATAAGCTTGTTCAGGCCCGACTCCTCCAGGCCGTATTCCCTGAGAAACTCCTGGCGGTCGGCTTCGCTTTCCAGCTCCGCAATCTGGGCCTCGATGGCCGCGCTGATCATCACCACCTCGGCATTTTCATCCTTTACCAACGCCTTTAATGCCTCAACGTGGCGGTTACCGGAATGCACGGCACCCTCGTCTACATTGGCGACATAAATTACCGGCTTTGCCGTGAGCAACTGCAGGTCGGCCACAGCCTTTAGTTCCTCATCGTCTGCGTCCACCACCCTCGCATTCTTCCCGGCCATGAGCGCGTCCTTGTATTTCTGCAGGACGGCCAATTCCTTCTTCGCCTTCGCATCGCCACTCTTGGCGGTCCGCTCCACGCGCTGGATCTTCTTTTCCACAGACTCCAGGTCCTTGAGTTGCAACTCCGTGTCGATGATTTCCTTGTCCGCGATGGGATCGACCTGTCCGGCTACATGAACGATGTTGTCATTTTCGAAGCACCGGACCACGTGCACGATGGCGTCGACTTCGCGGATGTTGGCAAGGAACTGGTTTCCCAGACCCTCGCCTTTACTCGCACCCTTCACCAGGCCGGCGATGTCCACGAATTCGATGGTGGTAGGCAAAACGCGCTGCGGCCGGACCAGCTCTTCCAGGATCTTCAAACGCGGGTCGGGCACGGAAATGATCCCGACGTTCGGCTCTATCGTGCAAAATGGGAAATTGGCCGCCTCGGCCTTGTTGTTGGAGATGGAGTTAAACAGCGTTGATTTTCCTACGTTCGGTAGGCCTACGATGCCGCATTGAAGTGCCATAGCTTAAGTCTGAGTCCGAAATTGAGGGGGCAAATATAAGCAGGGGGTTTTGGATTTCGGGGTTTCGGGTTCCGGGGTTTCGGGGTTCGGGTTTCGGTGTTCGGGGTTCCAGCCCGATGACCCGATGCACACCGCTGTGCGATCGTTCTCCTTGCTGGCAGACCGAATGCAGGCATCGGGTGGAACCTGGCAAAAGAAACCCGGAACAAAAAAAGCCCTTGATCGCTCAAGGGCTTCTCATAGGTATAGGTTTCAGGTTTAGTCCCATTTGAGTTCGCTGTCCAACTCCGTTGTGCGGGGTGCGGGTGCAGCTTCCGCAGTCTCTTCGCGCTCCTGGGGCTGGTCGAACTGTGAGAAGTCGATGTTGGGCATCAATTCCGTTTTCACGTGGTTGATGGTGCCCGACAACGCCTCCATAAACTTATTGAAGTCTTCTTTGTAGAGGAAAATCTTATGCTTTTCATACGTAAAGCCATCCTCCTTGAAGCGTTTCTTACTCTCCGTAATGGTCAAGTAATAATCGTTTGAGCGCGTGGACTTTACGTCGAAAAAGTACGTCCTCTTCCCGGCTTTTACCTTCGCTGAGTAGATTTCATCCCTGCCATTGTTCTTGTTTTCTTCCACAATCCTTCTGTTTAAGAGTTAGGTTTACGTATTGGTTCTATCGAAGATACTATATTGACGACTGATTGCAAACTATGGGTCGATTATTTTAGCCTCCGACGGCACAGCGTTTTAGGCAACAGGGCCGAAAAATATCACATTCAGGTCATTTTACAAGCTATTGTGAGCATCAAACTGAACGAAATTCACCAAAATATAAGTCTGGAACTGCTTGCGCGACAATTGGTGGAAGGGTTCATCACCGGGCTTCACAAGTCGCCATACCACGGTTTTTCGGTAGAGTTTGCGGAGCACCGCCTCTACAATGACAATGAGAGCACGCGCCACATCGATTGGAAAGTTTACGCGCGCACCGACCGTTTGTTCACGAAACGCTACGAGGAGGAGACCAACCTGAGGTGCCTGATCGCCCTCGACGTCTCCCCTTCCATGTTTTACCCGCGTGAGTCCAGGTCAAAGATACGTTTCAGTGTATACGCCGCCTCGGCCCTCGGCTACCTGTTGCACCGCCAGCGCGACGCGGTCGGGCTCTGCCTGTTCTCTGACAAGATTGAAACCCTAACGCCCGTTAAATCGGCGCCGAACCACCTCGACAAGGTCTTTGCCATCCTTGGCAATGTTGTCGCACAGGAACCCAGGCCGGCATCAACCCAGGTGGGCAAGGTCCTGCACGAGATCGCTGAAAAGATCCATAAACGTTCGCTGGTGGTGATCTTCAGCGACATGTTCGACAGCCAGGAAGATCCGGATGAAGTTTTCAAGGCGTTACAGCACCTGAAACACAACAAGCACGAGGTCATCGTGTTTCACGTCATAGACCATCGTACGGAACTTGAATTCAACTTTGAGGACCGGCCCATCGAGTTCGTCGACCTCGAGAGCGGGGAAAAGATCAAACTAAACCCAGGCGACGTAAAAGACCATTACCGCACGGAGACCGGCCGCTTTCACCGCGCCTTAAAGATGCGGTGCAACCAGTACAAGATCGATTTTGTGGAGGCGGACGTGCAATCGGACTTCAGCACCATCCTGCAGACTTATTTGATCAAACGCACGAAGATGAGGTGAGGGGTGGTTGGTTTGGAGTTTAGAGTTTAGAGTTTAGAGTTCGGAGTTTGGAGTTTGGAGTTGTGGCACCGTTAGCGCGGGGACAACTCCAAACTCCAAACTATAAAACTAATCACCTCACCCCAGGTTCTCTTCGACCTCCTGATGGAGCCAGGCTTTCTTCGCGAGCAGTTCTTCTTTGGTTTCCACGTAGTCGGGGTCGGGCACACAGCAATCCACCGGGCATACCGCGGCACACTGAGGCTCTTCGTGAAAGCCTGTACACTCGGTACATTTTCCCGAAACGATGTAATAGAATTCGTTGGAAACGGGCGTTTGCGCGGTCTTGCCGTCAACGACCGTCCCGTCTTCCAGTTCCACTTTCTCGAGCTTCGTGCCGCCGGACCAGTCCCATTCTCTCGCCCCCTCGTAGATGGCTGTGTTCGGGCATTCCGGCTCGCATGCACCACAGTTGATGCATTCGTCCGTGATCATTATTGCCATGCTTTTTTCTACTTTTGGATTCCGTACGCAAAAATACTTGCAAAATAATGTTCCTGCAAAGAAAAGAGGACCGACAATAGCCTATGACAACCGAGGAGCGGATCGCAGCCTTTGAAAAACTGGGAAAACAACTGGCTGCAATCGATGAAGTACAATTTCGGGAAATCGCCCTTAAAGCCATCCATGAGAACTCCTGGTTCACAGAAGACAGCGTTCGGACCGCCCTTGCGGGGATTGTGCAATACCTGTCACCCGGCGACTTGCGGAAATGGACGGCAGCCTACGCGCTCAACCCCGGGAAATTACACCACGTGGCCGTTGTTCCCGCCGGCAATATTCCCCTCGTCGGATTTCACGATTTCCTCGCTGTCCTCATAAGCGGTCATGCCATCCAGATCAAACCGAGTTCCAAAGACACGTACCTGATGCGGTTTGTCGCCGACGCGTTAACCCGCATTGAACCCCGCTTCAGGGAAAGGATCGCGTTCGTCGATCAACTGAAGCACTTCGACGCCGTCATCGCCACGGGCAGTGACAATTCCGCGCGTTATTTCCAGTACTACTTTGGCAGGTATCCCCATATCATCCGAAAGAACAGAACGTCGTGTGCCGTTATCAATGGAAAGGAATCTGATGAAGCCCTGGCGGCGCTCGGCCATGATGTGTTTACCTACTATGGCCTGGGATGTCGGAATGTCTCCAAACTGTTCATACCCGAAGCATTCGACCTGACACGCCTTTCGGGCACCTGGGCGCCGTATGAAAGCGTCATGCACCATCACAAGTATCACAACAATTATGACTACCAGAAATCGATTCTCCTGGTAAACCAACTGCCGTTCATCGACACAGGATTTGTTCTTTTACAGGAAAACGAGAAGCTCGTCTCCCCCATCTCCGTCGTGTACTACGAACGCTACCACGACAACGGCGACCTCGCGCTGAAACTCACACAGCACCGGGAAAAGGTACAATGCGTTGTGGGGAGTGTACCGCCTGCGCGCGTTTCCTTCGGACAGGCGCAAACGCCCCGGCTATGGGACTATGCCGATCAGGTCGATACGCTGGCTTTTCTCGACGGCCTTCGTTAGGGCTGTTTGCCGCGAAGCACTTCCACCCATCCGGTAATCGGTTCCGATTCGTTGATCTGTAGCTGATAGAAGTAAATTCCATCCGCTTCGCCCTCGGCATCCCAGTCGTTCTGGTAGCTGTCCGTGGTGTATACCGTCTTGCCCCAGCGACTGGTGATGGTAAGTCTGACAAGACCGGCCTCGGCAGACGGAAGATTCCGGATGAAGAAGATATCGTTCGACCCGTCCTCGTTCGGCGTGAAGATGTTCGGAATAAAGATGTCGATGTTCATCGGCACGCGCGCCACCCCTTCAATCGCACAACCCAACGCGTCGGTTACCTGCACGACGTAACGTCCCGCGGGAATAGCGCCAAACGTGTTCTCGAAAACCTGGTTGTCGTTCGGCGGCACATCGACGAAATCCGTCTCGTACACGGGCAACGCCGGAGAAGACGCCGAGTCGAGTTCAATGCGCGCCATGTACGGATCCAATCCTCCGCTGATACCCGTGATCAGCAAGGTACCCGTTGCCCGGTCGGGCAGCGACTCCGTTGCAGTGCCCACGACCAGCGTTAGCGGCTCGGGAACGGTCAGGTCCACCAGGGGTGAAACGATCTCGCAGAACGCGATTTGATTGACCTGCACCATTTGAATCACATATTCTCCCGGAAGGGAAAGAAATGCATAGTCGTCGTGATCCAGCCTGAAATTACCCGTGGCCGGAACTACCGGGATGGTGATTGTCTGCACCGCTTCGCTGGTGAGCTTTCGAAGGACCCTGATCTCAACCGGCGTGGTGGCGTCGGCGACCATATTGGTCAGGTTCAACGACAGTTCCGTACCGGTACAAGCCGGTTCGAGGTTGAACGAGACCGGTGACGGCCCGGTGATATTCACGGGAGCGCTACGGGTCGGACACGCTGCGGTGTTGGACTTCATGTAGATGTAATAATCACCCGAAGCCAGGCCGCTGAAGCTGACGAAAGGACTGCTGTAGTTAAGGTATTCCTCATCCGGCGGCGCGTTGAACTGGTCAGCGCTCAGCGCGACCTGGTAGGTCCCCGGATCGGTGATGGAGACGGTGAGGACACCGCTTGCGCCGTTGTTGCTGCAATCGGCGTTCGACTTGTTGATGGTCGCGTTGATGAATCCGGGGAAGGTCACGCTTGCCGGAAAATCCTTCTGACATCCCGACGCATCCTGCACGGTGAGCGTATACATGCCCCCCGCCAGGCCCGTAAATTCCGTTTCGGTCTGGAAATCCTGTCCGCCGTTGAGCGAATATTGGTAACCGCCTCCGCCACCCGTGGAAGCTATGGTGGTGATGGCGCCATCATTTCCGTCGCAGGTAGCGGATGTAATGTCGAATGTAGTCTCGATGTCGGCCATGGCCTCTTCGATCACAAACCTCACGGAAGCAAAACAGGGGTCGGACGCATCGCGGCGCACGCTGATCACCTGCTCAAACGTGGGCGCGGGACCCGCGGGAATTCCCGTGATCTGCGTTCCCGCCACAAACGATTTGAACGGATCGGTGATACCTCCGTCGAGCGACCACTCCAGCACATTGCCATCCTCTCCGGCCACATTCAACGTCACGGCGCCCGTGGTTGAACCGAAACAGGTAGGCTGCACGATGTCCGAAACGCTCGGCGCTCCCACGGTGCCCGACTGATCGATCGTTACCTGGCCGGTCTTGGTGCAACTGGCCTGGCCGTATTCAATGGTATAGTCGTAAGTTCCCACAGGAAGATCCTGGAAGATCGAGTCGTTGAAGTTCGTCCGGGAAACAGAAAGGTTCGTCGTCGACACGCCCTGAATGGTGATCTTCACCCCGTCCGGGTTGTCCACGGGAACAAATGGCCGGATGCCAAAAGTGATGGAGCCGTCGGAATTCGTGCAGGTTGCCGGCGTCGGCTGCGGAACGATGACCACCGTGGCGCATTCGCCGGAGCCGGTGCCGCCACCCGGGCCACCTCCGCCTCCGCACGCACCCGTGTTCGACACTTCAACTTCAATCTCCGCTATGGGGCTTTCACAAGTTCCATACATTGCCGTCACTTCGTACACCTTTTCACCGGCAACGGTCAGGTCTAGCTCGCCTGCCGGCGTGTAAACACCGGTCAGCGTGTTGGTTATCAGTGTGCGCGTGGCAGGATTCGTCGGGTCGGTGTAGTGATACCAGTTGAAGCTGTCCGCGCCCACGGCCGAAGCCGTCAGGTCGCCGGGTGTCCCGTTTACACATACCGTATAGTCCGTTACCGTCGGCGACGCAATGAAGTTTATAACCACTTCATCGGTGGTGGGTGAACACGAGCCGTTGGTGACTACCCAACGCAGCGTGTAAGCGTTGCCGGCTACACCGACGAACTGGGAGTTGCGGTTTGTGGGATCAATGACGAGCCCGCCGGCGCCCACGACCAGCCAGGAACCATCGCCTTCAGCGGGATCGGCAGCGTCGAGGTTCGTAAAGAACGTGCCGCAAAGCACCTGGTCCGCGCCGGCATCAGCCGCGCTGGGCGGCGCAGAGAGATCTACCGTGACAATGGCCGTAGGCGATGCACACGCACCCACGCCCGCAACGGTGTATTGGAACTGGTAAGCACCGCTGGCAACGCCCGTGAAATCGACGGTGTTGCCTGTAACCGGCGCGCCGCTTGCGGTGAGCTCGGTCCACGTACCTGATGCCTCAGGTGTTCCGGCAAGGCTGGCATAGAGGTCGAATGCGGTTTCGCTGCCGCAAATGCTCACCGTGCTGTCCTGTCCCGCATCGGAGGGTTCCGATACGGTTACCGTCACCGTCGCGGCATCGTTTCCACAACCCGCAACGCTGAGCACATATTCAAAGTTGTAATCACCCGCGGTCAGCCCGGTAAGGTCGACGGTATTTCCGGCGATCGGCGCGCCGCTGGCGTCGAGGTCATTCCAGGTTCCGCCATTGTCGGGCGTTCCCCCCAGACTGGCAAAGAGGTCAAAGGCCGTGGCGTCCGCGCATGCAGCGGCGGAATTGTCTTCCCCTGCATCGGGCGCGGAGTTCAGCACATTCAGCGTCAGGACCGCCGCGTCGTTCGCGCAGGGCGTTGTTCCGGTGACAGTATACTCAAAGGTATAGCTTCCGGGAGGCACCGGGAACGTTGCAAGATCTATAGCATTCCCGGTGATGGTTGCGCCGCTGCCATCGAGGTCGGTCCAGGTTCCCCCCGCGGTGGGTGTGCCACCCAGGACGGCGAACATATCAAATGCGGTTTCCGAATTACAAACGGCCACGGTGTTGTCCGCGCCAGCGCTCACCGCCTCGACGACGTTCACGGTGACGATGGCAACCGGATCAGCGCAAGGGGTTGTTGCGGAAACCGTATACCCGAACTGGTAGGAGCCCGCGGCCACGCCCGACAGGTCAACGGCGTTTCCGGAAATCGGCGCACCGCTGGCGGAGATCTCCGTCCAGGTTCCACCGGTGTCCGGGGTGCCTCCAAGCGAAGCAAACAGGTCAAAGGCGGTTTCGCTGTTACAGGCATCAACGGTGTTGGCCAGGCCCGCATCGGGAGGTTCAACCACGCTAACCGTTACGATGGCGGTTGCGCTGCCGCAAGTGCCAACGGTTAGATTGTACTCGAACCGGTAATCGCCCGCCGCGAGGGTGGTGAGGTCGGCGTCGTTGCCTGTGATGGCAGCGCCACTCGCGTCAAGGTCTGTCCATGTCCCGCCCGTGTCGGGTGTACCACCCAGGCTGGCGAAAAGGTTGAAAGCATTCTCCGTGCTGCAAGCGCTCACGGTGGCGTCCTCACCCGCGTCGGGTGCTGAGTCGATGACGTTCACGGTTAGAACGGAGACCGCGTCAGCGCAGGGCGCCGTTCCCGTCACGGTGTATTGAAAACGATAGGAGGCATCCGGGGTCACGGTGGTGAGGTCGACGGCATTGCCCGTGATCACGGCGCCGCTGCCATCCAGGTCTGCCCACGTGCCGCCATTGTCGGGTGTCCCCTGGAGGGCGCCGAGCAAGTCGAAGGCCGTTTCAGTATTGCATGCCGACACGTTAAAATCGATGCCAGCGTCTGCCGCCTCGTTAACATTTATGGTAACGATCGCCGTAGCGTCGGCGCAAGGCGCCGTGCCGGTTACGGTGTATTCGAACTGATAGGCGCCCGTGGCTACTGTGGTCAGGTCGGCATTGTTGCCGGTGATCACCGCGCCACTGCCATCGAGGTCAGCCCATGTTCCGCCTGCGTCAGGTGTACCGCCAAGGCTGGCGAACAGGTCGAAGGCGGCCTCGCTACTGCAGACGCTGACGGTGTTGGCGGTGCCGGCGTTGGGTGGCGTGTTGACGGTGGTGCTGATCGGGTCACTGGCGTCGGTACATCCTGCCGCGTCGGTCACAACGACGTGAACGTCATCGTCGTCGGCAAGGCCCGTGGTCGGAAAATTATCCGATGCACCGCTCTGAGCGCTAACGCCATTAACAAAAAACTCGTAGTTGGTCGCTCCGGCGGGAGTAGCTGTGAAGGTCACATTATCGCCCGCGCAGATCGTGTTGTCGGCGTCGCTGCTGGTCAGTCCTGCGGTGGGAGGCGCATTGACAGTCAGGGTAACGGTCGTCGAAGGGCTTTCGCATCCGCTGGCAGTTTCGGTAACGTAAACCGTTGTTGTATTGGCAGCGGCCCCATCGAAGCCAAGTTCGGCATTTGTCGGGTTCTCGTCGTCGGCGATAGCGATCGGCGTGGTCAGGCCCGCATCGCTGTACCAGGTGTAAATACTTCCGGCGTTTGGTGTCGTGATCGTTGGCGCGGTGATCGCGTCTCCTTCGCAGTAGGTGTTGGGTGTGAATGTGACGCCCGGGGCAACAGGAACGGCGTTTACCGTCAACGTAACGGTCGTGGCAGGGCCTTCGCAATTACTAGCATTGGTTTCAGCGACATAAACGGTCGTAACGTTGGCCGTGCCGCTGCCGAAGCCGAGTTCCGCATTCGTCGGGTTCTCACCGTCGGCGGTAGCGATCGGCGTGGTCAGGCCCGCGTCGCTGTACCAGATGTACGTACTTCCGGCGGTCGGCGTCGTGATCGTCGGCGCCGTGATCGCATCTCCTTCACAATAGGTATTCGGTGTGAATGTTACCCCTGGCGCCGCAGGGATGGCATTCACTGTCAGCGTGACGGTCGTGGAAGGACCCTCGCATCCGCTGGCAGTTTCCGTAACATAGACGCTTGTTGTGTTAGCGGTAGCGCTGTTGAAGCCCAGCTCCGCGTTCGTCGGGTTCTCGCCGTCGGCGGTAGCGATCGGCGTGGTCAGGCCCGCGTCGCTGTACCAGGTATACGTACTTCCAACGGTCGGCGTCGTGATCGTCGGCGCCGTGATCGCGTCTCCTTCGCAATAAGTATTGGGCGTGAACGTGACGCCGGGCGCAACGGGCACGGCGTTTACCGTCAGCGTGACCGTTGTAGCCGGACCCTCGCAATTGTTGTTGTTCGTTTCGGTGACGTAGACCGTTGTGA
>CAZKBK010000027.1:0-66160 GCA_964551035.1 uncultured Roseivirgaceae bacterium | reverse complement strand
CGCAGTTCTCATCGACATATTCAGTCTTGTCCAACGGCGTAACATCAAACGAGGGAGGACTTTCATCCTGGAGTGTGATGGTAAAGGCGCATTGTTTGGAATTGGTCGCCGCATCTGTAGCAGTCAGGGTGATGACTTGCTCAGTACCGTGCCCGTATAAGACAGTGCCGGCAACCGGGCTTTGCGTAACCACGACCGGATTAACGTCGTCACAATTGTCACCAACGGTCGCGGATCCCGTATAATCCGGGATTTCGAATTCGCAATCTTCGCCAACGGGTACCATTTTGTCGATGGGGCAAAGGATCAACGGTGGTGTGTTATCAACCAGCTTGATCGTAAACTGGCAGGTTCCCACGTTCCCCGAAGTATCGGTGGCGGTTATCGTGAACGTGTGCTGCGTCCCGATACCCGTAAGCGGCTGACCTGGCGCGGGCATCTGCGCGATATCGATCGGCCCACCGCAGTTGTCGAGTACGCCAATTTCACCATTTGCATAGTAGTCCGGCACCACGAACTCGCAGTTTGTATTGAGCGCCACATCGCCTCCCGCAGGGCAACCCACCACCGGCGCCGTTACATCCTGAACCACCACATCAAACTCGCATGTGGCGGTATTGCCGTACGCATCGGTGGCTGTGTAGGTTACTGTCGTCGTCCCTACAGGAAAGAAGGTATCGGGGTTGTGCGTCGACGTCAAGATTGCGGGTTCTCCACACGATGTGGTGGCCGTCGGCGGCACCCAACCCACCTGGGCCTCACATCCCGATGGGCTCGGTACCGGACTCACAACGGGACAGTTGCTAATCACCGGCGCGCCGATATTCTCCATTTCAGCTTCTGAGCAACACAAAGGGATGTTACTTATTGTTCGGGCGTCGAGCAAAATAAAGTCACCGTAAACACTCCCCTGGTTTATTGGTTCGTCACAAGTGATATCGATCGTGGCAGAAGAAACCAGATTTCCTCCGAGTAACGGTAACTGCGTAATTTGTACCGTAACAAACCCTCCCGCGAAAGGCTGCCCGTCTACCCGACTATTGATGGTAAGGACAGCCGTCAATGCTCCGCTCGTTATCACGCCGTCGCCATCACTCGCTGTAAAGAGTAGATTCAAAAGACCACCACCCGTATACTCGAGCGTCACGCTTTCGAGCCCTCCGACACAAGGTCCGCAGTCGGTCATTTCCGGGCAATCACATCCCGTCTGCGCGAACGACTTTGTCGAAAGCGCGGCAAGAAAAAAAACCATCAGCGCAAAACTTAAACGACGCACCACACCATGGCCTGCAGGTAAGGTTAAAAAATGACCCTTAACGTTCTGAGCAAAAGCAGCCAATGCGTTACGGTTTGCGTGAAATCAGGTTAATAATTTATGCTATCGCCCGCGTCGGAAAAGTTGTTCTTCGACCGGAACCTCACCTGAAAGACGTTTTCAACTTATTGCCGGTTAAATTGCTGTTCCAGCCGGTTCAACGGTCCCTGAACCGGCAACTCGTCGGGAAGCCCGGCCTTTACATCATATAAGGGGAAATTTCTGTGGAATCGATTACACATATATCGACGGCATCGCTGAAAACAGGCATTTTTCCCTGAAAAATTACAGCCGCGCTGCTCCTTTCATGTTGGTTCGTGCATTTCCACCTGTACTGCTGCCGATTATCCCGTTTCTACCTATCGCTTGTAAGGGAAAAAATTCGGAAAAAATCCACCATTAAGCACTGATTCAAACGATTGCGAGGGCACCGCAAAAAAGTTGTGCAACGAGTTGCGGAAACGTTTCAAAACCCTTGTAAATTGCCGCTATGAAATACAATCAGGTTACCATTAAGGACATTGCCCGTGAGTTGGGGATCTCCCCTTCCACGGTGTCCCGGGCGCTGAAAGACCACCCCGACATCAGCCCTGAAACAAAAAAAGCCGTTAACGAACTGGCCGAGAAACTCAATTACCAACCGAACATTGTGGCTTTGAGCCTTCGCCAGAGCAAGACCAATACGATTGGCGTGATCATTCCCGAGCTCGTGCACTTCTTTTTCTCGACCGTCATCAGCGGGATTGAAGATGTCGCTTACAGCGCGGGTTACAATGTGATCATCACCCAATCGAATGAATCGCTCCAACGCGAGAAAACCGACATCAAGGCGCTGTTCAACAGCCGTGTCGACGGGATGCTGATCTCCGTGTCGCGTGAAACCAACAACTTCGAACACATTGAAAGTATCCTGGCTAAGGGTGTGCCCATGGTTTTCTTCGACCGGGTCTATGAACACGCTAACTCGAGCAAGATCATTGTCGATGACCTCAGCGGCGCCAAGGAAGCCACCCTTCACCTGATCGAACAGGGCTGCAAACGCATCGCTCACCTCGAAGGTCCACCCAACCTGGAGATCACGAAACAACGCCTGCAGGGATACCTTGAGGCGCTGAAAGAACACAACATGCCCATCGACAAGGAACTGATCGTCTCCAGCCCGCTGGGAACCATTGAAGAAGGGAAGATTGCAACGGAAAAGCTACTGGCGCTCGAAGAGAAACCCGACGCGATCTTCGCCACCAACGACCCCGCGGCCATGGGCGCCATGCAGGCCATCAAGGATGCCGGCCTGAAAATCCCCAAAGACATCGCCGTCGCGGGATTCAGCAACTGGTTCTTTACGGCCCTGCTCGATCCACCCCTCACCTCCGTCGATCAACCCGGATTTGAAATGGGTCAGGAGGCCGCCAAACTCCTCATCCGCCAGATCGAACTGAAGACCAAGAACAGCGACATCGAGCTTCAGCCCGAGACAAAGATCCTAAAGACACGTCTCATCGTCAGGGATAGCTCCCTGAAGAAGGGGAAAAAGAAGTAGGGTCTGCAAAGGAAAGAAAAGAAAAAGGGACTGTCGTGCAGTCCCTTTTTTTTAACGCCTCTTCATCGCTTCATGATCTTACGCGTAAGGCTGTACCGTCCTACGGTCCCCCGCAAGAGGTACATGCCCGGCGGCAAGCCCGACACGTCGATCTCGGTGGCGCTGTTGGTCACGACAGTCTTCACCGCGACCCGCTCGCCCCGCACGCTGAGCATCTCTATCATGGCAGCCCCGTCGCGGGGAAGCGATACGAGCACCGTGAGTTTGTCTTTCACGGGATTGGACCACACCTCAAGGGCGGGAACGAAGGCACCCGTCGGCTCCGCGTAGTCGAACATGACTTCCCCTACTTCCACCCCTCGCGTTCGCGCACCGGGGTCCACGAAAGCGACATATTCATCCTGTCGCACGTAGACCGCGTATCCCCTCGCCGGGGCAGAAAGGTAAACGCGTCCATCCGAATACACCGTCGCTGTCTGCCCGTTGTCGAACGCATTCACCAGCGTGGTGTTGGCCCAGTTTGCCCAGCCCGATGGCGACGCATCCACCCAAAGCCCCTTCGTCTGACTGTCATCGTTGTTGATCACCACGATTGCGCCGCTCTTCGTTCCGTTTCCCGCCCTGCGTGCAACGTATACGTTGTAGGCATCACCGGCAGGATAGGGATTGCCAACATCGCTCAGCACGGTGAGCCCACCGCCAAGGTACGTCTTGCGCGCGAAGATCAGTTTCCTGAGGTCCTCGTCGAGGTCGGCGTCGGGCGTGACCGTGAGGCCCGGATTGTGCGCATCGGTCATTACATCCCCGAAGTAGTGGTTGTAGAAAACACAAGGTTTGCCTTCGTGGGTCAGAATGTACGCGTACCCCATTTTCCAGTCCTGTGTGACCCACTTGTCGTGCTCCTTGCCTGTGTCGTGGTTGTCGAGCCATGTTACCACCGAGGTGCCGGGCAGGGCGTTCCCTGAATTGTTCCGCACCATGCCGGCGTGGTTCAGCCACCGCATGTCAAAACTGGTACCGGATCCGTTGCACATGGAGGTGAGCGAAAACTTCAACGGAAAATCGAACGCATCAACATCAGCGCCATTTGCGGCCACGTTGTTTACCCAGTTCTTGATCCTGTAATCCGCGCCCCAGTACTCCCCCACGATAAAGCGCTGGTTTCCGCCCTTTAACGGAAGGTTGTTTACCCACGCGGCAACGTAACTCTCCTGAAAACCGCGAACAAAGTCCAGCCTGAAGCCGTCGAATCCGATCTCGTCGCTCAGCCACTCGCCCCAATCTTTGTAGCGGTTGGCCACCGTCGTGCTGAAGGTGTTCAGGTCGTTTCCAAAAAACTTCGTGTTGGTAATGATTTCGTCCGATCCGGGATAGCCCAGCCAGTCGGCGTTGTCTACCGGGTGAAAGTCGGCATATGTCCAAGAAAAGTTCGCTTCGCCCGTGCCCGTGTGATTCACATACGTTACGCCCGTGTTTGTATGGGCTTCCAACTGTGACGTCGTCGCAATGTTGGAACCGTTGTACCAGATCGCCTTTGGGTAATATCCATTGGTCTGGTCCGCCCACGCCCACTCCCAGGGGCTTGCGTTCTCCCGGCGCGCGGTGAGCCTGATGACGACATCGGTTGTTGAGGAAACGGTGATCCTGTACTCGTCCAGGTCGCTCACTTCGATGTGGCCCCTTACGGTATTTCCTGATGCCGGAAACACGTCGTAGTTGCCACCACCGTTGTTGGGCTCGCTTTCCCAGGAATAGTTCGTGTTAAAACCTCCGCCCGTAAAGTCGACCTGAAGGTCATAGCCCCGCTCGGTCTTCGCCGTGCTTCCGAGGTGATACCCGTGGATCTGAATGTAGTAATCCCCCGGCGAAGCGTTGTTGATGACCCATTTGATCTCGTTGGTCGGATAGGGCGAGTATTGTTGGCCGTTCCGGTAGGCTTCGTCAAATACGTATTGCTTAACCGCGGGATTGACCTCGTCTTCATCATCGCCGGTGTAAATATGGTTCAGTACCACGTCGGCGTACACGTCAATTCCATCCGAGTGAAGTTGCGAGATCATTTGTTCCAACTCGGTGCGCGAGCCGAAACGCGTTTCAACCGTTCCCTTCTGGTTGTAGTTTCCCAGGTCGTAAAGGTCAAAGATCCCATAACCCATATCGTAGATACCGAAGTTTCCTTTCGCCGGGGAAGGAACCCAGATTCCGGTGATGCCGGCATTCTTGAGGCTGCCCGATTTATTTTTCAAGTTCGTCCACCACGTGCCGTTGTTGCTGACGGCGTCGACAGGCACATCCCAGTAGAACGCCTGCATCATCACGTCGTTTTGAGCGCATAGCCCGAGCGATACGGTAGAGAAACACAGGACTAGCATGGTTCGTAAAACTGTACGTTTCATATAATTGATTTTAGGTGATTGAAGGTTCGGTTAACCAAAGCCGCGGGGGAATTCACGCATAAAAACTAAGTGCCGCTTCCCTTCCGCACACTACCCCCTCGGCGAACGCGCTCCAAAGGCTGTCAGCCCGCCCATTATCCGTCAAAATTTAGGAAGCAAAACCGAGCATTCATTGCCAACGTTACCGGGAACGATGTCCCGTTTCCCTTTCGGCGTAGCCGAAGACATTTGCGTTTAAACATGAAAATCACAACGGACTCTTGCTAAATTTGCCGCCAAACCAATCGTCCGTATGTCCGGAAAAATCCACTCGCAACTATCCCAATCACCCGGGGAAATTCAGTCCTGGTCAAAAGAGCCATACGGCGTTTCGGGAACTTCGTCGCGCAGCAGGTTCAGGGTCACGCGTTATAGCGATAACATCGCGCGGGTTACATTTACGCGGGAGTCCGACTTCGAGGACTTTTCCTATTCGGTTGTGGCTGAGCCAATGCGAGAGGGCGTGTGGACTGCGACGGAGGATGAGACGACGATCGGTCTCAAAGGGACAAAGTTCTCGGTACTGATCAACAAAGCCCGTTCAACGGTGTCGTTTACAACACGCGACGGCGTGGTGATCAACGAAGATGATGGCGCCTTTGGGACGAGCTGGGCGGGCGAACAAGTGACGTGTTACAAAAAACTTCAGCCGGGCGAACGTTTCGTCGGACTGGGTGAAAAAACGGGCCCCCTCGACCGGCGCGGATGCGGCTACGTCAATTGGAACACAGACAACTTCGCCTACGGCCCGGGCGCTGACCCGCTATACACGTCCATACCTTTTTACATCGGGATACACAACGGGCTTACCTACGGCATCTTTCTGGACAACACGCACAAGACGTTCTTCAATTTTGGCGCCTCCAACGATCGTTTCGCCAGCTTTTCGGCGGATGCTGGCGAAATGAACTACTACTTCATATTCGGCCCGACGGTCGCAGAGGTGATCCGCCACTACACCGAACTCACCGGAAGAATGGAACTTCCTCCCCTTTGGAGTATTGGCTATCAGCAATGCAGGTACAGCTATTATCCCGACAAGGAAGTGCTGTCCGTCGCCGACACCTTCCGTGAGAAGGACATTCCCGCCGACGCGCTTGTACTGGACATCCACTACATGGAACAATACAAGATATTCACCTGGAGCAAGCGCGATTTTCCCAACCCTGCCGACATGATCCGCCAACTGGAAGGCAAAGGATTCAGGGTGGTGGTCATGTGTGATCCCGGCATCAAGGTGGAAGGGGGCTACGCCACCTACGACGACGGTGTGAAGAACGATGTCTTTATCAAGTACCCGGATGGCACCAACTATACAGGACAGGTTTGGCCGGGATGGTGCCACTTCCCCGACTTTACAAGGCCGGAAACACGGGCGTGGTGGAAAGCGCAGTTTCGTTCATACGTG
The DNA here is from genome assembly GCA_964551035.1 of uncultured Roseivirgaceae bacterium. Classification (GTDB taxonomy): domain Bacteria; phylum Bacteroidota; class Bacteroidia; order Cytophagales; family Cyclobacteriaceae; genus Chryseosolibacter. Next base: position 59,462 of record CAZKBK010000027.1, on the reverse strand, counting down.
GATCTTGGCATACGCGGCTTTTGGAACGACATGAACGAGATTGCGACGTGGGGCAACATGCTTCCCGAGCATGTCGAAATGAGTTTCGAAGGACACCGCGCCACGCTGCGTCGGGGAAGAAATATTTACGGATTCCAGATGGCCCGAAGCACGTATGAAGGCACGAAGGAATTGATGAAGAACGTTCGTCCATTCAACCTGACGCGGTCAGGCTTTGCGGGGATTCAACGATACGCGGCGGTGTGGACCGGAGACAACGTCGCCTATGACGAACACATGATGCTCGGCGTCCGCATTGTCAACAGCATGGGCCTGTCGGGAATTGCTTTTGCCGGCTATGATGTGGGCGGCTTCGTCGGCAACGCCGACTCCAGGCTTTTTGCGCGATGGTTGTCCATCGGCGCCTTCTCCCCTTTCTTCCGCGGCCATTCGATGATCAACAGCCGCGACACGGAACCGTGGTCGTATGGCGAAGAGGTGGAACAGATCTCGCGCAATTACATCAAGTTCCGCTACCAACTCCTGCCCTACATCTATTCGCTCTTCTATGAGGCTTCAACCACCGGGATGCCCGTGCAGCGCTCGCTGGCCATATCGCATGCGCACGATGCCCGCATTTTTGACCATCAGTTTCAACACCAGTACCTGTTCGGCCCGTCTGTTCTTGTGGCGCCCGTAGAAAGCGCGAAGGAGTTTGCGAAGGTGTATCTTCCGGAAGGCGAGGGATGGTACAGCCTATATACCGGCGCCCACTTTGATGGAAAATCTGAACAGATCGTTGAGGCGCCCTTGCACAAGCTTCCGTTATTTGTCCGTGCCGGCGCGATCATCCCCATGCAGCCCGTGGTATCCAACGTCGGTGAAAAGGCTGACCTTTTGATCGTTCATCTTTATTGCGGAAACGCGCACTCGGATTTCATTTTTTACGAAGACGATGGCGATAGTTTCGACTACAACAGGAACGGGGCATTTGCAATGAGAAAAATTGAATATCACGGAGCAGACAGCCGGCTGCATTTCAGCGCAACCGAAGGAAGTTATCCCTCGCAGTACACGCGCCTTCGAATCGTGTTTCACGGCTTTGGCGACGTTCTGCGGGAGGCGAAGGTCAATGACGAACCCGTCGTGGTCATTCCTGAAATGAACCGCTTCTTCAATGCCCTGGAGAAATTCGATCCGATCCAGGATCCGGAACCCGCGCCGGAAGAAAGTGTCCTGGTGTGCGAAACAGATTACCAGCCCGGAGCGATCGTAATTCAGTGGTAATTGCTGATATTTAGGGTTTGCAATAACCCCCAAATGAGCACACTGACCGCCACCAAGACGAAACCCCGACTGAGTTTCTGGCAGATCTGGAACATGAGCTTCGGATTTATGGGCATCCAGTTTGGATTTGCCCTACAGAATGCCAACACAAGCCGGATCTATGAGATGCTTGGCGCAGACCCTTCTGACCTGGCTATCCTCTGGCTGGCCGCGCCCGTAACCGGGTTTCTGGTTCAGCCCATTATCGGTTATTACAGCGACCGCACCTGGCATCCAAGATGGGGACGCCGCAGGCCATACTTTGCCATCGGCGCGATCCTGGCATCGATCTCCCTGTGTGTGATGCCGAACTCGTCTTTTCTTTTGATGGCTGCCGGCACCCTCTGGATAATGGATGCCTCCATCAATATCAGCATGGAACCCTTCCGCGCCTTTGTCGGCGACAAACTTCCGCCGTCACAGCGCACCGCCGGGTTTGCCATGCAGAGTTTTTTTATCGGCATTGGCGCTATTATCGCTTCTTACCTGCCGTGGATATTCAACCGGCTTTTTGATGTCTCCAATGTCGCCGCCGCGGGAGAAGTAAGCGACAATGTGAAGTATTCGTTTTACGTGGGAGCGGTCATGCTATTTGCTACCGTGATGTGGACCGTGTTGTCGTCGAAGGAATATCCACCCGACCCAGCGCAGGAAGAAGCATTGAAGACCGGCGCGAAGGTCCGCATCGACAATGAAGATCATTTTGCGGCTTTGTTCAGGCGGCTCACCCATCGGTTCGTTGCAGGTGGCGTGCTCCTCGCTCTCCTCATTTATTATCTGGCGATAGAAAAAGAGGTCTACGTACTGGCAGGGGGACTCATTCTGTTTGGTGTTGTTCATTTCGTCGCGTCTGCCCTGATCCGGAACGGAAGGTCGCACGCTGCCATTGTTCACATGGTCCGCGATTTCAATACGATGCCAAAAACCATGGTGCAACTTGCCTGGGTGCAGTTTTTCTCGTGGTTCGCGCTCTTCGCGATGTGGATCTACACGACGTCCGCGGTGACGAGCCATATCTTCAACACAACGGATGCAGCATCCCAGGCATACGCGGATGGCGCTGATCTCGTCAGCAAATTGTTCGGCGATTACAACGGCATCGCCGCGCTGGCAGCAATTGCCTTACCGTTCCTGGCGCGCTACACCAGCCGGAGGGTAACGCACCTCCTCGCGCTCACCTGCGGTGGCGTTGGTCTCATCTCCGTCTACTTCATTTCCGCCCCCGGCATGTTATGGCTTCCCATGATCGGCGTCGGCATCGCGTGGGCAAGCATTCTTTCCATTCCCTACGCGATGTTGTCCGGATCCCTGCCTGCGGATAAGATGGGCTATTACATGGGCGTCTTCAATTTCTTCATCGTTATTCCACAGATCGTCGCCGCTACCATACTCGGCTTTCTGCTCAATCGCGTGTTGGGTGGGGAAACGATCTATGTCCTCGTGGTGGGGGGCCTGTCGATGATCGTGGCGGGGCTACTCAGCCTGCGCGTCAACGATGAAGAAGATGTCCGTGTCAAGGAAAACAACGAATAGCACGCTGATGATTACAAGAAAGATGCTCACGCTGCTCATCGTGCTCGGCAACCTTTACACGGCCCGTGCGCAGGACTATACGATGTTTACCAGCACCATCGATACCCTGTACGCGCTCGCCGGCCGGGAAGACATCGACCACGTGTGGGCCGGCATTGTCGAGCGCGGCGTGCCCATGACATATGCCGACTCCGTCGCTTTCCTCTACCGCGGTGAGGCGAACTCCGTTGCGTGGCTGGGCGACTTCAACGCGTGGGGCTATGAGAAAAACACCTTCAGACAAGGCACGAAAATACCCGGCACCGATATCTGGATACTCAAAGCGTCGTTTCCCAGAGACGCCCGCCTGGACTACAAGATCGTGATCGATGAAAACAAATGGATCCTTGATCCGAACAATTCTTTACATCAATGGTCGGGTGTTGGCGGTGGAAGTCCCAACTCCGAGTTGCGCATGCCCGACTGGAAATCCGATCCGGTTACCAGCGGCCGCATATCGGATGCGAAACGCGGCACGGTGGCGCGCGACATTCTCTTCAACAGTTCGGCCCTCGATTACCAGGTGATGTACAGCGTGTACACGCCCCCCGGCTACGATGCGAATAGCCAATACCCCACCGTCTACGTCACCGACGGGTATGAATACATGCATGAGCGGATGGGAAACATGGTCACGATCATCGACAACCTCATTCACCTGGGACGAATACGGCCTGTCGTCGCGGTGTTTATTGACAACCGCGAGCCCATCAATCGGGCCAACAACCGCCGGATGGCCGAACTCGCCCTCAACGAGAAGTACCTGCAGTTTGTGTCCGGTGAACTGGTCAGTGAGGTAGAACGCCGGTACGCCGTTTCCTCCCAAGCCGATGATCGCGCTATTATGGGCACATCCATGGGTGGATTGTCGGCCGCATTCTTTGCCTTCTCAAAGCCGGAGGTGTTTGGGTTGGCAGGCATACAATCACCCGCCTTCTGGATGAAATCGCAGATCTATACGTTGTGCGACAACCCGGAGCATCCGCCCGTGAAGACCTTCATGAGTTCAGGCACCATCAACGACACCCGCGAGGGGGCGCTGCGGATGAAAGCGATACTCGACAAAAACACCTGCGCCTACGAATATCGCGAGGTAAACCAGGGTCATTCCTGGGGCAACTGGCGGGACCTGATCGACGACATTCTCGTGTATTTTTTCGGTCTGGATTAGCGGTTCTGTCTTTCGGCAGTCGTACAAAATGCCGCCGGTCAATGAGCCGGCTATGCGGCTCCGCCGTTGTCGGTGGTCAGGTCATAGATCTCCATGATGCCTTTCAGTATCCGGTCAAAATCGATATGGAGATCCTTGATCCTGCCGCTGTGGAGGTCAAAGACCCATCCGTGAACAACAGGGAACCCCGTCCTTTTGACGCTGAGCTGAAGCGCGGCGGTCTTAATGATGTTCACGCATTGTTCCTCGACGTTCAATTCCACCAGGCGGTCATAGCGCTTGTGGTCATCGGCGATGGCGTTGAGTTCGGTCTTGTGCAAGCGGTAAACATCACGGATACCCCGCAGCCAGGGATTCAGCAGGCCGAGGTCCCGGGCCCGCATGGCGGCCTGCACGCCACCGCAGTTATAATGACCGCATACAATGATATGCTTTACGTGCAGGTGTTGTATTGCATAGTTGATGACGGACATTACGTTGAGATCGACATTGTTTACGAGGTTTCCCACATTTCGATGAACAAAAACTTCACCGGGACCCACGCCCATGATCTCCTCGGCCGTCACCCGGCTGTCGCTGCAACCGATATAGAGGTAATCGGGATCCTGATGGGCAGCAAGGTGCTTGAAGAAGGCCTTATCTCGGTCGGTCTGTTCGCGGATCCACTTTTCGTTGTTTTCAAAGAGCTTGTCGTAGGGCGTCATCGTAGTTAACTTTCGGACACAATATAGGGCAAGCGGCCGGCAAACCAACAAAAATCCACGATCAATAACCATGATAATGTCACCCCATCGTCAGGATGAACAGGTGGCGTTTCATACACGAATCCTCAATCCCACGGCATTCTGCCTCCGACACGGTCGCGAACCCGGCAAAACATTTTTTCGTGTCATCGAAAAATCCGGAGTGGGTTCAATGGGTTTGTTTCCGTCTTCTGATACAAACCGCCTTGCTGTCCGGCCGGGACCCGACTTCTCCATGCACAAGCCTCTCCGCAGCGCCGGTAATTCGGGTACACGTTTTTTTGGAGTTGCGGTAGCTCTTCAAACTTACACGCATGAAAACCTCGGCAAAAATCCTGCTCATGGGAGTGCTGACCATGACTGCACAACGCTGCATGGAAGATGACCTTCACAACCGCACGCAACTTCAGTTCACATTTTCATTCACGGGCTCCTCGATAAACGTCTCGGGTCAGTCACTCGTCGTGACGGTGGCAGATTCGGAAGGCAATACGCCTTTGTTTAACGAGGTTGTCACCTTTCGCGCGGAAGGCGATGGTTACATTACGACGCCCGTCAGCCTGCCTGGCGGAACGTATGAGGTCGTCAATTTCGCCATCATCGATGATGCGGATCAAATGGTCTTTGCGGCGCCCGCATCCACATCGCTGGCAGCTCAGGAAATCAACCATCCCGTCGGGCGCGAATTCCTGGTGGTCCCGGACCAGCGCGTAACCCTTCCTGTAAGTTTGCTCCCGGTCGCCAACCGCAACCCGCAGGACTTCGGCTATCACGCCTTCAGGGTGAGTAAGCAAACGCTAAAGGTCATTGTTTTTGCGGACGGTGAGTCCGGTCCGGTAACAGCGCACGCGCGGCTGCTTGACAATGAAGGAAATACGGTTGCCACCTACGAACTCCGCGCCGCGATGAACCACATCCCCGTATTTGGCAATGATGGCGCGCGTTACACGCTCGTGGTGTCGCGCGCAGGGTTCAGCACCTTTCAATACGATCTCAAATCCGGCCACCTCCCCAACCGCCCGATAAAGATCCATCTGGACGTAATGGCCGCAGCGTTCACCATGCTTGTCTACGTCGAGGCGGGAACATCCCGGCAGTTCAACTTTAGCATTGTTGGACCTGGCGGCACCATTAACCTTGATTGGGGCGACGGCACCGACACCACATTCACGATGGGAGGAGAATGGGGGGAACTTATTCACGCTTACGCCTCCGACGGCAACTATCCGGTCACCCTGACCGGAGACATCGCTGAAATCCGTCAGTTCTACTCCGCCTACGGCCAGGGCATGATCGACGAAATCAATTTTGAGCACCTTACATCCCTTGTGGAAGTTCGGTTTGCATTGACAAGAAGCCCCTCGACCATCGATCTGTCACATAACACGAACCTGAATTTCGTCATGCTTGCCGGACTTCCGGCACTTGAAACCGTCCTCCTGCCCGAACATCATGATATCGCTGTCATGGACATTACCGGCCCGAACAATATGCAGACCGCAGCTGTTGACGCGGTAGTCGACAACATCTACAGCAACGCCGTCGCCAAAGGGATCGTGAATGGAAATTTCGGGATCGCAAGGGAGTGGTTCCACGAGGAAGGTGACTACTCAATGGCCGGTCCGCCTTCCGGAGCATCGGTGTCGAAACTCAAAACGCTGCGCTCCGCGTACGGATGGTATCTCTTGCCGGAAATTCCAGAGTAAGGTTAACGACGAACGCGCCCTATCTCCAAAGGTAGATAACGCCTTTGTATTCAGGCCGGTTGTCGCCAAGGCGTAGATAGAAATAATAGACGCCCGTGCTAAGCCCGGCTCCGTCCCAATCATTCTTGTACCCTACCTTTTCGAAAACCTTCTTGCCCCAGCGATCGGAAACGACAAACAGCGACTCGGGATAGAGGTGTATCCTTCGTATGATGTACCGCTGATTCCATTCGTCGCTGTTCGGCGTGAACACGTTGGGGATAAAGACGGGGTGTTCGAAGTCAAAATCGACCGGGTTTGACCAACTGGCCTTTCCCGTTGGGCTGACCGCGCGTACGATGTAGCGGTGTTCGAATCCGTCGCCGACCCAGGGACCGGAATAGGTATTCGCTGTTCCGCCAACGTCGGCGAGAAAGCTGAAGGCCGGCGCATGATCGAGCTGCCTCCATATCTCGTAATGATCAACGCCATCTTCCCACCCGAAGTAGTGGCTCCATCCCAGCTGAACCATATCCGTTGCTGTATCGGCTTCCCCCGTCAACGCGATCGTCCGATGCACATCGGTGACCACCAATTCACCACAGACATTTACCGTACCCACGTAGTAATCGACGGCAGAGCGGTAGTCGTATGCGTCGGCGTAGTATTCCCGGCCAAAGGCCACGCGCGCCACTTCAGCGAAATCGTCTTCGCCTTCACCATGGCGGAAGACCGCAACCTCAGGTTGCGACTCCCGGTCAGCAAGTAGGGTCCAGTAGATCAAGCCCTGTGATGGGTTGAGCGTATCCACGGTTACGTAGTCCATCGTCAGCGTCGTGTGATCGGCATATACCAGGACCTCCAGGGTGGGCGACGTACCGGTACAGACCGTGTCTATCGTGGTACTCGATTCTTCGAGGTACATTGTGTTCAGGCCCTCGCGCCATTGAACGCGCACGGCCTCCGTACCCTGTCCGGAAATGATGTCCCCGCCAATAACATTCCACGTATACACGGAGCCATTGGTCAACGGCGTCGAGTAGACCACGTCCGATGCATTGTTCAGACAGAGGCTGTCCGGTCCGGCCGGCAACTCCGCGATCAGCTCCGGATTTATCCGCACAAAAAAGGCAAGGGAGTCGCCGCGGCACCCCACGCTGTCGAAGACGACCAGACCAACGCGCGCATCCGGCATGGCCGCGGCCCAGTCAACTTCCAGCACATTTCCCGATTCACCCGAAATATCTCCCCCGGCAACAAACCATTGATACTGAGAACCGGCAATAGGGTCCGCGGAATAGGTGACCGCCTCCGCGTATGGGCAGACCGATGGACTTCCATAAATCGTGTCCTGAGGCGGGCCGGGAAGGTTGGTTACGCGCACCGTGTCGCGCGTAACGCAGCCGTTGTAAACGACTTCAACCGCGTATTCTCCGTCGTGGAGCACACTGATGCTGCTCGACGATTGTCCCCCGCTCCACATGAAGCTGGCACCGGGGATCGCCAGGGCGAAGCGCGCGGTGTCGTACGGGCATTTCACCACATCATCTCCCAGGTCGACGGTCGGGACGGTCTTAAAAGATACATTGACGTTATCGGATGCCACGCAACCTGTGTAATCATGGACCACGACCGAATAGTTTCCAGCAACATCGGTTTCAAGATAGCGGCCCGTACTTCCGTCCGACCAGTCCCAGCTGAAATTCTCCAGCCCGTCAACCCGGCTCTTTTCACCGGGACATATTTCAACGTCCGGCCCCAAATCGAGATGCGGGGTTTCAACCTCGACCTTGACGGTATCATAGAGTACACAATTGCCGCGCTCGACCCGCACCCAGTAGTCGCCCGCCCCGCTTACCGAAACCTCCGCCGAGGTCTCGCCGGTATTCCAGAGGTAGGACTCCTTGTCCTGCCCGGCACTGAGTACGACGCTTTCGCCATCGCATATTGCAATGTCATCACCAATGAATAGCGTGCTGAATGCGGAAAAGTATCCATACCGGCAACTGGTTGCCGCGTCGCCGTTGATGATGCCGATCTGGAAGGACTCGACATCGTTAGTAATTACCGCCGGCTGCTGGACGGCGACCTGGCCAAGATCAAAGCTCAGTTGCGCCGCGTACCACACATCAGCTGTTCCTTCAACGGGCGAAAACGCCGAGGCTGGTACAAGCGCACCCGAGCCGTTTAAGCTGAAGTGATCGATTCCTTCCTTTCTGACGAGGATGTTCAGACCGAAAAATTCGCTGGTGGTTCGGGTAAAACCAATCTGGTCAGAGCCCCTGCAATTGATCGACGGCAACACGGCCATTCCCATCTCACAACCGAATCCGGTGACATGCAAAAGATAAACGGGTTTATCCGCGCGCACATAGACCGCGGCCTGAGTCACGGGGTGACGATAGACCTGACCGGCGTTCAAGGTGGCGACGGGTTCGCTTTCGCCGGAGACGAACAACTCCGTATCATCCTCAGTGGCGGTGGTAAAGAAATACTCCTGGCTTTGGAGAAAGCCCCTGATCACCACATACTCCACGCCGGCAACCTCCGTCGGCACAAGTTGATCGCCAATGAGGTCGCGGCATCCCCCGTTGATGACGGAGTCATCCTTCAGCGTTATCGCGATCGGCTTGTTGGACTCAACGACCGAACCGATGGGATTGCCCGCAGCGAGGAACGTCGCCTTTCGCAATGAGTAGGTTTGTCCTTTATTGAGTTTGATCGTGATGACGGTATCGCCGGCGTGACCGGTGAGCGTTCTTGTCGGTCGCACTTTTACAACGGTATTGTTCTGGGTAGCCACAATGTCGAACGACCCGGACGGCGCGGGTGAGTAAGAGCCATTGTCATAAAAGTTCTGGCCCGGGATCACAAACCGGTTGCCAAGGGCGTTTCGACCCTTCAGTGCAAAGATGTCGGTGTTCCAGGTAGCGCCAACTTCGTAGTACGCCGTCACCGGAGCCGACGATACCACCCTCAGGCCGGTGGTCATCACCGTTGCCGGGATTCGCGTCTCCAGGTAGTCGACCAGGTGCGAAAGATAAAACGTGTGCGTCGAGTTGGCGGGCACCGTGGCGCTGGCGAGCGTCGCGTTGTTTCGGGCTGGCTGTGTTACCGTAATTGTCGCCGGCTCATCCAGGGTGGAGACGCGCACGTAGATCGGCGTATCGCCGTGCCCCGATGACACTTCAGGCGGGGCGAACCAAAACTCGGTGTCCACCTGAGCATAGACCTTCCCTGTCGCAAAACCCAACAAAAGGGTAAGGAAGGCAACGGTTCTATTCATTTCTCGAAGTAGCGCGACTTTCCATCATGGCGTCATACAATACCTGTTGAATCTGTGTACGTGTGTTCAGGCGGTAGAGCCGGGTATTGTTGCGGGTCGGAAGCACCCTGTTGGAAAGAAACACGTAAAGAAGTTTCTTTTCAGGATCCATCCAAACCATGGTACCCGTAAAGCCCGTGTGGCCGAAGCTTGCCGCACTCGCATCGCGCGCCACGTTATTATTCGGGCCCGTGTATGTAAGATTCGGTTTGTCAAAGCCCAGCCCCCTCCGGTTATCGTTTTCAGGGAACTGAACCCGTGTCCATTCCTTCAGGGTTTCCTCCTCAATGAAACGTTCACCGCCATACGCGCCCATGTCGAGGTACATCTGCATGATCTTGGCCAGGTCGTTTGCATTTGCAAACAAGCCGGCGTGTCCGGACACCCCTCCCAGCATGATCGCCCCTTCATCGTGTACCGTACCATGGATGGGCTGGTGTCGGAAATAAAAGTCGTGTTCCGTCGGAACGATCTGTCGGCGGGAATAACGCTGCATGGGGTTGTAGGTAACCGATGTCGCGCCCAGGCGATCGTAGAAATTCCGCTGGATGTAGTCCGTAAAGCGGGAGTCAATCATGCTCTCGACGACACGCGGCGCAAGAATGAAAAAGAAGTCGGAGTACACGTATTTCTTCTCAGGAAGCTGCGGCGCATTTCGGATGGCCTTGACGATCTTGTCCGGATACTTGCGGTGCAGGTACATGTTTTCCTTTAGCCTGATGGGAAAACGTTTTGAGGAGTCGCGTTTAACGGTCGACCATTTGTATTTGCCGTTTTCCTTCGTGAGATCCTGATAAAACGGAATCCAGGGCGTGAACTGCGCCTGATGGGTCAGGATGTCCTTCATCGGCACGCTGGCTTTGTTCGATCCCTTGAATACCGGCAGGTAGTCGGGGAGTGTGGCATCAAGGCGAAAGCGTCCTTCATCGTAGAGCTTCATCAAGGCCGCCAGCCCGGTTGAGATCTTGGTAACCGAGGCCAGATCATAAAGGTCGGTGCGCTTAACGGCGATCGTGTCACTGTACTTATGAAGTCCATACGCCTTGTGAAAAACAATTTTCCGGTCGCGTGCCACGAGGACAACACAGCCGGGGATGGCCTTCACGTCCATGGCCTGCCGGACCAGGGAGTCGATGCCCTGCGTTAGAATGCCGGAGTCCATGCCCGCATCCTCCGGAACGGTATATTGAAACCGTAATCCGCCCTTTGTATCCATCCCATCGCCGGCGCGAAACATTTCACCAATGCTGACGGGTAGTCTTCCCCGGGCCCCAATCCCACCGAAAATCAATTCCGCAGCCAGGGCTTCCGTTGCAGGATCGTTCTGGTAGGTCAGCACAAGGGCGTTTGCTTCGTCTGCGCCACTGAGTTTGCCAACCACGTATGGGTTCTTAAAGACCGTCATGATGACGTCCTTGCGGTCGACCAGGGTTGCAAGCAATGCCCCGACGTCGGCACTGAGATTCAGGCTGTTCCTGGGTCGTGAACTGTTGTCGTGAACCCCCACGAGTACGAGGTCGTGACCGGTGAGGGCCGTCATCAGGCTGTCCACCACGGTACGGCTGGCGTCCGCCGGAATGGAAAAATGGTGGACCCTGGCGTACAAGGACAGGGCGCGTTGAAACGGTGTAATCCCGTCCGCTCCCACCGACAGGGAAGCGATGGTGAGCGTGTCCAATTCCATGACGGGAACAAGGTTGTTTTCATTTCTCAGCACGGTGAGCGAGGCTTCGCTAAGTTCGCGGCGAAGCCATTGTGCTTCCGGCGCGTTCAGCGCTTCCACAATGCCGGGAATGGAAACCTTGCGGGTGACATTCAGCCCAGCCCAATGTTTAGCTGCCAGCATTTTCCTGCATCGGCGATCGATTTCCTCCTGGCTGATGAGTCCCTTTCTGACCGCGCTGCGGATCTCGGCGATGGCTTTGGGAACATCTTCCGTAAACTCGAGCATGTCGTTGCCGGCGAGCAGGGCATCCCTGTCAGCGACGCCCGGTGCGTGCCCGGACGTGATGGCGCCCATGTTCATCGCATCCGTGACGACGAGCCCTTCGAAACCGAGCTCTTCCTTTAAAAGGCCGGTGACGATCGGATGCGATAACGTGGATGGACGGCCGCTGTTGTCCAGGTGGGGAACGTTAAGGTGCGCAACCATCACGCCGGCGAGCCCTTGCCGGATCATTTCACGAAAAGGGAAAAGCTCGACCGAATCCAGCCGGTCACGGTCGTGCCTGATCTGCGGCAAGGCCACATGTGAATCCGTGCCGGTATCGCCATGGCCGGGAAAATGTTTCGCGGTCGTCAGAATTCCGGCGTCTTGCATTCCCTTCATATAGGCCGTGGCCCTGGACGCCACATGCTGTGGATTTTCACCGAACGAGCGAAAACCGATGACGGGATTTGATGGATTGTTGTTGACGTCGGCGACCGGCGCGAAATTGAGATGAACACCGCTGCGCTTTAATTGCCGCCCGACTTCCTGACCCATCTGATAAAGAAGGGTGTTATCCTGGACGGCACCCAAGGTCATTTGAAAAGGAAAACTGATCGTACTGTCGAGCCGCATCCCCAATCCCCACTCGGCGTCCATCGAGATCAGCAGGGGTACGTCGGAATTTTCCTGATAGGTGTTGATCAGCCTGCTTTGTCGTACGGGACCACCCTGAAAAAACACAAGGCCTCCAATCTTATAGTCGCGGATCAACTTCAGGATCTCCTGTTCGTGTGCCTGGTCCCTGTTGGAGTACGCGGCCACGGAGATAAGCTGCGCAATCCGTTCATCCGGCGTTAGCGTTTGAAAAACCGAGTCGACCCAATGACTGTTCGTGAGCCCCAGGAATTCAGGAGCAGTCGGGTGTTCCTGCGCTGTAGACAGGATGTTGGCCGAAATGAAAACAGCGACGAAAAAGGCAATCTGAAAAAATCTCATGAGGTAAGCATAACGTTTCAAGTAAAGTTACGCCTTTTGCGCGCAACTCCATCCTGAAAAGTGAACAGTGGTAACATGACACCGGGGTATCGGCATCAGCAAGATACGCATGGATGGCAGGAGATCAAGTCAGCTTTCCCCCTCAATAAGTTTTTGAATCTTCTTCCGGTCGCCGACAACCCAGACCACGTCATCCCACTCGAATATTGTTCTCGAGTCGGGATTGAGGATTCGTTTCTCGTTGCGTTCGATACCGATTACCAGGCCATTCGTCCGCTCGCGAATCCCGGAGTTCCGGATGTCCCGGCCTTTCAGCCGTGTGTGCTCATTAACAACGATTTTCTGCAAAGTGATATCATTGATATCCAGCGCATTGAGGTCTTCCTCGGGTTCGGTTGCGTCAAAGACGGGCTTGAAGGCGTGGGCCTGTTCATCGGTGGCAATGATGCCCACCCTGTCAAAGGGCAAAAGGGTGTCGTGGCGGCCGGGCGCGTGAATGAGTTTTTCACCACGGCGGATGTAAACGATGTTAATGCCGAATTTCTCTCGCCAGGCAAGCGTCTTGAGCGTCTTGCCAACAAAATCCGCCTCGGGGCCGGCTTCCAATTCAATGATATGCGCGTCCCACGGCCCGAGGTCGGTTTGAAACCGCGCTGTTGCTTTTGACACATTCTCCGTCAGCCTGTCGCCGGCGTTCGACGTCTCCCGCGCATTCAGGTTGGTGAGAAACCGTTGTTCGATCCGCTGGTAAAAAAGTTGAATCCGTTTCTTGAACAGAAATGTGACCAGCACAATGAAGGGAACGGCAACGAGAATGGCCAGTTGGGTCGAGAACAGCCGGAACACCCAAATGCTCACGAGCACTATCCCGATGCCTACACGCAACGCCTCGATCAGCACCAAGGGTCCCCGGTTGTAGCGTTTCTCAAGCCACATTTCCCGATAGGCCATGTTGTTGGGTCGTTTGGCCATCAATGCCCACAAGAAAGGATAAGCCAGCACCACGGTCAGGAGCAGGGCAACCACGCTGCGGACGGTGGGATCACCAAAGGTCTTTTCCAGGAATGGCATCAACACATTAGACGACAACAGCATGAGCGCGATCAGCAGGACACTGTTCGTGACAATGATGTTTACGTACGACTTCAACACCGTCTTCCATTCGCTTTCCGCCTGGATGTTCTGCGTGCTCGAGGAATAGGCATTGATGTTCTTCACCCACCGCGAAGGGATAACTCTTTCGAGAAATTTATAGACCGACTCCGACGACTGGATCATGTAGGGTGTTGTAAACGTCGTGATCGCGGATGCCCCCACGGCCACCGGAAACAAAAAGTCAGAGATCACACCCAGTGAAAGCCCGAGTGTTGCGACAATGAACGCGAACTCCCCGATCTGTGCCATGCTCATACCCACCTGAACCGATTGTTTGAGCGGCTGACCCGATAACAACGCTCCAAGCGTCGTGCTGAAAAGCTTTCCAAACAGGGTCAGCAACGTGACGGCCATCACGGGAATGCCGTATTCGATAAAGGCCTTCGGGTCGATCATCATTCCCACGGAAACAAAGAACACACTTCCGAAAAGGTCCCTGACAGGCTGGATCAGGTGTTCGACTTTCTCCGCCTTGGTCGTTTCAGCGATGATCGAGCCCATCACGAAGGCTCCCAACTCTGCGGAAAATCCGGCCTGCGTCGCAAGCACAACCATTCCAAGGCACAAGCCAATCACCAGTACCAGCAGTGTCTCGTCATTCAACAGCGCCTTCGAACGTTTGAGAAAGGTGGGAAGCAAGAATATACCCCCCAGAAACCACAGGGCCAGAAAGAAAACAAGCTTCAGTATCGTGAGCAGGATCTCGGTTCCCTCGAACGCCTGTGTAACGGCAATCGTCGAAAGCAACACCATCAACAGAATGACGACGATGTCCTCAACAACCAGCACACCAAAAACAATGCGCGCATATTGTTTGGTCTTGACCCCCAGTTCATCAAAGGCCTTGATGATGATCGTTGTCGAGGAGCTGGCAAGCATTCCTCCAAGGAAGAGGCTGTCCATGATCGACCATTCCATCCAGCGGCCGACGAAATAACCCGCCACGGTGATAAAAAGGATTTCGACCAACGCCGTGATCGACGCGGCCCCTCCCACCCGAACGAGTTTTTTGAAACTGAATTCCAAACCCAGGCTAAAGAGCAGGAAGATCACGCCGATCTCGGCAAGGGTGTCGATATTTGCAGAATCGGCAACGGTGGGAATAAAATCAACGTGGGGACCAACGAGAAAACCGGCAATAATATATCCAAGAACGACAGGCTGTTTGATCCGCTTGAAGATCAAGGTGACTACGGCAGCGCTGACGAGAATAAGCGCCAAATCATGAATCAGATCTGGTAAGTGACCCATTGCGTTCTATAGTGGGAGTTTAATCAAAATCCTGCATTCAGCAAATTACTCTATTTATTTAAAAGTTGGTAGCGTTAGCGACATACCGCGCCCACAATCGAAGCGTCAATTACGATTGTTGCCAGGTGATGGGCGAAGCCTGGCGACGCTCCGTCTAAAAGCCCAGGAGTTCGGAGATGGCGTCGCGCACTTTAGCCGCCGACGGAAGCATGCGCTGTTCCAGCCCGACGTTCAGGGGGACAGCGGGGAGGTTAGCTGCGCCCAGCGTGAACACGGGAGCGTCAAGGAATGTAAAGCAGTGGCGTGAGATACGCCCGGCGAGCGATTCCGCGAATGAATTCAGCAAAGGTTCCTCGGTCAACACAAAGGCCCGCCCATGTCGCTTCACGGCAGCGGTGACGGCTTCAAAATCGAGGGGATTCAAACTGCGCAAGTCGATGACCTCAACCTGACCGGGAAAGGCGGTCGCGGCATCCTTCGCCCAATAGACGCCCATCCCATACGTAATGATGACTACCGACTCGCCCGCGGCAACTTTTCCTTCCTCAGCGGTGATCACTGTATTTGCCTTTCCGAGAGGAATGATGTAGTCCGCGTCGGGCTCGACGGTCTTCGCGTCCTGGGTACCCGGCACTTTTGACCAGTACAAGCCTTTGTGTTCAAGGAGCACAACCGGGTTGGGATCATAAAACGACGCTTTCAACAACCCTTTCATGTCGGCCGCGTTCGAAGGATAAACGACCTTGATGCCGCGAATCGTCAACAGGGTAGACTCGATGCTTCCCGAGTGGTACGGGCCACCCCCGCCATAGGCGCCAACGGGCACGCGAATAAGGGACTGCACGGGAAATTTTCCCCTGGACAGGTAACAGCTTTTCGAAAGTTCTTCCACCAATTGATTGATGCCTGGCCAGATATAATCCGCGAACTGGATTTCGACAATCGGTTTTGCGCCGACAGCCGACATCCCGGCGGTGGAGCCTACGATGTAGGCTTCCTGGATGGGCGTATTGAAAACGCGTTCGTCGCCGTATTTCTCCGCGAGGGTGGCGGCTTCGCGGAAAACACCGCCGAGTCTGCGACCGACATCCTGACCATAGAAGAGCGCTTCGGGGTGGCTCTTCAATATCTCCTCTACAGCGTGCAGGGCCGCGTCAACCATGACCACCTTCTCTCCATCTTTCGGTGCCCGGGTACCCTGCTCGCGCGTAATCGGCGTGGGGGCGAACTCGTGACTGTCAAAATCGCCGGCGTCGGGGTCCGGCGATTCGACGGCGCGCGTGAAATCAGCGGCAACGCGTGCTTTGGCCACTTGTTCCGCTGCTTTCAACGTCTCTTCCGTTTCACCGTGTTCAAGCAAATAGGCTGCAAGCCTGTCGATCGGGTCAAGCTTCCGGTGTTCCTCGAGGTTATCACCGCGATACCATTCCCGGCGTACACCTGAGGTGTGGTGTCCGAGGAGCGGACACTTTGCGTGAACCAGCATGGGGCCGCGCTTCCGCCGTACAAAGTCGATGGCTTTTTTCAAACCAAGCCATGCGTCAATGAAATCGGATCCATCCACGGCCATGCGCTCCATACCCGGAAAGCCTGCCGCATATTCGTAGGCATCCATTGCGCGCATTTCGATGCCCGTGGCTGATATTCCCCAATCGTTATCCTGAACCAGATAGATAATGGGAAGCTTCTTCAGAACCGCCATCTGGAACGCCTCGGCCACTTCCCCCTCGGTAACAGAACCATCCCCCAGCGAACAAAGCACCAGCGGTTTTTCCTCCGTATCAAGTAGGCCCCGGGACTCGAGGTAGGCGATTCCGTGGGCCATTCCCGTTGCCGGTATCGCTTGCATGCCTGTCGCCGAACTCTGATGTGGAATAGTCGGGAAGCCTTTTCGTCGTAACGAAGGGTGGCCGTAGTAGGTGCGACCTCCAGAGAAGGGGTCATCGCGTTTCGCCATCAACTGCAACATCAGTTCATAGGGTTCCATCCCGATTCCCAACAGGATGGACTCGTCTCTATAATAAGGAGCGGCGTAGTCGTGAGGCGACAGTTGCATCCCCGCCGCAAGTTGAATCGCTTCGTGTCCACGGGAGGTGCTGTGCACGTATTTGCTGCATACCTCCCGTTCCTCATCATAGGTTTCCGCCATACGCCGGGCTGTGCACATGAGCTCGTACGCGCGCAACAACACTTCAACAGGAACATCCGGCCGCGGTTTCTTCTTCGCCGGTTTCGTACGTTCTGCAATCGCCATTTCCAGAAATTTGATGCGGCTTAAAGATAACAATTTTGACTATTCAAACGATTGAAATGCCCTTCGCATATCACCGGCGGTGGCCGCGTCGGACGCCGTCAAAGTTGGGTCTTTTCCGCAATCCTTCCATCTTTGCAGCGTACATGACAGATCCATCAAAGGACGATATCAGGCGGTGGTTTACGGACCTCCAGCGCAGCATTTGTCAACAGTTGGAAGCAGCAGACGGCCGAGGGCGTTTCATCAGCGACGAATGGGAACGCGAGGGTGGCGGTGGCGGCGTTTCACGCGTGCTCGCCGACGGCGCGGTGATTGAAAAAGGCGGTGTGAATTTTTCGGCCGTATGGGGTAAAACACCGCCCCAAACGCTAAAGACCTTGCAGGTGGATGCGTCACATGGCATCCCCGATTTTTTTGCCACTGGCGTCTCTATTGTCCTGCATCCCCACAGCCCGATGGTGCCCATTATCCATATGAATGTCCGCTACTTCGAACTATCAAACGGTACATGGTGGTTTGGCGGCGGCATCGACCTCACGCCCCACTACGTAAACCTTGAGGATGCGCGGCGCTTTCACGAAACACTCCGCGATGTCTGCGATACGCATCACCCCTCCTACTACCCCGAATTCAAACGGTGGGCAGACGACTATTTCTTTCTTCGTCACCGCGACGAAACCCGCGGCGTAGGTGGAATTTTTTTCGACCACCTCACCGAAAACGCCGGTTTCACAAAGGCTTCCCGTTTTGAATTCGTTAAGGGCGTGGGCAACGCATTCGCACCCATTTACACCGCATTGATGGCAAAGAACCACCCCCTTCCCTATAGTGCGCGCGAAAAACGATGGCAGCACCTCAGGCGCGGCCGTTATGTGGAGTTCAACCTTGTATGGGACCGGGGAACGAAATTCGGACTTGAAACAGACGGGCGTACGGAGTCCATCCTTATGAGCCTCCCACCGGATGCAAAATGGGTTTACAACGAAACGCCTGAGCGCAATTCCCCGGAAGGGAAAACGCAGCAATACCTTCGAAAGGGCATTGACTGGCTCAATCCCGACACGTGACGGTTGCGATCTGCGTCGCTAATTCCGGGTTTTGCGCTTCTGCTTTTCCGTTTGCAGTTGCATGAGTTGGAGGGCGAGCCGGTCAGCGAGCGGAGTAATGGCCGCGTTGTCCGGAAACTCTTTCGAAAAAAAAGCAGACGCGCTCCAGACTTCCAGGATGTCTTCTGCGTCGATCTTGAACGGTTCGTAGTCGCGGTTGTCGGACACCAGCAGAAGGCTGTTCTTTTGATCGGGGAAACGAAACACGCGCTTGAACACAATGCCATCCGCACGGGTGACCAGGACATAGAGTTTCCCATTTTTGATGGCATCGATCCGGTCGGTGTATTCACCGAACACGATGGCCCCGGGCTGTACGGGTAACATGGACTCACCCCTGATCTCAAAGGCACGGTAGGTTTTATTTCTCGGGAGGACGGGGATACTGATCTTGGGCAGGTCTTTCACAAACTCCGGATCCTGATAGCCGGACAGGTATCCTGCCGAGGCCTTTTGGGTCACCAATTCGACGTTCTCGCGGTTGTTCGGGTCAACGGTGATGGCGAGGATCTCTCTACCACGTCCCGCGCCGCGCGTCTTCCACTCTTTCTGCGGCAACTGGCTCAGGTCGCGGTTCACCAGATTGTCGAGGGAAACCGAAAAAATAGCGGAAATCTCCGTCAAGGTTGCCAATGGAGGTGTGGCGCGCTCTTCTTCATATGCGCCCACCGCCGCCTGCTTCAGGCCGATTCGCTCTGCGAGTTGCTTCTGCGTCAGCCCATTCTGGACACGCAGAAATTTAAGGTTCTTGTTTACAATAGCCATCTGGAGCTGGTTTGCCGTCAAAAAATTACCGTGTGATGTTCCGCAAGATAATCATGCGGAACCATCACAAAAGTAATTGAACAAAAACGCCGGCCGCTAAAAGCGGCTCGGTGCTATGGCAACAGCGAGGTAAAACTAAAATATTTAGGCTGTCTATGCAAGTATTTACTAATATTTTTAGTTATTTCGAATCGTGGAACGAAACATCATCCATCTTGACCTCGACGCTTTTTTTGTGGCGGTGGAATGCCGGAGGGATTCCAGCCTGAAGGGAAAACCCGTCCTTATTGGTGGAAGCAGCCGCCGGGGAGTCGTGGCTGCGTGCAGCTACGAAGCACGCCGGTATGGTGTCCACTCCGCCATGCCGATGTACCGCGCGATGCGCCTTTGTCCCGTCGCTACGATTATCCGCGGTGATATCGAAGCGTATAGCAAGGCGTCGCAGGAAGTGACGCAAATCATCGCCGATGCGGCGCCACTTTTTGAAAAGGCCTCGATCGATGAATTTTACATCGATGCGAGTGGCATGGACCGCTACTTCGGAGCCTTCCGGTGGGCCACTCAGCTGCGGGCGCGGATTATGCGTGAAACCAGGTTGCCCATCTCGCTCGGGATGTCGGTGAACAAGCTGGTCTCCAAGGTGGTGACGGGAGAGTTCAAGCCGAACGCTGAGGCATGCATCGCGGCGGGGACCGAAGAAGCATTCTTTGCGCCGCTGGCGGTTGAAAAACTTCCTATGGTCGGAAAACAAATGACCGCTGCCCTGCAGCGCCTCGGCTTGCGCACAGTCCGTGACCTCAGGGCGTTCCCCCTGCCCGCTCTGATCAACCACTTTGGAAAATACGGGATGTCCCTGTGGAACAAGGCACGGGCGATCGACCTGTCTCCGGTTATTCCGCATCGCGAACAAAAGTCCATATCCACGGAATGCACCTTCGAGCACGACATCTCGGACCCCGCGCGCATCAAGGCAATGCTCGTCGCCATGGTAGAGAAGATCGCCTTCACCCTCCGAAAGCAGGAGAAACTCGCCGCCTGCGTCACAGCCAAGATCCGCTACGCCAATTTCGACACGGAAACAAAACAAGTACGCATCCCTTACACCGCGTCGGACCACATCTTGTTAAAAGTAGTGCAACAACTTTTCGATCAGGCCTATAACGGAAAGATGAAGCTGAGGCTCATCGGCGTAAAACTGAGTGACCTCGTTCACGGCAGCTACCAGATAAGGCTTTTCGATGACACGGAACGCGACATCAATCTTTATCAGGCCATCGATCATATTAAACAAAGGCATGGGAGTGAAAAGATCATTCGCGCAAACACCATCGGCGTCAACAGCCGCGTGCGCATGCACCTGAATCTTTTTAAAGGAATTGTTGAAATGCCAGGGCAGGCAACCGATTTGACACAACCTGTCACGCCAGATGATGAATATTGAAAAAGAATCAAGCAAGGAATCATGAAATACAGCCAAGCACTAAATCAAACTACACGCCCGGTATCAGAACTGTTCTTTATTATCGCGCCGCCGCGGCACATCATGAGCGACGTCTCGGTCCTCAAGGACGATGTGCACTACCTCATCGGTCATCAGTTGGAGGACCGGCACACCCTGGCCCATGTTTCGCTTTTCCGATACAACGATGAATTTTCTGAAGATATGATCCGTCATGTGGAAGAAAAGGCGGCGACCCTTGAACCTTTCAACGTATTCCTTAAGGACTTCGGAGTTTTCTACACGGGTTCGAAAAGAACCGTTTATATGGACATCGTAAACAAGTGGCCGATACAGGAGATTTTCGAAACGATGATCCGGGAAGACGCCTCCTACGTGCCTCACATTCCTATTGCGCGTAACCTTTCCAACCCGGATTTTCTGCGTTGCTGGCCTTACCTGAAAGGGTTGAACTACAGCAATCAACACTTCCTTTGCGACCGCATTACCGTCCTTGCCCGCGGCGAAAGGCAATGGACGCACTACCGCGATATCATGCTGGGATAGCGACGATCTCTTCGCGAAGGCAGGGAAACTGAAATTCGAACGCTCAATCACCTGATGCTGCTTACTAACCTCCTATCAACGATGAAATAATCATTCAAAACAAAACCGGATATTTTATGGACCCTCTCACCATCCTCCAAGAACGCTTTGGATTTGACTCTTTTCGTTTCAACCAGGAAGCGATCATTCAATCCGTACTTTCGAAAAAAGACACTTTTGTGCTCATGCCAACAGGCGGAGGCAAATCCCTGTGCTACCAGATCCCGGCGCTGATCATGGAAGGCGTAGCCGTAGTGGTCTCGCCGCTCATTGCCCTGATGAAGGACCAGGTAGACCAGCTTCGACGCAATGGCATCGACGCCGCCTATCTCAACTCCGGCCAAACAACGCACGAGCAGGAACTCGTGCTGAAACGGATCGAGCAGAAGAAGCTGAAGCTGCTCTATGTAGCCCCGGAAAAGCTCATCGCCGGTGACAAGCCCTCACCACTGTTTACCACACTGTCGCAGTTTTCGATCAGCCTTCTTGCCATCGATGAAGCACATTGCATCTCCCATTGGGGTCACGATTTTCGTCCGGAATACCTGATGCTTGCAACGCTCAAGGGCGCCTGGACCAACGTACCAACCATCGCCCTTACTGCGACTGCCGACCGGCATACGCAACGTGACATCATTGAAAAGTTGGACCTGGATAATCCGGGACGCTTTGTTTCGAGTTTTAACCGGCCGAACATCAAATACACGGTCAGGCCCAAACACGACAACTTCGAACAACTGATGGATTTTCTGACGTCAAGGCGAGACCAGTCCGGAATCATTTACTGCCTTTCCCGGAAATCCACCGAAGCCCTTGCCGACCGCCTTGGCCGCTATGGATTTGATGCGGTTCCCTATCACGCAGGACTTGAACGCGAGGTACGGTCGTCTCACCAGGAAATGTTTCAAAGAAATGTGACCAAGATCGTGGTGGCCACCATCGCATTCGGAATGGGCATCGATAAGCCGAACGTGCGCTATGTGGTACATATGGACCTGCCCAAGAATATCGAAAGTTATTACCAGGAAACCGGCCGCGCCGGGCGTGACGGACTGCCTGCCGATGCGCTGTTGTTCTACTCGCCCGCCGACGTGGCCAAGCTCAAGAAATTTGCGATGATTGAAAATAATCCGAAGCAGACAAAGATACTGCTGAAGAAACTCGATGAAATGGGACGGTTTGGCGAGTTGAACACCTGCCGAAGGAAATACCTTCTCAATTATTTCAACGAGACGTCACCCAACTACTGCGGCAACTGTGATGCGTGTCTTGGCAACGCGGATCTGTTTGACGGTACGGAAGAAGCTGAAAGGGCGATCAGAACCGTGCGTGCGCTCCGGCAGAAGTTCGGCGTGAACTACCTGATCGACGTGTTGCGCGGCTCACAGTCTTCTCGCATCGACGAAGATCACCGGGCCCTCGGTGATTTCGGGTCCGGCAGGCACCTGTCGCGCGCAGAATGGACGGATGTATTTCACGACCTGGTTGCCGCTGGCTACCTGAGAAGATCGGAGGGAATTTATCCCGTCCTGCGGATTACGGAGAAAGGAGCGGACATTACCACAAGCGGCGAGAAGATATGGCTAAGTCGCCGGCAGACCCATGACAAGCCTGTCCGGGAATTGAGCACACCCGCCTGCGAAGGGGAATTGCTGCAGTGTCTTCGCGACCTCCGCAGGCAGCTGGCGCGTCGTGAGAATGTTACCGACCAACTGGTATTTTCCGACACAACGCTAACGGCAATCGCTGCCTGCGTTCCGCAAACTCCGGCGCACCTTTCGTTGATACCCGGCGTCGTTCCGGAAAAGCTTGCAAAGTACGGAACGGATATCCTGAAGGCTGTCGGGGAATACGCCCGGCAATACCGGCTCAACTTCCGATCACCTTCGTCGCCGGACCCACTGGGAGACGTTGAGGAGCCACGCCACGGCTACGTTAAGGGGGAGTGGGCTTCGTCCGCACATTCGACGTTCAGCTACCCCGTTGCATTCGAAATCCCAACGATCGGAAAAAAATCCGACGCGTCGCGCCGGCATCACCACCCCGAACCATGCGCGTCGGTGGTCAATTCAGCGGAAGGGAAAATTCCTGCACAACCATTTTCTTGATCTCCTCCTTGCTCAGCGGTTTGTTGAAGTAGTACTTGATGCCGAGATCCTTTGCGCGATTCACGTCCATTGGATCGGCCGACGACGTGAGGACCACGAGCGTGATCCCTTCCTTTCCGGGAAGATCGGTACGCTTAAACGCCTCTATAAATTCAAATCCATCCATAACGGGCATGCTCAGGTCGACGAAGATAATGTCAGGCCTCGCCAACGCTCCGTCCCGGCACCGGCCGAGGATCTCCAGGGCTTCCTCCCCATTCAACGCAAAGTGAATTTCATTTGCAAAGCCAAGTGAAGCGATCGTCTTTTCACTAAGAAAGTTAAAGATCTTGTCATCATCAACCAGCAGTATGTTCTTCTTCGTCATTTCATGCTTCATTTAAATGGAACCCGAAAGAAAGCAAATCCTTTCCAATTCAAGAAAGGGAATCTTGCTGTTTTAACGAAAGGCGCTTGCGCCAGGAGCATATTCAATCATGTGGAAGATTTTCTACTGTGTTTTTTAAGGAGCGTCTCCTAAAATCCAGTCGAAGTTCCAAAGTATTATCGCTATCTTGGAACTGAACAACAAAGGCCCGGAAGGACGGGTTCCAGGTCTCGATAGCTAACGTCCCCCACCCAATCCGGGTGGGGTTTTTATTTTTCAAACGCGGTTTCAAGCGTCCGGGTTCTGCACCTATGGGCCACCAACGACCCGGCGTTTCCTTACGAAACGCTTCAGGTCTTCAAGTTCGCGCCGCACCTGCCTGTTCCACTCGCTTTGCTTTTCACTCATGGCGCCGTGCAGCGTTTCCACATCGTATCGCATATCCACGCGGTTACTCTCTCTCAAAAGCGCTCTTATTTCGGCGTTAAGCACATCGATGTCGTCCTCACCCCGAGCCCTCAGTTCATCGATACGTTTCCTGATCTTCCTCGCGTAGAGTTCGGCGATATCGAAATGTAACCGCTCGTGTTCAAGAAGCGCCATTGAAGAGTCGCGAACCCACGACTTGTCGCGGTTGAACAGCGCCACCACGTCATAGTGAATCCTTTTACGCACCCAATATGGCATGGCAGAGATCTTTACCGCGGTGCCGGCGTCACTAACGGCATCCATCGCCGGTTCGGCGCGGAAATCATGCCATTGCAGGCGGTAGAATGGATTCCATTCGATGTACTCATCTTCCTCCTGAACCGGGAGAAATAGCGCAACGAATAAGAGACAAAACGCAACAGTCACATCAAGCGCTAAGGTGTTTTAATATTTTTTATCGCCGGCGGCCGCTCAGTCCTTGTCGGTAAGTTGGATGGGGTTCCGGCCGACCAGCGATCCGCGCACAAGTTCCATTGGCGGCCATCCTCGCTTGACGTTCATCCGGATCATCGTTCGAAAGGTGTGATCCAGTTGCATGAAAGTCACAGCCTGTTCCGCAGACAGCGCCTTCTTGAATTTCCGGAAATACACGCGCCGCAGCTTCGCGAGCGTAATGTCGTTTCGAAGAATCCGTTTCAACAGGTCATCCAATTCGCGTGGCGATAACTCGTCAAAATTCCGGGCATAGCTCGACATGAGGTAAACGCATTCAAGTTCGAGATGCTTGGTGGCAAGAGAATAATGATCGTATACCGGCCAGAAGGACGCTTTCTCGGCTTCAGTCAGGTCCATGTATTCCAGGACGAGTGCCTTCTTTTTCATCGACCACCTCAACTCGGCAAACCTCAGGCTGTCCGTAAACTCCTGTGCAACGGCAGAAAGGGGTACACTGATGAGCATACAAAATGACAAAACTATCCGTCTCATATCACAAATGATCGACACCCGAAGCATTCGGCTAAATATTTATGCCGCCACTTCATTGCAACGCACCGAATCTGAAACCGCTTTTGCGGCACAACATTTTCTTATGGGACAGCGATGCCGCGCATCCGGGATTTCCTACAACAACGTTTTACGAAACTACCAACTGGATCACCCTCGCGCCCAACAGCCACCATATGCTCAAGTATTTGATCATACTCCTTCTTGCCTTCGCTACCCGGGCCGGCGCAGTTTCCATCCTCATTCCCATGGACAATACCCAGCGGAATCACCTGAAAGCATATGGCATTGCCTACTTCATCCTGGACCGGGAGGGGGACGTCGATTGGCTTCTTAACTACCGAGGCGGCAGTTTCCTTGCCGAATGGTCATCAGCGATAGAAACGGAGTGCGCCGTACGCGGGGTAAGCTTTGAGGTAAAAAGCGAGGCTGAAGTCAGTGCCATGCTCAGGCAAATCGCTTCGCCCTCCGTAAACATGAACGTTGTGCGGTTGCAGACAGCACCACGCATCGCCGTATACTCGCCCAAGAACGAACTCATCCTTGACGAAACCGATGCCGTGATGATTGTGCTTGACTACGCGGAGATCCCATACGACATCGTCTACGATGAGGAAGTGCTCACCGGCCATCTTTCCCGCTACGACTGGCTTCATCTCCACCATGAAGATTTCACCGGCCAGTTCGGCCGGTACCTTCGTCGCGAATCCGCTCGCATTGAAGCTGAATTGCAACAGGCGACGGCGCGCCGAATGGGGTACGAAAAGGTCTCGGCGATGAAACTCGACGTGGCGCGACGCATAAAAGGCTTCTGCAGTGCCGGTGGCTATCTTTTTGCCATGTGCTCAGGCGCTGAGACTTTTGACATCGCCCTTGCGGCAGAAGGCATCGACATTACCGAAAGCGTATACGATGGTGACGGTGCGGACCCACAAGCGCAACAGAAACTCGACTACTCGAAATCCCTGGCGTTTGAGAATTTTACGCTGGAGCCTGCCCACAGCCGCCGCTTCTCGGACATCAACACGGGCCGCGCAGATTTCTTCGATCGGAACAGCGCCTTCTTTCAACTATTTCAGTTTTCCGCCAAGTGGGATGTCGTCCCGTCGCTCCTGACCCAAAATCACGAGTATGCCATCCCTGAGTTTCATGGCCAGACCACCGCCTTCAGCCGATACGTCGTAAAATCGACAGCGCTCATCCTAGGGGAAAACCACCACCTCGGAAATGTCCGGTATCTATATGGCGAGCTTGGCCGCGGCCACTGGACCTATTACAGCGGTCACGATCCTGAAGGCACGCCGGGCAGATGGCGCGAAGGCACGGACCTTAGTCAGCATCCCCACTCTCCCGGCTACCGGCTTATCCTTAACAACATACTCTTTCCTTCAGCGCGTAGGAAAAAGCAAAAGACCTGAAAGTCCTTCCCTGCGGGCAACCCGATTCAGTCAAAAGTTCTCCCGTTTCAGCCATGCGACATTGTAAATCCGGCTGGCCCTTGAGATTTTTGCCCTGTGTTTTCGTATTATGGGGAAAGATATCAGAATGACTAATTCAACCTATCGGCAGATCGTTATTGTGGCAGGCGTCGTCACCGCTGTGGTGGCAATCGCCAGCTCGGCTTCGGCGCAGTCGCATGACGGCCTCCTCTACGGCAAGGTGTATGCCTCAAGCGGCAATACCTACGTAGGCGTATTACGCTGGGGGACGGAGGAAGCCTTGTGGTGCGACCTCTTCAACGCGGCAAAAATTACCGATCAGTTTCGGAAGATGGTTCCTGAATCGGAATCCAACGCCGCGGCGTGGTACGAAATTGACTGGAGCCTCGGCGGGATATGGGAAGACAAGATCGTCGAGCATCAATTTAATACGCAATTCGGGAACCTGGCCGCCATTGAACGGCTGTCCAGCGCACGCGCGCGCATCACGCTACGCAACGGCCGGGAAATGGAGATCAGCGGGCAGGGATATAACGACCTTAGCTCAAGGATATACGTCGCCGATCCGGAACTCGGCACCCTTGGATTCGATTGGAGCAAGATTGAACGGGTTGAATTCCTGCAAACACCGTTGAAGCCGAACGCGACTTTCGGTAATCCATTATACGGTATGGTGGAAGGTGTGCGCAACGAAAAATTTACCGGCTTCATTGCATGGGACAACGATGAACGACTCAGTTCCGACAAACTCGATGGCGACAGCGACGACGGCGATGTCTCCATCCGTTTCAATGATATCTTATCCATTGAAAAAGAAGGCCGGGGCAGCCGCGTTGTACTTCGTTCCGGCCGCGCATTCTATCTCACCGGATCCAACGACGTGAACTCGGAGAACCGCGGCGTGCTTGTGGCTGATGCCGAAGTCGGGGTTGTCCATTTAAGCTGGGACGCGTTCCGCAAAGTCACGTTTTCTGATCCGCCGAAGACGGGGTTGGATTACAGCACCTTCAGATCCCCCGATTTCCTCAGCGGTACGGTTGTGACCCTCGAAGGCGACCGGTTCAGGGGGCGGATCATCTACGACATCGACGAAGTGCTCGACCTTGAAATCCTCGAAGGCGACGAAAATGGTATTCAATACCACATCCCCTTTCGAAACATCCGTCGGATTGCACCCCGGAACTTTGATTATTCAACGATCGACTTGAGGAATGGAAAAAGCCTGTTGCTGGGTGGAAGACAGGACGTGTCTACGCGCAACGGCGGCATTCTTATCTTTGAAAGCGGAAAAGACGAGCCGGCGTATGTCCAGTGGCGAAAGATTAACGAAATTGCGTTCGAGTGACACTGGCAGACACGATCCGTCCCCGATTCATCCTGTACCTCACCATTGCGCTGGCGGCAGCGGGTTCAGTGGTCGCCTGGGTGGTGCTCGCCCGCCCGGCCGCGAGCGCCTACCTCACCGCCGGCTGGATCGTTACCGTGGCCGTTCTCCTTTGGTGGGGAAACAAAGGCCTCACACGCTGGTTCGACCGCACCATGCCTTGGAGCCGCTCGGGGTCATTCAGACTATTTCTCCACATGCTGCTTGCGTTATTGTTCCTCCTGATCCTGATGAATATCAGCTACGTCCTGCTCAAGGTACTGCTGACAACGGGGTCACCAACGTCAGGGCAAATCATTGTGACCAACGTCTTCGGCGCATTCATCTTCATTCCCGCTTTCTCCATCTATTTCAGCCTGCACTTCCTCAGGCACTGGCGCCTTTCCGTCCTGGAAAAGGAAAAAATGCAGAAGGAGCAAATGCGATCGCAACTGCTTTCATTGAAACATCAACTTGACCCGCACTTTCTTTTTAACAACCTCAACATACTATCCGCCCTGGTCGATCGCGATCCGGTGAGGTCGCGTCGATTCATTGAAAAATTCTCGGAGGTATACCGGGCTTTGCTCCGGAGCAACACCGATGATCTCGTGAGCCTGGGCGAAGAACTCGCTTTTATCGACGCCTACATGTACCTCCTTCAAACCCGCTTTGACGACCTCGTCAGGTTCTCTGCAAACGTGGACCCGAACCATACCACAAGCGTGCTCCCTCCCCTGACGATTCAAATGCTTGTGGAGAACGCAATCAAACACAACACATTCGACGAGCGGACTCCCCTTCACATCCAACTGCTCCAATCAGGCGACGACTACATTATCGTGCGTAACACACGCAATGAGAAGAAGCGCAAAGCGGAAGGTTCGGGAAGTGGCTTGAAAAATATCCGGGAGCGTTATGCTTACTTCACCGACAAGCCCGTGGAGATCATCAGGACCGAAACGCATTGGGAAGTACGCGTACCCCTGCTCGAAACCGAACACCCATGAACATCCTTATCCTCGAGGACGAAAAACTTGCCGCAGACAAACTGGAGGCAATGCTGCTTGAGCTCGAGCCCGGGGCAAAGATTGTCGGCCGACACCAAAGCGTGGAGGCCGGCCTTGGATGGCTCCGCGAGAATCCTCACCCACAGCTGATCCTCACCGACATCCGGCTTCTCGACGGCCTCTGCTTCGAGATCTTCAGCAAGATCCAGGTGGAGTGTCCGGTGGTGTTCACCACTGCCTATGACCAGTACGCGATCAGGGCATTTGAAGTTAACAGCGCGGATTATCTGCTCAAGCCCGTCGTAAAGGAGAAGCTCAAAAGGAGTCTCGACAAGGTGCGCCGGCAAGCTGGGCAACGACAGCCAGCCATGGTCAACTACGCGGAGTTGCTCCATATGATCAATGGCGGAACGACCTATAAATCGCGGTTCATGGTTCGTCTGGGGCAAAAGATCATCGCCATCCCGGTCGAAAAGATCGCCTACTTTCTGTCGGAAAATAAGCTTACCTACATTGTCACCCGTGACGAGAAGCGCTACCCGCTGGATACCCCGCTCGATGAACTCATCGATGTGCTCGACCCGAAGGTATTCTTTCGGGCAAACCGTCAATATATTCTCACCTTCGAGGCTATCGCCGAAATTCACCCCTATTTCAAGGGGAGGATCAAACTCGCACTGCAGCCCCGTACCTCTGACGAGGTTATCGTAAGTGCGGAACGCACACCCGATTTCAAGAAATGGATTGATCAGTAATGGCACAGGCCCCACCCACCCCTTCGAGACCCTGACCGCCCTTCCTGCCTTCGCTTCTACGCGCAGGCACCCGAATATTCAGTAGGCCGAATTCCCGATTCATCCCTATCCCGTTCCGTCTTGTCAGCATTCCGTGTGCGGCCGCGCAACCTTTCAGGAAATTAGCAGTACAAATAAGGAGAACAAACCCAACCCAACATGACACGTTCCAGCATTTGCCTTGCACTCAGCCTCGCGGCCCTCGCCACCACGACGGTTGGCGCACAGGACCAGGCCTTCATTTACGGAAAGATCCACACAGACGACGGAAAGGTATATCAGGGTGCGATCCGGTGGGGCAAGGAGGAAGTCTACTGGTCCGACATCTTCAACGCATCCAAGGAATGGAATGACCACCTTCGCCACCTCACCGAACGGGATCGCGAGCGTCTCGATGACCGTAACATGAGCTGGTACAGTTGGAACGACACATTCTTCGAATTCCTCGGTACCGAAAGATGGCGTGGCGAAAGCAACTCCACCTACACACATCAGTTCGCATGTCAGTTTGGTGAGATCAAGACCGTCACCCCGACAGGAAGCCAATCGGTCGCACTCGAAATGCGCAACGGCGACAGATTTGAAGTCGACGGTGACGGATACAACGACGTGGGGCTCGATGTTCGTGTTTACGACGTCGAAGTGGGCGAAATGGAAATTTACTGGAACCGCATTGACAGAATCGAATTCCTCGCAACGCCGCAGCAACTCGAAAACAAGTTTGGGGAGTCCCTATATGGCACCGTCGAGGCCTTCGGCACGAAGTTCAGCGGCTACATCCAGTGGGATCACGATGAACGGCTGTCGACGGACAAACTCGACGGAGATTCCGAGGACGGTGACCTTTCGATCCCTTTTGGAAACATCCGGTCTATTGAAAGACGTGGCACCAGGAGCCTCGTCGTGCTCAAATCCGGAAGAGAACTAATGCTCGACGGAAGCAATGACGTAAGTTCCGGGCACCGCGGCGTTATCGTTGAAGGCCGCGATTTCCCCGCCATTGACATCCCGTGGGACGAATTTGACAAGGTCATCTTCGACGACAAGGTCCCTACCGGCGGGATCTCTTACGCCGACTTCAATCAACAAGCGGAACTCACTGGTAAAGTAACCGCGCACAACGGCGACGTGTTCGCAGGGAAGATCGTGTACGACCTCGACGAAACCCATACCTACGAACTCCTGCAAGGCAAGGAAGGCGAATACGAATACAGCATCCCGTTCAGGGCCATAAAGGAAATCACCACCAAGGGGGAACACCGTTGTCTCATCAAGCTGAAGAACGGACGACAAATCACCCTGGATGAATCGCAGGATGTTGGCAATCGCAATCACGGAATTCTTGTCTTCCGTCCCAACAGCGACGACACGAAGTATCTCCTCTGGAGCGAGGTGAGTGAAGTCACGTTCAATTAGGCGTTACGTCAAAAGCGCACATAGATTTAGGTTAATGACAGAACCGGCCGCAGATGGTGGCCGGTTTCTGTTACAGTGTGGTCGTAGTTTCGAAAAACATGCCTTTGGCGGACCGGCGTATGCGTGCGTGATGATCTTCCGGCCTGCGGCATATATTTTTTTCCGTATCCCCTGAGACCAGACAGGCATGAGCAAACTCGGGGACAAGGCGAAGAACTTCGGGAAAATGGCCAAGGACACCTTTAGCCAGTGGACCGAGCGCGAACCATTCAACAATAGCATCGTGCTCGCCTATTACACAATCTTTTCATTGCCCGGACTGCTGGTTATCATAATCAACGTCGCGAGCTACTTTTTTGAACGGGAGCAGGTCATGGAAAAATTGACCGCGCAAGTGCAGAATACGGTTGGCGGAACCTCCGCAAAAGACATTAAGGGCATCGTCTCCAATGCGGAAACCGAAGACCAGGACGCGTTTACACTTTCGTATGTACTCAGTTTTGCAACGCTGTTGTTCGGCGCCACCGGCGTCTTTTACAATCTCCAGCAGATCCTGAACAAGATGTGGGAGGTAAGACCCAAGCCAAAACAGAAGATACTCAAACTTATCCGGGACAGGGTTTTTTCCTTCGGGTTGGTGCTCGTGGTCGGGTTCCTGTTGCTGGTATCGCTGGTTCTGTCGGCGGCGTTGGCTGCCGTGAGCGAGTGGGTTCAGAGCCACATATCCGAAGCGCTCCAGGTGGTATTCAAAGCCGTTGACTTATTGGTCTCGCTGGGCGTGATCACCCTTCTTTTCGCGGCGATTTTCAAATTCCTGCCGGACGCAAAGATCCGGTGGAAGGATGTCTGGGTCGGCGCTGCGGTAACGGCATTGCTGTTCACCGTCGCCAAATTCCTCCTCGGCGTTTATTTCGGGAACAGCGACCCCGGATCAACCTATGGCGCAGCGGGTACGATCATTCTGATCATGCTCTGGGTGTCGTATGCAGGTATAATCCTGCTCTTCGGGGCCGAGTTCACTCAGGTATATGCCCGTTTCCATGGCCGCCGCATCGAACCTTCCGACGTGGCGGAGCCCATCGGTGCGGAAGAAGCCGACGCCAGGCACCGAAATAAAGATCTGGCAAGGGAAGCAAGATCCCGGGAACGGCCACCCCTCCGGCACAACGACAGGGGCAAGCGCGGACAAGGCACCTATACCCACGTTATCGTCAACGGGATCGTCAAGCGAATCAGGCGCATACTCAGATAAAAAAAGGCGCCCGTAAAAAGGGCGCCCGCAAGTTTTAGCAAAAGGGAGTTACTGAGCTTGAAGGTACCATACCCACCTGCCATTTGCAAGCGGTCAGGCGGCTTTTTGCACATTCTGCATCTTGACCTCCTTGCGTCGGACCAGCCTGATCACTCCAGCCTTATCGAGCAACCGGATGATCTGATAGGTGGGATCGATCTCATGCCATCGAATTCCGCCAAAATTCGCCCTTGAGCCGTTCTTATGATGGTTATTGTGATACGATTCGCCCATCATCAGAAAGTCCAGGGGAAGGAAATTCCTGGAAGTATCGCCAACCTCGAAATTCCGGTATCCATACTTATGGGCAAACCAGTTGATAATCGCGCCATGGATAGGGCTCATGAGGAACATGATCGGGAGCAGAAGCCATAGCCACCAATGCGTTGCGTACACGACGAACACGGCCGTATAGAGCAAACCCCAGAAAATCCTGGACGGCCACGAGCGGGCGAACTTGTCGAAAGCCTCCCACTGAGGAACGCCCTCCGTAAATCGCTTGTCAGGGACCATGCGCTTACCGGCGATCGCCGAATAAATCGTCTTTGTTTTCCACATCATATTCCAGATCGTTTCATCGTACTTGGGCGAGTGTGGGTCGTCTTCGGTATCGGCAAAGGCATGATGCATGCGGTGCATTACCCCGTAGCCATAAGGGCTTAAGTAGTTAGAGCCCTGGAAAATCCAGGTCAACACGAAAAAGACCCGCTCCGTGGATTTACTCATCGTAAACGCCCGGTGGGCAGCGTACCGGTGCAGGAAGAAGGTTTGGAAAAAAAGCGAGAGATACCAGTGGGCTACAAAAAAAATCAAAATGACTTCCATGAATGAAAAGGTTTACGGTCTAAGTTCTCGGTTGGGCGCGTGCCAGCCGTCCCATACCGTAAAGACAGGGGAGCACTTGATTTGTGACAGGAACGTGGAAAAAAGAGAAAATATTTTACGGCCGGGAACGGAGATCGTTCCGAAGCGCATCAATAACCTCGTCCGCCTGACCGGAGTCGCACGATTGGAGGAAAGTCTTCAACAACGTCGTCTTCTCGCCGATAACAGCACCCAATCGTTCACGCTCTTCCGCGACCTTTTTTCGCGCACGGCAAAAAAGTTGTCTGCAATGCTCCTGCTTCTTGTCCAGGACGAGCTGAAGGGCCTTGTAATCAAAGCCGAACGCCTCCTTTAGTACGAAAACAGCGCGTTCAAGCGGTTCCAGCTTGTGCTGAATGACATGGAATGCCTTGCCCATCCGGGCCTCGAACTCGCCGGAAAAATCCGTGTCGCGGATCTTATCCACCCATTCCTCCCAATGAATCGCCTGCAAGTACTCAACTTTCTTCCTCTTCAGGGTCTGAAGATGGGTAATGCAGTTATTCGTGACGGCCCGGACGAGATATGCCTTCGTATTTCGGATTTTCTCGTGTTCCGCATTTAGCCAGCGGACAAACGTCTCCTGGACGATATCCTCGGCATCCGCCTTGCATCGCAGAAATTTCATTGCGATCGCATACAGCGTTGGTTGATAGAGGGTTATGGTTTGTTCCAGGCTCAATTGACTCATGGCTGCCAAGATAACGCTTTTTATGCGACTTCGATTCCCCACACCGACCACCCAGCAATCAATTATACCCTTCAACCACTTTCATTCCCGGGAAGGGTCCAATTTCCGGAAATTCGGTAAAATCCATTTCGCATGAGAGCCCTATCCATTGTCTTCTGCCTGCTCGTCAGCAGTGTGTCCATGTCGCAGCAGCCCGTTTCAAACGCTGGTCGCGAAATCGTCTTTGTCCATGTAAACGTCATTCCCATGGACGGCGAAGTTGTGTTGCCCGATCAGGTGGTGGTCACAAAAGATGGGAAAATTATCGCCATGGGCGACGCACAACGCGTCAGCCATGACCGGAATGCGTTGGTGATCAACGGCGCCGGGAAATACCTTATTCCCGGCCTTGCCGAAATGCACGGCCATGTACCTCCGATCGATGACCTGGGTCCTATGAAGGATGTGCTCAGCCTCTTTCTCGTGAACGGCATAACAACCGTCCGGGGGATGCTCGGCCACCCGAGGCACCTTGAACTCCGGGAACAAATTGAAAAAGGCCAGTTCATGGCTCCAAACTTCTATACCACCGGGCCGTCGTTCAATGGCATGAGCGTGAGTTCTCCGGAAGGCGGGGCGGCCATGGTGAGGAAACAAAAGGAAGCGGGATATGATTTGCTCAAACTCCATCCTGGTTTAACGCGAGCCGAATTTGATGCGATTGCCACAGCCGCGAAGGAAGTCGACATACCGTTCGCGGGTCATGTGTCCTTTGGTGTTGGGGTGTGGCGTGCCATCGAAGCCGGGTACGCTTCGATCGACCACCTTGATGGTTTCGTCGAAGGCCTGGTACCCGGCATCGAAAAGATGGTGGCGCAACAAGCCGGGTTCTTCGGGTCACTCATCGCCAGCCGGGCCGACACAACGCGCATTCCGGAGTTGATGGCCGCCCTTAAGGCGAACAACATCTGGGTGGTTCCCACCCAATCCCTGGCCGAACGATGGATCAACAGTAAATACACTGCTGACGATTTCCTCGGTGATCCCGACCGGGTTTACATGAATCCGGAAACGGTGGACCAATGGGTGAACAACAAACGAAACATGACCAATGATCCGGACTATGATCCTTCCGGCGTTGACGCGTTCATCAACCTCAGGAGAAAACTGATCAAAGCCTGCCAGGAGCACGGTGTTGGACTTCTTCTTGGGTGCGACGCTCCACAAGTGTTTAACGTGCCCGGATTTTCAACCCACAATGAACTCGCA
Source organism: uncultured Roseivirgaceae bacterium (assembly GCA_964551035.1). GTDB lineage: Bacteria > Bacteroidota > Bacteroidia > Cytophagales > Cyclobacteriaceae > Chryseosolibacter. The sequence goes on along the minus strand of CAZKBK010000027.1, from coordinate 24,135 downwards.
TACCTGGTTCTTTCCGGTCTCACCCCCTATGAAGCGCTGCGGACGGGAACGATCAATGTGGCGAGCTATTTGGGGAAGGAAGATGCCGGGGTGGTCCGGCCCAACGCCGTGTCCGACCTTCTGCTTTTGAACGGGAATCCCCTCGAAGACATCACACAATCGCGCAACATCGCCGGCGTCATGATCGGCAATCACTGGCTTGACGGAAAATATCTCGCCACCGAACTGACCCGGTTAAAGAAACAGTGAGCACTGCCAAAAGCGGGAAAAACTTATTACGTTTGTACACGAACAATTCGTATATGAACGAAGAACGCTTCTCCTCCTACTCATTTCTACTCGACAGAACCGCCCGGCGTGTAAAGCAATACGCCCAGCAGAAATTCAAGGAACTCGACTTCAACATCACGGTGGATCAATGGATTGTCCTGAAACACCTCCATACCCACGGTGGCGGCATGAAGCAAAGCGAGCTGGCGGACATTTTGTTCAAGGATAATCCCACCCTCACGCGCATACTCGACCTGTTGTGCGAAAAAGGACTGACCGTCAGGAAGATGCATCCCGATGACAGGCGAAGCTTCCTGGTCACGCTCACCAAAGCCGGAACGAAAAAGGTAGGGCAACTCAACCCAAAAGTGAAAGCCATCCGCCTGAAGGCATGGGACGGCCTGTCGGAACGCGACTTCAATCACTTCAAGAAGGTCCTGGCGACCATTTACGACAATCTCGATGAATAATCCCGCCAAAAGCACCATTGCGCTGCGTTTCCCCGTTCAATTAATTAGTATACTAATAATTACTACACTACATTTGCAGGGCAAACTTTTCCGTCATGATTAAAACAGATATTTGCATCATCGGCGCCGGTCCTGTAGGCCTGTTCGCGGTATTTGAAGCCGGCTTACTAAAGATGCGCTGCCACCTCATCGACGCGCTGCCCCAAATAGGCGGACAGCTTTCCGAGATCTATCCCAGGAAGCCGATCTACGACATTCCGGGATTTCCATCCATCAATGCCCAGGAACTGATCGATAATCTTGTAAAGCAGATTGAACCTTTCAAACCCACTTTCACCCTTGGCGAACGTGTCGAGAACTTCACGCGAAATGACGACGGTTCCTTTACGTTGACTACCTCTGACCATACAACCGTTGAATGCAAGGCGGTAGTCATCGCTGCGGGCCTCGGGTGTTTTGAGCCCCGAAAACCGGAATTGGCAAACCTGGAGCATTTCGAAGGCAAGGGCGTCCTGTACATGGTGAAGGATCCGGAAACCTTTCGAAACAAACGGCTTGTCATTGCCGGGGGCGGAGATTCGGCACTCGACTGGACGATCCACCTCGCCGCGATTGCAGAACGCGTGACCCTGGTTCATCGGAACGAATCGTTCCGGGGCGCGCCTGACTCCACGGGAAAAGTTTTCGCGTTGGCAGAAGAAGGAAAGATCGACCTGCACCTGAACGCGACGCTGAAAAGTGTTGAAGGAAACGGCAGGCTGAATGCCGTTTCAGTCGAAGATAAAACAAAGGCGGTCCGAAGCGTTTCGGCGGACTACCTGATTCCCTTGTTCGGACTCAGCCCTAAACTCGGCCCTATTGCAAACTGGGGATTGAATGTCAACAAAAATGCCATTGAAGTGAATACTATTGATTTCAGCACGAATGTGCCGGGGGTATTTGCTATCGGTGACATCAACTCTTATCCGGGGAAACTCAAGCTCATCCTCTGTGGCTTTCATGAGGCGGCCTTGATGGCGCAGCGCGCATTCAAGCTGGTTTATCCACACGAAAAACTGAGCTTCAAATACACCACCGTAAACGGTGTACACGCATTCTGATTGGGGGATGATGATCAAACTCGAAATTCACGGCGCTGATGGACAGGTTCAGCAACTGGAACTTCCCGATGACATCAACCTCAGCCTGATGGAAGTGCTGAAGGCCTCGGACTATCCGATTCCCGCAACCTGTGGAGGAATGGCGCTCTGTGCGACGTGTCATATCGAAGTACTACACGGCGGCGAGAAACTGGGAAATCCAACAGACATCGAAATGGATATGGTTGATACGTTGCCAAACGCAACCGACCAAAGCCGCCTCGCGTGCCAGATCAGACTGGATGAAAGACTCGATGGCGTTGTGATCCGGATCAAAGGCGACCCGTAGCTCGCGGTCTGCAAATTGATTCACCCGCTGCCTAGGTAACCCAGTGCAGGGTCTGCGGCTTGATTGGATTTTCGAACGGGGTATTGTCCTGCTGCGACTTTTGCCAAAGGCGTTTGATCTCATGGTACCACCTCGCCTGGGTATCCGGCTCGCCGATGAGCATGAGGGTCGGATTGCTCTCCAGGCCGCGACTCAGCTTCTTGAATACGTCAAGGTCCTGTCCGATAAACTTCTTGCCCAAGCGTTTCAGCGGCCACCAAAGCCATCGCGTTGCCGGAAGCGTCGAATAAAAAACATGGGTAAGTTCGGTCTCGCGGGCGTTGAGCGGGGTCAGCGTCGTTACGGAGACGATCTGATGCTTCTCTCCTACCAGGATGTGTTCGATCCGCTGACCGGGAATCTCAAACGTGATCTCGGTCGAGGTACCCCCTTTGAGCACGCTGTACCCTTTCGAATTCGCTGAGGGAGCATGCCGCGCCATCTTGAAGCCCATCGGCGTGGGCTCAAAATGTTTCGTCTTTTGCTTTAGTTTTTTCGCCGAACGCCAGTACCACGATTGATGGACGAACGTGACGTGCGCCGGATCGATGAGGCCAATCACAGAATGATCGATGTTGGCAGGAAGCACAACGGTTTCGACATGGAGGAATTTCTTCGATGGATCCAGAACAAGGTTGGGTGGCGCGATCCTGGGCTCAACCGTGTAATGGATCTTCTTTTCCGGAAGGTATACCCACACCGTATCATTCATCTCGTGAACGGGATACCGGAATACCCTGATCTTGCCGACATCGACATTGCGCTCCGGGGAGATTGCCGGAATGTTGGTACATACGCCATCCGTTCCGAATTGCCAGCCGTGGTAACAACACTGTATGGTGCAGTCGCGAAACCAACCTTCTGACAACGGCACACCACGATGGGGACAATTGTCGCGAAGCGCAAACACGTGGCCCGACGCATCGCGTCCAAATACGATCCTTTCTCCCGCGATCTGTTTGGACAACAACTTGCCTTTCTTCACAAAGGCGCTGTGAAACGCGAGATACCACACATTCTTTAAAAACAACGACGGGTCAGCAGCCATGGGGTAAATGCTAAATCACAAAAGTAACGAATTAGGCGCATTTGCTTCACCCGGCGGAATGCGATACCGACCGTTTCCGGCTTTCTCTTTGGAATTCGAAACCAAACGCCCTACATTATACAGTCAAACCCAACCACGATGAAGAAAGCGCTTTTTGCGACCGCCTTGTGGTCATTCGCCTCGTTGGCCGCCTTCTGCCAAAGCACGCAAAAACCAGTCCTGCATGGGCGGCACTGGATGGCCATCACCGGAAAACCAATGGCGGCAACGGCCGGCAGTATGATTTTTCAACAGGGTGGCAACGCTGTGGATGCGGCGTGCGCCATGCTGGCGGCGACATGCACCATGTGGGACGTGCTCAGTTGGGGAGGTGAAACGCAGGCGCTCATTTATAATCCGAACACGAAAAAAGTCCTTGCCATCAACGCCTGTGGCGTGGCGCCCAGCGGAGCGACCGCGGCATTTTTCCGCGGGAAAGAGATGAACTACCCGCCTGAATACGGCCCCCTTGCGGCGATAACCCCCGGCACGCCGGGAGGATTGTGCCACATGCTTGCAGAATACGGCACCATGAGTCTGAAAGAGATTCTTGCACCAGCCATGCAGATGGCAGCGGGCTATCCTATCGAGGCGCAGGCTGCAAACAGCATCGAACGCCAAAAGGAAAGGATAAAGGAATGGCCGTATTCGCGATCCCTGTTTCTCACCCACGCCGGTGAGACACGCGAAGCGCCTTATCCCGGCGAGATATTCCGTCAGGAGGATCTGCTGCAGACCCTTCGTAAAATGGTCGACGCCGAAGCGAAGGCGCTGGCGAAAGGTAAGTCGCGTAAGGAAGCGATCTATGCCGCTTATGATCGTTTTTACACCGGCGACATTGCCAGGGAGTTCGTCCGCGGTTGCCAGGAACAGGGCGGCCTGATCATGATGGACGATCTGGCAAACTGGAAAGTGCGCGAGGAAGAACCGCTGATGACCACCTACAAGGGGATCGAGGTCTACAAGTTATCACACTGGACACAGGGCCCCATGATGCTTCAGGCGTTGAACATCCTTGAAAACATCGATCTGAAGAGCATGGGATACAATTCGGCGCGCTACCTGCACACCCTCTACCAGGTGATGAACCTTACCTTTGCTGACCGGGACTTCTATTATGGCGATCCTTATGTGGCACCAGAAGAACCAATCCGCGGCTTGTTGTCGAAAGCGTACGCCAAAGCGAGAATGAAGGAAATCAATTGGGAAATGAACGACGTAAACGTGGCCCCGGGCGATCCTTATCCTCATGAGGGAAAGACAAATCCCTACACCGATTTCCTCAAGCAATGGAACCAGGCAGCCCTTTCGCCCACGCCATCGCCGATTGACCAGAACTACCTCGACCAGGTTTGGGCGGGTACCACCACCATACAGGCTGCCGATGAGGACGGCTGGGTGGTGTCCGTTACCCCCAGTGGCGGATGGATCCCGGCATGCATTGCAGGCAAGACCGGCGTGGGGATGAGCCAGCGTCTGCAGAGTTTCGTCACAGACCCAAAGCTCAACCCGTTCAATGTCGTTGAGCCAGGTAAGCTCCCGCGCGTGACCCTCACGCCCTCGATGGCGCTGAAAGATGGAAAACCGTTCCTTTCATTTGCCGTGCAAGGCGGAGACACCCAGGATCAAAACCTGTTGCAGTTCTTCATCAATATGGTGGAGTTCGGCATGAATGTACAGGAAGCTGCAGAGGCGCCCAACATGAACACCTATCAATTCTACCTTTCCCTGGGCGGCGAAGACCGGCGGCCAAAACCCGGCAGCATGCTTGTCCACGAAAGCACGCCGCCTTACGTCCGCAAAGCGCTGCAAGAGATGGGCTATCGGCTCAGGTATGACGACCGCACTTCGGGCCCGATCAATGCGATCTTTTTCGATTGGGAACATGAGAGCTTCTGGGGCGGATCAAGTAATCACGGCGAAGATTATGGCATTGGCTGGTAAACCTCGCCGACAGCAACAACAAATAATAAACTTCAACAAAACGATATGAAGATCATGATCATGCTGCTGCTCGTCACGGCCTCCACGACGATCGCGCAGATACCCCCAAAAGACGTGCAAATAAAGACCGCGGTCCTTGCTGCGCCGGAAGAAGACCGCGACGGCGCGAGCGTGTACGGCTATGACGGAAACGGCGAATTCATCCTGCTGCGCCAGGGATCAAATGAAATGGTGTGCCTTGCCGATGATCCCGCACAAAAAGGCTTAAACGTTTCCTGCTACCACAAGGACCTTGACCCCTTCATGGCGCGGGGTCGCGCGTTGAAGAAAGAAGGGAAAGCATTCCAGGAAATCTTCGACACGCGTGAAGCAGAAGTCAAAGCGGGTAAACTCGAGATGCCCAGGCAGCCCACCACCCTGTTTGTCTATTCCGCGACTGAAGAAAACTACGACGCGGCCACAGGCGAAATCAAGAACGGCTATCTTCGGTACGTGATTTACATTCCGTACGCAACGGCGGAATCAACGGGCCTGCCGCTCAGACCCGACGCTGCGGGCATGCCCTGGATCATGGATCCGGGAACGCATCGGGCGCACATCATGATCAGTCCCCCGCAGCATTAAGCGTTGCTGCCGGTTGGCGTGTTGTGCGTGATGGCAATGGGTTAAGAGGCCCAGGTCTTGCCGTTACCGGCTTCTGCGAGCGGGATACACCCGCGGTAGACGCCGGGTACCGGATCATACTGCAATACCTGCGTGGCTCCCGGCTCGGAAGTGAAGAACCCCAACATCGTGAGTTCCTTCATGGTAAGAATAAAGGGACGCTCGTGCGGGCCCCCGGCACCCTTCTCCGCCCCTATGGCGTCATTATGCGTCTCGGTGACAAATTCTTTTTGTTGATCTTCATCGAGGTCGTTGAAGGCGTCGCCGTAGGCCGTCCGCGCCTCTTCATCGAACGCCTTGAGGCCATTGATGAAGTCTGTTTGCTGCGCTTCGGTGTAAACCTCCTTGAGCATCTGATCGATAAAGGCGGGGACACCCGCTTCCTGCGCACCCGGCGTGTCTGTTCTGGGTATGATTATCTCGGCAACCTGTGACACCAGGTTGGCCTGTTCGTCGTTGAGAAAAACCGGTTTGAAGGCAATTCCGGGCTCGGCCTTACAGCCCTTCAGCACACCCATAATTGCCGGAGCCGACACCATCCCTCCCATCAGCAGGGCCGTGCGCTTTATCGCTTCTCTTCTATCCATGTTGGTTGTGTTTCAGGTTGAAATTAAAGGTTCTGTTTCTTCATCTCATTAACGGCATGGTCCACCGCGCGCGCGGTGAATGCCATATATCCAAGCGACGGGTTATGACATGCTGCCGACGCCATAAACGAGCCGTCAGTGACGAACACATTCTTGCAGGCATGTACCTGGTTCCACTTGTTCAACACCGAAGTCTTCGGGTCATTGCCCATGCGCGCCGTTCCCATCTCGTGTATGCCAAGGCCTACGCCACCGATATCGTCGTAGGGCCTGACGTTCTTGAAGCCCGCAGCCTCGAGCATTTCGATGGCGTCGTTAGCCATATCCTTGCGCATTTTGTATTCGTTGTCGCGGAATATGGCATCGAATGTAAGGGTAGACAAGCCGTGCTTATCCTTCACGTCTTTGTTGATCCATACGCGGTTGTCGTGGTGCGGCAACATTTCGCCGAACGCCGTGAGTCCGATCGACCAGTTCCCCGGTGTGGTTACCGCCTCCTTGAGGTCGGCGCCAATACTCATTTCATTGATGAGGCTGGTCCATCCCTGGCGGCTCGCGCCTCCCTGGTATCCAAAACCGCGAAGATAGTCGCGCTTATCTTTGCCCACGTTGCGATAACGGGGTATATACACGCCGTTCGCCCTCCTGCCGATGTAGTACCTGTCTTCGAAGCCATCGACCTGGGCGCTTGCGCCGACCCTGAAATGATGGTCCATGATATTGTGGCCCAACTCGCCACTGTCGTTTCCAAAGCCATTCGGGAAACGGTTCGAGATCGAGTTTAACATGATGAATGTGGAACCCATCGTCGAGGCACAGAGAAAAATTACGCGAGCGTGATACTCCACCTGTTCCTTCGTCTCCGCATCGAGTACGCGAACGCCCGTAGCCCTTCCTTTTTTCTCATCATAAATGAGTTCGTACACGACCGAATTCGGCCGTAGCGTCATGTTGCCGGTTTTTTCAGCCGCTGGCAATGTGGAAGCGTTCGAACTGAAATAGGCACCGTACGGACACCCGCGGGAACACAGGTTCCTGTACTGGCAAGTGCTTCGCTGTGGGCTGTGGCCCAACGGGGCGGTCACATGCGCGACCCGGCCAATGGTTAACACGCGGCCGAAACTGTCTTTCATCGACTTCTTAAGCTGCTGCTCGACGCAGTTCAATTCCATGGGCGGAAGGAACTTGCCATCGGGGAGTTGGGCAAGGCCCTCGGCTTGTCCGCTGACCCCGATAAACGATTCCACATGATCATACCACGGTGCGATGTCCTTGTACCGTACCGGCCAGTCGACGCCCACGCCTTCCTTTGCATTCGCTTCAAAATCAATATCACTGAGGCGATAACTCTGGCGCCCCCACATGATGGAGCGTCCGCCCACATGGTAGCCGCGCATCCAGTCAAACCGGTTCACTTCCGTGTAAGGGTGTTCGAGGTCATTGACAAACCAGTGCTTGGTCGACTGGCGGACGGTATAGCCGGTGCGGGCCTGCTTTGGTTGTTGTCTCAGATCCTCCTGCGTGGGCCGGTCGGCATTTTCAAATTCCCAGATATCCTTGGTGGCCGTCGGATAATCCGGATGTTTCACCATCCGGCCCCGCTCCAGCACCAACGTCTTTAAGCCCTTCTCGGTCAATTCTTTGGCGGCCCACCCACCGCTGATGCCCGTACCGATGACGATCGCATCAAAAGTATTATTCTTAGCAGCGTCCTGATTGATGTACATTTTTCGAAATAATGTTTGCTTAAATTTAGGATAATGAAGCCATAATTACTTCATTTTACGCAAACGGTCAATTAAAATTGTGTGAAAGGAAAGCGCAGACGTGAACGTGCTTTCTGGCACACTAGCCCTGTCCGATCAACTCGGAAAGCTCCAGCCAACGCATGGTTTTTTTTTCAATCTGCGCTTCAATCGATTGAAGTTCGTTCCCGCGTTGCTTTAGCGCTTCATGGTCAGTGGTCCCGCTGTTAAAAAAAGCCGTGAGTTCCGCCTTCTTCGCCTCAAGCTGATCGATTTCACCCTGGAGGTTTTCATACTCCTGTTTCTCCCGGAACGAGAGCTTTCTTTTTTCCGCCGGCGGCGATGCCTGTTTTGCGCCCTCCTGTTTTCGCGGCGTGACCTTCGTCAACGTCTGCTCGTCAAGCCAGGCGCGGTAATCCGTGTAATTCCCGTTGAATAGCCTGATGGTCCCGTCGCCCTCGAAAACAAACAGCTGGTCGACGAGGTGGTCCATGAAATAACGATCGTGAGATACCAGCATCAGACAGCCCTGGAACTTCTCCAGGAAATCCTCCAGCACATTGAGTGTGTCGATGTCGAAGTCGTTGGTAGGTTCGTCGAGGATGAGAAAATTAGGGCTGGTAACCAGCATCTTCAGCAACTGCAGCCTCTTCTTCTCTCCACCGCTGAGCTTATGAACAAACGTGTATTGCTTCGCGGGGGGAAAGAGGAACATGTCCAGGAACTTTGAAGCCGACACTTGAGATCCATCGGAAAGGGTGATGTACTCGGCGATTGATTTCACCTCGTCAATGAGGCGGTTTTCGCCATTAAGATCATCTGCATGCTGGGTAAAGTACCCGAACTTTGTGGTCACACCCGGGATCACGGCGCCGCCATCGGGAGTCATCCGGCCTGTCAGCAGGTCAAGAAAAGTGGACTTTCCGGAGCCGTTCTTGCCGACCACGCCAATGCGGTCCTTTTTTTTGAAGACATACGAAAAGTTGTCGACGATGACCTGTTGTCCGAACCGTTTCGCGAGGTGCTCAACTTCGAGTATCTTCCCTCCCTGCCGTGCTTCGCGCACGTCGAGTTCCATCCGGTCCTTGCGCACTTCCTGCGACGCCTTCTCCTTCAATTCATAAAAGGCGTCAACGCGGTATTTGGCTTTCGTACCCCTCGCCTTGGGTTGCCTCCTCATCCACTCGAGCTCCTTCCGCATCAGGTTGCGCGCCCGGTCGACCTCGGCTTTTAGCGCCTCTTCCCTTTCCGCTTTCTTCTCCAGAAACCACGCGTAGTTGCCTTTGTAGCGAAAAAGCTTGCCCCGGTCGAGTTCAATGATCTCGGTAGCCACATTGTCGAGAAAATAACGGTCGTGCGTAACCATGATAAGGGTCACTTGCTGGGAGGCGAGGTAATTTTCAAGCCACTCGATGGCCGTGAGGTCGAGGTGGTTGGTGGGCTCATCGAGAATGAGAAGGTCCGGCTCCCTGAGAAGGAGTTGCGCGAGAAACACGCGCTTGCGCTGACCTCCGGAAAGTTCACGGAATTTGCGTTCGAGGTCGTCAACACCGAGTTTGCCGGTCACCTCCGTTACCTTCGCCTCATAATCCCATGCCTGCAGCGTCTCCATCATCTCCAAAACCTCCTGCATCCGCGCCGAAGGGGTGTCGGGATTGTGAATGCAGCTTTCGTACGCCTTCACCACGCGGGCAACGTCGTTTTGATCATCGAACAAAACGTCGCGAACGCGGGCGTCGTCGTCAACCATGGGTTGTTGCACGAGGAAGCCTTTTCGCAATCCGTCGCGCGTACTGATTTTACCCTTGTCAGCCTGCACCTCCCCCGAGAGTATCCGTAACAAGGTGGATTTTCCGACTCCGTTGTTGCCAACAAGCGCCAACTTTTCGCCTTGCGAGATGCCGAGGGTTATGTCTTCAAAAAGCCATTCATCATGGTAGCTTTTCGCGATCGATTCAGCGGAGAGATAGTTCAATGATGTGCAGTATTAAACGGCAAATGTAACGCAAAAATCATGAGTCGCGATACAGCCTTCAAGCGGACAAGCAGATAGGCATAACGTTTTACAGGGTCTTTACAATATGGAAAAAATCAGAAACGGCGATACGGTCATTTACAAAGATCAGGTAGGAACAATTTACGGGAAGCCGCGCGAAACCCGCCACAAGGGCGTGCTGTATACCGTGAAGGTTGGAGAAGAGTACTTCAAGGCGACGAGCGCCGAACTTTCCCTTCAGGAAGAAGCGCCCGCGTCCGACACCCGATTGACAGCCTGACTGAACACGTCCGGCAGCATAGAAATCAACATAAAAAGAAATGGGGACAGGATTGCGGCCCGTTCTGCTTCACATTCGGTCGCAATCCTTCCCCTTTATGGGCCATCCAGTGGTCCGGGATTTCCTCCTCGCAGGCCTCAGGCTTGTAATTGCTGAGGCCCCACGCCGACCAACGCAAAGGAGGTGAATCCCTATGAAATGGAATTTTTTCAGTCCTAAAAAGGAACGGAAGTATAAGTCCCGGTGGATCGAATGGCGCGATTCCATCATTTTCGCCGTGGTCGTCGCAACCCTGTTCCGATGGTCGGTCGTTGAAGCCTTTGTGATTCCCACGCCCTCGATGGAGAACACCCTCCTTGTGGGTGATTACCTGTTTGTCAGTAAGTTACACTACGGCGCGAGAACCCCCCGCACGCCTTTGCAAATTCCGCTTACCCATCAGAAGATCTGGGGAACGGAGATTCCCTCGTACCTGGACTGGATTGAACTTCCATCATACCGGTTGCCGGGCATCAGCGCGGTGAAACGGGAAGACGTCGTGGTCTTTAACGTCCCGGGTGTAGCGGAGAACGACGGCCTTGAGCACCCCGTGGACCTGAAAACCTTTTACGTGAAGCGCTGCGTCGGCCTGCCAGGCGATGTACTCAACCTCCATAAAGGACAGCTTCGGGTCAACAACGTGGCCTTAAGGCATTATCCCGGCATGAAATACCGGTACAAGGTGGTCGCCCGGAGCCCCATTAATCCGAGAAATCTCGAACGCCTGGCGCTTGACCCGAACGATTATTACTATCTGGGTATGCCCGGCGACCAGGCCGCGGTATACGCGATGTTCCTGACGGACGAACAGGCGGACGGCCTGCGTCGCCTTCCCTATATCAGCACCGTTCATGAAACCGTTGCGACTGCACCGGAGTCGGACATCTTTCCATCCGCAACGATGGGCTGGAACGTTGACGAATACGGACCGATCACGATTCCCGCCAAAGGACTGACCATTCCGGTAAACGATTCCACGCTGGCGCTTTACGGGACGACCATCACCGATTTCGAAGGCCATGAAGATGCTGAGGTAAACAACGGCGCACTCGCGATCGACGGACAGGAAGTATCCACCTACACGTTCCGCCAGAATTACTATTTCATGATGGGTGATAACCGAAACAATTCACTGGACTCACGCTATTGGGGATTTGTGCCCGAGGATCACATTGTCGGAAAAGCGCTGTTCATATGGTTTTCGTGGGATGAATACGGAGATTTTTGGAATAAGATCCGTTGGAAGCGCATTTTCACCGGAATCAGGTGACGCGCCAAGGAGTTAGCGCCAGGAGCCAGCGCGGGCGCCTCGCAGAAAAATAAATCAAAAATCCGTAAAGCCGGCCGGTTACATTTTGAGGTGATGTAGGATTTCTTTGTAAATTGTAAGAAAACAACCCCCATGAAGAGACGAATCCTCATTGGCACCCTTGTCGGCGTCACGCTGCTTTCCCTTCTGACGGCCTTCCAGCGACACGAAGAAGCGCAAAATCAACGCCGGGTAGCAGAATTCTGGCGTCTTGAGGCAGAAAGGCACGAGGCCGAATTGGCTAAGCTTCGACAGACAGCGCATATGGAGTTGATCCGTTCTCAGCAGGTTGCGCGCGCGGATGAGAAAAAGCCGTTTGGAGGAAAATGAGTTAAGAGGCGACGAGGGTTGAACGCTCACGGCGGGGTCGTCGGGCGAACTTCCACCTTACTGGGTAACGTCCTTGGGTTCATCTCCAGCAGGTCCACCACGATCTGACCAATGTCTTCCGGTTGAATCTTCCACGTATTGTCGCTGGAAGGTTTTCCCACATTGAAACCGGTAGCCACAGAACCCGGCATTACCGTCGTTACCTTTACACCGTAGTTGCGCAAATCCAGCATGATCGCCTGGGAGAATCCGACGAGTCCGAACTTGCTGGCGTTGTAGGCCGAGCCACCCGCGAAGAAGTTCGTTCCCGCAAGACTGGCGATGGTGATAATATATCCTTTTGAAGCCTTCAGCGCGGGAACAGATGCCTTCACACTGTGAAAGACACCTGTGAGGTTGGTGTCGATGGTCTCCGACCATTGCTCGGCGGTGAGCGTTTCTATTGACCCAAAATATCCCAATCCTGCGTTAGCCACCAGCACATCGAGGCCGCCCCATTTCTTTGTCACCTGCTTCACAACGTCGTCCATGTCGCCGCCGTTCCGGACGTCAGCCATCATTCCGATGACCTCCCCGTTGCCAGATTTCGCCAGACGCGCCGCGGCATCATCCGCTGATTTTCCCGAGCGACTTGTGATTGCTACACGCATTCCCCGCTCCAGCAACGACTGGGCGATTCCGTATCCTATCCCCCTGCTGCCTCCGGTGACCAGCGCAATTTTCTTCTCCAATGGATTCATGCCGAGCGTTGAGATTGTGAATATCCGCACAAAGTAGAACCGAATCACCTCATATTCAAATCATTTTCGCCGGCCGCGCAGACCGGCCTCCAAAGGGTTAGGGAATGCGTTGAACCTTCATGCTGCGCGAACCTCACGGCCTCGTCCCCGATTCTCTTTTTTCACGTTGTGCTGCTCCTTATCTTGCCGCCCCAACCATACCTACTATGAAACACGTTGTCTACGTCACCATCGCTGCATTCCTCGCCGGCTGTGGCGCGAAAACCCAGCCCTTCGATACCAAAATCATCGGGAGCCACATAAAAACCCTTGCGGACGACAAACTCGCAGGGAGAGGATCGGGCACGGAGGGCGCAGCCCTTGCCGCTGAATACATTGTTTCACAATTCAGCGCCCTGGACCTGGAACCGAAGGGCGAAACCGACTTCCTCCAAACCTTTACCTTCCGAAGGGGTGTTCATGGGGAAGGCGGCGTTGACACCGCTGCCAACGTGGTTGCTTTTCTCGACAATCGGGCGGCACACACCATCGTCATCGGTGCGCACTACGACCACCTTGGCACCGACGGCCAAAACAGTTCCCTCGACGCGAATCCCGCCAACAAGATCCACAACGGCGCCGACGACAACGCTTCCGGTGTTGCCGGCGTACTCGAACTGGCGCGGTACTTTGCGGACAACGACCGCACGGAAAACTATAACTTTCTCTTCATCTGCTTCTCCGCAGAAGAACTTGGGCTTCTGGGTTCCAAGTATTTTACCGAGCACCCAACGGTGCCGCTGGAGAACATCAACTTCATGATCAACATGGACATGATCGGCCGTCTGGATACCCTGAACAAAACCCTGCTTGTCCACGGTACGGGCACCAGTCCGAACTGGGAACCCCTGCTCGACACGCTTGGCAATGAACATGTGGTCATCAAAACAGATTCCTCCGGGACGGGCCCCTCCGACCACACGTCATTCTATCTGAAGGACATTCCTGTATTACACTTTTTCACGGGTTCGCATGCCGACTATCACAAACCTTCCGACGACTGGCAGAAGATCAATCTCCCCGGAGAAGCGGAAGTCTTGAAAATCATTGCTGCCGTGGTCGACGCTACCGATGGCGAGCCTAAACTGGCCTTCCTGAAGACGCGCACGCGCGACCAGGGTACGCGGACCTCCTTCAAGGTCACCCTCGGCGTGATGCCGAGTTACGCCGCCACCGAAGAGGGACTGAAGGTCGATGGGGTTACTGAAGGCAGGCCTGCCGACAAAGCCGGAATCAAGACCGGCGATATCATTATCCAGCTAGGCGAATTCGCCATCAAGGACATATACGGATACATGGAAGCGCTGGGGAAATTCGAGAAGGGGCAGACCGTGCCCGTCAAAGTACGACGGGATGGCGAAGAGGTCGACCTGACCGTGACGTTCTAGCCTAGACGTAGCGGTACTGCGGGCTGGAATCGTAAACTTCGCGCTCAAGTTGCTCCATGAGCTTTTCGTAGAATTCGTCGCCGTCAGGGCGGTCAATCCCAATATCTATACTGTTGTGGCTGACGTCGTTGATCTGCACGCCGCCATAATGACCGAGGATGCGCAGGACTTCCCCCTGCTCACGCTCCTCAAAGTAAATGCGGTAAGTTTCCATCTGATGCTCGTTATAGGGTTCACGGGTCCGGCTTTCACAATCGACAATCTCCCCGCTGACCGTCGATGCGCGCCGTTAACCCTACGAACCGAAAAAATTCATTCCACCGTCGCTTGCCTTCCGGTAGCGGCGCTTGTCCGGCCGTCCGGACGAATTCGTCCGTTTGCAAGATCACGTTGGGAAGAAAAATCCTCTTTACAACCGCGAGGATTCCCAGACTTTCTCATTTTCGCAAGTCCGCGTGGCTCGTCTGAAAGCCGCCTTGCGACAAGCGGCCGCACGGCCGACGATCGGTAGGGGCCGCGTCTTAGGTATTAATAATAGACCCGCCGTTGGGATGCAACACCTGGCCTGTGATGAACGCTCCTTCCCGCGAGGCGAGAAAGACGTAACAGGGCGCGATCTCCACGGGCTGCGCCGGTCGTTCCATCGGCACGTTTTTTCCAAACTCGCTCACCTTTTCCTCGTTGAAGGATGCCGGGATCAACGGCGTCCACACGGGCCCGGGTGCCACCGCGTTCACGCGGATGCCTTTCCTGATCAGCGACTGCGAAAGGCTTCGCGTAAATGAAACGATTGCTCCCTTCGTGGCGGAATAATCCATCAACATCTCGTTCCCCCGATAAGCGTTGACGGAACTGGTGTTGATGATGCAACTCCCCTCCTTCATGTGCGGCACGGCATACTTGCTCAGATAGAAATAGGAAAAAATATTCACCTTGAAGGTGTATTCCCATTGTTCAGCGGAGATGTCCTGGATATCTTTTTGAAGGTATTGTACGGCCGCATTGTTGATGAGGACGTGCAGGTGTCCAAAATGCTCCATCGTCTTATCGATCACGTGCTTGCAATTCACTTCGACCGAGAGGTCGGTGGCGATCAGCAGGGCTTCCTTACCGTAGACGCGTACGGCCTCAGCCGTTTCCTGCGCGTCGCGATGCTCGTCAAGATACACGATGGCCACATCGGCGCCTTCCTTGGCGAACATGATGGCAACAGCTCTCCCGATGCCGCTATCTCCGCCGGTGATGATCGCGACCTTACCTTCCAGCCGGTTGTATCCCGGATCGGTGGTGTCGTAGACCGGTCGCGGCTGCATTTCGGTCTCGATTCCCGGCTGGCGCCGTTGGTGTTGCGGCGGAATTTTCTTCGACTTCCTGGTGGTCGTATCCATAGCGTTTTCCATTCCTGTTTATGACACATACCGCATCAGCGCGGCGACGGGCGTATCTGCGGGCATTTTCTCCTTTGGGAGAATGTGTACCTCGCCGCCGTGCTGGATCGTCTTTGTCACAGCCTTGTCGATGAGGCATTCATCCCCTTCCTGCCACGTCGCGTGAATATCGAGTTGATTGCTCATGGGATCGAAATGACCCCAGAGGTGTTCATCTTTCCTTACGAACAGGTGCCAAACCTTGCTGTAATGCGCCGCGGGAATAACGTCGGCGGGCACAGATGAAGTCATCGCAGTCGCCGAATTATCGTGATACATTTCCAGCGCCCTCCGGTGGCGATCGTCGAAGAAGTCATCCATCTTCTCCCTCGCCATATTATACAATGTGTTGATGTCCTCGTGCTCCACACTCCCCGTAATGGCCTCGTCGGAAATGTACCGGTATTTTGCAACGGAGCGGTAGATCGGGATAAGGTACTCCACACCTGCCAGTAAGAGTGGCGCGGTCTCGCGGTTCAATACCGTCTGCGACAACGTTTCATCTACTTCGTCGAAATACATGGCGAGGTTCTCCTTTCGGTCGGGTTTGCCCGCGCCGATGCCGTGATAGTTCGCGCCGCCACCAGCGCCACCGCTGCCGGTTCGCCAGAGTTTCTGGTCGTCTTTTTCCTCAAAATGTACGACGTCATCTACACCATCCGGCATTTCATCAACGGGAATATGCACCATTCCGAAGGCGTCTGCCCGATACAACTTTGCCTGTTTCTTACTCAGTACCAGAAGGTAGAAGTAGTCAACGTTCATCATGATGGGCAACAACGGAGTGACGTAAAATGAACTGTTTATCAAAAGTTTCTCTGTTGGCCGGTAAGGCATCATCATGTATTTGAATACGCCGTCGGAGATGAACACCGCCAGCCCTGAAGACAGGTTGTACCAGAAGCTGTCATCGCGATAGAGGTCGTAACCCGGTTTCAGTAATTTCTCGATGAGGGTCTGATCCAGGCCCTTGTCGCGGAGGAGCGCCGTGATTTGTTGAAGCTTATTCTTAAAGATCGTGGGATCCTGCCGTTCGTTGACCTCTGCGCCACCGGCATGCGTCGGCAGGTACAGGGTGATACAGCATGCAGAACTGTACGCTGCCAGGTATTGAAAGGTCTCCTTTGGCAGCACGTCAAGAAGCATCGCCGGTCGTGTCTCTGACCGCTCGACGGTCATGGTGTCTCGCTTCGTCCTGGTGTTCTGGATCTGGCTTCTGTCCTGTTGCTTGTCTTCGTGCTTATCGACATTTCGGTTCGGATGGCGTACCCTCACGTTCGGAGCAGGCTGCTCGTCGCCGACTGTATACTTATCCGCAATCGCGATATTTTCTTCAAAGGAGCCGGTGCTGATGGGCTTGAGCCCTGCAGCATCGCGCATAGCGCCCGAAGGCTTACCCTTTCGGGGATGAAATCTTCCCTCTCTATCCTTACCCATAACCGTTTGTTTAATGTCAAAAAGAAAATTACTATACCATTTCAAAAGCAGTCAGCCGGCGTTACAGCCGCCGCGGAACAAGCAGGCATAACATTTTAAGCAGCGTTGCAGACCCGCAATTCGCGAGGCGTTGAAAAATAGAGAGATATGAAACGAATTGTTGCTGCACTGCTCACCGTGATGGCCGTCACGGCGCTCACCGGCGCCCACCTCGACCATCAACTCCGCAAATCCGCCACCATCAAGACCGCCCGACATCCCTGCTATGGTTACACCATCATCGAGTTCGGAACCGGCATCGACTGCAACGGTGACACTATCCGCCTCGTGAAGGTCCTGGGCGGACAGGAACGGCTCCATGTCGACCCCTCCCCCGGTTCTATCCACCTGGCAAAGAAGTAGTAGCCCGCGGGCAAGCACGCGCTAGTGCGCGACCGCCCGTCCCGTGTGACCCATGTCGAAAGCGCTGTGGAGCGCATCCACAATCTGTGCAATGTATTCACGACGGGTACTCACCACCGCGTTCTTCTCCCCCTCGGCGGTGCCGATCCTCACCGCATACCGCTCGCGACTCACCAGCAACGCAATGATCCCGATCAACATCATCCCGAGCCCCACGTACAAGGCCAGCAGATTCATTCCGATCCCGGACGCCGCCGAGCCCAGATTTTCGGAAGGGAAAATATTGAGATAGCCGCACGCTGCCAGCGCCAGCCCGACCAGCAGCAACAAGATGGCCGGCCACCGGTCCGGGCGAATCGTCCAGAAGGAAAACTTTGTAATCCCGTTAAGCCGGTAGGAGGTATTTCTTACTTTGAACGCCGAATCGGTGACCACCACATCCCGTCCGTCCGTATAGAGAACTTTGTCCTGTGCCATAGTCTGTCCATTTTCATCTCCCGATAAAAATGAAAGGCCAAGGGCTTAGCCGACAGACATCATCATCGGGTGTTGATCGCCTGGCGGGAAGGCAGGAACAATTGAAGGATCAGCGAGAGAACGACCACGATGCCACACCCGATAATATTGAAGTGCAGAAAGGCGATGCTCGTGAATTTGTAGAGGTACAACACCACCAATTCCGATACAATGGCGGCGAAAAAGACGGCAGTGCCGCCTACCCGCTTGATAAAGAAGCCAACGACGAAAATGCCGAGGATGGTTCCATAGAACAGCGAGCCAACGATGTTGACAAATTGTATAAGGTTTTCAGCAAAGTTGGCAAGAAGGGCGAAGACGATCGCCAGAAGCGCCCATCCCACCGTAAACAACCTGGAGGCGAACACGTAATGCCTCGGGCTGGCCTCACGCCGGGCAAACCGCTTATACATGTCGACAGCGGTAGTCGAAGCCAACGCGTTCAGTTCACCCGCCATAGACGACATTGCCGCGGAAAACATCACCGCCAGTAAAAGTCCGATGATACCGTTCGGAAGTTGTTTGAGCACAAAGTTCAGGAAGATGTAGTCCTTGTCCTGAGGTTTCGCCCCGGGAATCGCGTTCATGATCGAACTCCGCACCGAATCGCGCAAGACCTTCTCCTCCCGCTCAATGGCCCGGACCTGTTCGCGCGACTGTCGCACCATCGCCGCGTCGTCATTTTCGATTCCGGTCACCAGTGCATCCACCGCCTTCCGCTTATCGCGATAAAGTTCGTCGTACTCCGCTTCGAGTGCGCGGATGGGCGCCGCGTTTTCCGTGCGGAGGGCGCGCTCCATCAACACCTCATTGTGAAAAACCGGCGGTTGATTGAACAGGTAGAACACGTATACCAGCACGCCGATAAAAAGTATAACGAACTGCATCGGCACTTTGAGCAAGCCGTTGAACAAAAGCCCAAGCCTGCTCTCCGTGACCGACGTTCCGCTAAGGTAGCGCGCCACCTGCGACTGGTCCGTTCCAAAGTATGAAAGCGCGAGGAAGGCGCCCGCGATCAATCCCGACCAAAGGTTGTAACGATCATCCGGGTCGAACTCCAAATTGACGATATTCAGCTTGCCAAGTTCTCCCGCTACCGAGACGCTTTCGCCGAAGGACAGATTTTCCGGGAGTTTGAGCAACGCAAAAATTCCGGCCAGGATCATGCCCCCCATAATCACCGACATCTGATACCGCTGGGTGAGGCTTACGGCCTTCGTTCCGCCAGACACCACATAGATAATGACCAGCATGCCGATCAACACGGTGGTAACGGACGTGGGCCATCCCAGTATCGTTGACAACACCAGCGAAGGGGCAAAGAGGGTGATGCCGGCCGACAACCCGCGAAGGATCAGAAAAAGACCCGCCGCAAGAGCGCGCGTCTTTATGTCAAAGCGTGATTCAAGGTATTCATACGCCGTGAACACCTTGAGCCGGTAATAGATGGGGACCATGGTCACGGAAATAATAACCATGGCGATGGGCAAGCCGAAATAGAACTGAATGAAACGCATCCCGTCCTCAACGGCCTGGCCAGGCGTAGACAAGAACGTGATCGCGCTGGCTTGTGTCGCCATCACCGAAATGCCCATCATCCACCACCGGCTGGCATTGTCGCCCTTGAGGTAACTTTCAATAGATTCCGATCGCCGTGTCTTCCACGAGCCGTAAAGCACGATAAACGCGATGGTGCCGAAGAGTACTACCCAATCCAGGTAATTCATGCGAACGATTGGGTTAGCCAGAAATACAGAACGATCTGGATGAACAGCACCCCGAGTACGAGGATGTACCAGCCACGCCAGGTCTTAAACAACGGAGGCTTGTCTTGTGGGGTGTCGGTCATGCTTGCGGGTCAGTGGGTGCTATTTCGTTTTATCCGGGCGCTTCGCACCGGATGGCTTTGACGCATTTCCCAGCGATACGATGTTGGCAAACAACCGGTATGCGCCGGGAACGCCTTCGGGCAATTGCCTGAAAAAAGAAATTCCGGTATAAACATAGTGGCCATCGCCATACTTTGCAATCAGGAGACTTCCGCTTTTCGCGGATTCCTCCCCGTCGTGCATGGAGAGGATCGCATCGAATGCCGGATCCCATTCGTCGGGGAAATAGAGGCCGCGTTCCTGCACCCAACCCTCGAAATCCTCCCCGGTGATCTTGTTGGGCACATTCAAGACCGGGTGCGCTTCATTGAGCACCGTCACCTCGGCATCTTCTTCGGTCACCCGATCGCGGCTGATCTTGAGGTGCGCCGGCGCAAAGCCCGCCCCGTCGATGTCGAACACGGTATTGTATTGCACGACCACAGTACCTCCGTTTTTCGCGAACGCAAGAACATCGTCCATAAAGGACCCGACATGGGTATTCGTGTTGAAAGCCCGGATACCAAAGACCACCGCGTCAACAGTTTTCAGATTTTCCGGCGTTACTTCGCTGTCATTCATTTCCCATACGTCATAGCCCATGTTCCGCAAAGCTGACGGAATATCATCACCGGCGCCGCGAATGTAGGCAATCCGGTTACCGGCCTTCTCAAGATTAATGCGTACCGCTTTGATCTCTGCGGGTGGCAGCAACGTCTGCACGGGAAAGTGATCGTATGCAATCACCCGCAAGGACTCATCGAATGCTTTACCATCAACTTCCGCCATGGCTGTAATCCGGATTGAGGATTCACTTTCCGGGGGAAATACCCGGAACGTACTCACCTGCTCCGCGTCTCTGCCGTCGAGTTTAAACGGAACGGACGCGGGTTCAGTACGCCAGCCCCGTGGCAGAGATAGGGTGAGCGTTCCCGCGACGGGGCCGTCGATATTGGCGCGCACGGTTACCGACACGAGCTTGGGGCCGCTTTCACTGAAAATCAGGACGTGATCCGAAGGATTCACCACAACGGCAGGCACCACCTCGAAAGGGCGCCACAACTCTCCCTTAACGCGATCAACCCATTTGTAGACAAGGGGCCGCGTAATCGAAAGTTTTTTTCCATCGACGTCTAGCGCGAAAGTGAATTCGGCTGCCGGAGGGTTCTGCGGAAGCCCGATGTATTGGTCGTCTTTCAATTCAAACCGCCCCGTCCCGTGGGGCTCCCGCAGCCAGTAAGGTTCTGAATAGGTGGCGTTCGAAGAAAGCGGCGCGCGTGTTTCCACCCTAACCGCCTCATTGGTGGGAAGGCCTGCATTGTACACGGTGTCCCACTTCACGGTCGTCGCACCGATCTTTTCTACCTTCACCGGGAGCGCGGAACGATTCACCATCTCGATTGAAAACGCCATCGGATGGCCCGGCACGCCATAGTAGTGCCCAGCCGTAGCCTCAAGAAATAATCCCAGGCAATCCTGGATCAGTTGTTCGGTTTCCGCAAGTTTCCGGCGCTTCCAGACCCCGTCGTCAAGTTTTTCAATTTCGTCCCGGATTCGAAACAAGGCCGGCACGCTCCCGGAGGGATTCAGCGGGTCGAAGTCCCGGATAAGGGCATCCACAAGGGGCTGAACACGCTGACCTCCCTTCAACCGCGACCAGGTGGTGTTCACACCGGCGAAGATGTCTTCATCGGCGGGCTCGCCGGTTCGGTGTTCAAGGAATTCTATCTCCTCGCCGCGCGTACCCCTGCGGCCCCAACCCTGGCTTTTGTGCTGGCTGCTGCTCCGCGCGGCAATTTCCGTATATGAGCTTCCCAGCAGCGGGCTATAGTGTCCCACGTCCATCACCACAACACCGGGCGTGTCTTCATTGATCGATTGGTTCCACCAACGGCCCGTGTTGGTATACAACCGCATTGCCTGCCAGGAGCCAAAACTTTCGACTTGTTCCGGATACGCCTTCGGGTCGGCCGCCGCAGTAAAAGCATCTCCTGCGAGGATCGCGGAGGCCGTGTGATGACCGTGACCCGCGTATTGATTGGGTGGGAAGCGCGTGATCACCACGTCGGGTTGATACTGCCTGAATATGCGTACCACGTCCGAGAGAATTTCATCCTTATTCCACACGTCAAACGTTTCCTCGGGTGACTTCGAATAACCAAAATCCACTGCACGCGTGAAGTATTGCCGGCCACCGTCAATGCGCCGCGCGGCGAGGAGTTCCTGTGTGCGAATCAATCCGAGGAGGTCACGGATCTCCGGGCCGATGAGGTTTTGCCCTCCGTCACCGCGGGTCATCGACAGATAGCCCGTGGTAGCCAGTTTCTCGTTCGCCAGCACGGTGATCATCCGCGTGTTTTCGTCGTCGGGATGTGCAGCGACGTACAGGACGGACCCGAGGAAATTAAGTTTCTTTATCTTAAGTTGAATTTCAGAGGCGCTGGGCTGCGCATAGGGTTGCGCCGCCACCAGGAACGGCATCAGCAAAAAGGCGATGAAAAGTCGTTTCATGGGCATGGAATAAACGTCAATTTTACTCGGAATCCGGCAAAATTGCACCCATTGGAGGCATTTTAACAAGTATTAACAATCTGGACGGTCAGAAACGTCCGCGCTTTTCACCATTGACGAAGAAGTTTCCCTCCTCATCGATCACGAGGGTGATGCGGCTGGTTTCATGTTTCTTGGCGGTAAGCAGGTACACGGTGTATTCATAGGCGCTGATCCGGTCCTTTACATCATCGGTAAATCCGAGGTCGAGAGAGATGACCTCACCCTCGTCGACCCTCCGGTTGTTGTAGATACGGTGGTCGTTGTTGTCCACCACACGGACCCGCGCCTCTTTTTCACCGAGTTTCAAAAACTTGATGTTAATCACCAGGTAGGGCAATGGCGTTGTCGACGTTCGTCGCTCATACTCGCCACGCGTTTCCTCCAGGTGAACCGTCGTATTCCGGTCGGCGATGTAGCGTTGTTTGAAAGTGTAATCCAGGTCAATCTGAAATTCCTCAACGGGTTTGAGGGGAACTTCCTGGAAGGGAGGCGTGAACAGCAGAAGGAGAAACAGGAGGTACATGCGGCGGGTGGTTTGTGAATGTTAAAGTTAAGGGAAAAAGAACGCGAGCGCAAAGGAAAGCGCAGCGAGTAGAAAGCTTAGCGTTTAGCGCGGAGCAAACGCAAAGTGGGGGAAATGCGTATATTAGATTTGTATTAAACCACTATGAAGAAAATTCTTTGGATCCTCTTTGTATTCCTCGCGATTTTAGTGGGTGTTTACCCCATTGCATACCTTTTCGCACCGATGGACGCCGGGTTATTGGGAACAAAAACACCGGCGTTGTTGCAGGACGTCATGTGGAATATTTTCTTTTACATGCACATTGGTACCGGCGCCATCGCCCTGCTGGTGGGATGGAGCCAGTTTAATAAGAAATTAAGAAACAGGAGACTCGCCCTTCACCGGACGCTCGGAAAAACCTACGTGATCTCTGTGGCCGTGAGCGGTGTCTCGGGCCTGTACATTTCGTTCTTCGCAACGGGTGGCATAATCGCGGTGGCGGGCTTCGCGGGACTTGCGTTGGCGTGGATGTTCACCACCTGGCGCGCATACACGGCTGTTCTCGCGCGTCAAACCGACCGCCACGAACATTGGATGATCCGGAGTTACGCCGTGTGCTTCGCGGCAGTCACCTTGCGGACATGGCTTCCCCTGATGGACTTTGCCATGGGCATGGAATTCATAACGGCGTACCGCATCGTATCCTGGTTGTGCTGGCTGCCCAACCTTGTGGTGGCGGAACTGATTATCCGCAACCTGCCCGAGAAGAAAGTGGCGGTGCGTTTGGTTGAAACAGCCAAAGAATGAACGGCGGGCCGGCGCGAAAGTTCGCTCAGGAATTTGGTGAATATCGCAGTTCCCTTATTTTTGCACCTCATTTTGGCGTAGGAAGCCAAAACGCCTCCTTAGCTCAGCTGGTAGAGCAACTGACTTGTAATCAGTAGGTCGCTGGTTCGATCCCGGCAGGGGGCTCTAAAGCTAAATACTCCTCGCAGGCACACCAACCTGCAACCTGCAACCTGCAACTCGGCGCTTACGCACGTGTAGCCGCATCTTCAACAACAAAAACATCT
>CAZKBK010000026.1:0-67889 GCA_964551035.1 uncultured Roseivirgaceae bacterium | reverse complement strand
GAACAAAAATACAAAAAATCTACTATGTACGGTTATTTATGCGACAATGTACTAGGTTCTACGTTGGCGCGCTCTTGTGCCTGTTTGCCGCTTGCGCGAGCCGCGAGGAGGCACCCGAATTGACGTCGGGGGGAAAGCCGATGCCCGACGCGTGGATAGATAAAGACACGGGACACCGGATTGTGCGGCTCTCGCGCCGTCCTGAGGGTGGTAGCAGTTTCTATTTTCACAACGAGCCATTCCTGAAAGCAGGCAACGACGACCTCATGGTGTTTTACGGACGTGATGACAGCCTGCGGCAGATATTCAGCGTGAACCTTTCCGATTTTCGCGTGGAGCAGGTCACCCATCACCCAAAGCGGTTTCACGGGGAGATCGTTGCCCCTAAACGCAGGCAGGTCTTCTATCAAAGCGGCGACAGCGTATTTGCCACGCATGTGATGACCAAACAGGAAGCCCTCGTCTATGTTTTCCCCGAAGATTTCAAGGGGCGCATTACAACCCTGAACGCCGACGAGACGCTGCTGGCCGGAACATACGCCACACCGGTCAAGGACTCCATCTACCGGATACACCCGGACAAGGGCAGCTATTTCGCGCGCATCTACGAAGCCAAAATTCCACATACCCTGTTTACAATTGATATTGAAAGCGGCGTACTTAAGAAAATATTCAGCGAACGGGCCTGGCTTAATCACGTGCAGTTTTCCCCGACGGATCCCGATTTGCTGATGTACGACCACGAAGGGCCCTGGCATCTCGTGGACCGTATCTGGACGATAGACGTAAGAACCGGGGAGAATCGACTCATGCACGCGCGAACCATGCCGATGGAAATTGCCGGACACGAGTTCTTTGGCCGCGACGGCAAGACCATCTGGTACGACCTGCAGATGCCACGGGGCATAACGTTTTTCCTTGCCGGCGTTGACGTGGAGACGGGTGAGAGAACGCGATATGAAATGGACCGCAATGAATGGTCTATTCACTTCAACATCTCGCCCGACCAAACGCGCTTTGCGGGCGACGGCGGAGATTCCTCCCAGGTTGCCCGCGCGCGGGACGGTAGATGGATATACCTCTTCACGCCCTCAGGCGATTCGCTGGTCTCTGAAAAACTCGTCAACATGCAACACCACCATTACCGGCCCCTCGAGCCCAACGTTCATTTTTCACCGGATGGGCGCTGGATCATCTTTCGATCGGACCTGGACGGAACGGAACATGTGTACGGCGTGGAAATCGGACGGAATAACGAGTTACGAATGACGAATGACGAATGATCGAGGCGGAATTGAAGGTTGGGCTTTGCGGATGGTTTAACCCACACGTAAGGTACGAGGTACGAGGTATGAATAACGAGTTACAAATGACGAATGACGAATGATCGATGCGGAATTGTAGACGGGGCGTTGTGGAAGGAGCGGGGTTTAGGGGCGAGGTACGAAGTGCGTGGTACGAGGGTACGACCGCTCAATTCCACGCGGCAACGTCTGCCATGCGCACCTCGTCATTCGTACCTCGTAATTCCCTAATGCGATATTGCAGCGGCGGAACGCCGTAGGCATCCTTGAACACGCGTACAAAATGCGCGGTGTTCTTGAACCCGCTGTTGAAAGCGACATCGCCAACACTTTGTTCCGTCGTTTCCATGAGGATCTTCGCGTACTGGAGGCGGGATTTCATCAGCCATCTTCCCGGTGAAGTTTTATAGACCGCATAAAAGTCTGCCTTGAACGCGGACAAACTCCTGGCACAGAGGCGGGCGTATTCTTCAAGCGTCATGGGAAACATGAATGACGTTTCCATCACGTCGCATACGGATATCTTGCCTCCCTGGGCGATGCGACGGAGGCATGCCGACAACAACCGGTTCTTGCTGCTCGTAAAAATACTGAGCAACAATTCCTCGAATTTGATCTTGAGCAGTTCGGGACACGGCGGTTCACTGCGCGGGAAGAAGCTAAGGACCGATTGAAAATAGCCCTGCAGCGTTTCGTCAAGCGCAAGGCGGTGGATGGCGTTCAGGCCCTTTGTTGTATCCCGATCTCCGCGCAACTGCCCACCGGGATATTTTTCGGACACCTTCCTGATAAAATCATCCGGGACAAAGATGATCACCGCACAGTAGTCGCCCGGATTGTTCCGCCGCGCCATGTACGTTCCCTTCCTTACAAACATTGCCTCGCCCGATTGCATTTCATATTCGGCGTCGCCAACGGTGTAGACGGGGTTGCCGCTCAGCACAAAGCTAAAGTAGTTGTTATCCGTCCAGAACGCGACGCGATCTCCGGGAATCAAACACTTGTATTCAACAAACAACAGGTCATCGACCTTGAACGATCGATAGTGCTTGTTGTTGGCTGCATAGTCGAAGAAGTTTAACATAAGGTCTTCTTATGATGAAATGGGCGGAACGCAGCGATGACCACGTGCGATTCCACGGATTTCATGCACGGCAACGGCACAAAATCACTTTACGCGAATTGCATGAAGATGTTACAAAAACCGCTGAGCAAATTTTTCAGCCTGCAGAGAAAACGCCGGCGATCCGCGCCCGAATACTTTTGCCTAACAGACAACCACGGCTTTTCACCAGGAGGTGAAAGCCATCACTAAAACAATCATTACTATGAAAGAAGTGCGTAATTCGAAGTCAAGAAGAGATTTTATAGGGACACTGGCCGCCGGTACAGCCGCGGGGCTGGCGTCGTTGTCAGGCATTGTGCATCCTGTCTCGGGCGGCGTCACAAATATGGTGTCAGATGCGGAGAAATGGTTCAAGAAGGCCAAAGGCTCCCACCGGATCGTTTACGATGCATCCGAGCCAAACCAGGGATTGCCGTTTATCTGGCCGTGGGTGTTTTACGTTACGAACAATGAGACGGGCGTCTCCGATGCGGACATGACTGCAATGGTAGTACTCCGTCACAACGCCATACCCTTTGCACTCAACGATGCCCTCTGGAAGAAATACAATCTTGGCGCCGTCTTCAACGTGAAGGATAACAAGACGGGGAAGCCCGCCACGCGCAACCTGTACTACGTTCCGCAGGAAGGAGATTTCCCGGCACCGGCCATTGAAGGCATACAAAAGATGCAGGCCCGCGGTGCGATGTTCTGCGTTTGCAACATGGCCATGCAAGAATACAGTGCCGACGTAGCGAAAGCATCGGGCCTGAACGCAGAGGAGGTGTATAACGAATGGAAGAACGGCGTGTTGAAAGACATCCAGGTAATGCCGTCGGGCGTTTGGGCCATCGGCCGCGCACAGGAACATGGTATTCCATACTGCTACGCGGGAGGTTAAACCGATGATGCGAGATGTGCTCCGGATCCTCGACAGGATAAGACGGCTTCTTTGGGTTGTAACGCTTTTCCTCTTCGGTGAAGTGGCCTTGCTTGTTTTCAATTCAGGCTCGCCGGACGCACCGTTATCACAACCACCATCCACAGCAAGTCGGATCGTTCGGCTGGTCTCCGAACGGTCTGACCGCTGGCACCCGCCGGACTCCTCAGAGATACCCCCTGGCGAAACAGGAGCGCTTATACGTTATGGTAGGGAACTGACCAATCATACGGCATTGTACCTGGGACCGAATGGCAAGGTTTGGCCGATCAGCAATGGTCTGAGCTGTCAGAATTGCCATTTGTGGGGAGGCGGAAAAGCATTCGCCGCGAACTACAGCGCCGTGGGATCTACCTATCCGAGACTTCGCAAACGTTCCGGCCGTTTTGAGGGGTTTGAAAAGCGTGTCAACGATTGCTTCAGGCGAAGCCTCAATGGAACGGGACTGCCGCGCGACAGCCGTGAGATGAAGGCGATCATTGCGTACATGAAATGGATAGGGAAGGAAGTTCCGCGTGGCACAATCCCTCATGGTGCCGGGCTCGTCACGCTGCCTTTCCTTAAGCGGCCCGCCGACCCGGTTCAGGGTAAGGCGGCCTACCTGAAATATTGTTCGCATTGCCATGGAAAGAACGGGCAGGGGGTCAAAGCAGAGAACAAGATCGAATGGAAATATCCCCCGCTCTGGGGACTGCACAGTTACAACACCGCCGCAGGACTCTTCCGCGTTTCAAAGTTCGCCGCCTTCATCAAGGCAAACATGCCCTACGGGGCGACCTTCGACAATCCCGTGCTGACCGACGAAGAGGCATGGGACATTGCGGCATTCGTAAATTCGATGCCACGGCCGCACCGCGTCTTTGCGGGTGACTGGCCCGACGTCACGCAAAAACCGGTAGACCATCCGTTCGGTCCGTACGCCGATGGTTTCACTGAAGCGGAACACAAATACGGTCCATACAACCCTATACTGAAGGCCAGGGCCCGGTGATCGAGTTCGTTGGCTATCTGCTGATCATTGGCACCGGGGTTTCCCTTGGGCGCATTGGCGGAGGCGGTTCGATGCTCGCCATCCCCGTCCTGGTTTACGCCTTTTCCATGGACATGGAGACGGCCACGGCCTGCTCGCTGTTTGTAGTTGGCGCGACCAGTATTTGGGGCGTTGTGCTTACGCGAGGAGTAGCCGTCGCCGATGTACGAACGGTCCTTGTCTTTGCCATCCCATCGATGATGGCCTCGTTTCTTTCCAGAAACGTTCTCGTCGGACTTATTCCAACCTTGGTTTACAGCTACGGCACCCACCAGTTGACGAAGGATCAATTGCTCCTGACTATTTTTTCATTGATGATGATCGCATCGTCGCTGATGTTGCTGGCGAACCGGAATTCCGTAGCCACGTCTGAGGCAGCCCGGCCCGCGCCGCTACTGATGGTGCTGGGATTTCTTGTTGGAACAATCACCGGGCTCACGGGATCTGGTGGCGGTTTCCTGATCGTCCCTGTTCTGATCGCTTTTGGCGGCCTGTCGTTTTCGACTGCCACGGGTACCAGCCTCCTGATCATCGGCTGCAATTCCCTGCTGGGGTTTTATGGCGACCTGCTCAATCGTTCGATTGACTGGCGTTTTCTGTCGGGCATTACCACGTTATCCCTTCTTGGACTGCTTCTTGGTTTTTGGTGGCAACGACAAGCGTCGCGCCGGCAAAACTGGAAACGGGAATTCGCGTGGTTCGTTATGGCCATGGGGGCCTTCGTCCTTGTTAATGAAATCGTAAGGAGCTGAGCGCTGAGCGCAAGGAGCGAGCGTCAACCAGGGTGGGAAGGAAAGGCCGTGCCGGCACGGTACAGGATGGTTCCCGCCGGGGGTGCAGGTACATTTAAATATGGCTAAGCAACGTCGCTACCCATAGAAACGCTCAACTTAACCTTCACCCTAATGCTTATGATCAGACTTCTATCACAACAGAAATGGTTATTACCCTTTTGTGCGGTAGTAACGATTCTTTTTTGCTTCCCGGCGATGGCGCAGGAACGGTTGGTGACGGGAACGGTAAGGTCCGCCGACGACGGCCAACCCTTCCCCGGTGTCAACATCATCGTAAAAGGAACGTCAACCGGTACGGTCTCTGATGCGGATGGAAACTTCAGCATCAATGTTCCTTCGTCGGAAGCCGTGCTTGTGTTCAGCGCTATCGGTTATCGCACCACCGAAATTCCGGTTGGCAATCAAACCTCCATCGACATGCCGCTCGAAGCCGATGTGGCCACGCTGGGCGAGGTAGTCGTCATCGGATATGGCACGCAAAAAAAGGCGGACATCACCGCGGCTGTCGCCACCATGAATACCGATCAGCTTACCGAACGCCCACTGACACGGATAGACCAGGCCCTGGTGGGCCAGATGGCCGGTGTACGTGTGCAGCAGACTTCCGGATTGCCCGGCAAGGGCCTCAGGGTACAGGTTCGCGGAAGCGCCTCACTGAACGGTAACACCAACAACGAACCGCTTTACGTCATCGACGGATTTCCGCTGGAGCAATCATTACAAAATGCAAATGGCGGATATGACACCGGCAGCCCCTTGGATAACCTCAACCCGAACGACATTGAATCGATCCAGGTACTGAAGGATGCAGCATCCGCGGCCATCTATGGTTCCCGGGCGTCTAACGGGGTGGTGATCATTACCACCAAGCGGGGAAAGGTCGGACGACCTGTGATCACGCTCAACGCCTATACCGGCTTTACGCAAGAGTCGAAGCGCGTGGACTTTCTCAGCGCTGAAGAGTGGATAGACCTGGCCTCCGAGGTCATCAACTTCAACTACCTGAGAGACCACGCCGCCTACGGTGCCAGCACCGCCGATGATCAGTCCGCCCGGCTGGCGATCATGAACATGCGCCGCGTGGACCTCGGCCAATCGCCATTGGCTGCCGGCACCATCAACACCAGCTACATGCTCGACGACCGATGGGATCCAAGCCATCCGCAACACGACGAGTTGATGTACGTAGACTGGCAGGAAGAACTTTTCCGCAGGGGGACGGTCCAGAATTACAACCTGTCGGCAAGTGGCGGTACCGAGCACGTGAAGTACTACATCTCGGGTGATGTGATGGACCAGGTCGCCCATGTCGTCGGCGTCGACTATGACCGCTACTCGGCAAGGGCCAACGTGGAAGTGAAGGCCAGCGACCGCGTAACCTTCGGGGTGAACATCGCACCCACTTTTTCCGTCAGCAATGACGGAGGGGCGGAGGGTAAGGATCAGCAAATGCACCTGACCGGTACCATTGTTCCGGTGGTGGAGAAGTCCGTCGGCCTTGACGCGAACGTATTTCCCAACACTTGGTACCAATGGGGCAATTCACGCGTAAGCCCGCCCCGGGTTCTGGAGGAGTCTTTGGGCGAAACAAAGATCTTTAGAACGCTGAGTACCGCCTTTGTCAATGTGAACATCATCAAAGGGCTCGACCTCCGGTCGACGCTGAACCTCGACCACGCCGAGGCTACCGTCAAGAACTTCATGCCATCGATTGTCGACCGCAATCGCGCAACCAACGGAAGGCTGCGGGGAAGTACGCGTCAGACTTTTGTGAACGAGAACACGGTTTCATTCACCCGTACCGTAGGCGCAAGCCATAATCTCTCGGCCCTGGCGGGGTTTTCATACAGCACGAACAAATTTGACAACTGGGACATGCGCGGCAGTTTTCAGGGAAACGACGTCACGACCCTTAACGCGGCCACAATCAATGCCAGCAACGTATTCTCTGCCGAAACACGTAATGTGCTGTTGTCGTTTTTTGGCCGGGTGCAGTACAACTTCGCGGACAAATACCTGTTGTCGGCGTCCCTCCGCCGGGATGGGTCGTCACGGTTCGGAACAGATACGAAGTGGGGTGTATTCCCTTCGGTCTCCGCGGGCTGGCGTGTAACCGAAGAATCGTTTTTCAATGTTGAC
Organism: uncultured Roseivirgaceae bacterium; assembly: GCA_964551035.1. Classification (GTDB taxonomy): domain Bacteria; phylum Bacteroidota; class Bacteroidia; order Cytophagales; family Cyclobacteriaceae; genus Chryseosolibacter. Next base: position 60,577 of record CAZKBK010000026.1, on the reverse strand, counting down.
CTCATCAGTGACCTGAAACTCAGGGCATCATGGGGCGTGGTGGGCAATCAGGCGGGCATCGCCGATTATGGCCATATCGCACTCATGGCCGGATCCAACTACAGCTTCGGGGGTAGCGGTGGGACGCTGGTCAGTGGCCTCGTGCCCAGCAATATTCCAAACGCTGACCTGTCGTGGGAAGATTCCGAGACCCTTGACGTCGGCGCCGACATCGGCCTGCTTGCAAACCGGATCTATCTCTCCGCCGACTATTACAGGAAAGTCAACAGCAACATGTTGCTGAACATTCCGATACCGTCGTCAACGGGTTTTTCCTCGGCGCTGACCAACATTGGAGAGGTGGAGAACAAAGGTTGGGAACTGGAAGTGACCTCCCGCAACTTTACCGGGCCGCTCCGTTGGACGACCAGCCTAAACCTGAGTCACAACGAGAACAAAGTACTCGCGCTGGGTCCCAACAATTCAGACATTCTCGGCGGCGCGGAGGATATCGACCACAACATTTTGCGGGTGGGAGAGCCCGCCTACTCCCTGTACCTTGTTCAGCAGGATGGCATCCTCAGCCAGGCGGACATCGACGCGGGTGCGGCCCTCTTAGGTGCAAATCAGACGGTAGGTGATCCGAAGTATGTGGATCAGTGGGCAGATACCGACGGTGACGGCGTATTGGAAGAACCCAACGGTTTTATCGGGCCCGAAGACCGCGTGTTGTCCGGACAGCCGCTGCCTTCGCACACCTGGGGTATTTCGAACACGTTTCAGTACAAAGGCTTTGATCTCAACATATTGGTGCAGGGGCAGTGGGGTGGTCACCTCTATTCCCTCTATGGCCGTGCCGTTGACAGGACCTCCATGGGCTACAACGAAAACAGGCTGGGGTTGTGGGCCGACCGATGGAGAAGCGCGGAGGACCCGGGCGCAGGTTTGAAAGGCCGGGCCATGGGAAATTTCGGCCGGATAAAAAACACAGACTGGCTATACGCTTCCGACTATGTAAGGGTACGGAACATCACGCTGGGATACGATCTCGGCAGTCTTATCAAAACCAACGGTATCAGCGGTCTTCGTGTTTACATGACGCTGGAGAACTACTTCGGATCAGACAAGTACGATGGCGGGTGGAATCCCGAGGCCGTTAACCGGGAAGGTGACGACTATGGCGCCGCGCCGATTCCCAAGGCACTCATTTTCGGCCTTAACCTCAAGTTATGATCATCCTAAAACTGACAACCATGAGAAAGCATATTTTCCGTTCAACCCTGATTGTGACGCTGGTCTTCGCGTTGGGCGCCTGCGAAGACGTGTTGGACCAGGCCCCGATCTCCAACGTCGGCGCTAATGGCTACTACCGCAATGCGGCCGACTTCGACCTGGCCATTGCCGGTGTATACAGCACGCTGAGAACTTATCCGCAACGCCAGTTCGATTTGTTCGAGGTACGGTCTGACAACATTTACTCACCCGGTGTTGTTGCCCGCGACCACACCAACATCAACAACTTTGTCACCACGTTGGCCACAACGGGTTTCATGGGTTACCAGTGGACGGAAAACTACGCCGGCATTGTAAGGGCAAATACCGTTTTGGAGAAGATCACGCCGGAGCTGATTGGCGATGACGCGCGGTACAACCAGTACGTGGGGGAAGCGCGGTTCCTCCGGGCGTTGTACTATTTCGACCTCGTTCGCACGTTCGGGGGTGTACCGCTCGTCGACAGGACCATCTCGCCGAACGAGGGGCTGTCTCTCGGCCGGAGCACACCGGCGCAAGTGTACGACGGACTCATCATCCCGGACCTGATGGACGCCATTGCCAAGCTACCGGATACCTACGCCGCGGCCGACGTGGGCCGTGCCACTTCGTGGGCGGCAAAGGCCTTGTTGGCGCGCGTGTACCTCACGCGGTCGGGTCCGGACTACGGCATCCAGGGCCCCGGTCTGAATTCCGACGAATACGACGAAGCGCTAACGCTGCTGGACGACATCGTGAACAACGGTCCCTACGCGTGGGTTGATGACTATGCATCGATATTTTCCTACGATAACGAGAACAACCCCGATATCGTATTCGACGTTCAGCTGGCTTCCGGCGGCGCGGGCAGCGAATACCCGGCGTTGATGTACCCCCAGTACTACGGGCAGGATATGGGAATCCCATTCGCGGGCGGTGTGGCGCCGGATGCGAGCAAAGAGGTGTCTTTTGACCTGGTCACCTCCTTCGATACAACCAACCTTAGCGACTTGCGACGGGCGGCATTCATGACCGACGGGTGGATTAATGGAACCGGGGTGTTCCAGGCAAATCCTTTTGTCTCGAAGTTCCTCGACCTGAACCATGCCATGGGCATCCTGGACCGTTTCAACTTCGACACGAATTTTCCCGTGATCCGTTATACCGACGTGCTGATGATGCGCGCCGAAGCGCTCCTCAAGGCGGGCGGCGCTCAGGGCGAAGTGGATGCGATCGTGAACGACGTGCGCACCCGCGCCGGAATACCCACGGTCTCCAACGTGACCTATGAGCAACTCATGGAAGAACGCCGCCGCGAATTTGCCGGGGAAGGACTGAGATGGCACGACCTGGTCCGCTCAGGGCTGGTGAAAACCGTCATGGACAACTGGCTTGTTGAAGGAGACGAGCAAAACCAGATGCCGGACGCGCTGGATATCAACCACGTGATCTATCCGATTCCTTTCAGTCAGATGGACGTGAAGGTGGGCTTGTACGAACAAAATCCCGGCTATAACTAAAATGGTTTGGAGTGTTAAGGAAGAGGTCGTTCGAAAGAGCGGCCTTTTTTTATTTGGGGATGGACGCGCAGGTCGGTCACGTTTGGAGACCGTGCTCAGGTCACTGCCCGCAGTTCTTCATGATTGCTTCTCTGGCTGGTTCGTATTCCATCTCATTTGCCGTTCCCAGGTCCATGCAGCCCTCCATTTTCCTGGAAGTGTGAATTTTGATGAGGCCGCGCTTGTAAAACACTTCAGGATCGTTCGGGTAGAGCGCAATTGACCTGGAATAATCGCTTATCGCACCTTCATAGTCCTCTATCCGTTCCTTTGCCGCTGCCCGGTTATCGAAGTAAACAGCCGCTTTGGGATTGATGTCTATGCCCCGGGTGAAATCAGCGATCGCGCCATGATAATCCTCGTCATAGAACTTACAGAGTCCGATGAGGTTGTGAATTTCCGCATTATCGTCCTTCAACGCTCTGTATAGCTCAAACTGTTTTCTCGCCGAATTGTAGTCTTCCAGTTTGTACAACGTGTTCCCGTAATTTTCAAGGTACTGCAAGTGGTCAGGCTCGAGTTCCAAAGCGGTCTTGAAGCACACGGCGGCGCTATCGTATTGTCTTCCCTTATAGTGGGATACCCCTTTGTAGTTATAAACTTGCGCCGTGCGGTAGTTCAGGGCGAGTGCCTTCTTATAGGATAAAATTGCCTCATCGTATCGCTCCGCCTGTGCAATGGCCACCGCAAACCTGAAGTGCAACTCTCCATCGTCAGGAGCCCAGGCTAATGCGGATGAAAAGTCGTCGGCAGCTTCGTCGTATTTCTTTGACCGAAAATATATCAGTCCCCGGTTCTTGTAGGCATTTACAAAGCTTGAATCCAGTTCTATCGCACTGCTGTAGTCGTCGATAGCTCCATTGTTATCGCCAAGGTAAAATTTAGCAAGTCCACGATTGTTCATCGCAAGACTTCCTGCTGGATCGATCCCGAGCGCGATGTTGAAGTCGCTGATCGCCTCATAATATTTCTCCTGCCGCACCTTGCTCAATCCCATGCCGTTGTAGGCCCGGTAGTTGTTCTGATCATGATCAAGGACTTCGAGATACGCATCCTGGGCGCCAGCGTAGTCCCGGACGTCATAGAGGCTATCTCCGCGTGTCAATAGTCGATCGATGTGTGTCTGTCGTTTCCGACTTCCGTCAATCGCAACCTGGGGAACGGTGAAAAGAGAATCGGGTATCGATGCATCAACGTGAATTTCCGTCGTTACCATTTCCATCACTTCCCCATCCCTGCCTTCCGACAACATGTAGGCAGGATAAACGTATTCACCGTGTTGGGCATAATTTGCCCAAATACGGTACCCATCCTCGGCAACGATCTTGTAAATGAGGTAGGTCTGCGCGTCCAGGTAAAATTCCCGCACCGATCCCTCTTTTGTGGTAAGCGTCAGTGCGTGCACTTCCAACGAATCCATTTTGATGACACCGCTATAGGCGAGTTTATGTCCGCGCTCACGATAAAGCAACAAATCCTTCGAGGCGAAGTCGAATCTCAATTCCCGGGCAGTTTCCGCTTCAGCCTCTTCTTTTGAACGCGACATCACGGTGTGAGCGTCGGCTATTGGGTCGTAACTCCAGTGAATCGTATCATTCTGAAAGGCGATGAAAGTCATGCCCTGGAGTGTCAGTTCCATCCGGTTATTGGGCTTGTGATAATAGATGGCGCCTTCGAAAGGCACGTTACCCATTATTATCCTGCCTTTCATGATCAAGGCGGGCTCCGGAATGTCTTCGGCGCCGCGCAAAAGGGCGGCACGGAATTTCGAGATAAGTTGATTTTCTTTTTGCGCGTAGGATGGAAGCAAGGTCCCCACCAACAGCACAGATGTGATCACAACGAGCCGGGGTCTTAAAGAAATCATAGCCTTCAGTAGTATTACAAATGTATAAAATTTCCAGTATCCACCAGGGTTCTTAAGCAAACAGGGAACAGGAACCCGAAACAAGACAACCCGCCATTGCGTATCCTGGGAAGAACCGTTAATTTCAACGGATTAAAACCGGGACAACATGGTCAGACACTTCCTCTCTGTATTTCTAAGGACGATTCGCAGGAACACGTTCTTTTCCGTGATCAATGTGGCAGGCTTCACCATCGGCTTCACCAGCGTGATCGTCCTCGCCATTTTTTTGTTCAGTGAACTCAGCTACGACAAGTTCCATCGCAACTACGAGTCGATCTACCGGTTGACCACCGTGTTCGCCTCCGGGGGAATGGAAACGCACTACGCGTTAAACGAGGGCAAATGGGACAATAAACTCGAAACGGATGTCGCGGGCGTTCTCCATTCGACCGCTTTCTTTACGGTGTATGAGGATCTGCTGTTCAAAGTCGACGACAAACTTTTCACCCACGGCAGGGGGCTTTACTCAGACGAGGATTTTCTGAAGGTGTTCGACTTCCCGGTGATCGCGGGTGACCCGTCAACGGCGTTGAATGCGCCCAACTCGCTTGTGCTCACGCGCTCGGTGGCGGAAAAACTTTTCGGGACCACCGACGTCGTGGGGAGAACCGTCACGCAAAAACTGCCCGATGAACAGCTCGCGCTGAACGTGACGGCCGTGCTCGAGGATGTTCCCGCGAACTCATCGCTTCGTTTTGACTTTATCATGCCTGGTCGGGGATCGTGGTGGGAAAGTCAGTTCATTGAAGGGAAGTCTCCCGGAAACACGCTGCACGTCTATTTCGCCACCGACGGCGAGATGGAATTGTCCGTTGTCCAGGAGAATGTAGACCGTGCATTTGCGATAAAGAACGACCGTGATGCCGCGCGCAGCTATTTTACACCGGTACAGCGTTTCCGCGATTTGCATTGGGATGCCGGTCTGGAATTCGACATCATCCAATCCGGGAACTGGAACTATGCGCGGATATTTTTTATGGTCGGCGTGGGCTTGCTGGTGATCACCATCGTAAATTATATCAACCTGACCACCGCGCGGTCGATGAGCCGGAGCAAGGAAATCGGCGTGCGCAAAGCCCTCGGCACGGGACGTAAAGCCCTGATCCTGCAGTTCCTTTCCGAGGCCGTCGTGGTCACCTTGATCACGTCGGTATTTTCCGCGTTTCTCGCCTGGTGGTTGGTGCGCAATTTCATCGCGGACTACTATTCCATTGAACTCAGCCTGTTTACCAACTACTACGCGATTGCCGCCATCCTTCTCTTCGGGATCATAACGGGCGTCCTCTCGGGCCTTTACCCGGCGTTCAGACTTTCTTCCCTCAATACCATCGCCGTGCTGAAGGGCAGGGTAAGGCGCGAACGGCCCGGTGCCTTCGGCTTGCGGAATGTCCTGGTTTCCGTCCAACTGGTTACGGCGGTAACCCTCCTGGCATTTTGTATCACAACGTTCCGCCAGGTCCACTTTCTCCGGAACAAACCCCTCGGTTACGAGCGGAACGACCTCGTCTCCTTCTTCAGGCCTGACGCCATACCCTACAGTCACTGGACGGATTTCCAACAGAAGCTGAAGGAGGAGTCGGCCTTTCAATCGGTGGGTGGATGTTTCTATCCTTTGCTCAGCAGCATGAACAAGGCCCAGTTCACCCTGGTCGGTTCGGATATCAATATCACCGCGGCCTATAACTATGTCGACAGGGACTTCGTTGAGACCCTGCGCATGGAAATGCTCGCGGGACGGGACTTTGACCCCGCGTTTCCCAGCGACTCCACGGCTATCATCATGAACGAGGCGGCGATGGTGGCACTGGGCCTCGATGATGCAATCGGCAAAAAGGTCAATTACTGGCTGGGCGACTTTGAAGTGATCGGCGTGGTACGCGACTTCCATTACCAGTCGTTTAACTCCGCGATACTTCCGGTGTTTTTGGTACTTGAAAATTCCGCGCCTCCACACCTGTTTGCACGGGCGCAAAACCTTCCACCGGGGGAGGTTGTCGCTGCAGCGCAGCGTGCCTGGAAAAGCGCCGCGATCGAAACACCCTTCGAGTATTCAGTGTTCAACGACGACTTCAACGAACTGTTGAAGAATGAACAGGCCAGCAACGAGATCATTACCGCTTTTACGCTGGTGACCCTTGCGATCACCGGCATCGGACTTGTCGGGCTCATCGGGTTTATTTCGTCCGAAACCCGCAAGGAGATCAGCATCCGCAAAGTCTTCGGCGCCTCCGTCACCAATATTTTTCTCCTGCTGGGCAGAACTTTCGGGTCCGTCACCCTGGTGGGTATCGTCGTCTCGATCCCGCTGGTATACCTGGCTGTGGATGCCTGGCTGTCTGGGTTTCAATTCAAGGTTGCCTTTCGCTTCGTCGACCTCTTGCTCACCTGGGTGGTCGTCTCCTTGTTTGTCCTGGTCGTTATTGTGCGGCAGGTTATCGCCAGTGCGAATGTTAACCCGACGGTTGTACTCCGGGAAGAATGATGGCCGGACAAGTGAATATTTTCTCACCTTATTAGCAACCAGCTTATGAAAATCGTTTTCGGTGTTCTCGCAGGCCTCACCTACCTTGCCACCATGGGACAACAGCAACCGGTGAGCCCCGGTGTATACAAGTGGGCTGACATCACGCTGGGAGCGGATGAAGAACGGGCGTCGCGGAAAATACTGGAGGGTTGTTCTCCTCATTTTGAATACCTGGAGATCCATGCGACCACGCAATTGAAGGGAGCAAAAGCATCGCCCCAGCACACCAATGAGGATGTTGAAGAATGTATCATCGTCAGGGAGGGAACGCTAAAGGCGACGGTTGAAGGGAAGACTTCCATCCTTGGCCCGGGTAGCGTGATCCTGTTGATGCCGCAGCAGGTGCACACCGTTGAGAACGTGGGTGACGGCAACCTTACGTACTATGTGATGCGATACCGTTCCAAAAAGAAAATGGATATGCAAAGAGGCCTTGCATCGGGTGGAACCCTTATGGTGAACGCCGACTCCCTGGCGTTCATCCCAAGCGCGCGTGGCGGCGGCAAGCCCTACTTTGATCGGCCCACGGCCATGTGTGAACGCTTTGAAATGCATGTTACCCGGTTAGACAGGATCGGCGCAAGCCATGCACCACACCAACACGATGAGACCGAAATTATCCTGGTCATATCCGGCGATACCGAAATGACCATTGACGGAAAGGATTACAGCGGGTCATCCGGGGATTTCTATTTCATCAACTCCGGACTGTTCCACGGCATACGGAACGCGACGAACGAAACCTGTACGTACTTTGCTTTTAAGTGGAAGTAACGCGAATCCGGCAGAACCCGGCGACAGGATCCTAGTAGGCGTCCCTCAGGAAGAACCCGATCTCTTTTGCCATTTTCCGGTAGGGATCTTTCGTGAAACCCCTTGAAATGATGAGGACGGGGAGGATCAGCAATGTGGCAAGTTCCGTGAACATCATAAACGACACGGCCGGGCCGGCGGTCGATGGCACAGACGGCTGAAAATGAACTTCTCCGTCCCGAACGGAGATCTGAAGTCCCACCAGCGCTGACTTCCTCGCCAGGATGGTCTTATGTTTACCCAGGCCGTACGTTGTAAAGCGATAAAGCGGACCGAATTTTTTGTTCAGGGCGGTGACCAGGTCTGCGGTAGGGGGTAACGGTCCTGAAACGGAGATCTTCATGTTAGGATATTTTTTTGAAGGTACGGAAAAGTTGTGAAGTTTCTATTTTCCGAAGGTTAAATGGCATCCGCCGTGTGCGAAGGCGAATCCGGACCTACTGGACCCTAAACGGCCAACCCGAACCCTGTCCATAGTCGAGTAACGGTGGCTCCAACCCTTTAGCCCGTATGCGTGGGGCCTGTTTCTTCTGGTGGAGGCGAACCGGAAACCGGCGAACCTTGAGACTCATTTTCCTATCTTTGTCGTGTCGCGGCTTCCAAAAAGCGACCGCCTATGCAGTCCCTGGCAACAACGGAAAATACGTTCCTGGAAAGGCTGAAGCGTGAGGTAGAAGCGAACCTCACCAACGAGCAGTTTGGCGTAGAGGCGTTGTCGAGAAACATGGGCATGAGTCGCTCTCAACTGCATCGCAAACTCAACACCGTTACCGGCCAGTCCGTGAGCCGGTTCATTCGGGAGTTCAGGTTGGAACGCGCGATGGAATTGCTTACGACCGCGGAACTCACCGCGGCCGAAGTCGCGGACATGGTTGGATTCGGCAGCGCCTCCTACTTCAGCAAGTGTTTTAGTGAATACTATGGCGTTCCTCCCGGGGAGGCGAAAAGCCGGGCCGGCCTCGCCCACAACGACCACGCGCCGCATCGGCGAACGTCGCCGGGGCAGCACAGACCGGTGGGGATATCGAGACTTCTGCTAGCCGGAATCTTACTGCTCGCTGTTTCGGCGGCGCTTTACTTTTATTGGCGCAACGGGGAAGAGGGGGCGGTCTCCGGAAAGTCCATCGCCATCCTTCCGTTCAGAAATCTCAGCGACGACCCGGGCAACCGGTACTTTAGCCAGGGCATTGTTGAAGCCATCCGCACACGCTTGTCGCAAGTCGGGGACCTGCGCGTTATCTCCAGTACCACCGTCGAGCAGTACCGGAATTCCTCCAAGCCAGCCCGCACGATCGCGAAGGAACTGGGCGTGGCGGCCCTGCTTGAGGGTACCATTCAGCGGAATGATGAAGAAGTAAAGATCGAGGTCCGCCTGGTCGATGGTGAAACGGAAGCATTGGTGTGGGCGAAGGGTTATCAGCGCACGCTCAAGGATGTGTTTGCCATCCAGCGCGAGATTGCGCTCGAGGTTGCGCACGAACTGAACGCAAAACTTTCCGCAGCGGAAGAATCCCGGCTCTCCAAGAATGACACCGACAACGTCGAGGCGTATGACCTCTATCTGAAAGGCGTCTACGCGTACCGTACTTATACGAACGCCGGCGCCCACAGGGCCATTGCATTACTCTCCCGGGCCATCGCCCTTGATTCAAACTACGCGCGGGCGTATGCTTTCCTGGCCAACAGTCACATTGGGCTGGCCACGATCTGGGGCGCGGAGTACGGCGCTATCGAGGCGTTGCGAAAAGGAAAGCCGTTCATCGACAAGGCGCTTGCCCTCGACCCCGGCCTTGACGAAGCCCACATGCTGCTCGCATTTTACAAATTATACCACGACTGGGATTTTGAGGGCGCCGAAGCGGAATACCTCCGCGCCATCAGGAACGATCATCCCGATGCACTCGCCCTTTATGTCGACTATCTCAACTTCATGTCACGGCACGAGGAAGCCATGCGGTACGCCGCTCACCTCGACAAGAAATATCCGTACTACCCGAACAGCCGGATGATCCTGTCGTACATCTATAACGACAGGCTGGCCGAGGCACTCGCTTTCTCCGAGTCCCGCTTGAAGATGTTTAGCAACTACTACACCTTTGACGCCCACGGTTTCCTTTTGCTCAACCTAAAGCGCTACGAAGAGGCGATCCGCTACTTTGAACGCGCGATGGCCCTTGAAGGAATCCGGTATCCGCGGATGCTCGGGTGGATGGGCGCAGCCTACGCGCGCTCGGGTGAACGCGCCACCGCCAGGCGGATCATCACAGAGCTGAAAGACCGGCTGACACGCGACGACAAGGCCTCGATCTCATTTTTTATTGCGGTCATCTATGGCGCCCTTGAAGACGAGGCTTCCACCCTGCATTGGCTGAACGCCGCCTACCGCGCCCACGACATGGAGATGCCCTGGCTGATGACTGAACCCCAGTTTTTTTTCCTGCACGACGAACCGGAATTCCGCGTCCTTGAACAACGGATGGGTTTTAATTGACAGTGTATTGCGGCCCCGGCGGTATCGAAACGCCGTCCCGATACCGGTATTCAGCTACATCTGCAACATAACTTCAATCCCGGATCAAAAAGTTTGAAGGTTTTGCAACGGCTCTTCAAGCCTGTTTCGGTTCCGACGCGCCACCTTTGCGGCAAAAAAATGGACGCGCCTCCAGGCGACGTCCGTGCGTAATCAACCTAATTGAACCATTATGAAAAAGGTATTCTTTCTCCTGTATGGCGTTGCCGCCTACCTGATTTTTTTCGTCACATTTTGCTACGCGGTGGGCTTCGTCAGCGCCCTTGTTGTACCCAAGCACATCGACAGCGTTCCCGCGGCGCCCCTGGGCTATGCGCTGCTGGTCAACGCGGCGTTGTTGTCGCTGTTTGCCATCCAGCACAGCGTCATGGCGCGGCCGGGGTTTAAGCGTTGGTGGACACGCCTCGTGCCCGAACCCATTGAACGCAGCACGTACGTGCTGCTGGCCAGCGCATGTCTCATCGTCCTGTTCTATTACTGGCAACCCATGGGCGGAGTTATCTGGCAGGTGGCGTCTCCCGCCTTGCAGTTCGCACTGCAGGCCTTGTGCTTGTTGGGTTTCGGCATCGTGCTGGTCAGCACATTCCTGATCAACCACTTCGACCTTTTTGGCTTGCGTCAGGTATGGTTTTTTGCCGTGGAAAAAAAATACGAGCCCCTCGGGTTCCGTACGCCGGCATTTTACAAGTACGTGCGTCATCCCCTCTACCTGGGCTTCATCATCGCATTTTGGGCCACGCCGCTGATGACGGCCGCGCACCTTTTCTTCGCGGTCATGACCACGCTGTACATCTTTGTTGCAATCCAGCTCGAGGAACGAGACCTTGTGGGATACTTCGGCGAAAGCTACAAGGAATACCGGCGTTCCGCGCCCATGCTGATTCCCTTTACCAAGGGATCCCGGGCCAGGAAGGAGAGGAGCGAAGCCGATGTGGAAAAGGTGAGTTGACGGGGGGAGTCGGTTTGGAGTTTGGAGTTGCCTGGTTTTGCCCACCGAAGCGAAGGAGGGATGCATTTAGGGTTGGGCGGTGTGGTCGGGCAGCGGGAAGATTTTCGAGGCCGGCGGTTTCGGGTTCGCCGTTTGCCGTTGGAGTTTGCAAGTTGGAATTTGGGGTTTGAAGATTGAATCGTTCGGAGTTTGTTCCGTTGATTTGTCCCGTGAAATTGCTAATTTGACTTTGGAAAATTTCATGGAACATGAACAGCTTGTTTATCGCCGGCACGGACGAAACTCCTGAGATCAGGCTGGACAAACAGTCCGGGACCTTCGAGATTTCCGGTCGCTCGTTGCCCGAAGATTCGATCGAGTTCTTTCGCCCGACGATGGAATGGCTTGCCGAGTACAGCAAAGCGCCCAATGCCACCACGCGGTTCGTGATCAAGCTTGACTACATGAATACAGCGTCGTCAAAACTTATCCAGGACATCCTGCTGAAGCTCGGCGACATCCCCGGGTCCAATGTCTTGTGGTACTTCCAGGAAGAGGATGAGGATATGGAGAATGTCGGGCAGGAGTACGCCGAGATGGTGAGCATACCCTTTGAGTTTAAGACGTATTAGAAGGTGGACAGTTTGGAGTTAGGAGTTTAAAGGCTTGTGAGATGAGGCCAGGTCGCCGGTTGCCAGCCTGCCTGCCGAAGCGAAGCGTAGGCATGGTTACCGGTCGGAGTTGGTTAATTGACGATGAACTTTGTGGCTGCTTGTGAATCCGCGACGTGTCGGGCTTTCGCAAACCCGGCTATTCCGAACGCAGGCTATCTACCGGATTCATCAACGCCGTGCGCACAGACTGATAGCTTATGGTGGCAACGGCGATAACCACGGCTATGGCACCTGCCTGCGCAAAGATATCCCAGGTAACTTCGATCCTGTAAGCGTAGTCTTCCAGCCAATTTTGCATCAGGCACCACGCTATCGGGGAGGCGATGACGAGTGAAATCAATACCAGCGAGAGAAAGTTCTGAGTAAGCAGGCGGAGGATGTTGTTCACCGACGCACCGAGCACAAGGCGGATGCTGATCTCCTTGTTGCGTTGTTCAGCCATGAATGCGGAAAGGCCGAAAAGGCCGAGGCAAGCGACAGCGATGGCCAGCATCGCGCAACTGGTGAATATCCGGCCCATGCGCTTTACATCTTCATACATCCGCGCATAGTCCTGGTCGAGAAAGGAATACCGCACGGGCTGGTGAGGCGCAAACTTCTTCCAAAGCGCTGTGACCGACTCTACGGCTTTGCCAACGTCACCCGCTTTCAATTTGACCGAAACAATACTGCTGCTGCGGCCGAGCCTCAACGCCAGGGGCTCGATGTCGGCCTTGAGCGATTCAAAATGGAAGTCCTCGACTACGCCGATGACGTTGTAGCCCTGCCAGTTCATGATGCGCGAGCCCACGGGATCTTCAAGGTTCAGTTTTTCCGCCATGGTCTGGTTGATGATCACCGCCTCGCTGTCGGAGGCCAGTTCATCGTCAAAGTTTCTTCCCGCGACCAGCTTTATGCCCATCGTTTGCAAGTAATCTTCGTCGATAACCCAAAATTGCCCGGACACCGGCTTATCGATCTTGTCGTGGCCATCGATGAAGAACTCGTTGCCATTGCGCTTTGTGCCGGTAACGGGCAGGTAGTCGCCGATGGATGCACTTTCAACAACGGACAACGCTTCGAGCTCGTTCTTGAATGTAGCCACCTTATCCTTGAGCACGTGCGTGCCCTGGAGGAAAAGGACATGGTCCTTGTCAAAACCGAGTTTCTTGTTGAGGATGAAATCCATTTGGCGGAAAATGATAAACGTGGCCACAATCAGAATGATGGATGTTGTGAACTGAAACACCACGAGCGTGCTGCGCAGGGAGGAGTTCCTGCTCCCCCGGGCCAGTTTACCCTTCAGGATCTGGATCGGTTTGAACGAAGAGAGGTAGAACGATGGGTAAAGGCCAGCCAGGATGCCTACTGCGATCGCGGCGAGGCCTATCATCGGAAGGAACCACCATTCACCCCAGGGCATTACCAGCGATTTCCCCGCCAGGGTATTGAACCAGGGGAGGAGCAAGGCCGCGATGAGTACCCCGATCGCGAACGAAAAGACGCTGTACACCAACGCCTCCACCAGAAACTGTTTGACCAGGCTGCGCCGCGACGATCCCACAACCTTCCGCACCCCAACTTCGCGTGCCCGGTTCGCTGACCGGGCTGTTGACAGGTTGATGAAATTGATGCAGGCAATGACCACAATGAACACCCCTACCGAACCGAAGAGCCACACAAAACGAATGTCGCCATGGGAAAGGCCGCCGTCGTGGATACCTTCGGAGTACAGATGAATATCCGTGACGGGCTGGAGTTCGAGATACGATTTCTTTACGACCTCTCTTGCATCCGTGCGGCCCTCCTCGATCAGAAGCGGGAGGATATACTTTTCGATGACGCCCTTCGTCATTTTCTCCGCAAGGTCAGGGATACGAGTGCCCTCTTTTACCAGCACGTAGGTCGGGTAGTTCGAGCAACACCACGACGTTTGCTCACCTTCCCAGAATTCCTTTCCGCTGAGCGTGAGAAAAAGATCGAATTGCAAGTGCGATGTCGCGGGAAGGTCCGCGATCACACCGCCAACGGTATATGGATGTTCTTTGTCATCGTTGATAATGAGACTTTTGCCCAGCGGGTTCTCATCCGGAAAGTACTTCTCCGCTTTCTTTTGCGTGAGGATGATGGAATACGGCTCGGACAATGCTTTCGACGGATTCCCGTGAATAAACGGCAACCCGAAAATGTCGACGAGTTCCTGGTCGATATAGACAATGCGGTCTTCATACAGATTTTCCGACCAATCCGCGCGTCTCACCTGGGCATCCGCAGCACCGAAAAGCGTCCCGTTATTGTAACGACCGGCCTTTTCGATTTCGATGAAATCGTCGGCCAGCGCCTGGGCAAACGGCGGCTGGAAATGCACGCCCTTTACCACCTCGCCGGCGTCGTTATAGACCCCGATCACCCGGTAAATCCTGTGCGCGTCGGGATAGTGGGTGTCGTAGCGAAGTTCATCCCTCACAAATAAGGCGATAAGGATGCATGCGGCCATCCCGAGTGCAAAGCCTCCGATCTTGATGGAAGAATAGCCTTTTTCCGCGCGCATGCTTCTCAGGCTGATTTTGAGGTAGTTTCCAATCATAACGTTGTGATTTGAATAACGGGAACGTGATCTTCTGATGGCAAAGGGCCGCAGGTAATTCACCACCTGGTACCAGTAGTTCAGTCGGGCCCTGAATAGAGACTTGTCCTTTATGGTGGTGTAGAACTTTTCTTCCAGGTCTCCCAGCACTTCTTCGGCAAGATCATGACGAAGGAAGCGGATCAGGAAACGGCGGGCGAGTTGGGGAGGGCGGGTGGCCATCGATTTGTAACGCGTTTAGTTCATCGTTGATATTCCCATGTAGATTTCAGTTGTCCATGTTGCCTTATTTGCTAAAGGCCGGGTATTGGTTCCAAAGGGCGATCCTGAAATCCCTTGCTTCCTGAAGCACGCGTTTGCCGTAGGCGGTGATGTTGAAAATACGCTTCCTTCTGCCGCCGCGTATGGCTGTCGATTTGCCCACTTTGGAGTTGAGAAAACCCTTGTCTTCCAGCCGCACCAGGGTGGAATGGACAGCGCCTATCGACACGGGTCTTTTCGTCTGGGATTCAAATTCCTCGGCGATCCGGAAGGCATAAGCCTCCTCGCCGAGTATCCCTACGAGGAGGAGGATTACTTCCTCGAATTCCCCCAAGCGTGTTTCAATCATGTCTATTGATACTAAATTGTAGAACAAATATAGGAAATATTCCGGAAGGGCGAAGAAATTAGTTTACAGCTTTGAAGGACGCACACACGTAACACCCGGTGGCCACGCTTGCCGAGGCCATCTGTCGCGCAGGAACCTGACGGTTAAAAAAGAATCTACTGTTCCGGGTACTAGACCGTCTTCGGGACGTGCTGGGTCATGTCGGCGGATTTCAGCCGAATGATCTCCTTGTCGATACGGAATAAACCGCCGTCTTCCGTGCCAATGAGGTCAAACAGCTCTATGCAACGGCGCGCCTGCTGTTCTTCTTCGAGCTGCTCGCTGAGGAACCAGTGAAGAAACCTGGCAGTCTGGTAGTCTTTTACCTTGTGGCAATGGTCCGTGATGTTGTTGAAGCTTTGCGTGATCGCAATTTCCTGGTCCAAGGCTTTCACCAGCACATCGCGAAGTCCTTCGAAGCTGTGTTCGATGTTCGTTACTTCCGGTGAAACGGGTTGGCCTCCGGCATCGACGAGGTAGTCGAAGATCTTCAGCATGTGGTGGCGTTCTTCGTGCGATTGCTTCTTGAAAAAATCGCCGCTGCCATTAAGGCCCTGCGTGTAACACCATGCCGACATCGCCAGATAGCTTGAAGAAGAATGGGCTTCCATGGCAATCTGGTTATTGAGCATTTCATGAATGCTGTCCTGCAGGGAGGTCTTGAGTCGTATGACGGATGTTTTCATAAGCCGAATCGGTGTAAAAGAATTAAGCCAAAAATACGCAATCGCTTTGGGTTGCTCACGCGAATGCGCACAGGCGGCGGCAATTTGAAATAAGTCTAAAAAAGCCTGGTGGGGCGAATACCTTTCCTCATCAGCATGTCTTCCAGCTTCAGGAGGAACAATTGGTGCTGATAGGCTTCGCGAACGGCGATGAATTGCCTCAGGTCGAGTGTGAGCACCGTGCCGGCGGCGGTAACGGGCAGGCGTACGTAATCGTAGTCGCTGCCGGTATTCATGATGTGCTCCTCCACGTCTTTGCCCACCAGGAAACTGATGGTTTGAATGAATTCGCAAACGTTTTGGCGAATCTCCCTTCCGTCCAGGCTGAGAACGAATTTACCCCGCTTTTTATCGAAGGTGATACCGACGTGGGTTGTGAGCAGTTTGTTCATTAAGCCTGATTGGACGGACAAATATAGACAGAATTGACATTTGTTTAGAAGGAATCTAAATAAAATAGAAAACGGCAACCTCCATGCTAATTATCCGTTATACTTTGGTATTCTATGTATATTGTACAGCAAAGTTCAATTTTCCGGCATTAAACCATGATCTCCAAGAACCTGACCGCCGCCTCGACCAAACCCATGATCCTCGGAATCCTGCGGGGCGGCAACAGCTATGGCTACCTCATCATCAAAAAGATCAAAGAACTATCGGGCGGCAGAATCGCCTATTCCGATGGCATGCTGTACCCGGTATTGCACCGCCTTGAGAAGGAAGGGTTGGTTGCGTCCGACTGGGTCATGGAGAAGAATTCGAAGCCGCGGAAATACTATGCGATCACCGCATTGGGAAAGAAGGCGCTGATTGCCGAGCAGGAGCAATGGCAGCAGGTGACGGCGGTGCTCCATGCGATATGGGATACAAACTCAACCAACGGATAAACATATGTTTGATCTTGAAAAGGAAATCAGTGCGTGGCTTAAGCAGTTTAGAAAATACGGCGCATTCGACCACGGGTCGCTACGGGAAATGGAACTGCACCTCAGGGACCACATCGACGACCTTGTCGCGGAAGGCCTTTCAGAGCGGGAGGCTTTTAAGCGCGCCGTGAACGAATTCGGAGAAATTCCGGAAGTTGCCCGCGAAGCATTTCAAAATGTCAGGCCCGCGCGTAAACATTTCCTTTCGTGGCGGCATTCCATGCTCGGCAGCTATCTGAGGATCGCTTCCCGGAACCTCACCAAACAACCCTTCTTTACATTCCTCAATACCTTCGGCCTTGCCCTCGGCATATCAGGGGGACTCCTCATCGCGCTGTTTATCCATGACGAGCTGACCTTCGACCGGATGTTTGCCGACGCCGACCGGATCCATCGCATCAACATCGACAACAGCACGCACGGCGAGCGCAGTTGGTATGCCTGCGCGCCGGGGCCCATGGGTGGTGCACTGAAAGAAGACTGTCCCCAGGTTGAACTGGTGACCCGCTTCAGAAAGGTGGACGGCGTGCTCATGCGCCCGACAGGCACTGCACTTAACGTGAAGGAGCGGCATGTAACCGCGGTAGACAGTTCATTCTTCACGATGTTCGGCCTGGAACTTCTCGAAGGCAATCCGCGCACGGCGCTCAGGGAACCGAATACGCTGGTGTTAACAGAGTCCGCTGTCAGGCGCCACTTTGGCGGGGAAAAAGCGTTGGGGAAAAGCGTACTGATCGATAATGACAAAATGTTTCTGGTTACCGGCGTGATGAAAGACCTTCCGCGCAATTCTTTTTTGAGAAATCACAGTGTATTCATTTCGCTCACCAGTTATGAAGATGAAAAAACGCTCGCCTGGAATACATGGTACTTCCCCACATTCGTAAAACTTCGCCCAGGCGCCAGCGTCGCAGACCTTCAGACTTTTCTCAACACCGTAAAAGACAACTATCTCATCCCGTGGGCCATGACGTTCGTGCCGGGACTAACGGTGGAGAATGCGCGCGCAAACGAAGAACAGACCGGCGACTACATGCGCTTCAACGCCACCGCCCTTACGGACATTCACCTTCATTCCATCGACCGCGAAGGCGAGTTCAGCCCCAACAGCGACATCCAGCGCATATATATTATGGCCTTCATCGGCGTATTCCTCCTTGTACTGGCATCCGTGAATTTCATGAACCTCTCTACGGCGCATTCGCTCACCCGCGCAAAAGAAGTGGGAATCAGGAAAACGCTGGGCTCGAACCGGCTCGGCATCGTCAAACAATTTCTTATTGAGTCGGCCGTGATATCGCTGCTCTCGCTGGGGCTGTCTATTGGCCTCGCTTCCCTGGCACTGCCATTCTTTAATCGGCTTGCCGGAAAAGAGATCGCGATTCCATTCGCCAGCCCGTTTTTCTGGTTGATCCTGTTGGCGGCCAGTGTCCTGCTGGGACTGGCTTCCGGCGGGTATCCGGCGTTCTTCATGTCCAGGTTTATTCCTTCCCGGATCCTGAAGCGCGGCGGCGAAAGTGTCGGTGGGGGACGCGTGCGAAATGCGCTGGTGGTTTTTCAGTTTTCGGTTTCGCTGTTCCTGATCGTCTGCACCCTGGTGGTGTACAAACAGGTAAACTTCATTCGCCACAAGGACCTCGGATTCCAAAAGGATCAGGTACTTATCCTCGACGACATCAACGCCGCGGGCAACCAGGTCCGGTCTTTGCGTGACGAGATCGACCGATTGAGTCAGGTGGAAAACGTCTCGCTCAGCAGCTTTCTGCCCACGCCCTCGGCGCGGAGTGGGACGACGTACTTTCTCGAAGGCGCCATTGGCACGGATGTGTTCAACTCGGAGCAGGCCATCATCATAGCAGAGTGGCTGATCGACTTCAATTACGTTCCCACGCTCGACCTGGAGATCGTTGCCGGCCGGAACTTCGACCGGAAGTTCGGCGCGGATTCGTCAGCCGTGCTGTTGAATGAATCGGCGGTGAAGATGCTGGGCGTAACGCCGGAAGAGGCGATCGGCCTTCGCATGACGAGCGACTTCCACCGTGCCGACAAAGAGAACATGGAGTACCTGACGGTCGTAGGCGTGGTAAAGAATTTTCACTTCGAATCCATGCGCAACAGCATTGATGCCCTGAGCCTGGTGCTGGGCAAAAATGCGGATAAGATGTTGATCCGGTTGAAGGCTGGTGATTTTGCGGACGCCATCGCCAACATCGGACAACTGTGGAACAAGGTAGCCCCGGGGCAGCCCTTCAACTATTACTTCATGGACGACTCCTTCGACGATACCTACAAGGCGGAGCTCCGGCTGGGAAGGATATTCGTCACGTTCACGCTGTTGTCGCTCTGCATTGCGTGCCTGGGGTTGTTCGGACTGGCGACGTTCAGCGCTGAAAGGCGTTCGCGCGAGATCGGCATCCGTAAAGTAATGGGTGCGAGTACCGGCCACATCGCGTACAGCCTATCGGTCGATTTTCTTAAACTCGTCGCCATCGCCATCGTGGTGGCCCTGCCGTTGAGTTGGTTGGCCATGAGCCGTTGGTTGGAAGGATTTTCATATCGCGCGGATATTGGCGTATGGACGCTGGTAGTCGCCGCTTCGATCGGCGCACTGATCGCTTTGGCAACCGTGAGCTATCAAAGTATCAGGGCGGCGCTGGCGAATCCGGTGAAGAGCCTGAGGATGGAGTAGGAAGCGATTCCCAAGCCTTGTTGTAGATAGCGCGGATCGCACGGGCGAATTAGTCAGCATTCGCCAGCGTTCCGGATCGCGTCCTCCAGGGGGATACCATCATGAATACGATCACCAGAAACATGAGGCGCCGGCGAACCAGGCGGTTCTGCGTGTGTCCGTGAACGCGGCCTATTTTCGAGTCTTATGCATCCGGCGCCCGATTGGGCGGTAAACGCAACTTGTAATTCTTTCCCTAAGTTTAGACAATCGGTTGTGAAAACGTTTGCGGCAAGTTTTGTTGCATAATTCAGCGGCCGGATCGCTAAAATTTCTATTTTGGATTTTGCACAAACGGAATCCAGATGGTCGTACGTGCAGATAACGTTACTTAACCTAACCCAAAGAATGATGATGAAACAACTGTACAAGAAGTTGAGTTGCACAGCGCTGGTGCTGTGTCTTTTCTCATCGATGGCCTTGGCCCAGGATCGCACAGTATCCGGGAAGGTAGTCGATGAAGCCGGGCTGCCGCTGCCTGGTGTAAATGTGATAGTCAAAGGAACCGCCTCGGGGGCGGTATCCGACGCGGAAGGGGCTTACACGTTGGGTGGAGTCAACGATAACTCCATTTTAATTTTCAGTTTTATCGGGTACGAGGCCCGGGAAGAGGCCGTTGGTTCCCGCACAGTGATCGACGTGAACCTGACGCCCGATGTCCGCGCGCTACAGGAGGTTGTGGTGATCGGGTACGGCGAGCAGAAGAAAGCCCTGTTAACGGGTGCGAACCTTCACATGGATGGAGAAGACCTCCAGGCGCTCAACACGAGCAGTGCCATGGAAGCGCTTCAGGGGATCACGCCCGGTGTTAGTGTATCGAGGAATAACGGACAACCCGGGGCGGGCACGAGGGTGCGCATCCGCGGGATCGGCACCATCGGAAACTCGAATCCGCTCTATATTGTAGACGGGGTTCCGGTCGGTAACGACATCAATTACCTGGCCCCGTCTGATATTGAGTCGATTGATGTGTTGAAAGACGCTGCTTCCGCCGCCATTTATGGGTCGCGTGGCGCTAACGGCGTAGTGATTGTCACAACGCGCAAGGGCAAAAAGGGATCGCCAACTCAGATCAGTTACAACGGATACTACGGTGTGCAAAACATCTATAAAAAGCCCCCGGCGCTCAATGCTCAGGAGTATATGTTTATTATGGATGAAGGGCTCGCCAACGACGGACTGCCCGTTACCGACTGGCAAGCGGTGCTTCAGGGCAATAGCTGGCTGAATAACCCGGCCAACGTTGGTGGGGTTGCTGACGCCGGAACGGCTTACGGTGACGAGATCTGGAACAGGTTGCAAAATGGATGGAAAGGAACGGACTGGGTGGATGAAATTACCCAGAAGGACGCGCCGATCAAGAGTCACGCATTCAATATTACAGGAGCCGGAGAAGACATCGTTTACGGCGCCGGCTTCTCCTACCTGGACCAGGCGGGCATGATTGGCGGCGACATCATCGGAGCCGGTCTTAAGAGACTCACCGCTCGCCTCAACACGGAAATCAGCCTGGTGAAAGTAGGTAACAGGAAGATCCTTAAGCTTGGAGAAAACTTCACGTATACTAACTCACAAACGCGGGGCACGGGTACCGGGAATATCTATTGGAACGACCTGCACGACGCGTTGGTGATCAATCCGCTCCTGCCCGCCTATTGGGACGGCTCGCCCAGTGAATACGGTTTTGCGCCCACACTTGAGGGCATAAGCCTGGGCCAGGCCAACCCGATTGCTACAATGTTTTACCGCCATAATTTCAATTGGGGCAAAGGCAATAACATCGTCGGAAATGTATATGGCGAATTGGAGCCGATTGACAACCTGCGGATCAGGTCTTCATTTGGTATCAATTCCTGGTTCGGCTGGGGCCGGTCTTTTGCGCCTTCCTATGCCTTAAGTTCCCAATTCCAGAGACAATCTGCGGCCAGAAGTATCGGTCAGTCCGCATACCAGGGCGCGAACACTACCTGGACGAATACTATTTCTTATGAGCGGTCCTTCGGTGAGCACAATGTGCAGGTTCTGGTCGGTAACGAACAGATCAGGCATGACATTTTGAATTTCAACCTCAGCGGTACCAGGGCAAATCCCCTCTACAATGATCCGGATTACGCGTTTCTTGACAATACCTCACCGCCGGCTTCGCAAGCGCAGGTGGGTGCCAGCGGCAGGGACTGGGCTGCTAATGGCGGAGGCCTGATGTCCTACATGGGACGGCTGTCTTACAACTATCAGGAAAAATACATGGCGGATTTTACCGCGAGACGAGACGGGTCGGGCAACTTTTTGCCTCACAAACGGTATGGCAATTTCTTCGCCGTTTCCGGCGCCTGGAACTTTATGGAGGAAGCTTTCCTGGCGGGACTCAGCAACATCGTGGATTTTGGTAAGCTGCGGGCAAGCTGGGGACAGAATGGTAATCAGGACGTCGGTGCATTCCGCTATCTTACGAATGTTGTACCGCTCAGCCAGGGCTATTATTTTGGTGGCGATAAGCTGACTTCCTCGCTTACATACATCCCTCAGAATACGCCTAATCCCGACGTTGGATGGGAAACTTCGGAGCAGATAGACATCGGTCTGGATGCGGCTTTCATGAATTCCAAGCTGTCACTGACGTTTGACTGGTATCAGAAACTCACCAAAGATTGGCTGGTGCAGGCGCCCGTGCAGGGTACCACCGGAGCCGATGCACCGTGGATCAATGGCGGTGACGTGAAAAACACGGGCATTGAGGTTGCCCTGGGATGGAACGATCAAATGGGAGATCTCAAATATGGCGTAATCGTAAGCGGGGCTACCGTGAAAAATGAAGTGGTACGTTTGGCGAACGCTGAGGGTATTATCAATGGTGATGCTCATATTTTGTCGCAAGGAACTTCCTTTGTTTCGCGGGTTGAAGTAGGAATGCCCATTGGCTATTTCTATGGTTTTCAGACGGCCGGGATCATTCAAAACCAGGCTGAAGCGGACGCTTATGTAGGTCCGGAAGGCCAACCGATGGAGTTTCCTCAGGGCGGGACGGAAGGCCTGAACGCGATACGCCCCGGCGATGTGCGGTTCGTGGACCAGAACAATGACGGAATCATTGATGACGAAGACAAGGTCATGCTTGGCAACCCTATCCCTGATCTCGAATTGGGTATTCAACTCAATGCATCCTGGAAAGGGATATACGCCAACATGACCCTGGCCGGCAAGTTTGGGCATCAGGTTATGCGGTCATACCGTTCGTTCTCCGACCAGTTCGATCAAAACTACACGACGGAGATCTTCGGGCGGTGGCATGGAGAGGGCACCTCCAACCGCCTGCCGCGCCTCAGTTCGGTGTCGCACCGTAACCAGCAGTTCATCTCGGATATTTACATGCATGATGCCGACTTCCTGCGCATCAATAACCTGACCGTTGGGTACGACTTCGGGACCCTCGCACGCAGGCTTGGCGTGTTCAGAGGCGCCCAGGTGTACATGACGGTAAACAACCTCTATACCTTTACCAAGTATGAGGGAATGGATCCCGAAGTAACCTGGGGTGGTGCCGACACCATGCAGTGGGCATCGGGCATCGATCTCGGCCTGTATCCCTTACCGCGTACGGTGATGTTGGGTGTAAATCTATCGTTCTAACGCATTGAACATGAATACTATGAAAAGAATAAAACATATAGTGGGAGCCATGTTGCTCTTGGCAATGGCAGGGTGCGACGACTCGTTCCTGGACATGACGAATAAATTCGGGTCAAATACAGATACCTTTTACAAGACCAAGGCTGATTTTGACGCTGCGCTCGGAGGCGTGTACAATAGCTTGTACATAAGCGGTGGAAATGTGTTCGCCGACGAGCACATATCCGCCTCCCTGCTGGACGACACCATGCTGGGTGGTGGCGGCCCGGACGATCAGGGCGCAAAGAATGTAGATAATTTTGTTGACCCCAACGATGATACGTACAGGGATCTTTGGGTGGAAACTTACAACGGTATATTCCGGGCCAATACAATCATAGAAAAGATTTCAGACGCCGATCTTTCGGCTGATTTCGGCAGTGAAGCGGCCGTCCAGGAGTATAAAAACCAAATTTTGGGTGAGATGTACTTTATGCGCGGCTTTCTGCTCTTCCGGGCGGCAAAGTTTTTCGGCGGCATGCCGCTGATCACCTCTACATCCACGCCCCGGGATCTGCCTCGTGCAACGTTTACAGAAACCTATGGGCAAATTGCTGCAGACCTGAAGCTGGCTATTGACCTTATGCCAGCGATCGATCCCGCTGCCATTCCGCTTTCGGAGTACGGCCATACCAATCATTGGGTAGCGCAGGCCTATCTGGCGCGCGTGTACTTGTTTTACACAGGCTACATGACCAACATCGAAGGACAGGCCACGACCGAATTCACCCTGCCTGATGGCGGAACCATCACCAAACAGGATGTCATCAATGAGTTGACCGACTGTGTGAACAACAGCGGCTATCAAATGCTGGACGACTTCCGCAACCTGTGGCCCTACAGCCAGATTAACCACACTGCCGGCACCACCGTATACCAGTGGGCGGCTGACGAAGGGCTGCAATGGGCTGGCCAGGACGGTTTCAATTCCACCGTTGGTACTGGCAACACCGAAGTGATGTTTGCGCTGCGTTATACATTCGCAGACTGGGGCTGGACCCTGGGACAAAGGACAACCAATCGCATGAGCTTGTTTATGGGCCTCCGGGGCAACTCGGGCCTTACGCCTTTCGGCGAAGGATGGGGATGGGGAACCGTTCATACCGACTTCTTTAACCAGTGGGATGATGCCGACCCGAGAAAACTGGGATCCGTAGTCCGGACAGGCGTGGCAGAGGAAGGGACAGCCGGCTATGCCGGAGATAAAGGCGACCACGAAACAGGGCTCTTCAACAAGAAATACATGCACCTGGAGTTTGACGACGGCACCGGGATGAAGGGATTGTTCAACTACATCTATGGTTGGCCTAATACGGACATGCAGTTGCGGCACGCCCAAGACTTTTACTATATGCGTTTTGCCGACGTCTTGCTGATGTTGTCTGAACTTACGGAGGATGCCCAATACATGAACCTCGTCAGAGACAGGGCTGGCCTGGGACCTGTCGCCTATTCGTTGGATGCACTCAAACAGGAGCGCTTGCACGAACTGGCTTTCGAGGGTCTGCGTTGGTTCGATCTCGTCCGGTGGGGCGATGTTAACGACGATTCCAGGAACTTCTTCGATAACGCTATTCAGGTCGGGAATTCTGGCAGTGTGACCACCTACCAGGTCGACTACCGCGAGGAAACCAAAGGGCTTGTTTCTATTCCTGAAACAGAGATCCGCCTGTCGAATAATGTCTATGAACAAAACCCCGGCTGGTAACTATTGGCCTGGCCTTAAAAGTAAACAGATATGAAAACGATTAAGAATATAACAACGTTGGCGGTGGCAGGTGCGATGGTATTCATGAGCGCCTGTAACCCGATCGAAGACCGGGAGATATTGGAAAATACCTTCCGGCCCGAGGACATTCAAGTGGAGGTCGTTCAGTCCTCCAACGGTACCGGCAATGGTCTGACGCTCAAAATGACCACGCCGGGAGTATATGGCTATTGGGATTACAAACTCGACAAGGCGTACACCAATGAAGTATCCTTTATCAGCCCGTTTATTGGTGACCTTGAATTTACTTACTATGTCGCAACGCCTCTGATTTCGGGCGGGGATCCGTCTAATCGCGAGTACGTTACCAAGACTGTACAAGTCAATGTGCAGGTGACGGACAATCCCGTCGATGATCCATTCTATGACCTGGTAGGGGAAAACCTTGAGGGAAAGACGTGGGTATTCGACGGCCAGGGGGGTGATGATGGACAGTGGTGGTTCATGTCCGACCCCGCCAATCCATGGGGCTTATGGTGGAATGCCGGCGGCACTTGCTGCCCCCCGGCGGATGTCGGCGGCAAGATGGTTTTTGACTTGAATGGCGCTGCAAATTTGACCACCTACGCCAACGACGGCGATGCGGGCACGAAAGGCACGTTCAGGTTCAACTCGAGCTTTAGCAAGCTTTACGTTGGAGGTGGCATCAATATATTGGGTGCATCAGAGCAAGGTAGTGGCAACGCTGCCGGTGAATACACCATTGTTGAACTGACTTCCGATAGACTTGTTCTTCACACCGGCACCAATAGCGCAGGAACGGGTTGGACGTGGGTATTTGTGCCTGAATCATAACGCACCCCTTTCTTCGACAAATATCTGGAACCCATCTCAATTTTAGAGATGGGTTCTTTTTTGCTCCCGTGCATGGACGATTGATTGACCGTCAAAATCCTCTGTGGTGGAGCACGTCCCCTTCGAAGAACACGAACCACATAAGGTGTATCCGGCTTAGCTACCCGATCATCCCATTATTCGACGCCAGCATCCCGAACTTCAGGACTACCCTCGCATAAAGTCTCTCCAAATGTGCGTCGGGCCTCGTAACGCAACTTCCTCCCGGCTCTTGAGTTCGACTACCTGTACACTTCCGTGGCCGGATGGAATTGCTTCCAGCTATGCCAGAATTCCTGGTAACTTCGCAGCGCCAGTGCCCTGATGCCGTTTTCTCCGCGGCCCGCTAGGTCGAATTTCCGCTCCATGCTGATAAGCGAATCATTGCTGAGATGGAACTCCTCGCCCTCATTTCGCCGGAAGGCGGCGAAACTCTGGTCGTCCGACGCCACCGCAAGGACCACGGGTGTCGATCCGACCCGGTCGTTGATTACCCGCCTTTCTTTCAGGTCATTCCAGTCGTACGCCTTGGTATCGTTGTCAGCAACAACGCCCACAACCCATGATTTATCGTTCCAGGAAGCCGAATCTGTCCTGGTCAGATCACTTTCACTTTTGCCTTTTTCAAAACGCCCCAGCGTGTCGTAGCTTTCTTTGGAAACGGTTTCTGCCTGCATGACTTCCCCGAAAGGATAGAGGGAAAAGAACTTGTTCAACGTATACTGATTCGATGCAACTTCCGGTAATGCCTTCCCTTTCAACGGCCCGGTGATCGCCTCGCCGGTAGCCTGACGCCACCAACTCCCGGTGGTTTCATCTTCGAACATGGCATTGAAATGGTCCATTCCTACCAGCCTGAACTTTTCCGGCTTTCCGTCCACCATGGGCTCGAATACCCGTCCTGTCCTGCAGACGTTGCAATACGTAACCATGATGGCCCTGCCGGCGATGGTATCCCGTACCTGGTGATGGTATTGAATGTAACGTACCGGGTAGGCTTTTGCGCGGAAGTTATGACTTACGGCGATGACGAGGCTGCTGTCCGTCAGCGCATTTTCGGCTCTTGATTTGAAAGTCAGGGTCTCCGGCTGTAGAAACATTCGATCTGCCGTCATTTTGAAATTGAACGCATAGACAATGGCAAGAACCGGCACGACGGCCGCGAGCGGAATCCATAAGCTCCGCGTTCGCAGCGCCGAAAAAGATCCGGCGAGGACCATCAGGACAAACGCGATCCGAAATACCCACCGATAGCTATAGATGAAATAAGCGAAGTCAACTACGTCCATTTGTTGGCTGCCGGGCAGCGGCATGATAAAGTAGACGTTCAAGACTTCGAAGACGGCAAGGCAACCGAGGCCGATGTAAAACAGAACTTTCATCAATTATAGGGGTTGTAATTGGCGTAGCCTTCCGCGGCCCTGGCTTTGGCGCGGTTAACATAAAACATGCGATCCTCCGGGGCCCAGGTCCCGAGGCCGTCGACATAGCGATTGAACATGCAAAACGCAGCCGCAATCAGCACGGTATCATGAATTTCCTGGTCGCTTGCGCCGGACGCCTTGGCCCGCTCGATTTGCTCGGCGGTAACATGTTTCCCGCCTTTTTGAGTACTTGCGGCAATCCCGAGGAGCGCTTTTAACTTGTCCGGTAGGGGCGCGCTTTCCGGGTTCGCCTTGATGTTATCCATTTGTTCGAGGTCGCATCCGAGGTAGTGCTGTGCAAGCCCGCCATGCGCGTTCTGGCAAAAGAAACAATCGTTTAGATAGGACACATACGTTGCAATAACTTCCCGTTCACCGCGCGTGAGCGTGTTCTCGCTGCGAAGTAAAACTTCCGCGAGTTCGTTGAGCGGCTTCGCTGTCTCAGGTCTGAATGCCATTGGGCCCCTGATTCCCGGCAGCCCTTCCGGTAAATTGATGTGTGCCATTATTCTTTTTGTTCTTGTGGTAAAACATATCCAACGGCGGCAAGGCGTTTCCCCATGGGTTCATACGCGGCCGGATCCTCGGGCGTGAATGATGCAAGGCCGTCAACGTATCGATTGAACATCGAGAAGGTCGCTGCGATCAGGACAGTGTCGTGAATGTCACGGTCTTCCGCGCCGTGCTTCCTCGCTTCGGCGACATCATCGGCTGACACAAGTTTCCCGCTTTGCTGCACCTTGCCCGCTATATTCAACAGCGCCTTCATTTTCAGGGACAAGCCCGGATGATCTTTACCATGAATCACACAATCCACGACGTCGCGTTCATCCCTGTAAAGCTCGCGGGCGGCTGCCGCATGACTGCTCATGCAGAACACACACGCGTTCCGGGCGGAGACATGGGCCGCGATAAGCTCCCTTTCGGCGGGACTGAGCGGCGACGGGTCTCGCAACAAAACCTGTGCAAGCTGGTAGAGATGTTTGCCGGTTTCCGGTCTGAACATCGCCAGACTCCTAATTCCCGGAACACCTTCCGGTACTGCGATATGGGCCATATTTGATCTTAGGTTTTAGTATTCTTCGATAACACCATGGTTAAAAAGCCAATAACAAAAATTCCGGTAAAGGCGAGCAGCGTATTGCCGTATCCGCCAAAAAATGTGACGAGAACGCCAACAAAAAATATGGCAACCGCAGTCACGATCCTTCCGATATTAAAGCATATACCCGTGAACGTCCCTCGTATCCTTACGGGAAAAAGTTGTGGAATGTAGATGGAAAGCAAGCCCTGGCTAATTCCAAAGAAGAACGAGAGGAGCGCAAGTTCGACGTAGATCACGTTTGAAAATGTGCGGTTCAATCCAAAAAGCAGCATCGATATCACCACACATCCGCCAAAGCAGAGCATCATCGCACGCCTGACGCCGAGGGCCTTTGACACCCAGCCGGAAATAAACCCTCCGGCGAGGCCGCCAATACCAAGAAGCATCATGGCGATACCTCGTTCGTTTTGTCCATCTGAAGTCTCGAGCAGACTTTGGACCCACGTTGGAATCCACGAGAACATGCCCCATAAACCGATCAGCATTGATCCAAAGATGATCGATCCTTTTATCAGATTTGTTCTATCACGATGTGTCGCGGGCTCATTTCCCGCGTTGGTCGCGGAATGTTTCCAACGGTCTGACTCTTTCAATATCAGCAATGCAACAATTCCAAGAGCCAGCGGCAACAGGCCGGCAAGAAAGGCGTCCCGCCAGTTCGTCACGAGTACCGTAACCAATCCGGATGAAAAAATTCCGACAGGGAAACCTATGGAATCAATTCCAATGACAACGGCCCTGGTACTGGCCGGCCAGATCTCGAAGAGCAGGGTGGGGGTGATCACGAGAATGCCGCCAACAGCAAGGCCGGACAACAACCTCAGCAGGACCACATATTCCCAGGAGGGGGCGAATGAAATGGCAAAGGTGAATAAGCCAAAGAGTCCCACGGAAAGGGCCAGGGCTTTTACCCGCCCGATCTTGTCACTGATGAATCCCCAGAAAAAACCGCCGGCGGCCCAGCCCGCGATGTAGAGTGACTGGATATAGGCGCTGATGGTGCTGAGGTCTGCTGCATTTGCCCTCCCCGTTAACTCCAGGACCGCCGGAGGAAGGTACGCTGACATCAACGTGGAAACAAGACCGGCGCCGATGTTGCACAGGAGGCAAACCAGAAAGGATGCCCAAAGCGTGCCGTCGATCCGGACGGATTCGCGTTCTCTTACAACAACGCCCTCGCTGCTCATCAACGCAGCAATTGATCGAAGGTCAGGCTAACGTAGTAGATTGCGCCAACAGAAGGCGACCCATATGCCTGGTATACCTGGTTGTTGAACAAGTTGCTTGCGCCAATCTTTATCCTGGACTTGATGGGAATCAGTTTGTAGCTGACCTGTGCATCGACAATCGAGAATGCTTCAATACGGCCGGGTCTCATCTGGTTGAAGGTGCCATACCAGTCGTACGCGTCCTGCCACCTCCATGCGATATTGAAGCCGAGGGTTTCCGTAACCTCGCTGTTGCCGAACGTAACGGCGGTCTTATACTTTGGGGTATTGAACCCCGGGACGTTGTTAGGGTTCGCATCGCGGATGTTGAAGGTGGCCAGTGTAGCATTTGCGCCTATCACGTAGTCTTTCGGCAAGACGTACGTCACTCCCAGGGTGGCGCCCTGGGCCGTCACCACATCCGTTGCGTTGGTGTAAAGCTGGTATAGATGACTGTCGCCGTTCAGGAGGTCCATGGCTGCCTGTGGATTGATCGAACCATCCGGGGCCAGCACCGCGCTTTGGGGTTCCATGACAACCTGGTTCAGCAGGAAATCGGTGTAGCTTGAGAAATAGTAATTGGCATCAATCACGAGATTGTTGCTGAACATGCCCTTGTAGCCAAGCTCAAAGACTTTAACCCTTTCCGGCTTGATGTAGTCGACATCCGACTTGACAAGAAGATCTTTTGCCTGCATGAGGGCGTCCTGGGGCGTAGCACCTTCCTGCATGGCTTGCTGGAACGCGCCAAAGAATGGTCCAAGGGAGGCTGTGGTGAAGGAGTTTTCGTAGACGGTCATCCCCTCGCTATTATCGGGAACGCCTCCGAGGATCGTGATCGGGCCGGCGTTCAGTTTGATGTATTGATCGCCCGGGGTCGGGTTCCGAAACCCGGTTTGATAGGAGGTCCTGAAGTGATGGTTGCTTGCCATCGTGTATACCGCCGACATCCTCGGCGTAAGTCGCCCTTTGAAATTCTGGTTTTTGTCGTATCGGATTGACGCGGCAAGCTTCAGGTTTTCATTTAAAAGTTTCTTTCCCAACTGCAGGAAAGCCCCGCCTTCGTCAATAAGAATGTTGCCTCCTTTGTCATCAAACAAGGTTCCGTTGGTGAACATGTCGTAGCGACGGAAATTTCCGCCAACCAGCAACTCCACCACATCAAAGTTTTTGGAAAAATCGTACTGGCCTTCCAGGTGGTAGAGGGCACTCTGGCTCAGAATTCCGGCGCCGCTCAGGCCCTGGGTCCTGATCAATCGTTCTTTTTGCGTATTGAATTCAGCGCTTCCCGGCAGGAATCGACCCTCATCTGCAAAGGCCCTTGCCGCATCATGACTTCCGGCAGAGACACCGGCAATATTCCCAAGGAAGGCTTCCCCATATCTGGTAAACCACATGTCGTCTGCCTGACTTTCCGGCACAATGTTTCCGTTAAGGTCGCGCACCCACGTTTTGTTGATGAGTTGACCGAGGCCTTTGGCATTGTAAGAGTCGTGTGAATCTTCGGCAGTCGAGTATGCCCTGATGAAATAATTAGATCCTCTCAACTCGAGCTTGTGCTGCTGCAACGTAAAGTTATTGATCGAAAAGCGATTACTGCCCGTGTAGTTGGCTGTGCCCTGACCAAAATTGTACTGGTAGGCAAGTTCCATGTTTTCCGAGATTCTGTAGTGAATGGCGCCGTTTAGCTTCAAACTGTATACGCCATAATCGGTAAGGTGTCGCTCTTCGTATCCTGTCCTTGACACGGCGCCTACACCTTCAATGGTTCTTGCTTCGTCGTCTCCATAGACGTTGAGCGCATTCCGTGCCGGGTTGTCGTCACCGCGCTGTTCAACCGGGGTACCGGGATCCACGTCCGTATAGTCCGTTGCGAAAAAGTCGAGCCCGGATAAGTAGGAAGCATTGACTTTGAAAGCGAAGCGGTTATTGAAGGCTTTTGCGTATCGGATCGAATACTCGTTCAACAGGTGAGGATCGGAATACGCTTCCCCGATATGATTAACGCCCAGTTTCGCCTGTGCGCTCAGCCCCTGGTATAGAAATGGATCCTTCGTTCGCATCATCAACACACCATTGAAGGCCACCGGACCATACAACGCAGAAGCGGCGCCAGGTATAAGTTCGGCGCTCTCCATGTCGAGATCCGACGATCCGAATAGATTGCCAACGGAAAATCCAAGCCCGGGAGTCTGGTTATCTACGCCATCAACCAGTTGAAGAAATCTGGAGTTGCCGGTATGGTTGAACCCTCGGGTGTTGATTTGCTTGAACGTGAGCCCGCTTGTTACCATTTCGACACCCTTCAGGTTTTCAAGGGCATCGTAGAAAGAAACGGAAGGCGTTTGTTGAATGTCACGCAAATTCATTTTTTCTATACTGACGGGAGACTCGAGAATGCTTTCCTCGACCCTTGAGGCGGAAACGACCACTTCGTCGATCACTTCGGTTGATTCTGCCAACTTGATCGAAAGGTCAGGGGATACCGTTGTGATTTCCAGGGCCTGTCGTTGATAGCCTACTATTGACACGATTATCGTGAAAGGAGGCGCTTGTGGGGTGCTTAGCTCAAACTTGCCATCTGTATTACTTACGGTGCCGGCAACCGTTCCTTCAATAAGAATGTTTGCGCCGGCGACGGGCCTGTTCATCTCATCGGTTACCGTACCCGTAATTCTGGAGACCTGGCAATAGGCGGTTGTAACGCAAAACAAAAGAGCGACCGGTAAAAGTTTTTTCATAAGGGGGTTTGGTTAGGTTGTTGGTGTGCGTTGGATGTCAGGGTCCTTGTTTTTTCAGGTGATCGTATCCCTGGGGCAGACGTTTATACCCGTTGGTGACAAGGCGCTCGGCCAGACTTTCATAGTACTGCGGGGAATCCGGCAAGCGTGTGGCAAGACCGTCAACGTACCGGTTGTACAAACAGAAGAGCGCCGAAATAAGTACCGTATCATGTATTTCGATGTCGGTGGCACCTGCATTCCGTGCCCGCATTATCGACGCCCCGTCTACGGCTTTGCCGCCCTGCTGGGTTTGCCTGGCGATGGTGAGGAGGGCCTTCATCTTTTCACTTAACGGGGCCGTTTCAATATTCCCCTTGATGGCTGCTGTAGTATTACATTCGCCGAGAAGCGCATCCGCGGCTGCGGTGTGCGCGGTGGTGCAGAATGTACATTCATTTGCGTGGGATACGACCGTTGCAATGAGTTCCCGTTCTCCTTCCGTAAGGGTGGAAGGTCCCCTCAATAGCAGTTGCGTGAGGTCACGGATTGGCTGGGCGCTGTCTTTTCGATATTCGAGCAGCCCTGTGATGCCAGGGAGGTGCGCTTCAAGTGGGATATATGGCATGGTGAAAACGTATTATGTAAAGAACAGGCCCGGGGAAAACCCAAACCAAAAGGAATCCACGGAACCTGTTCGATTTGCAGATCACGATGAGTCAGCAAATAGTGACGCGAAGGTATTTTTTCATAAATACCGGATACCGCAATGAGTACCCGTTCCACGCGTGTATGCCACGCACAGGGAAACCAACCCGGCTCAATGCCAGGGAGGTAACGGATACGCAAAGCTTCGCGCTAGGTTCTCTCGGGAGGATGGATGATTGACACCGTATAGGACGGAATAAAAGTTACGCCGCTGGTGTTGTGGACTAGGTTCGCGGCCCATCCGGTTGCCAGGGGACGGATGGAAAACGCCGCGGGAAGGTAATCGTTCAAAAAATTGACGCTGATCTTGGTCGTATGTTTGGTGGTGGTTGCCTTATCGGTGAAGGTATTCACGTAGCTGGCAAGCGCCTTATCGATCTTGGGGAGCTCGGTGTCCCGCAGGCAGACTACGGTGAGGGTATCCCTGGCATACCGCTGTTTTATTACCCGGTAGTGCTTTCCATTATGCACAAACTTACCGTCAACCCTTTCAAAACCGGATTGGTCGGGCATATAGGGGATTGAAACCGCAACCTTGATGGTGAGCGTCCGCGATTGATCGTAACGGTTTGAGTCGAACGCGCGCATCATGGCTGCATTATTCTTGTAGTAAGCGCCAAGAAATAAGGCATTGTATCCAAGTACATGGAGCACCAGAATTGCGGTCAACGCTATGGATAATAACTTCCTCACGATCGTTACATCGACTAAAGTAGAATAAAAAGCCAAGATTCCAAAAAAGCAGGCTCCGTGGAGCGCGTATGGACCACGCGGGACATCCGAGGACAGCCTCCGATTTATCGATCATTGGCCTTTAGGGCGCATTACGGCCTGTGCGCAAAGAAAAATTTCCCTATTTTGAAGATCGGTTCCTGGCGGATGAGCGCCGCCTCCCGGTGAAGGTACGCAGCCATCGGATGATTATTGATCAGATCCCAACATCCCGAATGAGAAAATCTCCAAACCCAAACGCCGTTGCCGTAGCCATCATACTGGTTGTTTCCGGGTTGGTCGCGTTCCGGCCTGATGTGCCTGAAAGGAAAATATTCGATGTACACGTGCATGGGAGCCCGGCAAAAGGTGCGCAGTTGACGTCCCTTGCCTCCGCAGGCGTGTACAAGGCCTGCGAAAGCACGTCCTGGCCTTTACAGCAGGAATACGCGCAAGAGAACACATTCGAGCTGCTATATGGCCTCATGCTGCCCTGTCCAAATGGAAAGGTACCCTACAGCCTCCAGGCGTGCTATGAAGCAGGCAACGACTATCCTGACGTGGCGTGGGTGGAACAACAGATCATTGAAGGAAAGATTGATTTTCTGGGCGAGGTGCTCACCCAATATTATGGCATTTCATCCTCCGACAGTACCATGTTCCCCTACTACCGGCTTGCGATGAAATATGGCCTGCCCGTAGGCATCCATACCGGATCGGCCGGGCCGGATCATGGGTGTCCGAATTTTTCCGAAGCGATGGGCAATCCAGCGTTGTTGCGACCACTCCTGGCCAGGTTTCCCGGCATCAGGGTATGGATCATGCATGGGGGCGCGCCCTACGTAGGAGAGGCGATTTCAGTCATGGAGGATTATCCGCACGTTTACGCAGATATTTCGGCGATTAACTTTCCGGGAATACTTCCGGAACAACAGTTTGAATCGATATTGCGCGCGTTCCTGGATGCTGGCCTGGAAGACCGTATCATGTTTGGATCCGATAACAACGACATCGGCGTTGTCATCAATTCCGTGGAAAGGATTTCGTTTCTTTCCCCTGAACAAAAGGAAAAAATATTCTTCAGAAACGCGGAAGCTTTTTTCCGGCAGGAGAAGTAGAATGTGCCCGCAATATGTGCCGTCGGCGAGCGCTTTTCCAGTCTCTCGCTGGCAGATCGTTTGGATCGTGGTTCCGCAGCAAACCGCAGCCATCTTACCGGTAACGTTATTCAATCATTCAATGCCCTGGAGGTCAGCAAAAAATCCAGCGAAATCCATCCGGGCCCCGTCACCATCAGCGAAACGAAGATGAGCAGGTAGACCAAAGCCATTTCCTTCACCGCAAACGGATCATTGGCATGTGCTACAAAGAGGGCCACGAGCATGGTCACCAGGAGCGGGACGAGTGCCAGCCTGGTCATCAGCCCGATACACAGCAGCAGGGAACATAGTACCTCGGCAAAAATAGCCAGCATCAGGGAAGTCTCACTTCCGACACCAAACGGGTCCAAAAAATCCGGGGCTCTTTCGGAATAGTTCACCAGTTTGTCATAACCGTGCCGGAACGCCAGCACGCCAATGGAGACGCGAAGAAAAGCGATGCCGTTATCTGCGGACCCGCTCTGCAGCAGGACTTTAAGTATTGCGAGGCGCGTAGGGTTCATGGGGTTCATTTTTAAAGGAATTCAACGCGCATGTTGAAGTATTTCAAAAGCATGGCATTGAATTCGGATCGGTCTTGCACGGCGAACTGGGTTTTTACTCCGCCGTCGGTAATGGTGAGCGAGTTGTTGCTGAGTGTAACCCGCCCTCCGGGCGTGGCTATGGTGCATAGCATTCTTGTTCTGAAATGGGACTCCGGATGGTTTTGATGGAAGTCGCACATTTCTTTAAAGTCAGACAAGCGCTTATGTTCTTTGGAGAATTTGTAGTGCGGTATCCACGTATCAAGTTCCATTTTTTGTAATTCGAATGTTTCACCTTCAACGGCGACGACCCGGTACTTTCCGCTGGTGTCTTCCGTTACGCCATCAGGCACGCGCATGGGTGTGCGAAATGAATCGCCGAACCCCACATCGACGAGGTATTCTGCACCGATGCTGACCAGCAACGCCATGTGATCATAATCGGGGCCGAATCTTTTTGTGGCTTTGTTGAACACCCTCGCGGACACCATGTTCGCGGTGAAGCCGAGCCTGGTACAAAGCCATTGAAACAATCCATTGAGCTCGTAACAAAACCCGCCACGCTTCCGCATGACAACCTTGTTGTAGAAGGCGTTGAGGTCCAGGTCGATCTTTCGAATCGGAATATCGAGGTCCTCGAAGGGTATTGACAACATGTGCGCTTGCTGCAGGTCGGTTAAGAACTCCACGGAAGCGATCCTTTCCGCCGATGCATCGCTCAATCCGATTCTCGCCAGATAGATATCCGGTCGCATGGAAGCGTGTGCGGGTGTCATACCTATGGAAGGCCGGCATTTCTCCGTGAAAGGCGGCGTGCTTCTTTAAAGATCCGAAAACGCCAGTATCTCATTCACTGCCCGGTCGATATGTGCTTTGCCATCGTAAAATTCAGTGTGTTCGCCCTCCAGCCAGACCAGCTTTTTGTCGTCATGCTTGATCATGCCATAGAAGTTTTTGACATTGTCGGGGAGGGCAGAGCCGTCGCTGTGAATCATCACCACGGGCCGATCCACCTTTTCCGCAACGCCGTCGATGGCGTTCAGCATCATCCATTCCTTCCAGCCTGCGACCGCGAACTTGTTGTCCCATTGGGGTATTGCGCCGCGCTCGGGATTGCCGTAGTAGTCGAGTGGAAAGAACATCGCTGCCTTTGCATCATTCGGGTTGTAAGCTTCCACATAGTCTACCTCGCCGCCCGTATCGAGTTTCTTCCGCGCTTCTTCGGCAAGGGCAATACGTTGGTTTACGCCCTCATCACCCCCATAGAACGCCGGCGTGGTCGATGGATGTTGAAGCCATGCCGCCACGGTGGCGATATGCGCGACGTCCCCATCTTCACCAAAGGCCTTCATGGCTATGCCCGCTCCGGCACATACGCCGATCACGTTAATGTTTTCAGTGTCCGCATAAGGCAGGGACTTTAGATACTTTAGGGCATTCCTGGCGTCCTTTATTTTCTCGCCGGTGCTTTCGAGATGCCTGGGCTTGCCACCACTTTCGCCCCAAAAGCGGAAATCAAAGTTCAGCACGGCAAATCCCCGTTGTGCCAACTGTTTGCCATAGGCGTATTGCACTTGCTCTTTCACCTGGGTCCATGGACCGAGAACGAGGAAGGCCGGCAATTTATCCGAAGACTTATGGCCGGGGGGCAATAACATTCTTCCCGCCAGGGTTTCCCCTTCACTTTTGAAGATCACCTTTTGTTCAATGTGTTTACGATTTGAAGATTTCATATTGGTGGTTTTTAGTTGCGTCATTTTCGGGCCAGGCCGATAATCCGGAAGGGTGGTATTTTTTCATTCGGCGTTTGACATGTTTTTTTGGGCTAGTCGTCCTGATATCATAAAGGCAATTCCGCTCACGGCCAGCGCCTCAACCACGGCGATCCACTCATTTCCATCATCGCCACGGCTCATGATGGCTCTGGGTATGTGCAAAACAATAAGCCAGATAAAGACCATGATCCCTGACAGCAGGGAAGCCAGTCTCGCAGCGCGGTCAATGATCAGCCCAATCCCTCCCGCAATCAGCGCGACACCCGTGACATAGGTCCAGAAAACGTCGCCCGGTATCCACCGCGGTACCAGGCTCTTCACAAATTCGACAAACATAAAATGTTCAATACCACAGACGATCAGGAACGCCGCAAGACAAGCCTTCCCGCATGAAGGAACCAGAAAGACAGGTCAGGTAAAGGAGCACGGTTGCGTGATGATATTGCCGCCGTGGACAATGCGCCGCCGAACAGCACCAGGGCTTTTCCCGTTTGCGTGATTTCAGTACCCCAACTCCAATGTGCCGATAACAGATGTCGCATAAGCGCCCATCCAAATACGATCGCCGCGATGCCGATGGCCGCGGCACGACCATTTTTTCCGATGGCTACGGCGGCGCCAAGCCCAACCAGCAGGACACCCGAAACGCTGGCCCACGCAAGCTGGCCAGGAACGCCTGAAGGCCACGCCGGCGCCCTGCCCATGACGAAATCGCCATAGACCAGGTGCTGGACACCGAAGGCAATCGTTGCCACGGCAAAAAAGAATACGCCGCATTTCGAAAGACCACTGGGTTTCATTTGGGGTGTTAGGTATTAGGTATCAGGGATTAGGGATTTGTCGCGCGTGGCTGTTGGCAACAGGGCGTATGATTCTTTTTGTTTTCACTCCGTCAAATTCTATTTTTAGTGGTACATAAGCGTGTACCAAAAACAATATCCGGGTGTACCAGGCTGTCCTTGATATCTTGTCGGCCATGCCGCTTAAACGATCCTCCGGTCGGCCGGTGTGGTTACAACTATCCACGGGGCTGATGAATCACATCCGCAATGGCGACCTGAGGAGCGGGCTAAAACTTCCCGGCACGCGTGCGATGGCAGAAGTTTTGGGCACACACCGGCGAACCCTTCAGATCGCGCTTGACGAACTGGTGTCGCAAGGGTGGCTGGAAGTTGTGCCGAGAAGGGGTACGTTTGTCGCCAGGGAGATTCCCGAACTAAAGCCCCGCAAAGACCTTTCGATTCCGCTTCCCTCACGCTATCCCGCGAAGACAGGCTTTCACATCGGGGAGACAAACATCTTCCCGTTTCCGCAATCCGATTTCCAGCGTGCCAGTGGCCTGATCATGGCGGAGGGATTTCCTGACGTCAGGCTGGCGCCCCTCGATAAGCTGTCAAAAGAAATCCGCGTTGTTGAAAAGGGAAGGGCCTTCCGGAGATATCTCCACTATGGAAACCCTCAGGGAACGGCCTATCTCAGAGACACCCTGTCAAAATTCCTCAGGGAGACGCGGGCGCTGAAGATTTCGCCGGACAATATGATCATTACCAGGGGCTCCCAGATGGGCCTTCATGTGGCGGCACAGGTTCTGATCCGGCCAAATGATCAGGTTGTGGTGGGTGATCCGGGTTATGTTACCGCCACCCTGACGCTACAGCGCGCCGGGGGTGTCATCAACAAAGTGCCTGTCGACGCCGATGGGATCGTGACCGATCACATTGAAAGATTATGCAAACGAAAACGGATAAGACTTGTCTATGTCATATCCCATCATCATCACCCCACAACGGTTACGCTGTCGGCTGAACGAAGGGTGCGGCTGCTGAAGCTCGCACAACAATATAATTTTGCCATCATCGAGGACGACTACGACTACGATTTCCATTATACTTCCAGTCCGATCGTCCCCATGGCGAGCCTTGACCAGCACGGTAATGTGATCTATATCGGCACGCTTTCGAAGACGCTCGCACCGGCGATACGCATCGGCTTTATGGTTGCGCCAACGAATTTCATCGAGGAGGCCGTAGCCGTAAGGAGGGCCATCGATTTCCAGGGCGACAGCATACTTGAAATTGCCATTGCCGAACTCTATAAAAACGGGATCATCCAGAACCACATCAAAAAAGCGGTGAAAATCTACCGGCAACGCAGGGACAACTTCTGCGCACTGCTGAAAAGCGGGTTGGGGGACCACGTTTCATTCCGCATCCCCGATGGGGGACTGAGTGTGTGGACACAATTCCGGAAGGTCAACCTGGAGAAAGTCACCCTTCTGGCGGCAAAAAGGAAGCTCATCATGTTTGACGGGCGCATCTACAATACAAAATTCAGTTCGAACGCTACCCGGCTAGGCTTCTCGTCGATGAATTTTTCCGAACAGGAGGAGGCGATGGACATCTTATTAAAAAGCGTGAGAAGCGCGCAGTCGCTGAGTCGGCGTTAGGATGGTGGACGCGGAATTTTGAAGGCGAGCGGATCCATTATGGCGATGGTTACGGAGGGCAGGTCCTGCTGGTCGTGCCGAAGTATGACCTCGTGATCGTAATGAACCGCACCTACAAGGTTGAGCCGGGGAAAAACAACGCAGCCTTCGGTTTCTTCTTCAGCGAGGTTTTACCCGGCGTGTTGGACAGCGTTGTGAAGTGACCCGCGTCACGTTTTGACATTGGTTAGTTGTCCGGTGATCGTTTGCATGGCGGCGACCGAAGGGAGCCGCATCCTTTCCCCGCGACCCCGGTGGCCGAGCTTGTCGAGGCCGGGTTTAACAGCAATGCTCAGTGTAGCCTGGTCCGACTCCGGTTTCAGGGTGTTCATTAGCGACCTCCGTCGCCGCCATTCCGGATCACACGCTGCGCGAAACACATGACTGGCGCGAACGCCCTGCGTCCCTGAAACCAGAAAACCTGAACCATGGAACACCCCTCACTCATGCCGCAACGACTTCACCGGGTCTGACTGTGCCGCCCTCAGCGCCTGCGTGCTCACGATCAGCAGCGCGAAGATCAGCGCAATGGCGCCCGTCACGGGAAAGATCCACCATGAGATCTCTGTTCTGATCGTATAGCGTTCCAGGTAGATGTTCATCGCCCACCACGACAACGGCGCGCAGATGACGAATGCTATGATGACCAGCAACGAAAAGTCCCTGGAGATCAGGTTGACAAGGCCGGGTACGGAGGCGCCGAGCACCTTGCGGATTCCGATCTCTTTCGTGCGCTGCTCGGCGGTAAAAGAAGCGAGGGCAAACAATCCAAGACCCGTGATCACGATGGCGAGTACGGCGAACAGGCTGGCCAGGCGACTGGTGAGGTTGATGGTGGTGAATTTCTTCTGAAATTCCGCATCCACGAATGTGTACTCGAATGGATGCGCCGGACCGTATTTCCTGAAGATGCTTTCAACGGTCGCCAGCGTGCCGGGCAGGTCACCGGTTTCCTTCAGGCGGATGGTGATGGAGCCGCCCCAGTCATCGAGGACTGCAAACATCGGCCTCACTTCCTCGTACGGGGATCCCATGAGCACATTGTCACAGACGCCGATGAGCTTGCGCTTCTCGCCCCACAAGTCCAGCTCGGTTCCCAGGGGATCCTCCAGGCCCATGAGTTCAACGGCCGCTTTATTGACGACGATGGCGGCGCTGTCGGATTTGAAATCTTCGGAAAAGTCGCGGCCCGCGATCATTTTTACCCCCATGGTTTTTGCCCAGTCGTAGCCGGTGACGATGGTGGTGAAGATCACTTTCAGCTCGTCGGGTTTGCCGGGCCAGCCGACGAAATTATTCGAGTTGATGTCGGTGATCGCGCTGTTGGCGCGGACCATCGATTCAACGGCGCCGGATGCCAGGAGTTCAAGCTTCAGTGGTCTCAGGTTGTCCTGGTAGTCTTTGTTGAGCGGAACGGTGATGAGGTTCTCCTGGGAGTAACCGATGTCGCGGCCTTTGGCAAGCTGGATCTGGTTGTAGATCACGAACATGGATATGATCAGGAAAATGGAGGAGCCAAACTGCAGCGTAACCAGGATCTTACGCGGGAGGCTGGCACCTTTCCCGATGGTGGGCTTGCCTTTCAATACTTTTACGGGTTGAAAACCGGACAGATAGAACGCGGGATAGCTGCCCGCGACCACACCGGTAACGAGTATCAGTCCCAGCGCGAATATCCAGAACGTAGTGCTGGTGTAGTCGATCGTCAGTTCCTTATCAACCAGCGTGTTGTAGTACGGCAGCAACAATTGCGCTGCGATGATGGCGAGGGTAAATGAGAGGAACGCAATCATCATGGACTCGCCGATGAACTGGAGAATGAGTTCGATCCGGCGCGAGCCGACACTTTTCCGGATGCCCACTTCCCGCGCCCGTCGTTCACTTCTCGCCGTGGCGAGGTTCATGAAGTTGATGCATGCGATGACGATGATGAGCACGGCAACGACGGTGAAGAGTTGGACGTAGTCGCTCATGCCGCCCTGCTCCACGCCGTCTTCAAAATCGGAATACAACCTCCATCGAAGGAGCGGGTAAAGGAAAAATTCGTGTTTGATTTCCTCATCCTCGCCGTGTTCGCCGAGCATGCCCCGGATGCTGTTCTCAACGGCGGCTTTGTTCGCGGGATCGTTGAGTTCCACATACACCTGGAAGGAGTAGTTGCCCCAGTTGGTTTCATTCCTTCTCACCCATTCGTTGGTGCTTTGCCAATGCTTGTAGGGAAGGAGAAAATCGAACTGGAACGACGAGTTGCGGGGAACGTCCTTGAGTATGCCGGCAACGTTGAGGTCGAACTGGTTGTCGACACGAATGACCTTGCCCATGGGGTCTTCATCCCCGAAAAGCGCCTTCGCGGTAGATTCGGTAATTACAATGTTGCTGGCGTCGTCGAGCACTTGTCCGGCATCGCCTGCGATGAGGGGGAACTCAAACATTTCCAGGAACTCCTCGCTGACGTTGAAGCCGCGTTTGTTCAGGCGCTTATCGTCGGCCGTTGCGAGCAGGTGGTCGCCACCCCAATCGCTGACGGCCGCGCGCACAATATTCGCATCGGCGGGTTTCATGGCCTCGTGCGTGGGCAGGGGTACGGATCGCCAGGCGTTGATCCGGCCATCAAAATGAGCATTCACCCACACCTGGTACAACCGGTCCGCTTTGGGATGGAATTTGTCGAACGAGGTCTCATCGGCCACCCAGAGGAGGATGAGGATCGAGCACGTGATGCCGATCCCGAGGCCGGCGATGTTGACAAAGGAGTAAAATCCGTTCTTCCGGAGGTTTCTGGAGGCAACAACCAGGTAGTTTCTGAGCATGGGGTATCGGATTATGAGTAGGATACTCGCTTATTTGGAAAAGTTACAGGAACGATGAAAATAGTTGTCCCTGGAAAGACCGGGCTGGCGTCGCGAAGGTTGCATGGGGTGGGTTGGCTTTTTGCCATGGGCCGTTGGCGGTTGGCCTCGTTCATGGCGGCCGGAAGCCAACGGCCATTTATGGCGATCCAGGAAAGGCGGTTGCTGAAGATTTCCTGCCTGATCCTATTTTTTCTTTGGAAGATAATTTTCGAGCTCGGCCTGAATGTGTGTGAACTCTACACGCCGTTGCTTCAACTTATTGGCGTCGAGTTTCGCCGCTAATGCCAGTGTGGGATTATCGATATATTTTGTAAGAATGGCTCTATGACCCTTTACGTCGCGGATAGCCCCCTGGACAATCGTTGTATGGAGGCGGATCACCTCGGGCAACATTTCGTTGGCTTGGTTGGCAAGGGCGACCGCCTTTTCAAATTGTCTGTCCCTGAGCCATTCCCTGGGCCTTTTCGATGCTAACCTGGCGCGCAGGGAGTTGTAATAGTCCTGCTCATCAATTCCGAGCGTCGTGCAGATTATCGTCCTTCCCGTCTTGATCTGTTTTTGAAGGGCGTACGCCTCCAGTTTTAATTCAACGTTCATTTGCCGGATGGAATCGCCATGGATTGCCAGTTCATGATAAAACTCAACTCTCGCGTTCAGCGTCTCATAGAATCTGTCGACCATTGGCAAATCATAGGCGGGGCCGTCAATATTTGAAACTGGTGATGTCGTAAACGACATTGTGACCGATTCATTGGCCTTGGCCGATAGCGCTCTGATTTCGCTTCCCGTTAGCAGGACTTCTGCTGTCCTGGGCCTTTCGAACACACCCGCATGTGCAAGAGCGCTGGAAATAAAACCTGTTATCGGATTACTTTTCAATAGCAGCTGGACCGTGGAGTTGTTGAATAAGCCACTGAGAAATTTCTTGAACCTGCCCTTTGTCGTTTGTTCAGGCTCAAGATTTCGCTCGTGCTCGTATTCGAGAATCAGATGTTCAGCAGCAGCTTCTACAATCTGGTCCGTAAACCGGTCACCTATTCCGTCAAAAGTCGGATTGTTAATATTTGCCTCCAGGGTCTTCAAATCCGAGTAGGTCAGCAGAAGTAATGAATTCGGTAGCAGTATTTGTATGTCCGAAGCGTTCTGCAATCCCCGCGTGATTGTTTTCACGGCGTCATTGTAGCGTTCGTCGTCGATCTCCAACAGGGTATGATAGGCGCTGTCGAGGTCTGCAATCTTTTTCAGGAGTTCTTCGGGTTTGGGAGGTGTTGTCTCCGTCACGTTCTCCGGCTGTGCCTGCGCGGCAAAACACATGGCGGCCAACAAGGCGGCCAGTATGACCAGAAAGGGAGTACTTTTAAGTTTCATCATAGAAGATTTAGTTTGTGGCT
This sequence comes from uncultured Roseivirgaceae bacterium, assembly GCA_964551035.1. Lineage (GTDB taxonomy): Bacteria > Bacteroidota > Bacteroidia > Cytophagales > Cyclobacteriaceae > Chryseosolibacter. Next base: position 16,485 of record CAZKBK010000026.1, on the reverse strand, counting down.
TAACATTAGTGATGATTGATCTCACTTCTCGCCCTTCTCTTCCTGTGGCGATTGCATCTGTTCCTTGGAGAGCCGGAAGCCCAATGAGACCATAAGGGCCGGCCTGAACCCGTAGTCGTTCAACTGGTCGACACTGAGATTTTCGCTTAGCTCCTGGCCAGGGGCATACTCACCTTTCAACTTATAGCGGTTATGCAATCCCGCGTTGACGTTCACCGAAAAAAAGTCGTAGAAGAGCAACGTGCCGCCCGCCATTACGCTGAAGCTCGCGTCCCCGTTCAGGCCAAAGCCACCATTCACGCCCAGCCTGACCCTTCGAACCTGTTTGGTGAGTGGAATAATGTAGTTGGCGGTCAGTGAAAGGTCCTTCCAGAAGGGTTCACCATTTTCGTTCATGGCGGTGACGGTGTAAACGCCGTCGGCCGTTTCTTTCGCGTAGTAACGATCGCTGTTCCTGTTTCCGTTGGGCACGAAAGTAAAGCCGAAATGGCTCAGGTAGTTGGCTTCCCGCGGTGTACGCAGGGTGATCTTCCATGACTTGGCGCCGCCGTCGCGCGTGATGGTAATGTGTATCTTCTGGTTCTTTGCGAGTTCGAAGTAAAATGAGCGCGTTTCAGTAGTTTGACGGGTTGCCACCTCCAGCGCCGCTTCCAGACAGGCCCGGTCGTCGGCATTCTTGTTTCTTTTCGCTCTAAGTGCGTTTAGCGTATCCCGTACAGCTTTTTCATCTGTTGCATCGCTAAGTCCCGTAAGTAGGGACTTCACGCATGTTCTGTTTCGAAAAAAAACTTCCTGCGACACCTTATCCTCCGCTACCGACAGAAGTTCCACTTCGATTTGTACGGAATAGGGTTTGCCGCTAAGCTTATTGACAAGCTTTATTCCTTCGTAGTCCAGCGAGATCGTCTGTTCATCGTGCTCGTCCCTTGAGAGGTCGATTTCGTAGTACTTCTGCCCAAAAACGCCGGCGGCAGAAATCAGCAAAGGAAAAAGGAAGAATGCTTTCATGGTCAGGTAAATTTTGTTGGTGAAACAATAACGACCCCGGGCAAGCCGTCGTCGCGACGGTTTGTTTCCGATTTCAGAACCAAACTAGATGGATATGCGCAGGCGCGCCACCACGCCTTAGCATCGGGAATCAACGGGCCGGAATCCGGCGGCGGAGACTTAGAAACCGGCAGAGGGAGACCCTGCGACCGAGGACCTGGACCGGGTAAAACCGGCAACATAGATCAGGTTGGTGGCCACGTTGATGATGTTGTGGATGACCCAGGCGTTGGAAAGCGCCGTTGCGAGCAGGCCCATGATGAAGTAGGTCGTGAAGCAATAGAAGAAGATGCCCAGAAGCACCCAAAAGCCCATGACGCGGGAGACGCCTTCCGTTTTTTCGACCATCCGGAGGATGACATAACTGGCCGTGAACGCAAAAAGGATCTGCGTCGCCGATTTGAACACGGACATCAGGTCCCGGTCATAAAAACGCAGCGCCCAGAAAATCAGGAGGGGAAAAAGGAGCCAGGTAAACAATTTCTTCAACAACGGGTGGCCTGCCAGCCGGCCGATGATCCAAAGCAGGAAGACCGCCTCAAAGAGGTCATAGGCATGCCGTAACGACTCGTTGTGGGAGAACTTTTCCGAAAGGGCAAAATACCAGCCCGACAGATCTACCGCAAATCCCACTGCAAGGAAGCCCATGAAACACCGCATGGTGACATCCAGGTGGCGGAAGCGCAGCCCCCCCGCCGCCAGCGGCAACACAACGGAGAGGGTGGAGGTCACTTGCAAGTAATAGAAAACCTGTTCGGACATGGGGCTTTATAATTGGAGAAGACAGAACCTGAGGGTCCTGTCTTCTTCAATATAACCAAAAATGTGGTTTAGTAGGGCGGCGGTGGCCACGAACTTTGAAGGATGCCATCTTCGCCAGGATCGCGGGTCTCTGCGACCTGAGCCTCACCGTTGGCGTTTATGGCCACAAGGATCACCCTGAACTTGTTGGGCATCGCTTTACCCTCCTCGGGGTCCTGCATTTCGTAGCCGATGTAGTAGCGCAGGTAACCGTCGGCTCCTGCTTTGGCCAAACAGTCGCTCAAGTCTTCCTCGACATTCTCAGCAAAAAATGAAAAGCTATATTTACATTCGTTGCCCCATTCATCCTGAAAATGGTCAATGGCCTTCGTCACCTCGCTGACATCAATCGGCACCACATCGGTGGGCGTCCCGTGGTTGGCGGTGAGAAAATTCATCAGGTTGTCCTCAGTCGCATCCAGGGTGGGGGGGTAAAATGCCTGTGTCTTGCTCTTGAACAACGTCTTTACACCTGACGCAGGATATTGGGGCAGATTGTCCTTGTCATATATCCTGACCTCCGGCTCCAGGGCTAGAAAGAAGTCATTTTTGGTGGGATCGAGGCAAAACCATAGGGCGATACCGGCATTTCTCCTGGTGCAGTCTACAGCAGCTTGAAAAAATCTTACCGGAAAAACACCACTGAACCCTCCCGTTGTAGCGAGCTGCCTTCTTTTTCCCTCATGCAAAAAATTCACCGCAATCCGGGCGGCCTCTTTAAGGGTGTATTCTTCCGTCATCATCTTCACGGGCTGGTACTCCATAGGCTTAGTCGCCGGGGAGCAGCTTTTCATCGCCCCAAGCAGTCCGACGAGCGCCAGGGCAATGATGATAAATGCAGTTGTCTTTCTTGGTGTCATAGAATTATGGGGTTACAGATGAATGTTTAGTGTTTACCAGATCAAACCTTGAATTGGAACGCGCCGAAATCCTTTCCGGAACCCGCAATCTCCCGCGTAAGCTGGTACCGCGCTTCCTTCGGGGACGATATGGTAATGCTGTACGAACTTCCCGGGATTCCCGCCACAAACCAGTGCACGACGTAGGTTCCTTCCTCGGCGAGTTCCATCGTGAGGGAATCCACATTCTCAATGATCAATTTGTTGTCGAGGAACAGCCACAAAGAGCCATCTCCGATAAATGTCGATGCGACCAGCTTTTCCATGCAGTTGAATTTCATGAGCCAAGGTAAGGGGACGCCTCCATTCGCGCGAATTGAAAACAGCAACCGGCGTACATGATCCGGTACGTGGCCGGGCGGCGCAAGATTCCGGCTCAAACCCTGGTCAGGATCTTCAGGAAGGCTTCCTTTCGCCTCCTGCTGACATCCACCTCCGCGCCGTCCGCCATCCTGATCGTCCCGCCTTCACCCTTGACATATTCAACCATGTAACTCAGGTTGATCATGTGGGAGTTGTGGACCCGGAAAAACCGATACCCGGTCAGCATTTGCTCGCACTCCTTCAGCGTTCTCGAGACGACGATCTTTCGCTTGTCCACGGTAAAGAACGTGGTGTACGTGTTGTCTGATTCGCACCGAACAATCTCGTTGATCTTCAGAAAAAGATAGCCCGTAAGGGTGGGTAACGCAATGCGCACGTGTTCCGCGTTCGTCTCGCGGAGGTTTTCCATCAGCGTTTTCAGGTGAACGCCCCGCTCCTGCGATGACCTTCTCGCCTTGAATTTCTCTATGGATGCCGACAGGTCGTCCTTTGCGATCGGTTTGACCAGATAGTCGACGGCGGACAAGCGGAATGCCCTGACGGCATACTCCTCGAACGACGTGGTAAAAATAATGTCGAAGGGAATCTCGTCCATGGCGTTCAGCAGGTCAAAGGAGGTGTGTGGGGGAAGCAAGACGTCCATGAACACCAGGTCGGGCCTGGCTTCGGGAAGCATTTTTTCCGCCAGGGGCACCGTATTTGCGGTCCCAACGATGGTGAGTTCCGGAAAGATTTCGCCGAGCAGGTGGCGAAGGGTTTCCTCCTGGTGCAACTCGTCCTCGACAATAAATCCTTTGTACAGCATGGTTTCAATCAGTCTTGTTCGAAGGGAAGCTTAAGCACGATGCGCGTTCCCGGCGTGGGGTCGGGGTCCTGTAAGCGGTCTTCCATCGTGAAGCCGGCTTGTGTCTTGAATATGCGGTTCACCGCGCCAATGCGTTCGTTAATCAGGGTCATTCCCATGGACGTCTTTCTGATACCAGGCATCATGTGCGTGATGTCCTCTTTCGCTCGCCTGCCATTGTCTTCGATCACGCAGCGCAAAAGGTCATTTCCTTCCGGGGTCAGGGCGACCTGAATGAAGCCGCCGGGGCCGCTTTGGCTTAGCCCGTGCCAGATGGCGTTCTCTACAAACGGTTGAATCATCATGGATGGAACGTATACAGACTGCGGGTCGGGGATCGATGCCACGTCGATCCGGAACTGGAAGGCGTGGTGCATGCGGAATTGTTCCAACTGCAGGTAAGCGCGGAGGGCATCCAGGTCTTCGGAAAGCGGGATCATGCGGAAGGATGAACTTTCCAGCACATAGCGGATAAGTTGCGAAAATTTCACCAGGTAGTCTCCTGCCAGCGCGACATCATTGCCCCGCATGCAATGGTGGATGGAATTGAGACAGTTGAAAATAAAGTGCGGATTCATCTGGGCGCGCAGGGCTTTCATCTCCAACTCCGACATTCCCAGGCGGAACTCCACCTCTTGCTGCTTGAAGAACGCTTCGCGGCGGGCGCGATAGAAGATGAACACGAAAAATGAAAACGCCACCACCACCGGGATGAGCGTAAAGAGAATGGCGGTCCGGATCTGGCGGTCCTGCCGCTCAAGGAGGGTGTCATCCACCGACGCTGCGTCCAGGTACTGTTGAGCCGCATCCCGATGACAGCCAGCGAGCGAAAAGATGATCGTGATGATTAAACAGGTGCGGAACATGCGCCGGGCCATGAGTGGGGTCTGCAGGGGTTAGTGGGCTTGCCTGGAATCCCTATGAAGGTAATCAAAAATTTTACAAAAAGTCCATTGGTTAACCACTGGTTTACGTGGTTGGGAGCGTCGCTATATGCAAAGCGTGCCCCGGACAGCTTCCCTGCGCGAGATGGGCGTGGCACAGAGGTTGACAGGCGCTCGCAGAATCGTATGTTCCTGACCGTCCAAGGTGATATCCGCTGCACATTTTTTTCAATTCAACCAGGAAAATGACAAAGCACAATAGTCATATAGTTGGGTGTCGCAGGTGGCGGCTGAATTCGCTGGCCCCTGTTATCGCGTTGTAAGAACGCGGCCTCATGGATACTTCGTACCAAATGATTGTCGGGAGAAAACAACGACTATGAAGAAGATAGCACTAATTGTATCGATTGTCCTGTTGGGCACACTGACTGGGTGCCAGCAGGGCGGAACGCCGGTTTCCGATCTGCCGGTGGCGGCCGGCGAGACGTGTGTCGGACACAATAAGCACACGATCACCGACACCCGAACGTACCCCGTGAAACCTCCTATCAATGGCGATTGTTATTCTGCTTCGCAATGCGACCAGAGCAAGGAAGCAATGATCGAAAAGGCGGAGAAGTCGGCCGCGACGTACTGCGAAAAATTTACATGCGCAGACAAGGAAGCGCGATGCCACGGCGTATTCACCCTTACTGCAGCCAATTGCACAATCAACGTCATCACGAAGGAGGATGGTAGTCAGGAATGCCATGAGACCGTTGTGATCAGCGGCACGATTGACTGCACATGTGACGGATAGCTCGCGCGAGATCGACGCACCTTTCTTGGTGCCGGGACACAAAGCTGCGGACTGCTATGACACCTAACGGGTTGGAGACGGGTAAACTGATGACTGGAGACGACCATGCCTCAGGCAAGCCGGGACACTGGACCCGCCACCTTCCCGTCCGGTATCCAGGGAAGCCAGCCGCTGCAGCTATCCTTCAGTTTCAATCAAATCGCCCTGCTTATACTTCGTCACATCCAATCCAACACCGACATAGTTGCCATTCGGCATAAGCGAATTCACCCAACTGAACCACACCGTGCTTCCGTCTTTGCGCTGAAGACTTGTTTCCATGGACATGATCTCCTTTGGAAGGATGTTGGGGTAATTTAAAATATAGTCACGGCTGATCCAGCCGTCGCTCAGGTGCGGGGAATGCCACCAGCCCTCTTTCACAAGCTCCTTCGGGTCGTATCCCAGGAGGCTTTTCACGGACGGGCTGACGAAGACAATCTCACCTGCCTTGTTCGCAACGATCGACAAGACGTTGAGCCGTTCCAGGGTGGCGTGCGAATTCATTACCTTGGAAATGAGGTTCAGGCGAACGGCGATCACAATCCCGAAGACCCCGAGCGCCAGCATCAGATTCAGGAATGCGATGAGGGTTTCATCGTTCAACTCGGCGTTCGAATAAGAGAACAGGGAAGCCAGGACCACGAGGCCGCCCTGTACGCCATAGTAGAAGAGGTTGTTGAAGATCACCGTGCTGGCGCCAACAACCAATATCAAAATGGTGACCGCGTTGGGGTCGAACCGGTTGATCAGAACAAATGCGATGACATACCAGAGTGTGCTCAGGTACAGGAAAAGGTGAAAGTAGGCGACCATGACGCCGCGCTTATACCGGAAAAAAGTCGCCAGAAAAAATACGCAGCCCAGCCCGATGATCGTCCAGCGAACCTCGTCCAGGTCTTTCAGGTGCGGCAAAAAACGGTCATACAAGAGTTTCGTGACAGCAGCCGTGACGGTGAACAACGCGATCACCAACCGTACGGAGCCGATTGATTGCCGCAATAAGACCTTTTTGACAAAGGCGCTGCTGGGGTCGGGATTCATAGGCGGTCAGGTAAAAAGGGCGAGCATAAGGATACGAAAAGTTTGGGGAATTCGCTATCGGTGGCTGGTCATTGGCAATTGGCCCTTAGCCATGGCGCTCTGCTCTCTGCTCTTTGCTCTCTGCTCTCTGCTCTTAGCTCTTAGCTCTTAGCTCTCTGCTCTTAGCTCTTAGCTCTTAGCTCTTTGCTCTCTGCTCTTAGCCCTACGCTTCTTCGCTCTTGGCTGCTTAATCAGTGTGGCCACTTTGCGTTCCATGCGTGTCAGGGTTCCGCACATATCGGCGGACAGGAAGGAAAAAGTCGTTGTATACGTGTACCGTGATCCGTTGATATGGGTGATGATGTGCGGCTGAACGGCACCAATCTTGTCCCGGCTTATCCGGTCCCTGGCGGTGGTGCGTATCAGCGTGATGTTGTAGGCACAATCGCCGACCCATTCTATTTTGTATTTTGACCGGGTCTTATTCCGGGAGTCCGTTTCATACTGATGGCGCGCGGTTCTCCTGATCCTGATGTGTTCACTGCCTTCGACCAGAAAGGTGCCTGTAATGAATCTTTTGCAGGAGTCGGCCGGCAGGTGTTGCGCCGCGCCGATGTGCGGAGAGAGCACGAGCGAAATGATCAACAGGTTGTGTCGCGCTGCAAAGGGCATGCAAGGGGTGGGTCAAATCTGATGCCAGAAAACGGGACCTGGGAAAAGGCTGATCGCGAACAACAAGGCCGGAGGAATAGGTAGATCGGCAACGAAAAGGGGTTCCGACAAGGAGGAAAATCATTATTTTGGCATTTGAATGAAACAGCCTGGTTCATCGCTCATCTGGGAAGTAGTAAAGGCGCACCTGGCCCGAACCGGGAACGCGGGTGACGGCGTTGGTTCCGGCGGCCATTTGGGCTTCGTGGCATTATCCATAAATACGATCAGCGATCCCAAAAATACAGGCGACGGATGGCAGGTGACGTTTGATTATACCATCACCATTGAAACAGAGTTTACCACTTACCCCGACAACCCACCCATGCAACAACGTCGGTCAGGCGAACTTCTGATCACCGATGAACTTGTCGCAGCACACCTCGCGCAGTCAAAGGAGGAAACCAGACGAAAGAACGATGAAGATGGGTCTTGGGATTTTGGAGCCTGAGATCGCCGAAAAACTTTAGCCCAGGGGCCATGCAGCTTCCTGCAGGCAGTGGCTGTTGCAATGCGCGCGTATTAAATGCAACCAGCGGACTATTCCTTACCAACAATTATCTTAAATTTGAAATAGCGTACGCAGGCAACTATAATTTTCCTGAGATGAGCGTAAAGATCTTATTCGCCGCGGGTGTTTGTGTTCTTTTTACCTGTTCGCGCGATCATGGCCATGTAACAAATACGGCTGACGTGAACACCAGTGCCAACGCCGACACAGTCCGGGTTTCGATGGCGGAAGTTGTGCCCGTTGTGAAAGAGGCCCCGCCCGCCGACAGTGCAATTACTGTGGCGCCGGAAAGGCCGGCACGCACTGAGCAGGTTCGGATATTGACCGCCGGAACGTTTCACAGTGACGAAGTGTGGGAAGGTGCTGACAAGGAGAACTGGTATGGTTTGTTTCCGGGTGAGCAGGGTTTTTCTATTCGAAAAACAAAGATCATCACCACCAGGGTTGCAGATGGCTTGTTTGATGACGTGGAAAAAGGCGAGAAGACCGGTTGGGAAGTAGAAACCGAGTCCTCCGAATGGCCCGTTCTCCTCATCACAGGCCTTGACCTGGCGGAAACCCAAACCACTCACGCCGACATTCCGTCGACCATTTATCCGGGCGATACTGTCAATTTCACCTACGAGGGGATTCCATATCGCATCTTCGCTACCGGCGAGGCGCTGACCACGGACAGGGGGGTGACGTCCGTGACGAATTATCACCTTTACATCTCCAGGACCCTCGAAGAAAAAACTACGGTTGCCCTGCTGGTGATCCATCATGCTTTCGATGACGCCATGACGTCGATCATCTGGGCGGGCGACATCGACGGTGATAAGAAACTTGATTTGATTATCGAACTGTCCAATCACTATAATGTGACCGCCCCAACATTATTTTTGTCTGCACCGGCAAAGGAAAATGAGGTCGTTGTGCCGGTGGCTGAACACCGGAGTGTGGGTTGTTAAACTGTTCGCAGTTTCAGCTAATGGAGATCCAAATGTCAGACCGAAAATCTATAAATTGCAAATAAAAAAACACGCCATGAAAATCTTACTCCTTGCACTTTCGTCGCTTATCGCCGTCGCGGGCCACGCACAGCACGCCCTTGAAAAGATCTGGGAAAGTGATGCCACGCTCGCCGTACCGGAATCGGTCCTGCATTACGAGGATGGGCTCTATGTGTCGCTGATCGATGGGCAGCCCTGGCAAGCCGATGGGAAAGGGGCGATCGCCAAACTGGACAAGCAGGGAAAAATTCTGGACGCCGCCTGGGTGACCGGTCTCAATGCCCCGAAAGGAATGGGCTTATGGGATAACAAGTTGTATGTCGCCGACCTCTCGGAGGTGGTGGTGATCAACACGGCCGACGGCAAGCTTGAATCAAAAATTCCAGTGGAAGGCGCAGAGAATTTGAACGACATCACGGTTGACGACAAGGGGTCGGTCTACGTTTCGGATTCCAAACTTGGAAGGGTCCACCAGATCAGGAATGGGAAGGCCAAACTTTATCTCAGCGACCTGAAAGGGGTAAACGGATTGAAGGCGGTCGGTAAAGACCTTTATATCCTTACCGCCAATGACGTATTGAAAACGGGACCTGACAAAAAACCGGTCACCATCGCCACCACGGAAACCGGCGGTGACGGGATTGAACCCGTCGGAAACGGAGATTTTGTTATCTCATGCTGGCCCGGGTTGATCTATTATCTGGACAAAGACGGCGCGTTGTCGACATTGCTGGATACGCGCGAACAGAAAATAAACACCGCGGACATCGGATATAATCCCGAAGGACGGATCGTTTACGTGCCCACGTTCTTTAAGAAGTCGGTGGTGGCTTATCGGGTTAAGTAGGGCGTCTATTTGGTTGGCCCCCCGATTGCGGGTCCGGGCATCGGCTGCCCGCCTTGGCAAGGCCTTGATTTGTCCTCGCCCAAGGTGGGGGTCTACGCTGGCAGACACTAATCAAACTGCAACGGTCATACGCGCTGGCTATGGGATATCCACACAGCCCAGGGGGCTGCTCCAGGAGTGGGGACTGGGCGACGCATTCCTTCTTGCGACACATTGTTGATAAGTATCCCCATGGGGGTATAGCGCATATGCCTGGTTGCAACCGGCAAACATATGGCACTGGCCCGTCATCGGTACCGGCGCGCCGCCGCCATTTTCCTGCATGGAAATGTCGCGTTTCAGGGTTGTCAGGCGGGACAACCTGCCTGTCGGAGTATTTGAGTAAATGGGTTGTGCGGCTGAAATAAGTCTTGCTATTTTCATTTCCTTAAGCTTTTGGTTGTCAGATATGTTGTCCACGCTGACAGCTCCCGGCTTTCCGGGAACAACACGAGCGTGAATCGTGCCCCAGTCATTATAAATCAGTGCAGGTATTGGCCACCGAATCATAGACCGATTTACCGCGGGACTTCACCCTACAGTTGTGCGGATCCCGGTTGCTGAGAACTTTGCCTGAGCAGCCCCTTGCTGAATAACACGTATACCTTACCTGAAGCGAAACAGTATCTGAGCGCCTTGTCTTGTTGTGAATATCCGGATGGTATCTCTCACAGGTCAGTGTACGTTCCTCGTCTTCAATGGAGACTAGTCTTGACAGTTTCATGGTTGGTCAATTTTTTGTGTTTAGAAAATCTTTGTGCCATTCCTCAGGCAGTCTTTGCAACACTTCGTTGCGGCTCAGCTGGCGGTTATACTGATGGTGGCTTTGCATCTTATGATCTCCCACAAGGAAACCGTTGGCGTAGAACGTGGAGTTTGTAAAGTCCCTCCTGAGGCCATCACTTTCGTTTCCTCCGACCGATAGGTTCCACACTTCTCCGTCGTGTTGTTCATTTGCAATGGCCACTATTTCCGTGACTCCGTCCCTGGTGACAACGCTGTCGCCGATCTTCAGGTCCCGCGCCAGCACAACACCGGTAGGCGTTATCATTGGATGGGCGTCGGTCACAAGAATACTGTGGTCCTTGCTATCGTCAATTCGAAGGCAAGGTTTGGATTCCCTGCCGATCGTACTATAATCAACCGTAAGGGGGCGGTTTTGCGCGTTCGAGATAACCTTTTCGCCAATAGCAATTTCCTCGATCTTTTTTTCCTTTCCATTAGCCATCACAATTTCGGTGCCTGCCGCCAGGCATCCGGATACGATCTGTATTTTCGGGATCTTCACGGAGGGTGGCTGAGCATCGGCTGCATTGGAGATCGTTGCATAAGCTGGTTCCAGGTTCGGGCCGATGCGCACAAACACGAGCAGTGTCATCTGAAACAATACAGAGTCGCCGCTCGCGAGGCAATTATTCTGAAAATGCGCCTGGTCGATATTCCAATACAAGCTGTCGCCAGTGACCGTTACGTAGTCCAGGAAATTGCCCGACAATGGAATAGCAGGACAGCCCCCCCCGGCCGGCAACCGCGTCAATGTGATCGAATTAAAACCGCCGGTGGGTTTACCGTTGGGCCCGACATTCACGTCACCCTTGTATTTGATATAACCCTCCATAGGAAAGATGAGGTTGTTGCTGAGACCCGAATTGCAGTAGTTGCAATCGGGCGTCTGCCGCGTCATGCAAACCGTAACAATGGATGTGGCCTTCTGTGTGCAGGTTCCACTTCCGCATCCGGGAACGGTGTGTCCCAACATGCAAGTCATCGGTTTCATATTCACGACTGTGTCGACGACATCCGATGTGTAAGCCTTTTTGACAGCGTGGCGGGTACTTCCGTCCCTAAGCTGGTAAAAGTACGTGAACATCGAGTAAATGGAGTCATACGGAGACGTAGCTGTTCCCCCGGTACCTACCTGCAGATCTGCGAGCTGTTGGGGCGTGTAGCCTGAATTCACGCTGACGTTGCCCACCTGCTCGCCGTTCTGTTTGTATAAGCCCACAAGGATAGTCGCCGTTACCGGGGCAATGTCCTGGGGGAAGGAGAGCAATGCCGAAGTCGCGTAATGTGTCCCCTGACTGGTCGAGCTGAAGGAAGTTATCTCCTCGATCGGAACGGTGGCTGTGTTGCTACTGTTCACCGGCATGGAAGTCAGCCGAAAAGATCCATCGCGTGCGGTCCCGGGATCCCCTGTCATTGCTGCAGCCTGCGCTACGTGCTCCCGGCGTGTCGATTCCAGCACATTAAAAAGTTGCGGGTTAGTCTCTTCCGTCAATCCCGCCTGGTACAACAGCCTTTTGTAATAACGATAGTGCAAATCATTTGCAAAGTTGAGGTCGGTTTGTTCTCCCACTTTCGTGATGCGCATGATATGGCGAACCGCTTCCCGGTCCTTTTCATCGAGCGCGCCCGGATCCTTGGAAATGTCTCCGATATAGTCCGTTTTGCTCTGGCAAGAGAGGCAAAGAGCGGCGGCAACGAGCAGGACGGGAGCAATAATTAAGGACTTCGTTCTTGGCTTCATAGCGAGGAAGTTTGAATTTGTGATAAACCGCAGGAGGCGCGTTGTCAAATACAAGACATGATCGAACTGAGCACGGAAGGGCCGGCACAGGCGGCAAGGCAACCCGGATTGGGTCCGCATTTGGTGAAACAAGCAATGCCCTGTGGACCGGCTTTGGAAAGGATGCAGGGAATTTTTCCAATTCCACCGACAACGATGTCTTTTAATCCTCCAAAAATATCACCGAAAATGTTGTTCATTTCCACGCCCTGCAAGGCAGCATGGCCATTTGCGTGAACATCGGAAAAACAGACTGACTGAACACGATCGGAAGCGGAGTCTAAAGTAGGTAGTTTCATGGTGTATGTTTTTTAGTTTGACGTTTGGAAATCTCAACCGGTTTAAGTTCATATTCCCCGATAGTAAACGGCCCAGTGAATCAGTATAAAAGGAAATTCCCCTGAGATATCAACGGTACAGGAATAGGTCTTGATGGAACTCGTGGTAAGGCCCTGAAAGCTGAAAACGATCTCGATCAACTTCTTTTTTCCGAATACTTCGGTAGGGTTGGCGCTAACGCTAACGAGGTCATAAGGGATGGCGTCCAACCCTGCCGAAGGAGGCTCACCTACGTATTTCAGCCGGAAAACTTCTTCATAGAATTTTATGTAGCGTAAAACGATAAAATTGAGCGCGCGGTATTTATCCGCGTCGCCGGTGTTATCGGTAAGCTGGAGCGCATTTCCAAAGATCAGGCTGGCCTGGTCGAAGGTAGGCTTGGGAGTACCGCTGTAGAGGTCTATGATAGCATTGGCATACTGCTGAAGGGTGATGTTATATATTTGCTGAAACTTGACCACGGGAAGCAGCGTCCCCGTTGTGCTCTCCCGCCTTGTCTGCGCCGTCTTGATACCAATAAGGATGTCATAGTCAATGGTATAATCGCGGGGGGCGATCGTTTCAATCAGCACCGACAGGTCGCGGTCGGTACCTACGTCGACAATGTACAAGTCGATCGACTTCCTGATGGTAAATACCCAGTTGACGTCTCTGGCGATGTAGAGGTTCTCCGTCCGGCTCAGGTACTTGTAGGCGATATCGCCAAAAGGCCTCAGCTTATCAGCCGGATCCGTCACCGCCACATTGTAAAATTCCTTCTCCACACTCAGGGACGGAAGAACGGGTTTGATGTCACCAAAAGCGTAGATAAAAACTTCGCGGTCGGGTCCTTTGCCGCAGGAGCACGTGGAGGGTCCTGCACCACATGAACATTGCGGAAGGATAACCTCGGGCGTCAATCCCCGGAAGAACGATCCTGCCTCAAAAGGCTCGGATTCCGCGACCAGGTCGTTGCGAAAATTAACATTGCTTTCAAATCCGATAATACTGGGTAGTTGCATGGTGGGGTTTCGATTTTGGCCCATAGATCAAGCCGTTAAAAACAGTGTAGCACACAGGCCCCCTTGCCGGCACCGGCACATTGGTCCCAGCATGTCGGGTCGTTGTTGCAGTATGCGCAGGTGGCGGCGGCACTTCGTCCGACACAACTTTGAATACATCCTGCCGACGCTTGCGGGCCTATGGACCTATGGGCTCCAAAGAGACCGGCAGAAGAACAGTACGTTCCCCCGACTGCATGATCGGGGTTGGTGCCCGTTGAGATCATCGCGTGAAGTTTCATGTGCGGATATTTAACAGGTTCTACTTTTTCGTCTTTCTTTTTGCTTTTGAAGCCGTGGCGGTTCGTGTGGTCCGCGGAACCTCCGTGGTCAATAAGCGGGGAGGGGCGCCTGACAGCCTGCTTTCCGGCCTTTCCCCGGAATGGCGGTCAAGCCGGAGGGAATAGGGATCGACTGCAAAACCGGGCTGAACAAGCATCGAACTAACTTTCCACGTTGGGGATGTTCCGTTTTCTCCAAGCACGCCGTTGTTCCTGTTTCCGCTGGCGTCATAAGCGACATTTCCATAGCCTTCGTCCATGCTCCAATGAAGTTGCATGAGGGTGTTTATCTCAGCAAACACCAGGTACCCGTTCGCATCTACCGCCCACAGAACATTTTGTAACGGGAAAGCATATCTGTAGAGCATATCATATGGGGGAAGCACATCCCGCCATGTGTTCCCGCCGTCTTCTGACACGGTCAGGAGGGCCGCAGGTGTAATTCCGACCAGCATGTTCGCTATGCTGGATATGCTGGACAACACCGGGGCATTGGGTACCGCCTGCCAGTGGGTTGCCTGTTTGGTGGTGGACTTATACAAGACGCCCTGGCCGTCCAGGCCCCAGGCCAACCCGCCATCGGTTGCAACGCAGGTCAACTTGGTGTCATCCCCCTGGTTCCAGGTTGTTCCATAGTCAGGAGAATAGTAAACGGTCTGATTCGAATTTACGCCAATCGCAAAATCCGTCGCCAGTGCAATCTGAGAAAGCGCCGCGCCGGGATTGGGTTGCGTCCATGTTTTCCCTGAATCCGTCGACACGCTGATCCGCCCCTCCGCATTGAGACCCATTGCCACAGAAGGTATCGCAGCAACCTGCACCAGTTTTTGATCCGCGTTGGGCTGGCTCCATGTCCTCCCAAAGTCCTGCGTAAACCAGATCAGGTTATCGCTGTCGGTGGCATAAATGGCTGTTTCATCCGCAGGCGCTACCGTGGTGAAGGCGGTCCTTATCAATTTCTTGTCCTTCACCGTGTCATGCTGTATCCGCTGCCATAAGACGGTGTCATTCGTACGAAGGATCGTGCGGTCCTGATCCTGGTTTATAAAAAAGCCCGTTCTTGCTTTATTCCATATACGCACCTCGGCAATGCTACCTTCAAAGGGTACCTGGCCGGGGTCAGACACCTGTTCCAATCCCAGCGCCATCGATCCGCCGCTCATCAGGAAGGAGCCCGGCGCCACCGTGTACTCGCTTTTGAAGACGCCGTCTACATAAATTCTGAGCGCGCCGCTTGCACCATTCCACGTGATGGACAGGAAGTGCCATGATCCGTCATTCAAAGCAATACCGGTACCGCCGGGGGAGGCTTGCATGCCATTGACAAAAACGTTCAGGTTGGTGACATTCAGCACCGAAAACAAGTTGATGCTTTGCCGCACATAGGTGAGAAGCGTGCCCTCCACCTGAGTCAGGGTCTTTATCCAGCATTCAAAAGTGATCTGGCTTCCGGGAAATGTGACCACCGGCGACAATGCCACGCAATCGCTTTTGCCATCGAACCAGAGGTCGACGTTATATACAGGAGCGTAATGAGGTATGGTAATCATTTGTTGGTAGTCAATTAAACATAAGCGAAGAATTTACGGCGCCGGATAATACCTGGATACCTGCTTGCTTGCCAGGAACGGATATATCCCGGTGACATCTACCTTGACATACCAGTAAGCGGTCTCGTAAGTATCACGCGACATGTATTGAAAAATAACATCCACGATGGAGCGGTTTCCCTGTACGGCAGCAGGCTTGGCTGTAACGCCTTGCAAGAAGTAAGTTCCGGGCGGGTACGGGGCCGGGGGATTCGGGTTTTGCATCTGCCAGGCCATGTAGTAGATATCCTTCGAGCGGATCATGAGATAATTGATCGCCCGGTGCGCGTCGGTTTCTCCGGCGTTGTCAGAGACCTGAAGCATTTGCTGAAGCATGTTCTCCACGACAGCGGAAGGAATTTCAGGGATCGATCCGGCGACATGGCTGACAAACTCGGAAAAAGTGAAGTGGTAAGAGAGGTTGCAGGCAACCGTAGGCAGCTGCAGGTTATTGCACATTTCCGGCGTGGCCACCGGTCCCCTGGCACCGATGATTACGTCAAACTTTAATTGGCCCGCGTTTATGGGCTCCAACGATGCGATGAGGTGATACAACTCCGTATCTGTGCGCGGCTTGACGATATACGTGTCGATGCCGTCGATCTGCAGCACCCAGCACATCTGGCGGGCGATGTACAGGTTCTGCCCCTGGCTTAGTACCTGGTAGAACAAGGCATTCGGCGGGCCTGCGGCTTTGAATTCTTCGTAGGCGTAGGTGTATTCATTCTGCACGCTTTCGGAAGGGAAGGCAGGGTAAATCCTGCCGACCGCAAATACATAGCCGAGGGTACCATTGCCTCCGCCGCCACAGCCGCATCCGCAGTCCTGGGGCTGCAAGACGGTTTCGTTAACTTCGGTTTGGATGGGACGTTGTTGTTCTGTTGCCGCCGGGGCCTGGGGAGTGACCTTT
>CAZKBK010000025.1:0-69518 GCA_964551035.1 uncultured Roseivirgaceae bacterium | reverse complement strand
TACTTCCAACGGTCGGCGTCGTGATCGTCGGCGCCGTGATGGCGTCTCCTTCGCAATAAGTATTGGGCGTGAACGTGACGCCAGGCGCAACGGGCACGGCGTTTACCGTCAGGGTAACGGTCGTTGAAGGACCCTCGCATCCGCCGGCACCCTCGGTAACGTAAACCGTGGTTATGTTGGCCGTGGCGCTGCTGAAGCCCAGTTCCGCGTTCGTTGGATTCTCACCGTCGGCGGTAGCGATCGGCGTGGTCAGGCCCGCATCGCTGTACCATGTATACGTACTTCCACCATTCGGGGTCGTGATCGTTGGCGCCGTGATCGCGTCTCCTTCGCAATAGGTATTCGGTGTGAACGTGACGCCAGGGGCCACGGGGATGGCATTCACCGTCAGCGTAACGGTCGTGGAAGGACCCTCGCATCCGCTGGCAGTTTCGGTAACGTAAACGGTCGTCGTGTTGGCCGTGGCGGTGCTGAAGCCCAGCTCCGCGTTCGTCGGGTTCTCACCGTCGGCGGTAGCGATCGGCGTGGTCAGGCCCGCATCGCTATACCAGGTGTACGTACTTCCACCGTTTGGCGTCGTGATCGTTGGCGCCGTGATCGCGTCTCCTTCGCAGTAGCTGTTGGGTGTAAATGTGACGCCGGGCGCGACTGGGACGGCGTTTACCGTCAGGGTGACCGTAGTAGCCGGGCCTTCGCAATTGTTGTTATTCGTCTCAGCGACATAAACCGTCGTAACGTTGGCCGTGGCGCTGCTGAAGCCCAGCTCCGCGTTCGTCGGATTCTCGCCGTCGGCGGTAGCGATCGGCGTGGTCAGGCCCGCATCACTGTACCACGTGTACGTACTTCCACCATTTGGGGTCGTGATCGTCGGAGCCGTGATCGCGTCTCCTTCGCAGTAGGTATTCGGTGTGAACGTGACGCCAGGGGCTACGGGGATGGCATTCACCGTCAGCGTGACGGTCGTGGAAGGACCCTCGCATCCGCTGGCAGTTTCGGTAACGTAAACGGTCGTCGTGTTGGCCGTGGCGGTGCTGAAGCCCAGCTCCGCGTTCGTCGGGTTCTCACCGTCGGCGGTAGCGATCGGCGTGGTCAGGCCCGCATCGCTATACCAGGTGTACGTACTTCCACCGTTTGGCGTCGTGATCGTTGGCGCCGTGATCGCGTCTCCTTCGCAGTAGGTATCGGGGGTGAATGTGACGCCGGGCGCAACGGGCACGGCGTTTACCGTCAGCGTGACCGTGGTAGCCGGACCCTCGCAATTGTTGTTGTTCGTTTCGGTGACGTAGACCGTTGTGATGTTTGCCGCGGCGCTGCTGAAGCCCAGTTCGGCGTTAGTAGGGTTCTCACCGTCGGCGGTAGCGATCGGCGTGGTCAGGCCCGCATCACTGTACCATGTGTAAGTACTTCCACCATTCGGGGTCGTGATCGTTGGCGCCGTGATCGCGTCTCCTTCGCAATAGGTGTTGGGGGTGAACGTGACGCCGGGGGCTGCAGGGATGGCATTCACCGTCAGCGTGACGGTCGTTGAAGGACCCTCGCATCCGCTGGCAGTTTCGGTAACGTAAACCGTGGTCGTGTTGGCCGCGGCGCTGCTGAAGCCCAATTCCGCATTCGTCGGGTTCTCACCGTCGGCGGTAGCGATCGGCGTGGTCAGGCCCGCATCGCTGTACCAGGTATACGTGCTTCCACCATTCGGGGTCGTGATCGTCGGCGCCGTGATCGCGTCTCCTTCGCAATAAGTATTGGGCGTGAACGTGACGCCGGGGGCTGTTGGGACGGGCAGCACTGTCACGGTAATGGGGTCACCGGCACTGGAGCAGGTAGTGGTGGTATTGGTGACCACCAGAGTTGCCCCGTACGTTGCCGCAGTGGCCGTGCCGGGAACAGTGATCACGATCGGGCTCGCCGGAAGGGCGGTATTGGGCACGTCGACAAACCCTGCCGCATTTGCAGCCGCGTCAAAATCTATGGAATAAACATTTGGATCGCCAGATGTTGCGGTGTACTCCAGGTTGGCGGTTGTGCCGGCGGCGTCAAAACAGGTTTCAGCGTCGCCGTCCGTGAGGGTGATCGAAGCAGGGCCTTCAACGACAAGACCGGTCAATGCATCCTGGCATCCATTGGCATCGGTCACGGTAACATCATAGGTACCAGGCGCCAGGCCTGTGGCATTGGGTGTGCTGCCGGGGTTGGTGGGACCGGTCCATACGTAGGTGTAGCCCGGGGTGCCTCCACTCGCAGTTACGTCGATTGTTCCGTCGTTGCCGGCGCAGGAAGCGGTGATAGCGTTCATTCCCAAAGCAAGGGCTGTGGGTTGGGTAACGCTTATGCCGGAAATAGTTCTTTCATTACAAGCGGCCGTGTTCCCCGCAATATCGCCTCCATTTGATGTAACAACTCGCACCGTATAAGACCCCGAGAACACCGCATTCGGAGGAAGGTTTGAAAAGGTGACAACCTGATCCGAGACATTTGGAATGCTTTGTATCGGTATGTCTCCTCCGCCCGTTGGAACTACCAGGGAATAAGTAAAATTCGCTTGCCCTCCGGTGAGCGTGACCTGTATTTCTCCGTCAGATGCACCGAAGCAGGATACATTCACTACCCCGGTGACCTGGAAGTTTGTTATTGGCGTACCCGTACATTGCGCCAGGACATCGGAGTTGAAGCCCAGAACAAACGCTGCCAGCACAAAAGCGGTAATGACTCTCTTCATACTCATCTTGCTTCAAGCGTTATCCCGGACTTCTCAAGTTTATTGCAGAACGGCTTATCTTCATTCAGAAACTCAAAGTGAACTTTGTAAAGGTAGTTCCTGTCGACACCCGTAAACGAAACAATCCCATCTCCCCTACCGCGCTTCTCCTGCACTTTCTCGGGGCCTGAGCCTTTCTCAATACTCAATGTGCAAATGTATTCCCCTGAAGTCCTGACTTCGACTTCAATGGTGCCCTGATCAGCGTTGGATGGAACGGCAGCCTTTTTCAGCGAAATGGAATTTCCGCATTGCGCCACACTGGTGAAACCGGCCCCGGAAAGAAAAAGGAGAAGGGCCATGCCGAAAAAATACCTTCGAGGTTCAGGCAGATTCATTTCAGGTATAGTGTTAGTACGTAATAAATAACCTTCAAAAAAGTATTGTAACCAAGGCTATCCCAATTAATAAAGGTCTCGATTTAGCCGGGATACAACATCCAAAAAAAACTATTACCCTATGCAGGTAATGTTTCAGGTCAAAAAATCAGTTTTCTACCAGTACTGAAATCTCCTGTTGAGGATCTCGCTCATCACTACGGCCTTCTTCCATCCTTCAGGATCGTGTAAGTCTTTCAGGTACGTGTCCAGCAAACGAGTCTCCTTCTTCAATTCAAATTCCTTGAATTTGCCGAACTCAACGTCTTTTGACTGGTACCTCAACGTCTCGCCGAGGGAAGGACTTTCAAGCGCGATTCTCTTGGCTTCGGTGTACCGCTCGTACGCGGTGTCCTTCTTCCTGTAATCATAATCAACCTGCTCCAGACTCTTTTCCTCTTCCTGGATATCGTCATCGTAGTCTACGTAGGTTGGCGTGCGTTCCGTGGACTCGTAGGTGGGTCGCTGAGGCTGCGGCGCCGGCTTGGCCTCCTGTTTGGCCTCCGTGATCTCTTTCAACAGCTCCTCGAAGGTGAGCTGGCGGGGCCGCTGGGTGGTGGACGGCCTGGCATCCCCACGATCCGGGGGCGGTGCGCCCGCGTCCCCGGGATTGGCGGCCTTCTTGAACAACTTCAAGACCCCATAGACGACGGCGATAATAATGTAGATCCAGATTGAGTCCATTAAACAAAAGTAGTGAAAATATTTGAAAAACAGCTATCCGGCAGCTTTTCAGCCACTTCCGTGGGCAGTTTCACAAACCGGTTCTTTTTCATTTGAATTGCAGTGAGGGGCGAGTTATCTTTGCCGACTTATCTCTTTGAAAGCAGCCCTGAACGGACCTGACCCGGTCTCCCGACCGACTCCTGAAGGCCTCTTTAATAAGGGACTTTTTAACCACTACAACCACTATAGCGCATGCAATTAGCGAAACTGGAGATTAAAGGCTTCAAGAGTTTTGCCGACAAGATTGTCATCAATTTTGACGAAGGGATCACGGGAATTGTCGGACCCAACGGGTGCGGAAAATCCAACGTCGTCGACTCCATCCGGTGGGTGCTCGGCGAGCAAAAGACCAGCGCGCTGCGCTCGGAGAAGATGGAGAACGTCATTTTCAACGGCACCAGCCAGCGTTCGCCCCAGCAGATGGCCGAGGTTTCCCTCACCATCAACAATACCAAGAACATCCTCCCCACGGAATATTCGCAGATCACCATCACCCGCAGGCTCTACCGCAGCGGTGAAAGTGAATACCTGCTCAACGGCGTGGTCTGTCGCCTGAAAGACATCACCAACCTGTTCCTCGACACCGGTGTGGCCTCCAACAGCTACGCCATCATCGAACTGGGCATGGTCGACGACCTCCTCAACGACAAGGACAACAGCCGCCGCTCGCTGTTCGAGGAAGCCGCGGGGATCTCCAAGTTCAAAAAGCGGAAGAAGGAGACCCTCAAGAAGCTCGAAGACACCGACGCCGACCTCGAACGCGTGGAAGACCTGCTCTTCGAGATTGAAAAGAACATGAAGAGCCTGGAAAAACAGGCCAAGCAAACGGAGAATTACTACCGAATCAAGGAAGACTACAAGCAGAAAAGCATCACCCTGGCTAAAGTTGTCGTCAACAAACAAAAGGACAACTTCAACACCATCCAGGAACAGATCGCCGAGGCAAATGACCGCAAAGTCGCGCTGACTTCCGACATCGCCGAAAAGGAAGCTTCCATCGAAAAAGGCAAGGCCGACCTCATCGTAAAAGAAAAAACGCTGTCAAGCCGGCAAAAGGCGATCAACGAATTCGTTGCAAAGATCCGCCATTATGAAAGCGAAAAGCAGATCAAGAACGAAAGACTCAAGTACCTCAACGACCGGGCAACCGGGCTGAGGGAACAGATCGAACAGGACCGAAAGAGCAACGAGCGGGCGCGGTTCAGCATCCAGAGCCTGGAAACGGAAAAGACGAACGCCGAAGTCATCCTGACAGAAATCAACCAGAAGCTCGACCACCTGAAAGCCGAATACGAGGAGCAGAAGCGCAAGACCGCCGAACTGCAACAACAGTCGGACTCCCTGCGCAACGTGCAGCGTGAAAAACAGGAAGAGAGCTTCCAGGTCAACAAAGCCGTGGAGATCCGCGAGATCCAGGTTTCGTCTTTCAAGCAGGAACTCGAACGCACCGCCTCCGACTCGAGCCAGCAGAGCGCCAGCCTCGTGGAGTTTGAAAACAAGCTCGTGGAACTGCAGCAAGAAGTCGGCAGGAAGACCGAAGCACTGGAAGGGCTCAAGAAAGAAGAAGAAGAAACCCAGTCGCGCACCCAGGGTCTCGAGAAAACAATCGAGATGATCCGCGAGGAGCTAAACGTCACGAGCCGCAAACTCGACGCGCGCCAGAACGAATACAACCTCACCAAATCCCTCGTCGAAAACCTCGAAGGTTTCCCCGAGGCGATCAAGTTCCTCAAGAAGAAGGTCGCCAAAAACGCCCCCCTCCTCTCCGACATCCTCACGACGTCGGAAGAGTACCGCGTGGCCATCGAGAACTACCTCGAACCGTACCTGAACTATTACATCGTCGACCACGAGGCGGAGGCTTACGAGGCCATCAACATCCTCAGCGACGCCTCGAAGGGAAAAGCCCACTTCTTCATCCTCGATTCCTTCGAAAAGTACGAGCCATCCTCCTCGCGGATCTATTCCAATGCATTCCCCGCGACGGAGATCATCGAGTTCGATCCGAAGTACAGGAAGCTGATGGCGTACATCCTCGACCGGGTGTACATCTACGAAGGCGACGTAAAGAACATCCCGCAAACGGACGAAAACACGTTCATCACCAAAAGCGGGAAGGTCACGCGGCGCAAGTACAGCATCTCCGGCGGATCAGTGGGCCTCTTTGAAGGCAAGAAGATCGGGCGCGCCAAGAACCTGGAGAAACTGGAGAAAGAGATCCGCGAACTCACCGGCAAGCTCGAAGAGATCCGCGGCAGCCTCCTGGAGAAGCAAAACGACCTCGAGAAGTTGCGCAACAACCGCCTCCGCCAGGAGATCGAGGAGGTGCAGAACGCCCTCCGCCAGGTCAACGAAGAACACGTCTCGATCCGCACCAAGCGCGAGCAGTTCTCGAACATGCTCTCAAACGCCGACCTTCGCCGTGAAGACATCCTGGAAAAGATCGATACGCTGCTCAAGGAACTCGATGAACTGAAGCCTAAGGCGCAACAGGCGCAACGCGCGGCCGACGAACTCGAAGCCCGCGTGGCCGACCTGGCTGAGACGCTCACAAGCAACAATGAAGTACTCAGCCAGAAGTCGTCGGCGTTCAATGAACAGAACATCTTCTTCCACCAGCAGGAGAACCGCGTAAAGAGCATCGACCAGGAGATCCGGTTCAAACAGGAATCGATGGACCAGAGCAGCCAGCGGATCGAAAGCAACACGGAAGAGCTGCGCAAGAACGAAGATGAGATCAAGCGCATCGTGGAGACCACACAATCCAACGACGACGAACTCCTCGGCATGTACGCGGAGAAGGAGGAAATGGAAAAAGGACTCGGCGAGGCGGAAAAAGATTACTATGAGTCGCGCGGCAACATCGACCAGGTGGAAAAACAACTGCGTGAAGTGCAGCACACCCGCCAGCATATCGACACCTCGCTGATGGAGCTGCAAAATGGATTGAACGAAAGCAAACTTCAGCTCAATTCCGTGAAAGAAAGGCTGTCGGTGGAGTTCAATGTCGACCTCGACGCCATCATCGGGGAATCGACACCGGAAGACGCCGAGGCACTGGCATCTCTCGAAGAGGACAAGCTGCGCGAGGACGTCAACAAGATCCGCACACGGCTGGACAACATGGGGCCGATCAACCCCATGGCCATGGAAGCCTACACGGAAATCAAGCAAAGGAACGATTTCATCCTCACCCAGAAGGACGACCTGCTCAAGGCCAAGGAGTCGCTGCTCAACACCATCGGCGAGATCGAAGGCGTTGCGAGCCAGACCTTCATGGACGCGTTCAACAAGATCAAGGAGCATTTCATCTCCGTGTTCCGGTCCCTGTTCACCGAAGGCGACGAGTGCGACCTGAAACTGGTGGACCCCAACAACCCGCTTGAATCCGATATCGACATCATTGCAAAGCCCAAGGGCAAGCGTCCGCTGACCATCAACCAGCTTTCCGGTGGAGAGAAGACGCTTACCGCCACGGCGCTGTTGTTCTCGATGTACCTGCTCAAGCCCGCGCCGTTCTGTATCTTCGACGAGGTGGATGCCCCGCTGGATGACGCCAACATCGACAAGTTCAACAACATCATCCGCACCTTCAGCAAAGACAGCCAGTTCGTGATCGTCACGCACAACAAACGGACCATGACGTCAACGGACGTGATCTACGGCATTACCATGGTGGAGAAAGGAATATCGCGCGTGGTACCCGTGGACCTGAGGGAACTGGCGTAGCGCGAGGCGAGGGACGAGTTCGAATGACGAGGTACGAATGACGAATGACGAATGGGAATGGGAATGGGAATCGGAGCCGCAACCCCCATTTGTCTGAATCACGGATGGGACGGATTAGGGGATTGCACGGATTAGGGAGTGTGGGTTAGCCATCGCCCCGTAGGGGCGAAATGTTGGTAGCACGCGCACAGCACACCAACGAGCCCGCGTGCCAAAGATAATTCAAGATGCTGGCGACAATCCTTCATGGCACGCAAAGCACACGCGCGGAACGAAGGGTTGGATCACCCGGGCAACGCGACCGCCGGCCAAAGGCGAAAAGTATCAAAGGGAAAACGAACCGTGGAAGTTGAATCCTGGGATGGATCCCAGTCCGGAAATTGACGGGAGATTGAGATGATTTGCCTGGAAAGGCCAGCCCATGATCCTCGTTGTGCTTGAGCGTTTCATTTTGTGTAAATTGCCTGTATTCATCAAAATCATCACGATCGTGAAACAAACCCTCATAATCCTCATGGGCCTTGCACTCACTGTGCAGGTGGCCACAGCGCAGCGTCTGGAAAATGTATACCAGTATTTTGACCGCGATTGGGAGCCGGTATCCGATTCAACCGATGCAACGTATTATCGAGTCGTCAATCCGCTCAGGAAAGGATACGAAGTTAAAGACTATTTCATGACGGGAGAATTGCAGATGGAGGCCCTTTGCAGCGCAATATCCCCGGAACTTGCCCAGGATGGCCCGGCGGTCACTTATTATAGGAACGGAAACAAGGAATCGGAAGGAGCGTATAAAAACAACGCGCGGGTGGGTAAATTTTATGAGTACTATGAGAACGGCTACCGGAAAAGTGAAGTCATCTATAAAGTGCAAAAAACCACCCACGTGCAGCACTGGCGCGCCGACGGATTACCCCTATTGACCGATGGCAATGGTATCATTTCAAATGACTCGGAGAAGTTTACGAGTTACGAGGAGATCGTTAATTCGGAAACCATACGCTCGTTTTCAATTGCCCATGGCACAATGGACACCGTGTACCTGATGGCAGACGTTATGCCGGAATATCCTGGTGGTTATGCACGAATGATGTCGGATCTCGTCCCCAACCTTTCCTACCCAAAGGCCGCGCGCAGGGCACGCATCCAGGGGACGACTTACATTACTTTCATCATTGATAAGGGAGGCCTGATCACCGACGCAGAGATAATTCGGGGTTTTTTCGAAGAATGTGACCTCCAGGCGCTCGAAGCGGTAAGAAAACTCGGGCGATGGCAACCGGCGAAGGCCAATGGCAAGCCTGTGAAATGCCGGTTCAACCTTCCTGTCAGATTCAAGATCGACTAGATGAAATTTGTTGTAACGGCGTGAGAGTGGGATATCCCTCAACCATCCAACCCTGCGTCCTCGCGTCCAGACAATGCTTTTATAAACTCCCGTGCTGAAAATCAACCACAAAATGGGTAAGGCCGCGTGAGGGTGGGCCATGCATGAATGGCGGTGGCGGAGTGAGGTTTTGTCCAAATCAAAAAAATCAGGGGTGGCCGGCAGGAAAAACCCCATGCGTCAAATGAAAGACCTAAACATTTGAAAACAAGAACCTGCCGGTACCCCTGACGCCCCGGCCATTGCGGCGAACGAAATGATTCCCTGCCGGAATGGTTGAGACAGAACGAATGTACGAAGGCGGCAGTAACTGTGAAATCCAATTTTCCTGACAAAGTTTGGGGGCGTTCCTGCGCTGGGGGCATGCAGAGACCAAGTTAGAACCGCCTGCGTGCGTGGCGAGAGGGTGGTATTCCTGGGATGGCATGTTCACTCATTCGGTGGGCAAACAGTCCCGCTCGCTCGGAGATGGTTATCAGCTTTTCATCGCCAGGGGATCCTTCGCCATTCGGCGCCAAGGGCGCCGAGGCTCAGGATGACGATGTTAATTATTATTATTATGCGCCGAGCAACGTACGCTTCGCCCCCACGCGGATCATGTCAACATCAGGAAAATCAGACTACGGCCTTCCCCTTCTCCTCCTTATTTTCACCCAAAATCTTCCTGCATGAACCACACCGCATGGGTTTACATGCTCACCAACAAGTGGCGAACGGTGTTGTACGGCGGCATGACGAACAATCTCAAACGAGGATTTGGGAACATCGGACGAAACGGAATCCAAAGTCTTTTACGGCGCGGTACAACGTAGCCATACCGGTTTATTACGAGGTCATGCACGTGTTGTCGGGGCAATTGCCAGGGAGAAGTATATCAAGGGGAAAACGCGCGCCTGGAAGGTGATGCTCATCGAAGGGATGAATCCCCGGTGGCGGGATTTGACGGGGGAGATTGAAGGGCTGGGGTGAAGCACAATGTGATCGAAGCGCTCCTTACTTTACCGCGGGGCTCGAACACCGCGAGGAGGGGTGGCACCTTCTGCTTCACCCAAACCACCCGTCTTGCGGGATTCCCTTCGAAGGGAACATTTTTTGTCAACGAATAAAAGCCGCTTAAGTTCGGTTTTCGGAAAGCGCTCGTCGGCGCGGAGGAAGTTACGCGCTGTCTTGTTGGCATTTCTTCCGCAATACTTATCTTTAGCTTTGACTTACTTCTGCCCATGCGCAACGTTTTACTGATTACGCTCCTGCTCCTTTCCCAGGCCTCCCGCGGGCAGACCCTGGAAATATCCGGCCGCGTGATCTCCGAGGAAGAACCCGGGGGGCTCCCCGGAGTCAACGTGGTGATCAAAGGCTCAACCGGGGGCACGATTACCGACATCGACGGGCGTTTTCAGATGGAAGCCACTCCCGGCGATGTTCTTGTTTTCTCTTTTGTGGGATATGAAACGCAGGAGGTCACGGTGGCAGCCGGCACCACGGTGATCGACGTCACGCTGCTGCCCACAGCCACCCAGTTGGAGACGGTCGTGGTGATGGGCTACAGTTCCGTCGAGCGCACCGACATCACGGGTTCGGTGGCCACGGTGAACGTTGAAAATATGACCAAGCTTTCCATCAACGGCCTCGACCAGGGTTTGCAGGGCATGGCGCCGGGTGTACAGGTGACGCAGTCGTCGGGAACGCCGGGGGGCGGGGTGAAAGTGCACATCCGGGGCCCGTCGTCCATCGGCGCCTCCAACGTGCCCCTATACGTCGTCGACGGCATCCCCGTGGAGACGGGAAGCCTCGGGGGCCGCGGCTTCGGCGGTCAGAACGACAACGCCCTGGCCTTGCTCAATCCCAACGACATCGAGTCCATGACCATCCTCAAAGATGCCTCCGCCGTGGCGCTCTACGGGTCGCGGGGGTCCAATGGCGTGGTGGTGATCACCACCAAGAAAGGGCGTGTGGGCGCGCCCCGCATCACGGCGGATGTCCAGCGGGGTATGATCGACCCCGTAGGCCGGATCGAACTCCTGAATTCCACCGAGCTCCTGGAGCTTCAGCGCGAAGCGGTGATCAATTCCGGGCAGAACCCCGATGCGTTCGGGCTCGTTACCGGCGTGACCGACGCGGTTGACACCGACTGGATCGACGCCATCATGCGGACGGGTATCCTCCAGCAATACCAACTCTCCGTGAGCGGTGGCAACGACTTCACCCGCTACTACATCAGCGGCGGCTACCGGAGGGAAGAGGGCGTACAACTCAACAACCTTTTCGAAAGACTCAACACCACCATCAACCTCGACCAAAAGCTCAGCGACAAGCTCAGCCTTGGAAGCAACATCACCCTTTCCCGCGGCATGAACAAGCGCGTCAAGGGTGACAACTTCCTCGACGGGGTCTACTCCGGCGCGCTGAAGAGCCTGCCCTACCACGTTCCCCACGACGAAAACGGCTTCCTCGTGGGACCCGGATCGCCGTTGTACCCCGGCTTTCCCAACTTCAACCCCGTGGCACAGGCGGTGCTGCCACGCTTCAACACCACCTCGGTCAAGATCCTGGGTAACCTGAACGCCACCTACCGGATCAACGACCACTTTTCCGCGTTGGCCAAGGTGGCCCTGGACTACAACGATGTCACCGAAGACCAGTATGAATCCTCGCAGACCGCCATCGGCGGTTTCTTGCCCAACGTCGGCGGCCAGGGGTACGGGATCTTCATCGCCAACACGTTCTCGCGCATTATCTCCTACGGAACGCTTTCGTACAACCGCGAGCTGGGGCAGAACAAAACCATCTCCGCCGTTGGCGGCGTGGAGTTTCTCCGCGAAAACTCTATCGGAGGCAATGTGCAGGGCCGTTTGTTCCCCAGCGACGACTTCACCTACATCACCTCGGCGGGAATTGTCGACGCGGGGGGCTCGCTCAAGTCGCCTCCGCACACGCTCCTCTCCTACTTTGCCGAAGCGAGGCTGAACTATGAAGACCGCTTCCACCTCACCGCCACCTTCCGCGCGGACGGCTCGTCAAACTTCGGTCCGAACCAACGGTTCGGGTATTTCCCGGCGGCCTCGGTGGCGTGGCGCGTGTCGAATGAAAAATTCTTTCACTCCGGCCTGATCACCGACCTGAAACTTCGGGCGAGCTTTGGCCTTACCGGAAATGAAAGGATCCCGGCCTTTCAGTTCATCGCACTCTGGGGCCCTGTTACCTACAACGGTGTTTCCGGCGTGGGGCCTTCCAATACCGACAACCCCGACATCCGCTGGGAATCGAAGCGCGAAGTCAACGCCGGGCTGGACATCAGCCTGTGGAACGGACGCTTGCAAACGAGCATCGACGCCTACTACAACAAGTCGTTCGATCTTTTGCTGGGCCGTCCCTTTCCGCTCACCACCGGTTTCGGCTCCATGACCGACAACATCGGTGACATGGAAAACCGGGGCATCGAGTTTACCACCACCACGGTGAACATTGACCGCAAGAACCTCACGTGGCGCACCACGATCAACCTGTCGAAGAACCTCAACAAGGTGCTGTTCCTCGCCGACTCGGTTCCCCTGTACACCGGGTACACGGCGGAAGGCGTCGAAGGAACGAACATCGTGAAGGTAGGAGAACCCCTGGGAAGCTTCTGGGGACTGAACTTCCTCGGCGTGAACCCGGCGACGGGCGACGCCATCTATGAAGACAGCAACGGCGACGGCGTGATCAACAACGACGACGCCATGGTGATCGGCAACGCGCAGCCCGACCTTATCGGCGGCGTCACCAACAGCCTCACCTATAAAGCTTTTGACCTCTCGTTCTTCTTCCAGTTTTCGCTGGGCAACGACGTGTTGAATTTCACCAAAGCCACGCTCGTGAACATGGGCGCGGACCTGCAGAGCAACCAATCCGTGGAAGCGCTGCGGCGGTGGCGCCAGCCGGGAGATGTCACCGACATCCCGCGATATGAATTTGAGTCGACGGGAAACAACCTCCACAGCAACCGGTTGCTGGAAGACGGTTCTTACCTCAGGCTAAAGAACGTCAACCTGGGCTACACGCTTCCTCCGAACCTTTCGGGCAAGCTGAGGATGGAACGTCTGCGCGTATACGTTTCGGCCACCAACCTCTGGACCCTGACGGGCTACAGTGGCGCCGATCCGGAGGTGAGCACCCTCGACGGCTCGACGTCGGCGCAGGGAATTGATTTCTTTACACTCCCGCAGGTACGGACGATCTCCGCGGGACTAACGGCGACATTGCGATGAGGGGGACAAGAAAAATATTCCAACACCTGCTGGCCTTCGCGGTAGTATTCTGCGTGGCCTGCGAGGACCTTCTGGAGCCGGAGCCCGTCGACACGCTCACGAACGACATCGTCCTGAACGAACCCAAGGACGTTCCGAACGTGGAGATCGGGCTGTACAACGCCTTCCGCGTGATTGCGCCGGCGACGGTCATCGCCGGTGATTTCACCGCCGATATGCTGGTACACAACGGAACGTTTTCGCAATACCGCGAGCTGGGCACCAAGCAGATCTCATCGGCCAACGCCTCGGCCGCCACGCTCTGGGGTGCGATCTACAACACCGTTTACATCGCCAACTTTATTCTCGAACGGCTACCCGACGTTCCCGGAGTGCCGAGCGCGCAACGCGACGGCGTGCTGGCCACGGCGCATTTCCTTCGCGGCTACGCCTACTTCATCGGGGCCTACAGCTTTGGCGGTATCCCCATTGTCACGAGCACGTCCATTGAAGCCAACCAGGATATTCCACGCGCGAGCCGCGAACAGGTGCTCGCGCTGGTGCTTGAAGACTACACTGCGGCGTTGGGCCAGCTTCCGCTGGAGCCCCAAAACCCCGGCTTTGCCGGCGAGTATGCGGTGAGGGCCGCGCTCGCCCGATACTTCCTGTACGCGGGCGATTGGGAGAACGCCGAAGCCTACGCCACCGACGTGATCGAATCACAATTGTATCTCCTCGAACCTGAATTCGAAGATGTCGTGCTCGAGGATTTCACCAACGAAGCCATCCTGGAAGTGGGCTACAGCATTGCCGACGATCCCGGAACGAGTTCAAGCATCGGCCTCAACAACCTGTTTGTCGGACGGCGGGAGATCATTCCCTCGAACGAGGCCGTGCTGGCCCTGGCGTCACCGGAATCCGGCGACCGGTTCTCATCCATCGCTTTCAACAGCGACGCCCTGGGTGGCAACGACAACGGGTGGTCTGTGGCAAAATATGGCACCGCCGACGAAGACAACAACAACGTGGTGGTGTTCCGCCTCGCGGAAATGTATCTGATCCGAAGCGAGGCCCGCGCGAACCTCAACAACGTGACGGGCGCCAACAGCGCGCAAACCGACCTCAACGCCTTGCGGGCACGGGCCAACGCGCCGGCGGTTGGCGACGTGAGCAAAGCGCAAATGCTGCTGCTCATCGAAGAGGAACGCCGCTACGAGTTGGCGTATGAAGGGCACCGGTGGTACGACCTGGTGCGGACGGGAAGGGCATCCGTCATCATGCCTTCGTTCTCCTCAAACTGGCGGGAGGCCTACGAGCTGTGGCCGATCCCGCAGCGTGAAATTCAAACCAACCCGGCGCTGGCCGGGAACCAAAATCCGGGATACTGATGCGGCACGGGCGTAACACCATATCCACTTTCCTGGTCGCGGCGCTGCTAACGGCTGCCGGATGCGAGAAAGAACGCGTCGTGTTCGACGGCCCTCACTTTGTGCGGTTCACGGAAACGGAAGCCTTCGCGCGCGAGAGCTTCAGCCGTCCCATACTCCTGCAGGTTCATAACTCCGGCCCTGTCCAGGATGAAGATGTCATTGTTAACTTCACCGTGGGGGGAACCGCCCGCGAAGGGGTGGACTATGAATTTGCCGGCGATCCCGGAAGCGTCGTCATTCCCGCAGGCGAGCA
The DNA here is from genome assembly GCA_964551035.1 of uncultured Roseivirgaceae bacterium. Taxonomy (GTDB): domain Bacteria; phylum Bacteroidota; class Bacteroidia; order Cytophagales; family Cyclobacteriaceae; genus Chryseosolibacter. The sequence continues at coordinate 54,638 of CAZKBK010000025.1, read as the reverse complement.
TTTCGGGGAGATCGCGATCGAGCTGATCAACAATTCCAACAACATCCTTCGGTCGCAGGATATCGTCATCACCCTGACGGGTGTCAACCAGCCCGAACTGCGGGTCGGCCAGGGTGAAAGCGGCATCGGAAAGACCCATACCTTTACCATTTTCGACGACTGCATTCTCGGCGGGTATTATTCGGGACAGAGCGGTCCCACGTCGCTGCCGGTGCGCGACCTCACCGTCACAAGCACGGATTGCGAGCAGTATGTCCTTTCCAACTGGAACATCCGCTTTTTCGATACGCCCTTCGAGATGGACCTTTTGTTCGTCGACAATGGCGATAACACGCTGACCATTCCCTCCCAGGAAGAGGATACGTTGCCCGAGGAACTGGCGACGATCTCCGGAACGGGCATTGTCGATCCGGTCGGCGGCGTGATTGAAATAACCCTCACCCTGCACGATTTTGAAGATGCGCCAACCGTGACCTTTACCTTAACACCCGATTGAGTTATGACGATACGGCTCACACACAGGATCATCAGCGCTGTGGCCTTTCTGCTGACAGCGGTTGCGTGCTCAGAAGGACCCGAGGTGGTTCCGTATACCTATACGCGTTTCCTCACCGGAGATACCCATAAGGTCTGGGCGGTGAGCGCGCTGTTCATACGCGAGCCCGACGGCGACGCGGAACGCCTCATCCTGAACAGTTGCGAACGTGACGACCGTTATTTTTTCTACAACAATGCGGAAAGGTTGTTCGAAGTCACCAACGGCGCCCGTACCTGCGCCGCCGACGAGCCGGCTACCCTGGTCACCTACAACTGGGCCTTCAACAACGGAAACGCGACGCTCACGATGGTTCTGCCGCATATCTTTGGCAACGTCCTCGTCCCGTTCATCGTGAAAAGGGCGAACAATACGGAAATGGAACTTGAGATCTACCTGAATGAGGAAGCCACGATCAGCTACATTGTTTTACTGGAAGCAGTCGAAGAAAACTGACAGTATGAGAAGGGGATTACGCCTGGTGACGGCATTGTCGTTGATGATATTCATATCCGGTGCCGGATACGCGCAACAGCAGCTGCCGGGCGAACCCTGTGCAACGATGGACCAGGACCGGATCAACAGGCAAAAGTATCCGGAGTTCGGGTCTCTTGACGCTTTTGAAGAAAGGGTGAAGAACCGCATTGCGCGGTTGAAAGAGGAAATGAAAAGCGGGCGGTCCCAGGATGTGGTGCTGAGCATCCCCATCGTGGTACACGTGGTACACAACGGCGAGGCTGTGGGCAGTGGCCCCAACATCAGCGCGGAACAGGTGGCCTCGCAGATCGCGGTGTTAAACGAGGACTTCCGGAAAATGGCGGGGACGCCAGGCTTCAACGACAATCCCGTCGGCGCCGACATAGAGATCGAGTTTTGCCTCTCCCCTGTCGGCGAAGACGGCACGGCACTCGACGAGCCGGGCATTCACCGCTACAATGGCAATCAGGCCGATTGGTCCCGCGACGAGATCGAGAACAAGCTCAAGCCCTCCACCTACTGGAACCCGAATCTTTTTTACAACATCTGGACGGTGCGGTTCGACGCCAGCGCCAGCACGCTGGTGGGCTATGCGCAATTTCCCGATCAGTCGGGGCTCGCGGGCTTGCAGGAGAAGGGTGGCCCTGCTACCACCGACGGGGTCGTGCTGCGCTACCAGGCTTTTGGCTCTGTCGACAAAGGTGATTTCCCCGTCCTGCAGGCGCCGCACAACCGCGGGCGGACCCTCACCCATGAGACCGGCCACTGGCTGGGGCTGCGCCACATTTGGGGTGACGGAAACTGCGCCAACGACTTTGTCGCGGATACGCCGCCGGCAGCGGGGCCCAACTACGGTTGCCAGGTCGGACGCATCAGTTGCGGCGGCGTGAACATGGTCGAAAACTACATGGACTACTCCGACGACGCGTGCATGAATATTTTTACCGAGGGCCAGAAGCTGCGGATACGGGCGGTGATGGACATCAGCCCCCGGCGGCAATCGCTGATCGAGGGCAACCTCTGCAGCCCCGTGGTGGATGCGCCTCCGGTGGCCAACATTGGCGTTGACGATCTCGGCTGCGTACTCCTGGGCAGCGAAGTACAGTTTACGGACCTGTCGACGAATTTTCCGAACGAATGGCAATGGACTTTCGAGGGGGGCGACCCGGGATCCTCCGCAGAGCGTAACCCTGGCGTTGTGTACAATACCCCCGGCACCTACGACGTGCAACTTGTCGTCGCCAACAGTGAAGGCAAGGACACGCTTCTGCTGGAAGACTTTATCACGATTTCAGAGGAAGGCCTTTGCGGATCGTTCACCAACGTCGCGGAAACGTTTACACCTTCGGTGCTTCCGCTCGCCGATTTCGGCGAACACACGGGCCACCTGACGGGTCACAACAGCGCCGGCAACGACGCCTTCTCGGAATTTTTTCTCAACCAGTGCGGCTACGCCTATGTCAGCGGTGTAACGGTGAATTTCGGAGCGCTGGACCTCGAAGTGGAAGATGCCACATTGTTTGTCACCGTTTGGAATGCCCGTGGCCCGCAGAGCAGCCCGGGCTCGGTGATCGAACGAAAGGAAGTTTTGCTAAAGCAGGTCCAGGATGACATCCTCAATGCGCGGCCCACGGAGATCGTCTTTGACCGCGAAACGCCCCTGTTCGGCCGTCCGTTTCACATCGGCGTAGAGATCGCCTACGATGACGGATACACGGTGGCCGTTGTCTCATCGGCAAACGGCGAAGCTACGCAGGCGACATCCTGGGTGCGGGACAACGCCGGCGACTGGGAATTGTTCACGATTGCGTACGGCGCCAACATCGCCATGGACATTACGCCGAAAGTCGGCGTTCACCCGTCCGTTCAGGTTTCCGCGTCGAAGCCCTTGATCTATCCCGGCGAGGAAGTGATCCTGAACGCCCGGGGCGCGAGCGTGTTCGTATGGAACGCCGACGACGGCTCCGTACAAGATGTGCCGGGCCCGCAGATCACGGTGACGCCAACGACGCAAACCACGTACACCACCACCGGCTCGGGTCTTGACCTCTGCAACGCCGAAGCGCAAACCACCATCTATGTCCGCACGGAAGGCGTCGTGGGTGTCGAGCCCGGTCCCGTCTTTGACGGCATCAGCGTATTTCCAAACCCGGGTGGAGACGAGATCCGGGTGTTTATTGAAAACGCTTACCAGGGTGCGGTAGACATCGCGGTACATTCGACCCTGGGGCTGGCGGCAACCCCTTCGTGGTCGGGCATGAAATCCCAGCCGGCGTTGGAAGCAAAGATCGACGCCTCCCAACTGGGCCCGGGCGTGTATTTCGTAACCGTGAGCGCGGGGACGGGCAAGGCGGTGTTCAAATGGCTGCGGAACTAACCCGGGGGGGTGCCAGGACGAAAGAAAGGGAAACAAAAAAAGGGTTGGATGAATGTCCAGCCCTTTTTTTATCAGCCTCGTCTCTTGCTAATCTGCGCTACGGCGCTGGAGGTAGGTCTTGAACACCTCTGCCCAGGACGTGCGATCGGTTATTGACGTGGGCGCATGGCCGATGCGGCTGCCGGACGGAGGAACGTTGATGGGGCCGGCTTCCAAATCGTGTCCGTCTTTTTCCAGGTATTGAACCACCATGGGGTTGCCCTTGTGGTTCGGGTCATCCGGGTTGTCGTACACGTTGATATTGGCCAGGGTATAGCTTGCCGCAGTCTCATGCGGGCCACTTTCACCGTTGACTTCCCCGCCGTGGTTTGTGATGGTCGAGGTGAGCGTAACGGTATTGGACGTTCCCCCATAATAGGTGTAGCTCACGCCGAAGGTTTCGTTAAAAAATCCGCCTGGAAGGAGCACTTCTTCAAATTGGGTACCTCCAGCCGCGGACCCTGTCAGCAGTTCTTCGCCAATCCACAAGTATAGATCCAGGTCAACATCTCCGGCGTTCCCGTTCCCATTATCCCAGGTAAGGTCAATCTCCACATCATCCTCCAGAATATTGACATTGACCGTGCTTCCCTCGCCGATTTGAACCGGGCCACTGACCACGTTGGTCAGCGTGATGACGATGTCTTCAAAGTACAACCCCTCGTCGTTTTCGGCGTCGTCCTCGAACTCCGTATCCTCATACACGGTAAGCGTAAGTACGGCTTCCGTCGCGCCCTTTTCTATGGTGAAGTTAGAGCCTTCAAGGCCATAGTCGCCAATGGGATTGGCCGCGGACGTTGCATCAGCCGTTCCTGAAACGGAGAACGCAACCACGGAGGTTTCGGCCGCGGGCTTATCCAATGAAAGGGTAATTTTCACCTCAGTTCCCGTTGCATCCTGGAGGAGCGCGGGGTGAAACGACTCCGGGTCTCCCGTAGATTCTTTCACGTCGATCTCGGTGTCCACAAACTGCAACAATGCCGGTGGCGGGGGCTCGTCATCACAAGCGCTCATAAACGGTATCGACGCCACGGTCATCAATCCCAGGACTACGTTGAGTTTCATATCAGATTTTGTTTTAAAGAATGGTCAACTTAAATGTAGCGAATGTCGCGCCAATATAAAAAGGTGAGGATGCTGAAATTCTACCCTTCGACTACGCTCAGGGACCGCTCCTTCGACTACGCTCAGGACATGCGGCCCCCTTCTGGGTCGGGCCGGACTATCCGCTGCAGGTCCTCGCGCCGGCGCCTGTATCGTACGATCGAAAGGGCAACCACGCCCCCTTGTCTGAATCACGGATGGTACGGATTACGGGCTTGCACGGATAAAGGCTGCCGGGTAAGCACAATGCGATTGATGCGCCATCTGGTCATAAGCATTTCATAGCAAGGGGTCCTTCGCCCTTCGCTACCCGTCATGCTTCAGCGTTTCGGAAGGGTTGAGGGCGCTTGCGCGGATGGCGTGGTAACTCACGGTGACCAGCGCAACCACCAGCCCCGCCACCATGCTGACGGCGAACAATTCGACGCCGATGTCGATGTGGAATTCGAAGCTGTCGAGCCACTTCCGCATGACATACCACGAAACGGGGGATGCCAGCAGGAAGGCAAAGATCCCCAGGAACACGAACTGACGATTCAGCAGCACAAAAATATTCCCCAGGCCGGCGCCCATGACCTTGCGAATGCCGATCTCCTTGGTGCGGTTAACCGCGTTGATTCCGGCAAGCCCGAACAGGCCCAGGCACGCGATGAGGATGGCGAACACCGTGGCCAGCGCCATCAGTTTCATCCACTGCTCATAGCTGGCATACTGCCGGGCGACATCTTCATCGAGGAATGTGTAGTCGAACGGCTTCTCGGGGTTCAGTTCCTTCCAGATGGCCTCAAGTTTTTCCACCGTCGCCGGCAGGTCGTGGGAAGAAACTTTTACGAGCATGTCCACCAGATGGCCGGCGTAGTCGGTGTCGACGGCAAGGATCATCGGCTCGAATCCCCGCTCCAGGGAAAGGAAGTGATAGTCCTTCACCACACCGATCACTTTATCTCCCGGCCCGAGGCTGTCTTCGCGCCAGTTGAGGTATTCGTCTTCCGGATCCATCCATTTCATGTCGCGGACGAGGGCCTCGTTGACGATCACGGCATTTGAATCGCTGGCCATGGCGGGGTCGAAGTTGCGGCCTGACGCCAGCTCGATCCCCAGCGTGGGGATGTAGAAAGGATCAACGCCGTACACAAAGGCGGCTTTTTGTTCGCCGTCGATCTTGTAGCCATAACGGGAATAGCCATGAGCGAAAGATATGCTGGTGCCGGCTACGCTTACCACAAAAGGCTCCTGGCTTGCCCGTTCGCGGAAGCGGCGCACGGTCTTATCCGCCTCGGCATTCCATCCGGTGTGGGTGGGAATCACCAGGACCTGATCCTGGTCGTAGCCAAGGTCGCGGGTGGTGACGTAGCGCATCTGGCGGAACATGATCAGCGCGCTCACGATCAGGAACGCCGCCATGGCAAACTGGAGGATGACGAGGGGCTTCGTAAAGCCGGCGTGTAGCCGCGACGTGAACCTTCCCTTGAGCACCTGCGCGGGCCGGAACGCCGACAGGAACAGCGAAGGATAGCTTCCCGAGAGCAACCCCACCACCATGGCCAACCCCAGGGCCACACCGCCGAAACGCACATAATCGATCGACGCGACCGAAATCTCCTTACCCGTGAATTCATTGAACAAGGGGAGAAACAATGCCGCAAGCCCACCGCCAACGAACATGGAGATCATCGCGAGCACCACCGACTCAAAGCAAAACTGAAATACGAGTTCCGTCCTGGTGGCGCCCGCGGTCTTGCGGATGCCTACCTCCGTTCTGCGCGCCGCCGACGTAGTCAGCGCAAGGGCAATGTAGTTGATGGAAGCGATGGCGAGGATCAGGATGGCCAGTCCACCCAGGATCATGGCGTATTTGGGGTCGCTCACTTTTTCCCACCCCACTTCCGTGGCGAGGTGGATATCTGGCAACGGCGTGAAGAGGTACTCGATCATCTTCACATCGTCAGGCACCGGCGTGGCGGCCTCCTTTCTCCATTTCTCCATCTTTTCGCTGAGGTACTTTTCAGTGATCTGATCCAGGTGCAGCTTGAAAGAAGCGAGGTCGGCTTGCGGGTGGAGTTGAACAAAGGTCGGTGTGTTGAAGTTGCCCCAGTTCTTCATGTTTCGCTCATAGGAGGGCCGGTTCTCCTGCGGGATCAGGATATCGTAATGCAAGCTGGAATTCGGCGGCGCAGAGGCAATGATCCCGGCAACGGTAAACGATGCCTCGCCGTTCACGTCGATCTCCACGGTTTTGCCGATGGGATCTTCCTCGCCAAAATACTTAGCCGCAATCTCCGGCGTCAGCACGACTTCGTTCTTGTTTTGAAAGAGCCGGTCGGCGTTGCCGCGAAGGAGCGAAAAAGAAAACATCCTGAAGAAGTCGCCGTCGACATACGTAATGCTGTTCTCACTGAAGACCTTTTCGCCATAGCGAAAGACCCCGGTGTAGTCGGGGTTGTAACGCGTCATGTACTTCACTTCAGCGAGTTCTTCCTTCACAACGGGGCCGAAGATGACTTGGATCCACGCCGAACGGTCATAGGGACTCGAAGGGTCGGGCATCCAGTAGTCGTAGGAATATTTCTCGATCCGGTAGATGTCGCCTTTATTCGTGTGAAACCGGTCGAAGCTCTTTTCGTCGGCCATGAAGAGGTAGATCAACAGGCCGAAGGCAATCCCGATACTGAGCCCGAAGGCGTTGATGAACGAGTAGAACTTGCGCTTCCGGAGGTTGCGGGAGGCGGTCTTGAAGTAGTTGCCAATCATAATGGTATTCATCGCGTTGAGTGAAAATCGGTTTCTCATAAAAATGTCCGGCCGGAAAAACTGCAATACGCCGAGGGCAAACCACAACCGCGCGTTCCTGCCGCGGCGCACGTCTTCGTCGAAGGCCTCCAGCAAATCACCCTCGATGCACTCATGCAGCGCTGGCGGACAATACCACCGGAGGAATCGCCTTGCCAGAGCGGGAGGAGAAAGTTTCTTCGACGGCGTTTCCATCGTCAATAGGTCATCTTCAGTTGCGGAATAAGTTTCCAGAGGTCGGTGCGCACTTCCTTCATGGCCCGAAGCATGGCGAGCCCTGCGTTCGTCACGGAGAAGATCCGCTTGCGCCTTCCTCCCCGCGCGTTGGTGGCGCCACCCATTCGCGATTTCACGTAGCCTTTGTCTTCAAGCCGGTAAAGCGTCACGTGGACGGCGCTCAGGTTGACCTCGCGTCCAACGCGTTCGCGGATCTCCTGAACGATGGCGTTGCCGTACGCATCATCCTGCAGTATGCCCACCATGGTTAATACAAGTTCTTCGAACTCGCCGAGAAATTCCTTCTGCATTTCTATATGGATTGTAAAACTAATGTACGGGATTTGTATATATTTTGTTAGACAAACATCCGCAGCGCAATGGTCGTCTGCTCGCTATCTTGTTGTAAACCAGCCGTTTGAGGGGGTTACTTGGTGGGAAAAATATTTCCTTTATCGGGGATAATTACCAACAATCGGCAATTTCTTACGGCGATGCCGCGCTTTATAAAACTTGTTCCTACGTTGCAAAAGTATTTGGACGGCAATCGGGTCGCGCGCGGACCCGGTGAAGTCATGAAACCATTTTTTGAACTGCCTGAAGGGCCTAAACATTTTTTAAACATGAAACTCCAAAGAACTTTTTCCGCTCTAAGAACCCTTATGGTGATTGTCATTGCCGGCTGGCTGGCCATGGCGTGCCAGGAAACAGCATTTGAAGAGGTGGCTACCCAGGCCGAAACGATGGAAGCCGTTTCGGAAACGCAGGCAAGTATTGGCAGTTTAACGATCATCGGTGAGAATACCGAGGTCAGAACCGGTGTTGACTGCAAGACGTGCACGTTCGTCGTCGCGAAGGACGCGTCCGTTGTAGACGGTGCGGCGCTCGGCCTCAAAGCCGGGAGTGTGATCTGCCTGGAGTCGGGCGTCAGCTACGGCGATCTGACCTTTGTCAATCTCATTGGTACTTCGGAGCAACCCATCGTCATCGCACAGCACACGATGATGCCGGAGTGATCCTTCATTCGGAAGAATCGATTTAATTCATAAAAAAAGACCCGTTGAACCATTACCGCATGCCTTCCGGCGCCAGTTGCCGGAAGGCATGACCGGTTCACCCGTCGCGTCGACGTGCCTGGATGATTACCCCCAACCGCAAACACCAACGTTATGAAGCACCGATAGCAGCACCTCCACCTGTTCGTTGAGCTTTAGTTGATTCCAGTTTCCAGGGCATTGCCCGCAATAACCCCCATACCTATGAAATTCTTACCTAACCTACACCTCAAAGGGAACATTGCCGCCGTTATAGCCGCTTCCCTTATCGCGGTTCAATGCGCTGAACCCGATCTTGCAGCGCTTACCCATGCAGCCGACACCAATGGAGTGACCACGACCTCTGCGATAAACGAGATCACCCCTTGCGCCGAATGTGACTATGTCGTGCCACCAAACCAACATGTCATCGATGGCAAAGCGTTGAACATCCATCCTGGCGCCGTGATCGGTCTGAGCGCCAACGTAGACTACCGCAACCTCGTATTCCGAAATATCAACGGCACCAGGGAGGAACCCATCATTGTCAGAAATTGCGACGGAACGGCCATCGTCGACGGGACGGGAATGTCGTTCGCGTTGAAGACGCAATACAGCAGTTATTTCCGCATCACCGGCGGCGACGTTCACAAGCGGTATGGTCTGGTAGTTATCGGCGGCCGCATTGGCGTGGCACTCGGCGACCTCAGCACACAGCTGCAGTTGGATCATGTGGAAGTAAAGGATCAGGGTTTTGCCGGCGTGATGGCCAAGACCGATCCCTCCTGTGACGACGCCACCATCCGCGGAAATTTCCTGATGAAGAACGTGGTTCTCATACACAACTATGTTCACGACACCGGCGGTGAAGGATTCTATGTCGGAAATTCCTTTTGGGACGGAATGAAACGCGACTGCGGCATCCGGCTCCCGCACGAAATTCACAACCTGCGATTGGGCGACAACATCGTGCGCAACACCGGATGGGATGGCATACAGGTGGGCTGCGCAACACGCGGAACGCGGATCTATAACAACACCATCGAGAACTACGGGTTGCTCACCGTCCGCCACCAAAACAGCGGCATGCAGCTCGGCGGCGGTACGGGTGGCTATTGCTATGGCAACTTTATTCGCAACGGCACCGGGAACGGAATGATCGTACTGGGGCTGGGTGACAATGTGGTCTATAACAACGTGATTGTCGATGCCGGCGATATCGGGATCTTCTGCGACGAGCGCTACACGCCGGGTCCGGGATTCCAGTTCATCAACAACACCATCATCCGCCCTGCCACCGACGGTATTCGTCTCTACGCTGAAAAGGTGCCCATGAATGTGATCAGGAACAATGTGATCGCCGACCCCGGAAATTTCAGTCTCTACTCCTATCCGCGCAGCGGCGAGGATGCCTACGTTTACAAGCTCAGCAAGACGGTTCCTGTGGAGATGGTCAACAACTTCTTTACGACGAGCGTCGAGGCTGCGGGATTCGCCGATATCGGAGCGCAAAATTACCGCCCGTCCGCAGGTTCGCCGTTGCTGGACAACGGAGCAGACATTTCTTCCTACAACATCAAACAAGATTTCTACGGGAAAGCCCGGTTGAAAGGCGCGGCGTACGACATCGGCGCCGCCGAATACTGACTTGACCAATGAACGGAATCGTCCGCCGTTCGCTGACGGGCGATTCCTTCGCCGTACCTAATAGGGAAAATGCGCGCGGCGTTTCTCCAAAATTCCCGATCGAAGCGGCAGGGTTGTCATCCGCCTGCGTTTCGACGGTAGTATTTTCCACTCATGCGCGGAATCGGAGGAACCGATCGCAAAATGAACTTGCGATTTAATTTCCTTACATACTTGCGCATCGCGCAAATTGTAAGTTAGCACTCCTTCCCGTTTTGACGGAGATTTGCATCAACAACAATGAAAGAGGTGACGCCATGTGCGCACCCTGTCATTGTCAGCAAATCAACCCATTTTTTAACATCGGTGTGGAGCGATCCGCACCCTAAAAACCTGAAGGATGATAACTAAGAACTTTTTGAAGGCAGCCGTCCGGCTGATCGGAATCCTTTTCCTGCTTGCCGCATTGACACAGTGTACCGAAGAGGAAACACTTCTCCAACCGGTACCTGAGGTCGCTTCCACGACGCCGACCGAACTGGACTCGGCGGCCATTGACTCGGTCTCCGCAGAATTCGTTTACGTCGTTCCGGCCGATGCCCGCACGATTGATGGTGAGGCGCTTGCGCTCAAGCCCGGCACGCGGATCGTCCTGGATGCCGCGACTACGTATGGCAGCCTGAGGTTTATCAACATTGTCGGAACGGCCGACGCGCCGATCGTCATCACCAACTCCGGCGGTACCGCGACCATCAACGCAGAAGGCCGGTCCTACGCGATGAAGTTTCGGGAAAGCCGCCATTTCCGGGTCACCGGTGGCGACGTGGATGGCACCTATGGCATCCGCATCGACGGCGGCCACCTGGGCATGTCGCTCGAATACCTGAGCACCGACTTCGAAGTCGACCACGTGGAACTCTACAACATCGGTTTCGCCGGCGTTATGGCCAAGACCGACCCCTCCTGTGACGATGCTACCATCCACGGCAACTTCACCATGGAGAATGTGTCCATCCACGACAACTATGTCCACGAGACGGGTGGCGAAGGTTTCTACATCGGCAACTCGAAGTACGAGAAAGGCATGGAGACACCTTGCGGCGTGCGTTTTCCCCATGAAATACACAACGTCAAAGTGTACAACAACGTGGTAAAGAATTCCGGCTGGGAGGGCATCCAGGTGGGATCGGCGACACAAGGCGCTGAAGTCTTCAACAACAAAGTGGAGAACTACGGCCTCGCGAACAAGCACGGCCAAAACAACGGCATCCAGATCGGCGGCGGAACCGGCGGAAATTTCTACAACAACATCATCATCAATGGCAAAGGCAACGGTTTGATCATGATGGGACTCGGCGATAACATCGTTTACAACAACATCATCGTCGACGCCGGCGAGAACGGCATCTTCTGCGACGAGCGCCGCAGCAACGGGCCGGGCTACCAGTTCATCAACAACACCATCATCAACCCCGCGAAGGACGGCATCCGGCTATACTCCGAGGAAGTGCCGCGCAACGTGGTGAAGAACAACATCATCATCAACCCGGGCAGCACTTACGCCGATGACCAGCAGGCTTTCGTCTTCCAACAAAGCGCTGACGTCACGGTCGAAGCATCAAACAACTATTTCAGCAGGGATATCAACAGCGCCCGGTTTGCCGATGCGCGGAACTACAACTTCCGCCTGACCACCGGTTCCCCGGCGATCGACGCCGGAGCGAACATCGATCCCTACGGCATCTCGGAGGATTATTATGGCGGCAACCGCCGGAAGGGTGCGGCCTACGATGTGGGCGCAGCCGAGTTTTAGGATTGTCGGCCGGGAAAGTCCTCGTGTGACGTGCCTCTAAATTTGTCATCTGGATTCCTTCCCGCGTTCACAAGAAAGCCTGGCTCACGTCAGGCTTTTTTGGTACGGGAATTTTTGCCAACGGGCAAAGCGATGTATTATGGATGAGGTCAGGGCCGCTGTCAGGGACTACGCCGATTTTCTCAACGGGAAAGAGGTTCGCGCAACCGTGATCGGACGGCCTGCAAGAAATCTCACCCCCGGTGACACGGTGGTTGCTTTCAAACATACGCTCGCCGCCGAAACGGGTGTGACGGTACCCAGAGCACAGCAGTCCCATTACATCGGCGTGGAGGCCACCGTCACGGACGTGATCATCGATGAGGTGTCGTCCAGTCAAAAGCCATCGCTGAGGGTGAGGAAGCGCTAAACTCATTCATACTTCAACGTCTCGGCCGGCCGGGTCCACGCGGTGCGCACAGTCTGGTAGCTGATCGTCAGCAGGGCCACCACAACCGAAGCGCCACCTGCAATGACGAATTCCTTCATGCCGAGGGGCACCTTGTAGGCAAACGCCGACAGCCAGTCGTCCATCCACAGCAGTGTAATCGGTACGGACAGGGCAAGCGCAATCAGCGTAAGCACAACATATTCCCCCACCAAAAGAACGAGGAGCGAACGTTCCGTTGCGCCAAAAACTTTTCTCACCGCGATCTCGCGGTTCCTGCTTTCCATGGCCAGCGATGCCAGCGCGTAAAGGCCCAGGCACCCGATCACGATGGCCAGGATGGTTGCGGCGGTGATGATCCGCTGAAGGTCGCGATCTGTGGCGTATTGGTTTGCGAGCGCGTCGTCGACAAATTCAAAAGAGAAGACCTCGCCGCCCGTGATCTCATGCCAGGAGGCCCTGAGCTGTTCGATCGTCGATGCCATGTTCGCGGGGCGGAGCCGCACCAGCACCTTTGGGATAGGGGAATTTCCTATGTTGATGTTCTCGATCCCGGGAAGGATGATGTTCAGATTAGCGACCATCGCCAGGGGCTCTACCGAGGTATATAGCGACGCATAGTGGAAGTCCTTCACGACCCCGATAATCTCATGGTCCGCAAAATTCTTTCCCGGTATTCGTTTCCCGTGAAAATCAGACCAGCCAAAAAGATTCATAAACGCCTCATTGACGACGACGCCGCGCCGGTGGTCCGCGGGGCTCGCGGTCATCGCACGACCTGCCGTGAGTTTCATGCGCATGGTGGTCATGTATTCCTCGTCAATCACGTTGAGGTTGAAATTCCGGTAGACGCCATTATCGTCGGTGAACCCGACATTGGTCCACGACCCGTTGCCAAAGTCATGGGATGAAGCGCAAGTGGCCACGACACCGGGATAGCGATTAAAGGCTTCCTTGAAGAGCGACGCCTTTGTGAAACCGTTTTGCACGCGTTGCGCCAGGTTGCCACTGCCAGTTACCGTTAACGGGATCACGAGCACCTGCTCGCGGTTGAATCCCAGGTTTTTGTTTTGAAGAAACTGCAGTTGGCTGCGCATGATCAGCGTGCTTGTGATCAGGAATATCGACAAGGCGAGCTGCACGGCGACCAGCGCCTTTCGCAATCCCTGTTTGCCGGAACTGCCGTGCATTACCCCCTTGAGCACGGCAACGGGCCTGAAGGCAGAAAGAACAAACGCGGGATAACTGCCCGCAAACAAACCGATGACCAGCAGAAGGCTGCCAAGAACGGCGGCCGTAAAACCATCAAGCGAAAAGTCCAATTGTTTCCCCGAAAGCTCATTAAACAAGGGCAGGCACAGCAATGCCAAACCGAGTCCTATCGAAAGTGAAACCATGGTTACCATCACCGCTTCGCCAATAAACTGCACGACCAGTTGGCGGCGTGCTGCCCCGACCACTTTTCGTATGCCGACTTCCCTGGCGCGCTTCACAGAACGGCCTATCGAGAGTGTCACGAAGTTAATGCAAGCCACAAACAGGATCAGGCCCGCGATCGCCGAAAGGATGTAGGCGTACTGCGGATCGCTCACGGGCGCAAGCCCGGCGGGATAAGCGGGATTGAGGTGAATGTCGGTGATGGACTGAAGGCCAGGCGCGTAATTGCTTTTTTCGAACTCATCCTCTCCGAGTATCGTCCTGAACAACGCGGGGAACTTCGCCACCACCGCTTCCGGACTTACACCGGGCCGAAGCAAGACGTAGGTTTCGGGGTTGATGTTAAACCACCGCGACGTTAACGTCTGCTGCGAATAAAGTTTTGGAAGGTTGAGGTCCGACACCATCAACCCGAAGCGGATGCTTGAATTAACGGGCACTTTCACCACAGCGGATATGACAAATTCCTCGAATTGGTCGCCGACCAGTTGGACAGCCAGGGATTTGCCAATGGGATCCTGATCACCAAAATACCGCCCGGCGAAGGACTGGCTGAGCACGAGAGAATTCTGCTGCGCGAAGGCATTCTCCGCCTCCCCTCTTATAACCTCAAAGTCAAACATGTTAAAAAAATCGATTCCGGCAACGGTCAGGGATTCGTTGGTCAAACTGCCTTCCTGCTTCACCTGCACGCCCACGCGGGTGATGCGCACCTGCCGCTCTATATTCGGCAAATTCTCTTTCAGGGTGGGGCCCATGGGAAACGGCGTGACGGTATAAAAGAAATCCTGATTTTCACCCCAGTTCTCTCTGCCAAAAACGCGATAGATCCTGTCCGATTTTGAATGGAACCGGTCGAAACTAAGTTCATCGTAGACAAACAATGAAATGAGAAGGCAGCAAGCCACCCCGACGCTCAGTCCGATGATATTGATGGCCGAATGGGTGCGGTTTCGCCAGAGCGAACGGAACGCGATCTTAAAATAATTGCGGAGCATAAATAACAGGTTTAAGCCGAAGGTAGCGTCGCTACAAGACGTTTGCAACATCAGGCGAACGAGCTTTAACAAAATTGTAGCGAAACGCACTTCAAAATGTGCCAATCGATTTGCCGCCATGGTATGGGAAACGGATAGTTACCTCCGTCCGGACGATGCCTCCTGCCCTCATGAAAAAAGAGCGCGGTCCCTTTGAGTGGTGTAGTTTTTTTGGCGTAGCATGCTGAGGGGGAAGGGGTATGAAGTACAGTGTCACGACATTGAATACGAAGGGAATTAAGCATCATATCAAGATGGAGAACACCACGCCTACACGGACGACACGGCATCGGTGCTATGGCCCGGGGGTGACGTTCTCCATGCGGCGATACCTCTGGGACCGCAACTTCAGCGCGGCGATCCGGCACCTCGTGTATGGGGAAGCTACACTATGCGGCTGACCCTGCGGGATGGTCGGGTGGGACGAGTAGAACGTGCTGAACGTTGGCCCCGCTGAACCGACCACGCCGGTGCCCAGCGCTCCTAACTCGTCATTCTACGCTCATCATTCTAAACTCCACTTCAGGGTTCCGGATTCCGGAAGCGTGAAGCAGGAAGATTAGAAGGCGAGCTTAGAATTATGAGAGACGAGTGACGAGTTCTGAGCGTTGGCCCCCTTCAAATCTGACCACAACGGTGCAAAAGCTCCTAATTCGTCATTCTTCGCTCATCATTCTAAACTCCACTTCAAGGTTCCGGATTCTGGAAGCGTCAAGCAGGAAGATTAGAAGGCGAGCTTAGAATTATGAGGGACGAGTGACGAGTTCTGAACGTTGGCCCCCTTCAAATCTGACCACAACGGTGCAAAAGCTCCTAATTCGTCATTCTTCGCTCATCATTCTAAACTCCACTTCAAGGTTCCGGATTCTGGAAGCGTCAAGCAGGAAGATTAGAAGGCGAGCTTAGAATTATGAGGGACGAGTGACGAGTTCTGAACGTTGGCCCCGCTGAACCGACCACGCCGGTGCCCTATGTGTCCCTCCTGGATAGGGAGGACGTTGTGTTACCAGATGCCTCGGCGTCGACGTCGGGTGTATACGACAGTTTCCCCTGATGTGCGCGCGCGGGCGAGGTGTAGGGATGGGTGGTAGCCTTGTCCACGTCCATGATGTGATACACCTGCCATCCCTTCGCCTTGAGGTAGTCCGCCACCAGCGCGCGATGGCATCTCCACCACGTCGCCTCCGAGCACATGAACGCCAACCTTTGGCCGGCGGCAAGCGTTTCCAGTCGCGCTACGGCGGCGGCGAAGTCAGGGGTTTCCATATAGTCGGCATAACCGCGGAAGGAAGCATTTCGCCAGGCCGTGTTGTCCGAATCGGGTCGGCTTTTACGTCGCCCACCGAGCGCCTCCATGTGTTCGTAGCCGATGTTACTTGCCGCAAGCGTCTGCCTTAAGGATTCGTTGTTGAAATGCGGGTACCTCCGGGAGCCCGGGAATCGGCGCACATCCGCAAGAAATTCAATGTCAAAAGCGAGCAAACGCGCCAGAAACTCCTCCATGGAAAGGGTGGAGTGGCCGATCGTCCACACCGTTCGATTTTCGTCCGCGTGTTTTCCGTCGTTCATCGCATCAACATAACAAAAACAATCCCATGCTCCGAATGGCGTCCCGTCATCACAACCTTGTTTTTCCGCCGGTCGTCGTCACCCCACCCGGCCTCCCGCACGTCCGGAATACTTTTTTATTCCCGAACCACCGTCTCATGGTCAGTTATTGTTAACCCGCCGCGACATGCCGGAGTTGTAAAAAAACGTCCGGGTCAAAGGCGAAATACAGAAAGGTATGAAGTCACTCGTGGAGGCGACCGGACCGGTACAACAGATCAATATTGTACGCCACCTTATCGCAGAAGATGAAAATTTTCCGAACAACGGATTGCTACCGCTGCTTGTCTACAGGAAGGCTTTTCGATTCCCGAACGATGAGGATCGGGGAAAAACTGTCTCGGAAGTCTTCGAAAGCAACGGATGGGTGAACAGCTGGCAAGACGGCATTTTCGATTTTCATCATTATCACAGCACCGCACATGAAGTGCTGGGGATTGTCAGCGGAAGCGGCAGGGTCCAGTTCGGCGGCCCGAACGGGCTCTCGCTGCTGCTTGAGGAAGGCGACGTTGTCATCATCCCGGCGGGTGTTGCCCACAAGAACATCAGCGAAGATTCCGATATTGTATGTGTTGGCGCCTATCCGGAAGGACAATCCTATGACCTGATGCGCGGCAAACCGGAGGAACTTGGCAAGGCCATGGCGGCGTTGAAAAATCTGCCGCTTCCGGAAGCGGATCCGCTCTACGGCGTAAATGGTCCGTTGATGAAAAACTGGATCAGTGAACCGGACAAGATCGACGATTTGCCCTAGGCGCGCGTTACGTCCACACCGGACGGCATTAACAGCCACACCAATGCTTCACATCCTTTTTTCGGGAATATAGCTTCCTGCCCCTGGCGGAAAAAAAAGCCCGACCTTTCAAGGGCGGGCTCATAAAAAACCGAACAATGCTTATTTCACCACGAGCTTCACGTCGTCGTAATCGGAAGCGCCGTCGTTATCGGTCGCCATCAATCTGAAAACGTAAGTGCCCTTGAGGAGATCGTAAACCCAAAGCTTTTGAGTCGCCATGTTCTTCATCGGCACCGAGGGGCCGGAAATTTTTTTCCAAAGGTAAGAGATAATGCTGCCGTCGCGGTCTATGGCCTTGCCCACTACGGTAAACCCGCGGTTGGTGGTCACCTTGTCGGTGCCGGCGTAAACCCGCGGCGCGATGTTGTTGGTCTGGCTAAGGTCAGATGATTTCACGACGAGCTTCATCTCGTCAGATGACGTGGCACCATCGTTGTCGGTGGCCGTCAACCGAAATACATATGTACCGGCCACCAGGTCAGAAGCCCAAAGCTTCAGGGTGGTGGTGTTCGACATGGAACAGGAAGGGCCGGAAACTTTCGTCCATTTCAGGGACCTGATGGAGCCGTCGCCATCGGAAGCGGAGCCCACCACGGTAAAGCCCCTGTTGGTGGTCGACTTGTCGGTGCCTGCATAGACTACCGGAGCACGGTTGGAAGGATCCGACGATATGGGTCCGTCATCCACCGGTTCATCCGGAGACACCGTGCCCGACAACACCGACAGCGTCATCTCATCATAGTCGACTCCCCCATCGTTGTCTTTCACGGTTAGCCGGAATACATAGGTTCCTTTGCTGAGGTTCTTAGTAAACAACTTGGAGGTGGTGGCATTGTACATCGATGCCGCGGGGCCCGAAACTTTGGTCCACTGATAGGAAGCGATCGATCCGTCGGGATCAGAAGCGGAGCCAACAACGGTCATGTAGTTGTTGTTGGTCGATTTGTCGGCACCGGCGTTGGCAACCGGGAGTTTATTGGAACCCGATGAAGTGGAAGACTTAACAGTGACGTTCACGTCATCCGACCGGGTTGCGCCGTCGTTGTCCCTGACGGTTACGCGGAACGTGTAGGTGCCGGCGGCGAGGTTGTACGCACGAACCTTTGAAGACGTGGTTCCGCTGAGGGACGCGGTCCCGCCGGAAACCTTGGTCCATTGCCATGAACTGATCGAGCCATCGGAATCGGATGCCGAAGCCTGAATGTAGATGGAATTGGTCGGCAGCATGATGGTCTTATCGCCACCCGCCGACACCGATGGGGCGTCATTGGTTGACGGATCGGTTGAGGATGCTGTTCCCTTCCGGTAGCTCAGCATCCAGTTCAGCGCGTTGGTTTCGTTGTAGACCTTATCCCAGATGGCGTGGCCCATGCCGGGGAAAATGGTGAATTTGGCAAGGGGGCTCGGCTTGGGCGAGCAGGAGTTCATGGCGTTCACCATTTTCTGGCTCACCGTGTAAGAGACGACGCCATCCTTGTCGCCGTGGAATGCCCACACGGGCAGATTCGCCGCCGCGATCTTGCAGGCATTTCCCAGGTCGTTGCCACCGCTGCAGATCGGCACCATTGCCGCGAACACCGACGGATACGCTCCTGCCGTTTTCCAGGCACCAAAACCACCGAGGCTCAACCCGGTAAGGTAGATCCTGCTTTCGTCAATGCGGAGTTTCTTTTTCACATGGTTCACGACCTCCATCACGTAGGAAGGCGGCCAGGTTCCATAGGACGTTTTGAGCTGAGGCGAAATGATGATGAAAGGATAGTCTTTTCCGTTTTTCACGTACTTGGCCAGCGACACCCTCGCCACTTTCCATACATCGTTGGATGTGTTCCCCTTCTCGCCGATGCCGTGCAGGGAAATGACCACCGGGTACTTGTTCAGATTCGAGTTGTAGCCAGATGGGAGATACTCAAGGTAGTGTGTGCCAGCGGATGTGGTTTTCGCCGTCTGCTGGGCGTGCGCTTCCGTTAAAAAAAGGGACAAGGCAATCACCGCCAGGAACAGGTTGATCTTTCTTCTCATTGATTTTCCGTAATTCAACCCCGGCCGACTGTCTGGCAGTCAACTTCAGGTAGGGGCATGGTTAGTTAAAAAAGTTCTTTAGCTACTGAAGACAACGTGTTAAAAAAAATGCGCAAGACGCGGGCACGATTGTCGGTTCAGTCTGAATGTCATTCGCAAAGTGAATGACCACCGTCACAAATCCTTCATACTTAACGGCTGCAAGAAACGCCAACTTGCGCGAACCGCGTTGGCGGAGGAGACAAAACTACTATGGGTTCGAAGACCCGCAGATTTGGGCGGTGGTTGTCGCGACCGCTTGTATGGATCCATGGCCGGCGGGCTGTTACAACGGTATAGATATACGCTATTTTGCCATTCGCTTCCCCGCTTCAATGCACCACAGCAGTTCCCGGATGAAACCGGCAGCGCGCTTCGCAAGGCCTTCATTCAACAGGCGCCCGTCTGCGTCGAAGCTTTTATCAACATTCGGTACGGGAAACATCGCGGGAATCGTCCATGCCCGCATCTTCCACAACGTAAATTGCAGCGACATGATCACCTGCGATCCGCCAAAGACACCGTCGGACACGGTGGCGATGCCCACGGGTTTCTTATACCACTCCTGGTAGAGGAGGTCGATTGCGTTCTTGAGGCTTGCGGGATAGCCGCCGTTGTATTCCGGCGTCACGATGACAATCCCGTCGGCATTGCTGATCCGCCCGGCAAAATCCAGCACGCCGTCCGCGGGATCAGGCTGATATTTCAGCCTTTCGTCAAAAAGCGGGAAGTTGTACTTGTGAAGATCGAGGATCTCCGCGCTGCCGAGTCCATTTTCTTTAATATAGTTCTCAAAAAAAGCAGCTACCCGGTAGCTTTGGCGGCCGGTTCTGACGCTGGCGGCGATAACAGCAATGTGCGGCATGGTTCGTTTATTGAATCAGACGCCTAATATATAAATTACATGTCAAACAGGTTTCGATCACCATGACACAAAACACCTCGGCGGGGCTGCTGATGTGCCGCAAGCACAACCATGCGTTGCAATTCTTCCTCGTACATCCCGGTGGCCCCTACTTCCGGAACAAAGATCTCGGCGCATGGAGCATCCCGAAAGGCCTACCCGAGCATGGTGGCGAGGATATCCTGTCAACGGCCCAACGCGAATTCATAGAGGAGACCGGGATACACCCGACACCGCCATTTCACTCCGTTGGCACGGTCCGCCAAAAGTCTGGAAAAGTCGTCCACGCGTGGGCATTTCTCGGAGATTGGGACCCGACCACTGGAATACAGTGCAACACGTTCAAGCTCGAATGGCCTCCGCAATCGGGCCGGTACCAGGAGTTTCCCGAACAGGACAAGGCGGCGTGGTGGAACTTCGACGACGCATGCAGCCATATCATCGCGGAACAGGCGCCCTTTATCCAAAGGGCAAAAGAACTGTTTCGGATAACGGCCTGAAAGCGAAAACCCGCCGACCTTCCTCCCCTTGAGGACGATCAAACGGGTTTCCTGCAAACCAATAAACCTGATCTTAACCGATCAACACAACACAACACTTCAGGTTCCTTTTCAATAACCGGAAGGTAGCCGCAAAAAATTCAGCACATTCCCTGAGCAGCCACCACCATCAACCTCCGGTTAGATAAATATCTCAGCTCATCAAGGCAGGTAAAAACCCAGTTGAACCGGACAAACTCAAAAACTTCATAAAGAAAGAACGCTGCAAAAAATCAAAACAGCATAACGGGGTTCAAAAAAATCTTTCTTTACGGAGGACCACCCATCCGATGATCAAAACTTCTGTTCTCCATTCGTTTATCGATACAAAGATGCAGGACGCAAGGGAAAGGTATCCATACAATTCCGCGCAATGGTTTCATGCGTAAGAAAATGTAGTAACGGGGCGCACACGCATCCGACTTAAAATCGATATTGCCGTTTGCTCCTGGAAAGAACATTTGCGCGCAGTCGAACCGGCAATTCTGCGGCACCGCAAAGGGCGACCGCTCATGATGCCCCGGTGACGCGTTCACAACACCGCCGCCCGCCGGCAAAAGGTGTAGTTGTCTTTCTACAGGATCAGTGATGTAACATTTGCAGATTTCAAGGTCATTATTTCTATAACCGGTAACAGAGGTCTGTCAACCTTTCATCGATACCGGTCGGCCGTCAATAAATCACTTCCTATGTGTGATCGCGTTGAATTTTCCCCTGATCCATTCGCTCACTTTTGAGGCCTTTTTTCCGGAAGGGTCTCCGATCAAATACCCGAATGGTTTCAAGGGCTTGATGTGATCGCAGATGATCTTGACAATTCCCGCCATGGGCAGAAACAGTATCATCCCTGCCACACCCCACACGAGCCCTCCCACCATGATGCTGAGTATGGAGACAATGGCACTGAGGTTCACTTCCCCGCCGACGACATTGGGTTCTATGAAATAGTTGTCGATGGTCTGAATGATAAACATCACCAATGCGGCATAGAGCGCAGTCTGATATGAATCGGCCGTTACCAGGGCCATGAGCACAGGAATGGTGCCGCCCAGTACCGTGCCCACATAGGGTATCAGCGTCAGTAACGCAGCTATGCAGGCGAGCAGGATGGCGTTCTTGACCCCGGCAACCGCCAGACCAATCGAATAGAGGATGGCGATGATGGTAATCGACATCACCTTTCCGGTTAGATACTGCTGGGAGACATGGCTGATCTGTCCCACGACATCTTTCACGCGGGATTCGTCCTCGTCGCCGTAGAGCCTGAGGAAGAACTTCTCGTATTTTTCTTTGCTGAATAGAAACAGGAATGTAAAAACCAGCGTCAGCGCTATTCCGGCTACCATCGAAGCGATTACCGTCAGGACCTTTGCGGCGACATTCCCGGCTTTCCCACCTGAACCGTCGGCTTGCTTCTTGATCATCGTCTTCTGCTCCTCCGGCGAGACCCCTAACTTCTCCTCGATGAACGACTGGGCGCGGTTGACCACCTCCGTCCCTTTCTGTTTGATCTTGTCAAAATCCCTGGCGAATGCCGCCACCTGCGCGCCGATAACCGCGCCCACACCGGCGATAAAGGCGGCGAGGATCAAAATGCAAACCAGGCACGATATTGCCCGGTGTGCGCCCCAACCATCGACTTTTCGGCAAATGGGGGCCATGAGCATGGCAAGCATCGCCGCGAAAATTACAGGGATGAGGATGGGCCTGCCGTAGTACAGCGCGATCACCAGGAGAACGGAAAAGAGCAGGTACTGATTGAACCTAAGGAAGATCTCCTTCATGGACACATTTTTACCAGGGGCGGTAAAAATATCAATCCACCAGGCTGCTGCGCAGGAAACGAGGTCTAGGTGAAGAGGTCGGAACTGAGATACCGGTCGCCCCGGTCGCAGATGATAAATACGATGGTCCCGGACGAAAGGGCTTCGGCGACTTTAATAGCGGCGCTTAATGCTCCGCCGCTGCTCATGCCCGCAAGAATCCCTTCGTCCCGCGCGAGGCGCTTTGTACAATCGCGGGCATCGCTTTCGCTGACTTCAACGATCCTGTCCACGCGCTGGGGATCAAAAATCTTCGGCACATATTCCGGCGACCATCTCCTGATGCCGGGAATGGATGCCCCTTCAGCCGGCTGCGTTCCCACAATCTGAACGACAGCATTCTTCTCCTTCAAAAAACGGGACACGCCCATGATGGTACCCGTCGTTCCCATTGCCGAAACGAAATGGGTAATGTTACCCTCCGTATCGTTCCAGATTTCCGGCCCCGTGGTTCGATAGTGCATCAGATAATTGTCCGCGTTCTCAAACTGGTTAAGCATGAAATACCCCTCGCTGCGGGACATTTCCTCCGCCAGCTCCCGGGAATACTCGATCGTTTTCGCCGCCGGCGTGAGCAACACCGTTGCGCCGTACGCTTCCATGGCGAGTACCCGTTCGCGCGTGGAATTGTCCGGCATCACCAGCGTCATCTTCACGTCCATTAACCGGGCAATCATCGCGAGCGCGATTCCGGTGTTTCCACTGGTGGCTTCGATGAGGTTGTCGCCGGGCTTGATGTCACCACGATCAAGGGCTCCCCGGATCATCCCCAGCGCCGCGCGATCCTTGACACTGCCTCCCGGATTATCACCCTCGAGTTTCCCGAAGATGCGCACGTTCGGATTAACGGGAATTCGCCTGAGTTCGGCGAGGCGGGTGTTTCCTATGAGGTCGATCAGATTCATGATGGAGTTAAGAGCAAAGAGCTAAGAGTTAAGAGCAAAGAGCAGAGAGCTAAGAGCAGAGAGCAGAGAGCAGAGAGCAAAGAGCAGAGAGCTGAGCGCTAAGAGCTAAAGACAACGATATCGGTTTCACCACTTTCGCCATTGTACATTCTGGATTGATAGTAAATTCGGGAATTCGGGGGTACACTGCTCGTTAGCCAGACGTTTCCCCCGATAACGCTATCATGGCCGATCACGGTGTTGCCCCCGAGGATGGTCGCCCCCGCATAAACGACGACGTTGTCTTCAAGGGTGGGATGTCTTTTTTTCAAAGCGTCCTCCTTATTCACGCTCATGGCGCCGATGGTAACCCCCTGGTATATTTTGACGCGCCTTCCGATCACGGACGTTTCGCCAATGACGATTCCCGTGCCGTGGTCGATGCAGAAGTGGGCACCGATCTTCGCGGCCGGGTGAATGTCGATACCGGTCCGACTGTGCGCGTGCTCGGTGATCATCCGCGGCAGTTCGTCCACGCCAAGCTCGTGCAGCTTGTGTGCCACGCGGTAAGCGGCAATGGCAAAGAAGCCAGGATAAGTAGCCGTCACCTCACGCCGGCTTTTGGCCGCAGGGTCTCCTTCAAACATGGCTGTAACGTCTTCTTCGACGGCCGCATGCAACGACGGCAGCGCATTGAAGAAATCGTCAACGATGCGGCTGGCTAACCCGGCTTCACATCCGGGCTGTCCCACCATCTGCAACAGCAATTGGCGGAGAACGACAAAACGTTCATTCAATGCATCTACGGAGGTCAGGGAAAATCTTCCGAAACCAGGAAACAACAGGCCCAGGAGTTCACCGAAGAAGGTCGATACATCCGCCGACGCCGGACAGGGCGGACGCGAAGCGTGCGCATGATATAAACGTTCGAGAAACGATCTTTCCATCACTACGATTTTAGATGTTTTAACGCCGTGCTTCAAGCGATTAACAAACTTTTAACAAAGCCTCACCCGATTTTAGGAATTCTTCTTTTTGGCGAGCGAACATTAATAAACGTCTAAAGTCCCGGACCCGTTGCGCGGGGATATGGCACAATATTGATGGGATGGATGACAGCGGTTGTCAGTCAACAGGCGCACTTTGCGAATATGGAAGTGAACTCGGTAAAAACACAATGGACGGACGAAGGGATAACGGACCTGATCAGAAAGCTACGCAACGATCTCATCAAGGATTTTCTGGATGAAAGGCACCTCAGGGAGTACGTATCCGGGCGTTTTGGTGTGCGGGACCTGTCCGACACAAAAGTCGAGTTTATCAGGAAAGACCTCAAGGAATTGTTGATATCGCCGGTGAACGTCAACCATTACGAACCCCTCATCACGCAGATCAGGATGACCGACAGCGCCGCCGTGGTTGAACACAATGAACCGCTTTTTCACCAGGAATTGGACTTCCTGTTCAAACGCTACCTTTATTCGTAATCAGGGGTTCACGGGCTCCCGCGCGTACTGATCGATAACGGCGTGCAACTGAGCGGCCGGAACCGCCCCTGCCTGCATCCATTTAAGCTCGCCCTTCCTGAACAACGCCATCGTCGGCACACCGCGAATCTTGAAGAGATTGGCCAGCTCGGGATTCTTATCGACGTCGATCTTAATGATTCGCGCTTTGTCACCGACTTCGTTCTTAAGCTGTTCAAGAACAGGCTTCATCATCTTGCAGGGTCCGCACCATTCCGCGTAAAAGTCGACCAATGTCGGCCTGTCGCTATTGATGAGCTCTGAAAAAGACGCCTTTGCCATAGTCTGTGTTTAAAATCGATACACCAAAAACACGCCAACCAAGGCCGCAAAAATACAATCTTACGGGAAATCACCCAATGGCTAGCCGAAACACCAGCCACCCGGGCGATACCTGCGGCCCGGCGGGCGGTTTGAGATCGCCCGCCGCTTCCCAGGGGCACGCATTTTTAGCGTTTTGAGACCTTTGGAAATTAAATGAACGAACCTTATGGCACAACTGAAAGACCTTAGCGTCGCTATTCTCACGGAAAACGGTTTTGAACAAATAGAACTCACCAGTCCGCGCGAGGCCCTGCAGGAAGCGGGCGTAAACGTCGACGTCGTCTCGCCGCAGCACGATGAAGTGCGCGCATGGGACAAGGACAACTGGGGAATACGGGTAAAAGTCGATAAGCCCCTCGACGAAGCAAGCCCCGAAAATTACGACGCCCTGATGCTTCCCGGTGGTGTGATGAATCCGGACGACCTGCGACAAAATCAACAGGCGATCGCATTCATCAAACATTTCCTTGAAAGCGGCAAGCCCATCGCCGCCATTTGCCACGCACCACAGACCCTCATCGAAACAGGCATGCTCAACGGCAGAACTCTTACCTCCTATCCGTCGCTGCGCACCGACCTGATCAACGCGGGCGCCGAATGGGTGGATAAGGAAGTGGTCGTCGACAATGGACTGGTCACCAGCCGATCACCCAGGGACTTACCGGCGTTTAACAAAAAAATGCTGGAAGAAATGGCGGAAGGTATTCACGCCTGACCTACAGGAAACGCATTGTACCTGAAGGATCACCAATGCAAAAACGTAAACAAAGACGACTATGAAAGCAACATATTTCTTTATCGCGATCTTTTTGGCCAGCTACGGCATTGCCGCAGCCCAGGAGATCACCGTGGCCGCCGACAAGCGGCTCAATCACGACTTCAGCCAATACAAAACGTTCCACTGGAGTTCCCAGATCGACAGCAAACTGGATGAAGGCCACTACTTTCTCGATGACCTGGTACTGAAATCACAGATACGCGATGCCGTGGAAGCGGAATTGTTGGGCCTCGGTTACGAGCAGGACCCTACTGAACCCGATCTGGTCGTGAGCTTCCGCGTTTTCGACGAACCCGTCCAGATCAAGGGCTATGAAGGTTATGGAACCGGATATTTCGGCGACGAGGAGTACCGGCTCATCTCGGACACCACCACCTACGACGTCGAAGCCGGAACGTTGCTGATCTCGCTGGTAGACCGCGAGGAAGGCGCGATGGTGTGGCACGGGTTTGCCTCCGGCCTGATCGAGAAGGATGAATTCATCAAAGAAAAGCGCACCATTCATGAGGCAGTGGCCCTCATCTTCGAGGAATACCACGCGAACGCGCGCGAATACACGCGTCGCTAATCACACGATGTGCGTGTGCGAAAAAAGACATGGTTCAAACGATCATATCTTTTTCATTTTAGCCTGGTGTGTGATTTCCGTATTGGGAATTGATTCGTATTTTTAGCGCCACATTTCACTGCCATGAAACAAAAACTGAGTTTACTCCTACTGCTGACTTGCCTGCCGATGGTGGCGTTCACGCCCACAGGCGGTCGGATTCCCGTGTATGCCAAAGAGGCGATGGTGGTTTCCGCGTCCACCATTGCATCGGAAATCGGACGTGATATTATCAAGCAGGGCGGCAATGCGGTTGACGCGGCCGTGGCTACTGCTTTCGCCCTTGCGGTGACCTGGCCGGCGGCCGGAAACCTGGGCGGCGGTGGTTTTATTGTCTACCGGACACACGACGGGAAAGCCACCACTTTCGACTTCCGCGAGAAAGCACCGCTCGCCGCATCGCCCACGATGTATCTCGACGAAGCGGGGAAAATTATCCAGGGCCTCAACCACCGCGGCGTGATGTCGGTAGGGGTGCCCGGCACGGTCGCAGGCCTTCACCTCGCTCACCAACGCCTCGGACGCCTGGAGTGGGGAAAACTCGTCCAGCCCGCGATCGACCTCGCGCGCAAAGGCATTCCCGTTTCATGGGCACTCCACCGGCAGTTCAAAAACCGAAGGAGAACGTGGGAAAAGTACCCGTCCACGATGAAGGTCATGTATAAGAACGGCACCGACTTTTATGAACCCGGTGAGGTATGGAAACAGCCCGACCTGGCCAACACGCTTACCGCGATCAAGAAGGACGGCCATGATGGATTCTACAAAGGCGAGGTAGCAAAGAAACTCGCGGCGTTCATGAAAGCGAACGGTGGTATCATCACCGAGGAGGACCTTGCCAAATATGAGGCGGTGGAACGCCAACCCATTTCGTTCACCTACCGCGGGCACAAAGTCTACAGCATGCCGCCACCGAGCAGCGGAGGCCTGACGCTCGCGCAGATGCTAAACATGCTCGAAGGCTATGACCTGAAGCAGATCGGCTATCAATCCGCAGACTACTATCACCTCCTCAGTGAAGTCATGCGCCGCGCCTACGCCAACCGGGCCGAGCATCTCGGCGACCCGGACTTCAACCCCGACATGCCGGTGGACGAACTTGTTTCGCAGCAATACGCCGATGTCATGCGGGAATCCATTGAGATGGATCAGGCCTCACCCAGTGACTCTTCAAAATACGGCCAACTCTACGACGGCCATTCGACCACCCACCTCTCTGTGGTCGACAAAGAAGGTAATGCCGTGTCGATGACTTATACGCTGGAGAACAGCTATGGATCACAAGTCATCGCCGACGGACTGGGCTTCTTCCTCAACGACGAAATGGGCGACTTCAACGCGATGCCGGGCGTGACGACAAACGATGGACAGATCGGAACATCACCCAACCAGATCAAGCCCGGGAAACGCATGCTCTCGAGCATGACCCCCACCATCGTGGAGAAGGACGGCAAACTGCTCCTGGTCATCGGCGCCCCCGGTGGCAGGACCATCATCAACACCGTGTTGCAAGTGATCCTCAACGTGGTGGACCACGACATGAATGTTGCGCAAGCCATCGAGGCCCCGCGCATCCATCACCAGTGGCTCCCCGACCGGATCACGTTCGAGAAATTCGCCCTGTCTCCCGACACACAGGAAGCGCTGGAAGCCAAAGGTCACCATCTGAACGAACTCTCGCACAACTTGCAGGGACAGGCCATGGGCATTCTCTTTGATGCCGAGACCGGCTTGCTCTCCGGCGCAGCCGACTCGCGCGCAGCGGACGGCGGTGTCGCGGGGTTGTGATGGAAGTGGGGTTTAAAGTTTAGGGTTTAGAGTTTAGGGTTTGGAGTTCGGAGTTCGGAGTACTAAAAACTCACAGCTCGTCACTCTCCGCTCATAACTCTAAACTCAACTTCCGGATTCACATCTCGTGGGTTCTGTGAGGTAATCGATGCGGCGGGATTTTTTTACCGGAGGAGGAGGTTTTTGGTAGGCAGTGCTGACGGTGAGTGGAGGGGAGTATCAGGTCTGCTGGTGGATGTATATTGCTGGGCGCAAAGGCCGCGGGGGCTTCATGGCTCGCTTGCGTCCGATCTGGTAGCGTGCGGAACTTCAAACCATGGCTGTCCGGAGAAGGTTTGCGCGTAGATCAATCCCTGGCTCATAGTGCCTGGATCTGCTCCCACACGTGGCGCATCACGGGGATACCATTCTTTTCAGCGGCTGCGCGCATGCGTATGGCCTTCTCGCCGGGATAGCGGATCGAATGTTCCCGGCTATCCGGTGCTGATGACCGGTAATCGGCAATCACGTTGCTGATCATCGAGTCCACGGCGGCGGCGTGAGGCAGGCTGGCGAGGCTGATGGCGATGAACACCTGGCTCACGTCGGTCTCGGCATCGCGCCGCGAGATCTCCGAGGTAGACAGCCCACCCGAAAGGGAAACAGCAAGCAGGTCAAGCACCAGGGCCAGGCCCGATCCTTTCCAGAAACCGACCGGCAACGCCCGACGCGACTCAAGGATCGCTTCCGGATCGTCACTCAGTTTGCCGGTCACGTCATATCCTCCGGGCACGGGAAGTTGTTCACCTTTCGCCCGGGCGAGTTCCATGGCGCCATAGGAATACTGAGACATGGCCATGTCGAGGACCACGGGCACATCGCCGTGGGGTACCGCGATCACGAGGGGGTTATTTCCAAGTTTGGCGTCGCGGGCGCCCCAGGCGGGAAGGTTTGCCGTGGTGTTGGTCCACCCGATGAAGGCGTATCCGTTGGCGGCCGCGAGCGTGCCGTACGTTCCTCCGCGCATCCAATGGTTGGTATGGGCAAGGGCGACACAACCCATGCCGTACTGGTCGGCGAGTTCCATGGCCCGGTGCGTGCAATGCAGGGCGTTGGTAGGTCCGGGGCCGAAATGTCCGTCCCACGTTTCATGGACACCGGCGCTGTGACCGCACACCGGATCGGCATCGACGCGGATAATCTCCTTATCGATGTATTCAACGAATCGTGGAAAGCGATAAACGCCATGGGTAAACACACCCTCCGCCGTGTTGGCTGTGAATATCGATGCGCAGGTTTGCGCCCGTTCGCGCGGCATCCGCCGGGAAGTGAGCACGCGCATGAACTCCTTTTGCATCGCCTCTGGCGATACCGTTATCTCCTCCATGCTATTTTGTTTTGCCGAAATACCAAAGGAATCGCACGTCACGTTCCGGTTTTGAGGACGAGGCCGAACTCCATAATGCCGCGGATCGTCTCCCGCGCTGCTTCATGCGTAACGATGAATTTGTACTCACCGGGCTCGGTGAATACCAGCTCGCCCACGCGCGCTTCCAGATCGCAGATGTCGCCGGCGCACGTCGCCATGACGCGCCCTTCCGCACTCGTGACGGGCAGGGTGAACCTATGGATCGTCTCCTTTCCCGATGGCGCGATCATCCGCAGAACAATCGGAACGGAGGGAATTTTGGCGCCATAAACATGCCTTATGCCAAGGATGAGGTCATACGTCGTGGTGATGTCCCTGATCTTCGGAGAAAAGATCAGCGCCTGCCCCTTCCGCCAGGTCATGTTGCCGAAGGCGTCCTTCTCCCACTTCCGGTAGGCCTCATCGCACGAGGTGGCCAGGATCAAGAAAAGAACAAGCAAAAGCCGGTGATAGCGCACGGCTACAAGTTATCAAAAACTCGTTCGCCGGTCAACGATTCGCTAGGATACGTCCTGCGCCAGCGATCGGATCGCTTCGAGGATCGGTTGCCAGCCGCCGTCCGCGGTCGCATCTTTGTATCGCCGCTCTCCATCGGCGACGTTTGCAAAATCGCCCTGGGTGACCTCGAGCATCGTTTTGCCGTCCTGCGGGGACAACCTGTAGGTAACCGTTGTATAATTTTCCGGAATATCGGGAATGGTACCGTTTGGATCGAAGGCGGTGTAGGAAAGCAGCCGATCCTTTTCCAGCGCCGTTACATTGCCCTTCACGGCCACCATCTCCGTGCCGTCAAACACGCCCTTCCAAACAAGCTCGCTTCCAATTTTCCAGTCCGAGATCGCCTCGCAACCATACATGTACTTCTTTGTCATCTCAGGTGCTGTAAGCGCCTCCCACACCTTTTCGGCGGGAGCCTCGATCAAAATGTTGTTTCTTATGACCAATTCGTCCATAGCGGTTATGTTTTTTTTGACAAGAAACCGCCGGCCCATGACAACGTTGTGTCAGTAGCCCTGCGGATTTCTGAGAAAATTCCGTTATTTCACCCTACAATCCAATACTTAATCCCCAATGCCTAACCCCTCACCCATGCGCAAATACGTCCTATTCACCGCAATTATCGCCGCGGCCGGTTGTAACCCCCAGGCCGAATACACTCAGGATGATGGGCTGGAATCGCTGACGCTGGCGAGCTTCGAACAACATGTGGCCAGGCTGGCGTCGGATGAATTTCAGGGACGTCGGCCGTTTACGCAGGGCGAAAAGAAAACCATCGACTACCTCGAAGAGCAATTCAGGGCCCTGGACCTTGAACCCGGAAATGGCAATAGCTACCTGCAGGAAGTTCCCATGGTTGAAATCACCGCCACGGTCGACAGCGTAATGGAGATCGAAGGGCCCGAGGGAAGTTTTACCCTTCGTGGCTTTCACGATTTCGTGCTCAATACCGAACGCGTCGAAGAAGCGATTGTATGGGACGACGAGGAAATTGTCTTTGCCGGCTTCGGCATCGTGGCCCCCGAGTATGACTGGAATGACTACGAAGGCCTTGATGTCAAAGACAAGATCGTGCTCGTACTCGTGAACGATCCCGGTTTTGGCGGGGAAGACACCACCTTCTTCAAGGGCAACACCATGACTTACTATGGAAGGTGGACCTATAAATATGAAGAGGCAGCGCGCCAGGGTGCCAGGGGGTGCTTTGTAGTGCATAACACCGTTCCCGCCGGGTATCCCTTCGCCGTTCTGCAAAATGGTTGGAACAGTCCGCATCTTTACCTTGATTCACGCGGCAAGGAGAAGACCTTTTGCGAAGGCATTGGATGGATTACCAAGCCCACCGCCGAAAGGCTCTTTGAAGCCGCGGGGCTCGATTTCAATCAGGAGACCACCCAAGCCCGACGCCCGGGTTACAAGGGGCAAAACCTGGGCCTGAAAGCTTCCGTATCAATGGACGTAAGCACGCGGTACGACAAGTCGTACAACGTGGTGGCTAAGCTTACAGGCGGCGAGCGCCCTGAAGAATACATCGTTTACACCGCGCATTGGGATCACCTTGGCATCGGCAAGCCGGACGCCGAGGGGGACAGCATCTACAACGGCGCCCTGGACAACGCCAGCGGGACGGCGGGCTTGCTCGAACTGGCAAAAGCGTTTACAACCCTGAAGAACAAACCCGCACGCAGCATCATTTTCCTTGCCGTCACCGCCGAAGAGCAGGGCCTTTGGGGATCCGCCTACTATGTGGAAAATCCCATCTACCCGATCGACAAGACCGTCGCCAACATCAACATGGACGGGCTTAATCCTTATGGAAAGATGCAGGACGTGATGATCGTCGGTGCAGGCCAGTCGGAACTCGAAGACTACCTGCGGCAAGCCGCGAAAAACCTGAACCGCGACGTCGGCATCGACGACGAACCGGAGAAAGGGTTCTACTTCCGCTCCGATCACTTCAACTTCGCGAAGGTTGGAATCCCCGCCCTCTACACCAAGACCGGGAGCAACTTCGAGGGGCAGGGCACTGACAGGGGACTGGCGTTGAAAAGTACGTACACGCAAAAGCATTACCACCAGCCTTCGGACGAGTTCGACACCACGCGGATGAACTTCGAAGGCGCCATCGACGACCTGAAGCTCCTGTTCCAGGTCGGCAAGCGGCTCGCCTTTGAAGAAGCCTGGCCGAAGTGGAAGGCGGGGTCGGAGTTCAAGGCCGTGCGCGAGCGGTAACGTCTCGGGTTTTTAGGTTGCTGGGTTTCGTCCGTGGAGGCACCCATGCACGCCCGCAACTACTCATACCGCAGCGTATCTACGGGATTTGTTCTCGCCGCCCGCACGGTCCGGAAACTGATCGTGAGGAAGGCAACGGCCACGCAAAAGAAGGCGGACCCTGCGAACATCCACATGCTGAGTTCCATCCGGTAAGCGAAGTCGGCCAACCACCAATCGGCAAGATACCAGGCCAGCGGTGCGGCAATGAGAAAAGCGATGACCACCAGTTTGAGGAATGTCGCGGAGAGCAGGAAGAGAATGCTGTTGATGGAAGCCCCCAACACCTTCCTTATCCCGATCTCTTTGGTGCGTTGCAGGACCGTAAAGGTGGAAAGGCCAAACAGTCCGAGACAGGAAACAACGATGGCAATGCCCGTCGCGGCACGAGCGAGTTTTCCGGTACGCTGCTCATTTTCATAGAACCGCCCAATCATATCATCCATGAATTCATAGTTGAACTTCGCGTCCGGGTAAACTTTCTTGAATGCCTCGCCGATCCGGTCAATGGTGGGCTTCAGATCGCCCACACGCCGTCCGGCTACGGGCAACTTCACGCCGATCGTGGGCGCCGATTTCGCGTAGTAGATGGCTGTGGGTTCGATGGCATGGTGCAATGACCGGGTGTGAAAATCTTCAATGACACCGACGATCGTGAATTGTTCCTTCACCTCCTTTCCAAGCACATCATGCGGATTTGTGAAGCCGAGTTCCCGCATGTAGGTCTCGTTGATAACACATTCGTCCGGCTCTTCTTTAGCGGTATACATCCTTCCCGCCAATAACCGGATACCAAAGAAATCCACATACGACGTATCGCCCCGCTTAATGAATACGTTGTGTTTCATTATTTCCTTTCCGTTGTCGAACTCCATGATGCTGGAGGAATAACCAAAATAGATCGGCGGATCGAAAAACATGCTTATGGCTTCGATTCCCGGTATCTTCTCCAACTCATTCCGGAATACTTCGCGAAGCGCCCGGTCTTCAAACCACGGCGTCTGGATGTTGACAATTCCCTCACGCTCGAACCCGAGTTCCTTATTCGTCATAAAATCCAACTGAAAGCCGATGGCAATCGTTGCGACAATAAGTACTTGTGCGATGCAGAACTGGAAAACGGTAAGGACTTGCCGTATCGAGGCCGACCGCGGCCTGGAATTCCCCGCCGCGGAGATGTTCTTCAACGCCGTTGCCGGCTGATAGGACGAAAGCACAAATGCGGGGTAAATCCCGGCCAGCACCGTCACGCTCAGCAGGCACGCGCACAGAAACAACCATACCAGCGGATCCGACAACTCGAAGGACAAGCCTTCAGGCACAAATTCCCGAAACCAACGTATCGACATCGCGGCAAGGCCGGTGGCCGCAAGGACAGCAACGGCGGAAAGAACAAAGCTTTCCAGGAGGAACCTGGCAATCAGACGCCGCCGCGTACTTCCGAGCACCTTTCTCACGCCTACTTCCTTTGCCCGCAAGGACGCCTGGGCCGTTTCCAGGTTTACAAAATTCACCACCGCGATGATCAGCAACAAGACCGCGACGACAATCAGTATCCGGATCGTAGACCATCCCACCACAGCGCGGCTGTAATCGAAGATGCCGAGGTCAGTGTCAAAATGAATGTCCCCAAAAGCCTGCAGCGTTGGCGTGTTCGTCAGGTTGGAATTTGGGTTGTGCGCTTCGTACTTCGCGGCCAGCCCGGGCATCTGCCGTTGAATGTCTTCCAGTGCTGTAGCTTTCGACAGTTTGATAAAGACCTGCGAACTGCTATTCGTATTCTCCCAGTCGTTCAGCAGAATAAATTCATCGTTCAGCCACGACTTTTCAATTGTACTGAAGGAAATGAAATCCGTGAAATCAAAATCTGTCGGCTTCGTGACATCGGCGACAATGCCGGAGACCGTCAACCGCAGCGAGTCGCGGTAGAGGATCTCCTTCCCGATGACGGCCCTCAGATCAACGTCTCCAAAATAAGTCCTCGCACGCTGCTCCGTGAGCACGACCTGAAACGGCTCAGACAATGAAGCCTGCGGGTCGCCCACCCGCCAGGTGTAGTGACTGAAGACATGAAAGTATTCCGGGTCCGCAATGATCACCTTTTCATAGCGTTCCATGTCCTTCACGCCGCCACCTGCCAACGGGATTTTCACGCGCGAGGTAAACGTATGAAAGTTCGTCACCGCTTCAACACCCGTAAAGCCATCGCGCACCGCAACAGCAACGCCCGTCGGCGAACCGGGATTCTCCCCGGAAAAGACGCCAGAAAAGGACGCGTATATCCTGTAGATGCGGTCGCGGTCAGGCTGGAAGCGGTCAAAACGCAACTCATATGCGGCAATCAGGAAAATGACAAGGCACGCCGCGATGCCCGTGGTCAGGCCGAGGACATTAATTCCCGCCAGAAGGATGTTCTTACGAATACTCCGGAAAACAAAAATGAGATCTTTCATAGTAAATTGTTGCTATTACCGCCTTCAATTTCAAATGCCAAACTACAAGCGTGCCCTACTCGTATCGCAACGACTTCACCGGGTTCACGCCCGCGGCCTTCCAGGTCTGCGAGCAGATGGTAACAACCCCCAGCACGGCCACGATCAGCACGCTCGTCAATAAGAGCGCGGGCGTGATCGTGATCTTATAGTGATACTGTTCGAGGAACAGGTCGCCGAAGTAGTAACCGACGGGCATCGCGACGACTGCCGCAATGGTGAGCAATACGAGAAACGCCTTGCTGAGGAGCAGCGTCACCTGGGTGGCACTGGCACCGAGTACTTTCCGCACACCGATCTCCTTCACACGCGTGCGGGTTGAATACATCGCCATGCCCAGCATACCCAGGCACGCCAGGGAGATGACGAGAAAACAAATATAGGCGACGATGTTGCGTATGTCCATAAACCCCGCGCGCACGTAGGCCTCGTCGATTTCATCCGACATCATCTTCCAGTCCAATGCATGAACGGGATCGAGTTTCTTCCACACCGGCACCAGCGACGCTACCACCGCCTCCCGCCGGCCCTCCAGTATCCGTGCACTCAAAAAGTTGATTCCATCGTGATCATACCGCAATGCCAGCGGGCCGATCTCATAGCTCAGGGGACGAAAATGAAAGTCTCTGACCACCCCGATCACCGTCAGCATCAGCGAGTCGTCGGCATAGACGGGTTGGCCGATCGCGGAGACCGCGTTGGTGAAGTTGAACAGCCCCAGGGCCCGCTCATTGAGGATGATATGCTTCTCCATCACGCCCTGTTCGGACGGATCAAAGTTCCGACCCGCCACGAAAGTCAACTCAAGGTTATCGATATAATGGTTGTCGACCACGAAGTCCCGCATCGTGAAAGGTGCCTCCCCTGGCAGGCGCCGGTAATCGCTTGCCCGGTCCGCCCACGTGCCCAGTTGATGCGACACGCCGCCGACAGACACCACACCGGGAATAGCACGCACCTCGTTGGCCAGTTTCTGGAATTCCATTCCCTGCAGCCGCACATTGAGAATGTTCTCCTCGTGCACACCATAGTCTTTCGTGACCATAAAATCGATCTGCCTGTAGATTACCAGCACGACGATCACAAAAGCGATAGAGAGCGCGAACTGCGTGACCACAAGTGCCTGACGAAACGTGAGACGCGCGTAAAGTTTCACATTGCCATGATCTTTCAGTACGGACGCCGGCCGCAATGCCGAGAGATACCCCGCCGGAAGCAAACCCGCAACCGCCCCCACACCGACAGCAAAGGCGAAAAACAGAACGTACAACCTGTAATCTTCCTTCAACTCCGTCGCGAATTCCCGGGCGAGACTAAGCTGCATGAATGCCGGCTTCAACACCTGTAGCAGGACGTAGGAAAAAGCAAGACACACGACCGAGAACACCACCGCTTCGCCCACGAACTGAAGAAACACCTGCGCGCGTCGCGCACCGACGATCTTGCGCACGCCGATTTCCCTCACGCGGGAAAGGGACTTGGCGATCATCAGGTTGGTGTAGTTGAAGCACGCCAGGAGCATTACAATGCCCGCGAGGATTCCGAGAAAAAGGATCAGAAACTGCGGCATGCCCGTACCCATCTGGTTGGACATCGCCGGGCCGGGCGTGATCTCTCCCAGTGCCATGACAAAAAAATCATAACCCCGGTCGCGTGTCTCAAGCTCGAGGCCCGTGTAGTACTTTCGGTAGATCTCATCCAGGGCGCGTTCGGCTTCCGCCCGGTCCTTCCCCTCCTTCAGCTTGAAGTAGACGTAGTTGGCGTAATAATTATTCCAGTTGTCCAACGACGACCGGGAAAGGCCCTGTTGCTCAAATGCCGGCAACGCGGCCATCGATGCCAGCATTTCAAACTCAAAGTGTGTTTTGCTGGGAAAATTTTCCAGTACACCGGTCACCACAAATTCACCGTACGACCCGACCTTGACAACCTCTCCAATGGGTTCGGCCTGCCCAAAAATCCTTTCCGCGGCAGCGCGGGTCAGCACCAGACTGTTCGGATCTGAGAGCGCTGTTGTGGCGCTGCCCCTCTCCAGCGGAAAGTTAAACACAGACAGAAAAGACGGGTCAACCATCAGTCCGCGAACGGGAACGTTCACATTTCCATAAATCACGTCGCCTCCAAAACGGGCATTGATCCGCACCACCTCCTCCGCGAACGAGTAATCCTCCGAAAAAACACGTCCAATGGGCAGCGGCGCGGAAGCGTAGTCCTCGCTACCCCCATCGGTCCGCAATGCCGTCGTGCTCACGCGATAGATGCGGTCGGCATCGGTGTGAAAGTCGTCATACGTATACTGCTCGTTGACAACGGAAATGACCAGCAGCGCCAGCGACATGCTCACACTCAAGCCAACAATATTGATAATGGAAAAGGCGCGATTCCGGACGAGGTTTCGCAGCGCAGTGGTGATGATACTCCTGAGCATGATCTAACGGTTGTTTTAAATAGGACCTATCGTCCCGTAATATCCTTCAGTCCGCCGGGCGGACAAATTACATTGCCTTCAACCGCTGCATTTTCGGCGTCAACCGTCGGATGAATGACACGTAGCGGTCATTCATTTTTCAGGATGACTGCGGGGTTTACCTTCGACGCCCTGATCGTAAAATACCCGAGCGTGCACCATGCGATCACCAGGAGCACCAACCCTGACGCGAGAAACACGAGCGGTTCAATCGTCACCTGGTAGGTAAAGTTCTCTAGCCACCTGTCCATGATCCACCAGGCGATGGGTGCCCCCAGCAGGACGGAAATCGCAATCAACCGGGTGAATCCTCCGATCAAAAGTACGATCAGATTCAGGCCGGAAGCACCCAATACCTTGCGGACACTAATCTCTTTCAGTTTTTGCTGAAACGTAAGCATGGACATGGCAAACAATCCAAAGCATGCTATCGCAATGGCGATAAATGAAAATGCGGCAAGGATACCGGCGGTCTGGCGCTCGAAAGCGTATTGCGCGTTGAGTTGATCTTCAAGGAACGAAAACTCGAACGCAAAGTACGGCTCAACGCGCTTGTACGCGGTCTCCATGGCGGCGATCTTGCGCTCGAGGTGCTCGGTACCGGTGCGAACGATGATGTAGTTGAATGCTTCGTGAGAAAGGGCGAACAGCAGCGGCCGAATCGGCTCGTG
The DNA here is from genome assembly GCA_964551035.1 of uncultured Roseivirgaceae bacterium. GTDB lineage: Bacteria > Bacteroidota > Bacteroidia > Cytophagales > Cyclobacteriaceae > Chryseosolibacter. The sequence goes on along the minus strand of CAZKBK010000025.1, from coordinate 16,281 downwards.
CAGCGACTGGAAATGGAAGTCTTTCACCACGCCGATGACGGTGCCCCTGATGTCACTTTCGTCGTGGTGCCAGACCACCTCCTGCCCTACCGCCGATTCATCGAAGAACAGTTGCTTTGCGGCGGTCTCGTTCAGCACGAAAACCGCGCCCGTGTCGCTGGGGTACTCGCGTGAAAAGACGCGGCCGTCGTGGAGTTCAATGTCCAACGACGAAAAGAAGTCATAGTCGACAAACGCTTCCGAGCAACTTACGCGGTGCTGCGGCGCGGCCAGCGCCGAAACCGGATGTTGGTTGTATTGTCGTCCCGGCACGTTGGACGCCGCCGATACGCTCACAATACCTTCCGTCTGCAGCAACTCGCTCCGAAGGGTTTCAAAGTTGCTGATCCCCCCATCATTCTTGAGCGCAACAAGGATCACCTCCTCCTTGCGGAACCCCAGGCGCTTATCCTGTAAAAACTTCAACTGATTAAAGATGATCGCCGACCCCGTAATCAGTACCATGGAGATGCAGAACTGAAAAACGATCAGCGAATGCCGGAATGCGGAGCCTCTGGGCGATTGTACCAACTTTCCCTTCAGTACAAGGTGGGCACCAATCTTTGACAGGTATGCCGCCGGATAAAGGCCGGAAACAACACCGATAAACATCCCGAAAGCGGCCAGCACGGGCAGGTCCGTCAGGTAGTCGAAACGATGGGACATCCCCGTGGCGTTATTGAAGAACGGCAACGCAAGTTCAATGAAAATGATCGCCACGACGACGGCCGCCAGCGCCGTAAGCACCGACTCCGAAAGAAATTGCATGGCCAGTTGGTGACGCTGCGCGCCCACGGATTTGCGAACTCCTATTTCTTTGGCGCGCTCGGCGGACTTTGCCGTGGTGAGGTTCATGAAGTTCACGCAAGCGATCACCAGCGTGAGTAAGCCCGCCGCGCCAAGGAGATACAGGTAGTCGATATTTCCGTTGGGTTCAAGCTCCCAGCGCAGGCGCGAGTGAAGGTGGATGTCGGTGACCGGCTGCAACCGGAAACCAAACCCGGATGACCGGAGTTGTTCATACTCGGGTTCGGAAACGTCGATATACTTTCTTACCCATGGGAGAAGCTTTTCTTCCAGGGCTTTGGCGTCGGTACCCGGCTTCAGCCGGATATAGTTGTAGTGACCGAAGTCGCTCCACGAGAAGTACGGATCTCCGGGGTCAAACGCCTTCTCCCGGACGTACGAGACCAGGAAGTCGAAATGAAAATGTGATTGGTGCGGAACGTCTTTAAAGACGCCGGTGATTTCGGCGAGGTGCACGTCGGAGTCGACCGCGAGCTGTTTGCCCATCGGGTTTTCGTCACCGAAGTACTTCCGGGCCATCGATTCGGAGATAAGGATGCCGTTGATCTTTTTGAGCGCCGTCCCGGGGTTGCCCAATACCAGCGGAAAGTCGAAGACGTCGAAAAATGTGGTGTCGACGGAAAGAATGTCGCGTTCGTCAAACCGCTCATCCTGTTCCAGGTTCCTGAAGGAATGAGTTTCGCGCGTCAGGCCCGCAGCCCAGAGGGGGCTCAGGCTGACCGCGTGCTCCACCTCCGGAAAATCGTTCACCAACGCCTGGGCCATGGGATGCGGCGTGCGGGTCTGAGGATTCTCATCCTCCCAGGTTACGCGGTAAAGATTCTCCGCATCGTGGTGGAACCGGTCATAGCCAAGTTCGCTCCTGATGTAGCGGGCAATCAGGAAGACGCTGGCGAGCCCGAGCGCGAGTCCAACTACATTAACGGCGGTGTGAATGCCGTGTTTACGGAGTGTTCGAAGTGCAATATTGAAATAGTTCTGAAACATAGGTTCAAGATATCGGCGCCCCGACAGTGGGCGTCATTCATAACGAAGGGATTTCACGGGATCGGCCATCGCCGCTTTTACGGTCTGAAAACTGATGGTGAGCAGCGTAGTCAACAATGCAATGGACAATGTGATCACGTAAAGGATCGGGCTTACTTCCACACGGTTCGCAAAACCCTGCAGCCATTGATCGGAAAAATACCAGGCGAGGGGAAACGCGATGATGTTGGCCACGATTACCAGCATCATGAATTCCCGCGACAACAATCCCGCGAGATTGAGGGTATCGGCGCCGAGCACTTTGCGTACGCCAATCTCTTTCGTGCGGGAGGCCACCATGAAGGAAACAAGTCCCAGCAGGCCGATCACGGCTATGAGGATGGTGATCACGGCGAACAGTCCGAACACGCTGGCCAGGCGTCGTTCACCCTGGTACTGGCGTTCAAAATCCTCATCCAGGAAAAAGTAGTCGAAATCGTATCCCGGGAATGTGCGCTTCCAGGTTTCTTCGATGCCCGCAATGAGTTGGCGGGTATCCGCTGCGTTGTAACGGACTGCATAAAGATAGCCGTATTGCGGGGCATAGTCCATGACCAGCGGCCCAATGTCCTGTTGAAGGCCGAGGCGGTGGTAGTCTTTCACCACGCCGATCACCACCCCGGCGGGGTGCTTGGACGGTGAATCGATGCGCTTGTGCAGGGCTTCCTCCGGAGAAGAAAATCCGAACTGCGTAACGGCGGTCTCATTGAGGATAAGGCCATCCTGCAATTCGGCGCGGTGGTTCTTGTCAAACCCCCGACCCGCTATCAGTTGAAGCCCCATCGTGGCGATGTAATCTTCATCCACGGCCATATACTCCACGCTGATCGAGCCGTCACCTTCCCTTCCTTCCTGATAACAAACCTGCCCCGCCCATCCGCGGTTGCCGGGAAGAGCATTGGTAAACGTTACCCTTTCCGTTGATGCAAGGCTGCCAATTTCATTTTTGAACGTTTCGTAGGCGTCAGGGCTGCCGGGTCGCGACCGGTCGGCCCGCACCACGAAGATCTGGTCCTTGTCAAAGCCGAGTTGTTGCTTTTGCATGTAGTCCAGTTGCGTCAGCACGGTCAGCGTTCCCAACACAAGGCCGACCGAGATAACAAATTGAAACACGACCAGGGCGCGCCGCAACTGAGCGCCGCGTGTGCCGCCCTGGAATTTCCCTTTCAATACTTCCGACGGCCGCATGCCCGACAGGACGAGCGCCGGATAATACCCTGACAGAAAACTGACGACTACTACAAGCGCGGCAATGCCGGCAAGGGAAACGGGATCGAACAGTGCGTCCATGCCGTAGTCCTTGTTGAGCAGGGTGTTGAAAAGGGGGAGCATCAGGCCTGACAGCGCCACGGCCACCACCAACGCGACGCAAGTCAGCACGAATGATTCACTTAGAAACTGGCGGATCAGCGCGAAACGCGTGGAGCCGACGACCTTCCTCAAGCCCACTTCGCGCGCGCGGTACACCGACCGCGCCGTGGTCAGGTTGATGAAGTTGATGCAGGCGAGGAGTATGACGAACGCGGCAATTCCGGAAACGAGGTAAAGCCTTTCTTTGCTGCCCACGGGACCCATCCCGTTTCCACTCTTCGTGGTAAGGTAAAGGCCCTTCAGGGGGGCAAACACCACGTAGGCTTCGATGCCCCAATTCCTCAGGGTTTCCCCGACCCGGTCCATATAGAGGTTGTACGCCTTTGCCGACACGGCATTTACATCGGCACCTTTCCGCATCAGCACATAGTTTCGCATGTTGATGTTGCCCCAACCGGTGTCATAGCCGAAATTCCGGTTCAACGCTTCGAAGGTTGAAAACGAGAGGAGCATGTCGAGCTGAATGTGTGAGTTGGACGGAATATCCTCAAGGACGCCGGTGACGACAAAGCTCAGGGTGTCGGCAAGGGTAAGGGTCTTGTTGAGGGCGTCCTGACCGGCGAAGTACTTTTGCTCCATCTCTTCCGTAATAACGACGGAAAAGGGCGCATTCAGCGCCGTCGCCGGATCTCCTTTCACAAGCGGGAAGGAAAAAATGCTGAAGAACTCGGGACTCGCATAGTGGAGCCGTTGCTCGATGCGGCGGTCTTCGAAATTCACCAACAGCCCGGAGGCGTTGCGGGTATACAATACCGACTCCACTTCAGGAAATTCCGTGCGCAGGATCTGCCCGATGGGCCACCCGTTGGCGTCGTTCGAGCCGCCGCCGTCTTCGTTGCCCGCGTTGAAAACCGTTTCCACACGGTAGATGCGGTCGGCATGGGTGTGAAACGTGTCATACGACAATTCATCCAGCACGTAGACCATGATGAGGACTCCCGCAGTGAGCCCCAGAGCCAGGCCCAACAGGTTGATGGCCGTGTACCCCCGGAATTTCAACAGGGAGCGAAAAGCGATCTTGAGGTAGTTGAACAACATAGCATGCAGGTTGGCAGGGTTGACTTTACAATGACAATGCCACCGAAAACAGGTCGAGACCGGGCCGGAAACCCGCTTTCCCGGGGATATGATGTACTATTTTGAACAAAATTGTCCGGTGACGGACGCTCATCTGCCGGCTCCACCTTATTTTCACCTCATGGTAACCCATGAAACCTTCCGCGCGCTCGCCCTGGCGCTACCGGACACGGAAGCGCATCCGCATTTTGAAAGATCTGCATTCAAAATAAGGGGCAAACGCATCTACGCAACGCTCCATGAAGAAAGCGCCACTGTAAACCTGAAACTGTCGCCGGAAGACCAGGCTGCATTTGCAACCTTTGGGAAAGGTGCCGTCTACGCCGTGCCCAACAAATGGGGGCTACAGGGCTGGACGACGTTCGTGCTGAAAAAGGTGACGAAAACGCTGATAAAAGATGCGCTGCAATGCGCCTATGACGACGTGGTCAGGGCGAAGGGACGGCGCTGAAATAAAGGCAAGAACGGTCGGCCTATCTGCAAAACGTACCTTTGTAATACTGTTGCCCCCTCCCCTGCTTGCACTTGAAGCCCAGGCGGATGCTCCTGAATTGCCACAAGCCGTCGCTTTTCACCAGTTCGATGATGCGTTTTTCTCCTTCAATGGAGTCATCGTAAAGTCCTTCACGTGTAAAGACGATCGTTATGGCATTTGTGCGCTGCTTTTCAACGTGGTACTCGATGGTCAGATCAGGCGACGGGAACATCGTGTTGATAATGGCACGGGGGTCGTCGACCCACGTGTCGCCCACTTCATGCGCGCGCACAATGCGGTCGTTGAACGGTTTGACGCCCACGTCGATAAAGCTGTCGATGTTGTCACCGGGCGTAGCGCACCCGGTCAGCCACACGGCTACCGCTGCCAGGTAGCGTACTTTGGTCATAGTTGCGTCCCTATTGCCCACATGTTTCCGGCGGAGTCCGCGAACATGCCGCGGCGGTCCGGGTCGCCATCCCGGGATTTGGGCGCTTCAACCGCGCGGCAACCCAGGCTCAATGCCTTCGTGAAGACCTCATCCACATTCGGAACGTAGACGTGCATCATGTGCTGGTTTGCCGGATAATCCGCAGTTGCGTCTCCCACCATAATGACGGAATCGTCAATGCGCACCTCGTCGTGCATGATCTTTCCATCATCGGTGTCGTACCTTCGCAATTCCTCGGCTCCGAAAAGGTTCTTGACAAAGTCGATGAATTGCTGCGCGCCGTCGACCACGAAGTAGGGTGAGACGGAATTGTAGCTTTCTGGTTTGTACGCTTTCATGATGTCGGATTTCCTTTCCCTAAAGTTACGGCTTTCTGAAGGCCGATAAAGCATTGGGGAAGAAGAGTGGCACGGAAAATCCGATGGGATATTTTTAAACCGGTTGCTGAGGAGATCAAACGCCGGCCGGTTCATGCGGCCTTGCCCGCATCACCGGTTGCGGTCGGCAATCACCAGGAACTCAACCTCCCGTTCGGCGTTGACCAACTCAAGCCCGATGGCCCTGAGTTCGTCGACGATCTGCATCGGGTCTTCATTATACCATTTGATCTCCGCGTCGTAGCCCTCCGTAAGCCCGGTCTCATCCACAACCGGTATCCTCAGCCTTTCCTCAAGAAATTCCGCGATCGTTCGGATGTTCATGTTCTTCATCGAGACGCCATTGCCCGACGATGAGAAGGATGCTGGCGCTGACGGGGCTGACTTTTTCAGCCCCAGCGGAACGCCCTGGATCCGTTTCAATACCCTGACTTTGCTGTTCCTCCTTTCAACCTGCGCTTCATATCCGAAGTAGAGATCAAGCTGCTCCCTCATGATCCCAAAACGCTCTTCTCCCAGGGCCTCGGGCACGATCACCTCAAAACACCAGGCATTCTCCCTGCTCCATTCAAAAACGGAATTATCCTTCGAGGTGATCACTGTTCTCGTTGTCCATGGAAATTGATAGGCAATTTCATATAACGTCTTCAGTGCAAGATTTACCGCGATGATCCTTCTACCCGTGTAAGGCTCTCCACCTCGCGGATTCGAAAAACCGGGCAAGCCTTCCTGATAAGGCCGTAGTGTCACCTGATAGGTCGCATTTGCATCTCCGGATAGCGGCTTTGATGGATCAAAGTCCATCGCATCACGCTTTTCGGGTACATCGACCTGCTTTCCATCCAGCACCGCCCTGATTACCGACTCACTGATTTGCGATGAGTTCGCGATAACTCGGATCACGCCTTCACCATCGATTAATACCGTATGCGGAATCATGCGATGCGGGAAATGACCGGCGAGCACACGATCCCGATCAAGCACGACCGGGAGGGTCATCGGCCGCTTTTCAAGAAACCGTTCAAGTCGATCCTGCCCTTCATTCGAGATGGTGACCACGCGGATCGCGTCGCCAAACTTTTCCTGAAGCGATTGCAGCTTCGGCAAGGAAGCCACACAGGGTCCGCACCAGGTCGCCCAGAAATCCAGCACGACCACCTTGCCCCTGTAGTCGGAAAGGCTCGCTGACGGTCGAGTGGAGTTGATGATATGGTCAAATGTGATCGCCGGGGCCCTGGTCCCTAGCAGGGCTTTACCCTGGCCAAAGCCGGATTGCGCAAGGCAAAGCACGGCAACAAGAAAGCAGGTTCTTATCATGAGGTTTATGGTTTCATTAAGGATGGCGGTGATCGGAACCCGAAGATAGGGTTTCCGAACTATCATCCGCGTGAGATCACAACGATTCTTTTGTCGCCTTATTGCGGTCGGCTATCCGTTGATGAATCTGGTGAAACTTGTAGCCGCGTGTGTCATCGCAGGGTAATTCCCATAGCAGGGGATCATTCACGGCTTCTACAGAGGGTCTCGACCAGCGTGCTCGGGGACAGGTTAAGAAGCCTTGAAGAATCCGGAATTATTCGCAAGGGTGCCGACGATGTTAAAAAGTCGAGAATCAAGTATAGCCTGACTGAAAGGGGCATTGCTTTGCTGCCGATGATGGTCGACATGATCGTGTGGAGCGGAGATTTTGACCGAAAAACGGCTGCCGGGCGGGACTTTCTCAGAAAGGCGAAAAAGAGTAGGCAAGAACTGATCTCAGAAATCGGGAAGAAATTAAGGGCAGAGCATCTGTGCCCGTGAACCGGGAAGCCGCTACGAATTACGAGTTACGAATTACGAAGTACGAATTACGAAATACGAAGGACGCTTCGACTGCCGGGCAACCCGGTCAGCCCAGCCGCGCCAGCAACTCCCAGTTTAGCACATACTTCGCCGTGGAATCGCGTTCGCGGGCAAGCTCGGCGGTAAAGGTGTCGGAATGCTGATCCACCAAAAGCTTGAACCGCCCGAGACAGGAGTTTGGAAGCAGGGGGTCGTATTCCCACAATTCGAGTTCCACCCATTTATCAGCCTTGGTCAGCTCCAACTCAATGTTGATCGGCAGGGGATCGCCAGTCATCTCATAATATTTCTCTTTTTTGGGCGCGATCTTCTTGCCTTTGAATTTGAGAAAGACTTCGTCGCCGTTCTTTTCGCTCTGGATGAAAGAAACCAGGGAGTGAAGCCTCAGGAAACGCTTCCGTGTAGCCATGGGTGTTTTTAGTGGGTTATGGTGGTAAACTTAGGCAAATGTGCAACGGGGCGCAAGAAAGGGATTCGGGTATTGGGTTGCAGGGTTTCGACGTTCCCTGATTTCGGGATGTCGATGCCCGGAGCGCCGGCCGCGTCAAATCCAACAGCTCCACCAACCTCACCCTTCAGTTCAACACCGACCTCGTATCTCAAAACAGTTCTTTCGCTATCCTGTAGATCGGGTCGGACTTGCCCATCGAGTAGAAATGCAGGGTAGGGACACCGTATTTGATGAGTTCCCGCGATTGTTCCACAGCCCACCGGACCCCTACTTCGCGCACGGCGGCGTTGTCCCTGCACTTTTCCACTTCGTCAGCGAGGTCTTCGGGGATGTCGATGTGGAACGTTGTCGGCAGGACGTTTGCCTGGGATTTGGTGGTGATGGGCTTGATGCCGGGGATGATCGGAACGGTGATGCCCATCTGGCGGCAACGGTCGACAAACTCAAAGTATTTCTTGTTGTCGAAGAACATTTGTGTCACCACGTATTCGGCGCCAAGGTCGACTTTGAGTTTGAGATACTTCAGGTCCGCCTTGAGGTTCGGGGCTGCGAAGTGTTTTTCGGGGTAGCCGGCCACGCCAATACAAAAGCCCGTGGGCGCGGTGTTCTGAAGATCCTCGTCAAGGTATCGCCCGTTGTTCATGTTGACGACCTGCTGCAGCAGTTCGGAGGCGAACTTGTGGCCGTCAGGATCGGCAACGAACCGTCCCTCGTTTTTTATGCCGTCACCCTGGAGCAGGAGCACGTTGTCGATACCGAGAAAGTGCAGGTCGATGAGCGCGTTTTCGGTTTCTTCCTTCGTAAAGCCCCCGCAGATGATGTGCGGGACGGTGTCGACGCGGTAATGGTTCTGTATCGCCGCGCAGATGCCGACGGTACCGGGGCGCTTTCGCGTCGAGCGTTTCTCCAACAGGCCGCTCTCCTTTTTCTTGTAGACGTATTCCTCGCGGTGATACGTGACGTCGATAAACGGCGGCTTGAACTCCATCAGCGGGTCGATGTTGTCAAACAACTTCCTGATGTTCTCCCCTTTCAACGGCGGCAAGATTTCAATGGTGAAAAGGGTTTTGCCATTTGCGCCCTTCAGGTGTTCGGTTACTTTCATTGTAAAGTTTCTGGTTTCTAGTTTGGAGTTCCGAGTTTGGAGTTTCTAGTTTGGAGTTCCGCTCGTGGAGGTCAATGGGTGCTCAGACGTCGTTCGGGGGCAAATTCGTACCTCGTCCCTCGTCCCTTAATTCACGGTTCAAACCCACCACAACGCCCAATCTCCAATTCACGCCCGCCCTTCCCATTCGTCATTCGTAACTCGTAATTCGTAATTCGTAACTCTTCTCCTCACTCATACGCCAGTACAGGCGCGAGCCACCGTTCCGTTTCCTCCAGGCTCATTCCTTTCCGGGCGGCATAGTCTGCCACCTGGTCCTTGTCGACCTTGCCAAGGCCAAAATACCGGCACGCCGGGTTGGAGAAATAAAATCCGCTTACCGACGCCCCCGGCCACATGGCGTACGACTCGGTGAGTTGAATGCCGGCTTTGTCGGCCTCAAGCAATTCGAACAATAATTTCTTTTCCGTATGATCGGGACATCCGGGATATCCCGGCGCGGGACGGATGCCCTGATATTTTTCGTCGATGAGTTCCTCGTTCGACAACTGCTCATCCGGCGCGTAGCCCCACAGTTCTTTTCGCACCTTTTCGTGCAGGCATTCAGCAAACGCTTCCGCAAGCCGGTCGGCAAGGGCCTTCGACATGATGTCCGCGTAGTCGTCGTGGTTGGCTTTGTGCTTCGCAATCAGGTCTTCCAGACCCAGGCCGCCCGTCACGGCAAACAATCCAAAGTAGTCCTTTCCATTTTCCGGCGACACGAAGTCGGCATAGCAGAGGTTGGGGAGGTTCTGCGCCTTCTTGTTCTGCTGCCGCAGGAAGTGAAATTGGGCGAACGGGGTGGTATCTTTTTCATCGCGAAAGATATGGACGTCGTCGCCCACGTTCACGGCCGGATAAAAGGCGACCACGCCGTTTGCGCGCAACGACCGGTCGCGAATGATCTCATCCAGCATGCGGTTGGCGTCGTCGAAGAGTTTCTTCGCTTCCACGCCGACAACGGGATCCTTAAATATGCCCGGATAGCGGCCGGCAAGCATCCACGTCTGGAAGAACGGCGTCCAGTCGATGTATTTCCGGATCTCTTCGAGCGGATAGTCAATGAATTCCTTCCTGCCGAGGAACGATGGACGTTTATAGCTGACCGTTGACCAATCGATAGCCACCTTGTTGTCACGGGCGACGGCCAGTGGCAGGTAGGTTTTCGCCTGTTGTTTTCCGGCGTGGTCCTGGCGCATTTTACCGTATTCTTCCTTCATGCGCTGTTTGAACCCATCGCGGGTCTCCGGGTTGACGAGTTCACTCACCACGGGCACGGAACGCGACGCATCCAGCACGTGGATGACCGGCCCCTCGTAGGCGGGATCAATCTTCACGGCGGTGTGGATGCGCGACGTCGTCGCCCCGCCGATCAGCAGGGGAAGGGTCATGTTTTCGCGCTGCATCTCTTTCGCCACATGCACCATCTCGTCCAGCGAGGGCGTGATCAGGCCGCTCAGGCCAATGGCGTCAACGTTCTCCTTTCTTGCGGTCTCCAGGATCTTTTCGGGCGGCACCATCACGCCGAGGTCCACGATGTCGTAGTTGTTGCAAGCCATCACCACGCCAACGATGTTCTTTCCGATGTCATGTACGTCTCCTTTCACCGTTGCCAGCAGGATGCGCGCGGCAGGTTTGCCGACAATACCGCTGCGCAGCTTCTCCTCTTCGAGATAAGGAGTGAGGTATGCCACGGACTTCTTCATGACACGGGCACTCTTCACCACCTGGGGGAGAAACATCTTTCCGGAACCGAACAGGTCGCCCACGACGTTCATGCCGGACATCAGCGGCCCCTCGATCACCTCCAGGGGTTTGCCGTACTTTTGTCGCGCCTCCTCGGTGTCGGCGTCGATATAGTCGATGATGCCTTTGACGAGCGCGTGGGTGATCCGTTCCTCCACGGAGCCCCTGCGCCACTCGTCGTCGACTTCCTTCTTCCTGCCGCCGCCCTTCACCTTCTCTGCAAATTCCAATAGCCGTTCCGTGGCGTCATCGCGGCGGTTCAGGAGGACGTCTTCCACGTGGCCGAGCAAATCCTTGTCGATCTCGTCATAGACCTCCAGCATCGTCGGATTCACGATACCCATATCCATTCCGTTGCGGATGGCGTGATAGAGAAAAGCAGAGTGCATGGCCTCGCGCACTTTCTGGTTGCCGCGAAAACTGAAAGACACATTGCTGACGCCGCCACTCACATGGGCGTGCGGAAGATTCTCCCGTATCCATTTAGCCGCGTTAAAGAAATCCACGGCGTAATTGCGGTGTTCTTCAATTCCAGTCGCCACGGGGAAAATATTGGGGTCGAAGATGATGTCCTGCGGCGGAAACCTCAGCCGGTCCACGAGGATGTCGTAGGCGCGTTTGCAGATCGAAGTTCGCCGCTCATAGGTGTCGGCCTGACCCGCTTCGTCGAAGGCCATTACCACCACGGCGGCGCCGTATTTCTTTACGAGCTTCGCCTGGCGGATGAACTCCTCCTCCCCCGCTTTCAGGCTGATGGAGTTGACGATACCCTTGCCCTGCAAACATTTCAGTCCGGCTTCGATCACCTCCCACTTCGAGGAGTCTATCATCACCGGCACGACGGCAATCTCCGGTTCGGAAGCCATCAGGTTGAGGAACCGCACCATCGCCGCCTTGGAGTCGAGCATGCCTTCATCCATGTTCACGTCAATCACCTGGGCGCCGCCGCGCACCTGGTCCAACGCCACCTCCAGGGCCTCGTCAAAACGATCTTCCTTGATCAGTTTCAGAAAGCGCGCCGACCCTGTTACGTTCGTGCGCTCACCGATGTTGACAAAATTCGATTGCGGCGTGATCTCCACCGCTTCCAGTCCGCTTAGTTTCAATGTTTGTTTCATGCCTTAAGTAAAGTCCATCTCGCTCTTCGTCCACGGTCCACCGTCGACCGTCAGTCTCAACCGTCGACCGCGCTGTTCATACGCTCGCTGTTAGCGCGCTGCTGCCGCGAGGGGCTGGCGGTCAGGCACCCTGGGGCCGTATTTCTTCGCGGCTTCGGCAATCTTCCGGATATGTTCGGGTGTCGAGCCGCAACAGCCGCCGACAATGTTAACCAATCCTTCCTTCATGTAGGCTTCGATCTCGGCCGCCATCTGGTCGGGTGTCTGATCGTACTGTCCGAATTCGTTGGGCAGGCCGGCGTTCGGGTGCGCGCTCACAAAGAACGGCGCCCGCTCGTTCAGCACCTGCAGGTAAGGCCGCAGCGCAGCGGCACCCAGCGCACAGTTGAAGCCGATGCTCAGCAGCGGTACGTGTGAGACCGAGATGAGAAATGCTTCCGCCGTTTGCCCGGCCAGTATCCGCCCGCTGGCGTCCGTGATCGTGCCGGACACCATCACGGGTACTTCTTTTCCCTGCTCCTCGAACAATTCCTGGATGGCAAACAGGGCCGCCTTTGCGTTGAGCGTGTCGGTTATCGTCTCGAGCAGCAACAGGTCTGCTCCACCGTCGAGGAGGCCCTTCGCCTGCTCTTTGAATGCTGCCGCCAGTTCGTCAAATGAAATTGCCCGGTAGCCGGGGTTGTTCACGTCCGGCGACATCGAGGCGAGTTTGGTGGTGGGTCCCATCGAGCCGGCGACGAACCGGGGGCGCGCGGGATCCCTGGCGGTGAATTCGTCCGCTACCTCGCGCGCGATGCGCGCACCGTTGAAATTGATGTCGTAGACGAGGTGCTCGAGGTGATAGTCGGCCTGGGCGACTTTCGTGGCGCCAAATGTGTTGGTCTCCACGACGTCGGCGCCGGCGTCAAAATACTGCCGGTGGATCTCTTTAATGATGTCGGGCTGCGTGAGACAAAGGAGGTCGTTGTTTCCCTTCAGCGGGTGCGGGTGGTCTTTCAGCACATCGCCGCGAAAGTCTTTTTCCTCCAGGGTGTAACGTTGGATCATGGTACCCATCGCTCCGTCGAGGACGAGGATACGCGCTTTCAGTATGTCATGGATTGTCATGGGCTCCGGTTGCGTTTAGCACTGTCCAGAAAGCCCGGTAAAGACGGGTGACTTATCTTTTCCCGACGCGAGTCGGGAGGGATTTAGCACAACACCCGCGTCGACGGCGGATAGGATGCTAAGACGTCATCGGGCCCAGTCCCTCAGTCTTTCTGGATAAGCACCGCAAAGAAAATGAATAGGAACGAATAAAACAAAATACCGTTCACAACTTGTAGCCGAACCGCAAGCCCCCGTAAGGCGAGACCGCGAACCGGTCGCGCTCATTCGGCGCGGGGCCGCCGAAAAAATCTTCATCGATTTCGCCCATTTCAAAAGGTTTTTTATAGCGAATATTCCGCAGGCTCAGGCCCACGCTCACGTCCATGAAGGCGCGCGTCTCAAACCTGAGGTAGCGAACATAACCGAACTTCACGTTAAGTCCCTGCTCGCGGTACTTCACAAGGTAACGCCGCGTTTGTGTGAAAGTCTGGGTACAACCCACGTCGAAACAATCTTCAACCTGGTCGGTCCGGTCAAAGTTTACAAAGTTGCCGTACACCTCGCCGGCGGTGTAGTAGAGTTTTCTTTTACGCGCAACGCCCGAAAGGTAGTAACGGGTCTCAAACTTCGCCTTGAAGCCCCGGCGGTCCTGATAGTCTTCACGGCTCACGTACTCCATCACATACCCGCCCTCGAGTTGCAGCGCAACGCGGTCGCCGACGCTTTGTTCGTAGGAAACTTGCAGGGTAGGGTAAAAATTGAGCAGGTGAAGCGGGCTCAACTTGATGGCCCGCCCGGGCAGAAGGGCGGCTTCCGTCCACAGGCTGTCCTGCGCCATCGCCACGGATGACATCAACAGGAAAATCAACACCATTCTCATCACTGACGAACGACGGGAATCGTGCTGATCAACTGCGGTTCTCCCACCACGTCATATCGCAACTGGAAGATGCCGTCATCGCCGGTGACCGTGGCAATGCCGTTGAGGGGAATTACATCGTAGGCATGGAAGTCTTCCATGTGTGCCACAAGCTGGATGTTCAATTCATCGGCGATGTCAAACACCTTGAAGCCGGATTCCCCTTCGCAGATAAACAGCCGGTCGCCATCGACGCCGAGGCCGTGCGGCGACAGCATGGGATAGTTGGCCAGCAGCACGGGAGCATACGGGTCAGTGATGTCGATGATCTCCAGGGCATTGGCGCCCCGGTTACAGACGGTGCCGCCGCGCATGGTCACATAAGCGCGGTTGCCCTGCACGACGACGGGGTCGCACGATACGATATGCTGGTAGCGGAAGACAAACTCCGGCGCGCTGCGGTCCGCAACCGACCAGATGTACATCGCGTCGAGGGCGCCCAGGTAGAGGTAATCGCCCCGCGTGAAAATGGTCTCCAGGCCAAAGCCGACGTTTACCTCGTTGACCTTTTCAAACTGACCGGCCTGTATCCCGAACACCATGATCTTGTTGCTGTCGACCACGTACATGAAGTTGCCATTGATCGCAAAGCGGGTCATCGAGCCGCCTTGCCCAGTGCCCCCATCCGTGAAATCGCCACCTGTTATCGCACCTTCGTCGCACGAAAAAAGGATCGCCGCCAGAAGGAAAAAGCCGGCGTGGAGCTGATTAATGCGCATAGCAGTCAAAGTTTGATTGGGTTACGGGTTTCCATTCCACGACATATCCCTTCGACGGGTCATAACACACGAAGTTCGAGCCCGAAGGAGGCGGCAGCCCTTTGTCGAAGGTTCGCAGCGGCAACCTTCCCTGCTCTTCCAGTGTCGAGAAATCTTCCACGGATAAGGCCACGAGGTTGCCGAGGTGATCGGCATACAGGATGCCGTCCTTAATGGCCATGTCGGTGTTTCCCAGCATCTGAATAAAGCCGATGGCGGCGGGCGCCTCGGGGTTGCTGTTGTCGAAGATGTGGATGCCTTTGCGTCGTTCGTTAACAAGCAGGTACGGCCCGTAGATGTAGATCTTACCGGGATCATGAATGGGCTGCGCACCCATCAGTTGAATATCCTGCGAAGCAGAAGGCCCGTAAACGGGGGCGAATCCTGTCAGCATTCCATTCGCGGGCTCGCCGATGTCGGGGTCCGTTATGCACGATGAAAAGGCCAGGATTATGCAACAGGCAGGTAGGAGAAGCGTTTTTTTTCTCATAGGCCAAGGTGTTTTAATGGACCGGTGGGCGGTATGCCAAACTTTGGTAATTTTGCACCTGGCTTTTGGACACACAAAGCCGGGCCACCGTTGGAAAGACGGTAACAAAAAAGTGAAGTAACACCATATCATTGAAGTTCGCCGCCATCGACATCGGCTCCAACGCCATCCGTTTCCAGGTATCCACCGTTCTCGACCGTGATGCCGGGCCCATGTTCAAGAAACTCGAATACATCCGGTTCCCGCTGCGCCTGGGTCACGATGTGTTTCTCACGGGGCGCATCAGCGCCGAGAGCATCGCGCGTTTCAAGAAACTGATGAAGGCCTTCAAACTCCTGCTGGAGTTGTATGAAGTGGACGGCTACATGTTCTGCGCCACGTCGGCCATGCGTGAATCCGAAAACGGCGACGACCTCGCCGGGCAGGTCCGTGACGAACTTGGCCTCCCCATAGAAATCATCGATGGCAACCGCGAAGCCGAACTCATCAACAACGCGATTGTGTCGTGGCTGCACGACCAGACCTACCTGCATATCGATGTCGGTGGTGGCAGCACGGAACTCAACCTCTATGTCGGCGGAAAAAAAATTAAGACGCGTTCTTTCAAGATCGGCTCCGTGCGCGTGCTCGAACACCGCGATTCGCCGGTGATCTGGAAGGAGATAGAAAAGTGGGTGAAGGACAATGTGAGGAAGGCGTACGGCAAGCCCATCGCCGTCGGTACGGGCGGCAACATCAGCAAGATATTCGAGCTCGCGCGCCAGAAACCGGGCAAGACGCTTTCGCTGAAAAAGGTGAGGGAGATCCGCGACATGGTCCGGACTTACTCCATCGAAGAACGCATTTACAAGCTGCAGATGAACCCCGACCGCGCCGACGTGATCGTACCCGCCTCAGACATTTACATCAAAGTGATGGAGTGGGCCCACGCCCACAGCATACTCGTTCCCGACGTCGGGTTGAAAGATGGCATGATCCTCAATCTCTACGAGCAGCACCGCGCACAACAACGGATCCCCTTTCGGGGTTGAAACATTCGTCATTCGTAATCATTGTTGTCCGGGGAAAACTAGAATTTACAAAGAAAGCTTTATTCGTAGA
>CAZKBK010000024.1:65064-70772 GCA_964551035.1 uncultured Roseivirgaceae bacterium | reverse complement strand
GGTATGTGACGTTGCGGGCTTGGAGGGCAAATGAAGGAGGAACGACTGATTTGCCCGACTACTCCGAAACTGTCCACCGTAACCGAACGTTGTTTGAAAAACTAAACTACAATTTCACACTACACCCCGCAATGGCACATACATTTTGTTACCGGCTGTGCCCGTGCCCACACTTCATAAATTTCTGTCCACTGCTAGCAAATATGAGTAAGGGTTAGTCCGTAGTCTCTCCTGTTTGTCTTGATTATACGAAACCAAAGATAATGGGATTTACTTTTCATTAAGGAGATTACTCTGTCCAAAAAAATGGCTGCCAACGTTTTGTGTTTATTGAGTTGCGGGACTAGGAGTGTTTGTTAAATGCGAAGCATGACAAACGCGACCTGCCACAATTGTCCCACGTTGTGGGACTAAATTAAGAAACCGATTTAAATAAGGACACAAAACCCCGCAATTAAATAAACACGGTGTTGGCGGTTGTTAAATAACTTCCACCCAATTTTAATTCTTGATTTTCTTTTTCCAATATTTATTTGGTGCGTAATACACATTCATCAAAAATGTCTGTGAGACTGGCTCGCTGAATTGCTCTGCGGGTTTCCATTTTGGAATTACTGTCAGCACTCGCTTCAGTTCCTCGCATACTTGGCTTAAACTGTCCGTATGACACTTTGGATAAGAATAGTCTCCTGACTTGTCAATTGTAAATTCAAAAGCTATTGTCCCGGACTTATCAGCCTTTAGTTCTGCTTCGGGGAATTGAAAAGCATTTCCGAAAAAATCTTTGAATGCATATTGGATTCCTCCCTCGTATGGAAAATCAGCATAGGACTCAACTACGACCATGGAATCAGGGAGGCTTCTTTTTGGTTCAAACCTTTTATAATCACCTAAGTTCGACTTGTTAGGATATAGCGTCAAATCAATATCAGGAAGTCTATTTACTCCTATTTGAAGTGGAACAGTAAAAGAACTAACCTCCGAGGGAACTTCAATTGGTGCAGTTTGATAAGATACATGAGACACTACTAATTTTTTATTTTCTGATGAAAGATTGACTTTACAAAAACCTAAATGATTTGTTTAAGTGCCTTTCGTTGTCCCAAGAACAATAACATTTGCGTTTTTTATTGGTTTCTTTGTCGTTGCGTCAATTACTTGTACAGTAATGTCCGTACTTTGTCCGCATACAATGTGTGTCAGTCCAAGAAAACATATTAAAAGTACTCTCATTTTGTAAGTTATTTAATTACCGCCAACGTTTGAGTTTATGACGGCTGCGGCTTTCGAAGCCCGTCTTTATCCCACGTGGCAAAACGAAATTAAGGAAACTAAACTTTATACCTACTCGTCACCCGCAGCTGGCATAAACTTTTTGTTAGCGTCAGTTTTCACTCATCCTCTGAAATCATTATTGTCGAAACATCAATCTGTCCGCCCACTATTTTTATAAAGTCCAGAACATAGTCAGGAAAACTAAGTCCACTGTGGTCATAATAGGTTGTCAATGATACCCAGACCCCGAATTTTGTTTCATCAATGGCCAGTCGTTCGTTTATTTTCCGTATTGTCGCTGGGTTAATTGATTTGTCAAGGTCGATAATTACAACATATCCATTTGTCTTTGAAAGATTGGATTTGACGTCTGCCGTTGTCCCGTCAAATTCTTTTTCTATTTCAGTCTTTTGATTCTCTGTAAGCCGGATATAACGAAGCGAAAAGTTTATTGTATCCAGTTGTCCGTATTCTCTTTTTATTTCAATTGTACTCATCCTAATAAAATTGGCGCTAACGTTCGTGTATGTGCCGTTGTGGGGATAGGAGCCAAAATGAATGACCGTAGGGAATGATTTTGGCAACCTGCTCCGTCACTGTCCACGGTGACCGAACGTATTTTGAAACACAAACTACGAATTACAATGAACCCCCACAATGGCACATACACATTGTTAGCCGCTGTGCATTCACTTCTCTATGTAATCCAATATATTTTTCTCCAAGTCCTTAAGAACGATGGAAAGTAAATCTGTCGGCTCGGTGTAAGGTTTATAAATTACCTTGTCCTGAATTGATTTTTTGAATTCCGTCAATCTTTTCCACTCTGACTCAATTTTGTCTTTGTCGGGTGCGTCTAATGATATAACTGGTGCTGTCGAGAAGAAATAGGCCATTCCAATCGGATGATTGTTTTTTGAAATGTCCAATGCTTGGAGTAACTCTTCACTGGTGCCTGATTCGGCTCTCTTCGTCCCAGTTTTTGTGTCCTTTGTTGGCGTACCTAGTTTATGTTTGAAAACTGCTATAACAAAGTCAGAAGTCTCTATAATCTTTTTATTTATGACATCTTGTGCATATCCGTTTTGGGATGCTAGATCTTCCCAACCATTTACCATTATTCTTTTTCCGCAATGCTTTTCATGGTTGTCAACTCTGAATTTTCTTTCAAGAGAGTCAAGAAGCAGTTTCCTCTCAACGTCTGTGTCGCCTGGTGAGGCTATTACGATATTGACACCGTCACCTGATTTTGTCTTGCGTTTCTTAATAGTTCCCGTTGATTCTTCAATTTTGTTTAGAATGTCAGCATTCCACTTTGAGGCGTTTGAAAGTTCATTCATTAATACTTTCAAATCTTCAAATATTTTTAATTGAGTCTCATCCGAAATATGTGAGGATATTCTTTCCAAGCAATTCAAACAAAATCGTGCTTGCCGCATCCCATCATCAATTCCCCTCTTGTCCCAAAGAAAATCGTAAATACAACCAGTGGTTTCATGATGCCTAAAATCAGTAGGATTTATGTCAAGTGAAATGTAGTCTACAATCAAATAAACAACCCCATTTGAGATTGGGAGGTTAGACAGATAGTTCCAACCGTAAAGGGAAAAAATTGATAAATGTCTGTGTTCGTGAATGAAGTAGTTATCAATGTATTGCTTTTGCGTAAAACAGAAAGCTCTGTCAAACGTTTCAATTTTATCTATCTCAGGATGTATTTTGTTGAATGTCGCTGGTTTTGTTATGACACTGTCTTCAATTGAAAAATCCTTGTTGTAAATCTCAAATTTAATCTCTGTCGTCACTCCGCTTAGGAATTTCGAAAGCTTTGTCTTATTGATCGGAAAGTCCTTGTCAAATATTAACAGTATTTTCATAGGTCTACCTTAATGCATTGCGCCTAACATCCGGATATATTCACCTATACATCTATCCACCATTTGGTTTAATGTCGAGGTGCTGCTATCCACAGAACCGCCGTACCCTTCCCGGAGACCACCCTTCAACAGCCTCCTTCCAAAATCCTCATGTCCGGGCAAAGCATTAATACGTTTCCACCCGACGTCACACACGCGTTGTTGATTTCAATGACAAACCTCCCGATGGGCTTTCCGATCAGACCTGATCGCTGGTGGGGCGCGGAGGCTGAAACGAAGATAAGAACCAGCGGGGAGAAGTCAAAGGCGTGCGGGAGTTGGGAGTTGACCGTTCTGTGGATGCTGTGGGCCTACGAAGTTGCCGGGTTGCCGGGGGAGTGGAACTGATTTGGAGATTAAGTTCCGAGGGTGCTGTGGAGTGGAACGTCGCTGGTTGCCGGTCCGGGGAGAGGCGCTTTAGCGTGTGAGCATTGTGGGTACTGTGCGCGCGGTGTCCGCGGGGGCACTCGCTGGCGCTCGTGACTGTCGCGCAGAGACGCGGAGAACGCAGAGGGATTTTGGGAGGGGTCTGAGGAACCCTTCCCCCTCAATACACCCCCACAACCTCCATCGCGTTACCGGAAGTAATCGGCTCATACCCTGTGGGCCATTGCACGTAGAACTCCATCCCGACCACTTCGACGACGGTGGCGTTGTCGGAAATGCGGTCGGCGGGGAGCGTGGTCTCAAGGTCGACCTGCACGCGCTCCTGGTCAACGGGGATGTAGTCGCTCCAGGATATCGCCGAGATGCTGTCGACGTCGTAGGCCACGGGAACGAACCCTTCGAGGGCGGGCTCGTATTCGAAGTCTGACACCACGGCGAGGGCATGGACGAAACGGTAGTGCGTGTGCGCCGCGGCGGGACGCCTGACTTGTTTATCATTGAACTCGAGGTGCACGCGTGAACAGTTGCGTGTCGCCGACGGCATGGTCTTAACCTCCGTGGCGAGGGAGTTGAGCAAGCTCCGCTTCTTTCTGAAGGGAAGTCCTTTCAGGATCGTCGCGGCCATCAACAACGACAGGGGTCGCTTGCCGTGTTCGCCCGGCGTCATCGCCGTGATGCGCGCGCCGACCGACATCAGGAGGTTGTGAAACTTGCCGTCCCAGAAGCGCTTGAGATCACGGAGCGACGTGCGCAACGATTTCGACACCATCGACTGCGCGGCGAACTCGTCGTGGTGCGCGCGTATGCGGCGCAGGGACGGATCGGTCTCCATGCGCGCTTTCGGGATCCCTCCCGCCCTGCGCACACAGGGAACGCCCTTGCGGGTGTAAAACGATAGCGCGCCCATTTTCCCCCTGAATTGGATAATGCTATTGTACGTTGCCATAGTCGCGGAACTTTGGTTTCGAGCGTTAAGACGACGGCAGCCGCTATATTGTTGTGCGCATGCGTGTGGAATTTCATGGACAGCGCGGTAAAAGGGCCTTTTCAGGGTCATCCGGGGGGATAAAATGAGGGAGGCTCGGGGCAGACTCGAGCGGGACTCGGGTGGGACGGCAGGGAGCTTCGGGGGAAACCTAAAGGGGACTTAAGGGAAACCTGGAGGAAACCACCAGGGAACACTTAGTATTCGCTTAGGATTTACTGAGTATATGCTTACCAAAGGCTTAGTATAGGGCGGGCGGAGGGTTGGAAAGGGGTCTGTGGGTGCTGTGGGGCTACGAAGTTGCCGGGTTGCCTGTTGCCGGGTAGCCGGGGGAGTGGAACTGACTTGGAGATTAAGTTCCGAGGGTGCTGCGCTCGCGGTGATCGCCCATGAAGCTTTACCGTTCTAAGTTCTAAACTCGTCACTCATCACTCTAAACTCAACTTCAGGCTTCGGACTTCGGGATTCGCTCCGGGAGGATTCTGCGAGATGGACGATACGGTGAGATTTTTTTAACGCGGGGGGCACTCGCTGGCGCTCGTGATTGTCGCGCAGAGACGCGGAGAACGCAGAGGGGTTGGAAAGGGGGCTGTGGGTGCTGTGGGCCTACGAAGTTGCCGGGTTGCCTGTTGCCGGGTAGCCGGGGAGTGGAACTGATTTGGAGATTAAGTTCCGAGGGTGCTGCGCTCGCGGTGATCGCCCATGAAGCTTTACCGTTCTAAGTTCTAAACTCGTCACTCATC
The DNA here is from genome assembly GCA_964551035.1 of uncultured Roseivirgaceae bacterium. Classification (GTDB taxonomy): domain Bacteria; phylum Bacteroidota; class Bacteroidia; order Cytophagales; family Cyclobacteriaceae; genus Chryseosolibacter. The sequence goes on along the minus strand of CAZKBK010000024.1, from coordinate 65,466 downwards.
ACTCTAAACTCAACTTCAGGCTTCGGACTTCGGGATTCGCTCCGGGAGGATTCTGCGAGATGGACGATACGGTGAGATTTTTTTAACGCGGGGGGCACTCGCTGGCGCTCGTGATTGTCGCGCAGAGGCGCGGAGAACGCAGAGGGGTTGGAAGGGGGTCTGTGGGTGCTGTGGGCACTACGAAGTTGCCGGGTTGCCTGTTGCCGGGTAGCCGGGGGAGTGGAACTGATTTGGAGATTAAGTTCCGAGGGTGCTGTGCCCCCGGTGATCGCCCATGAAGCTTTACCGTTCTAAGTTCTAAACTCATCACTCTAAACTCAACTTCAGGCTTCGGACTTCGGGATTCGCTCCGGGAGGATTCTGCGAGATGGACGATACGGTGAGATTTTTTTAACGCGGGGG
>CAZKBK010000024.1:16771-64964 GCA_964551035.1 uncultured Roseivirgaceae bacterium | reverse complement strand
CTCCGGGAGGATTCTGCGAGATGGACGATACGGTGAGATTTTTTTAACGCGGGGGCACTCGCTGACGCTCGTGATTGTCGCGCAGAGGCGCGGAGAACGCAGAGGGGTTGGGAGTGGGGTATTCGGAAGCATGCCATCGGCACTCGGCCACCGCGAAAGTTCCACAGCATCCACAACCTCCACGCTCCAAATCACCCCGCCCGCCCGGCTACCCGGCACCCGGCCATCCGGCCATCCGGCAACATCCCACGCTCCACAGCGCCCTCATCGCCCTTACTCCAAATACCCGAATTGCTTCAATCTTTGCCGCTGCTTTCGCCAGTTGTCGGCCACCTTCACGCGGGTCTCCAGGAATACCTGCTTGCCGAAGAACGACTCCATGCCCTGGCGGGCTTCCATGCCTACTTTCTTGAGCGAGCTGCCAGCCTTTCCGATGAGGATGCCCTTTTGCGACTCCCGCTCGACGTAGATTTCGGCCGCTATGCGCAGGATCTTTTCCTCGTCTTTGAAGGAAGTGATCACCACTTCACAACTGTAGGGGATCTCCTGCTCGTAGTTGAAAAAGATCTTTTCGCGGATGATTTCCGAGGCGAAGAAGCGCTCGGTGCGGTCGGTGAACTCGTCGGCGGGAAAATACGCCGGGTGTTCGGGCAGCCGCCCCACCACCTGGTCGAGGATGGTGTTCACGTTTTCGCCCGTCATGGCCGAGACGGGGATGATGCCGGCAACGTTAGGCAGGGCGTTTTTCCACATGTCGGTCTTTTCCTTCAGGACGGCGTCTTTGACGAGGTCGATTTTGTTGATAACCAGAAGTATGGGGGTGGTGAAACGCGCGAACCGCCCGTAGGTGGCTTCGTCGAACTTCTCGCCCACCTCCACCACGAGGAGGATGACGTCGGCGTCCTGCAGGGAGACTTTCACGTAGGTCATCATCGCCTCGTGGAGGGAATACTTCGGTTCGAGGATGCCGGGCGTGTCGGAATAGACGATCTGGTAGCCGTCGCCATTGAGCATGCCCATGATGCGGTGGCGCGTCGTCTGGGCTTTAGCCGAGATGATGGAGAGGTTTTCGCCCATCAGTTTGTTCATCAACGACGACTTCCCGACGTTGGGCTTACCCACAATACTGACGAATCCCGACTTAAATCCCGTTTTTTCCATTCAATCAATTCGTCATTCGTCATTCGTAATTCGTACCTCGTACCTCGTACCTCGTACCTCCGTCACCATTTCACCATCCACAACGCCCTCCCGGACGCCTGCACGCCGGGCGGAGGATTAAAGTAAGCGACATTGCCATACAATTGGCGAAGTTACTTGATTTTTCGGCCCCGGCGCCCTACTTTTGTCGTCCCTTTGCGGCATGAAAGTAAAATTTGCTGCCGGATTGGAACCTGAGAAGGTGTAACGCAGTTACAATCATACATCGCGGGGTGGAGCAGTTGGTAGCTCGTTGGGCTCATAACCCAAAGGTCGTAAGTTCGAGTCTTACCCCCGCTACGAAGAAGGGCAGTCCAAAGGGGCTGCCTTTTGTGTTAAGGAGTTACGGGGATCCTTTGAATCGATCCCATCTCCATAATCCTGCGAATCCTGTCATCCTGTAAATCCTGTCATCCTGTGAATCCTGTGAATCCTGTAAATCCTGATCCGTGGCGAACATCATTGCAATAGTAGGCAGACCCAACGTCGGCAAATCCACGTTCTTCAACCGGCTCGTCGAAAAACGGCAGGCGATCATGGACGATGTCCCCGGCGTTACGCGCGACCGGCACTACGGCTACGCCGAATGGTGCGGCAAGTTCTTTACCGTCATCGACACCGGCGGTTACGTGACGGGGTCCGAAGACAAGTTCGAGTCCGAGATCCGGAAGCAGGTGAAGCTGGCCATCGACGAAGCGTCGGCGGTGATCTTCATGGTCGACTGTAAGGATGGACTCACCGGCTTCGACAGCGACTTCGCCAACGTGCTCCGCACCTCCAACAAGCCCCTCTTCATCGCCGCCAACAAAGCCGACACCACCGAAAAGGCGCTGGGCTCTTCCGAGTTTTACGGCATGGGCCTCGACGCCGAGATCTTTCCCATCTCCGCGGAGAACGGCAGCGGCACGGGCGAGCTGCTGGACGCGCTGATAAAAACATTTCCCCAGGAGGGCGTGGAAGATCCGAACGCCGGCATTCCGAAGATCGCCATCCTGGGCAGACCCAACGTCGGCAAGTCGTCACTCGTCAACGCGCTGCTCGGCACCGAGCGGAGTATCGTCACCGACGAAGCCGGCACAACCCGCGACGCCATCCACGCGCATTATAAGATGTACGGCAAGGACTTCATCCTCATCGACACGGCGGGGATCCGGAAGAAGGGGAAGGTGCGCGACGACATCGAGTTTTACTCGGTGCTGCGTGCCCTCCGAACGCTCGAGGAGTGTGACGTGTGCATTGTCGTTATCGACGCCGAGCGCGGCATGGAAGCCCAGGACGTGAACATCATCAGCCTGGCACAACGCCAGGGAAAGGGCATGGTGATCATGGTGAACAAGTGGGACCTGATCGAAAAGGATTCAAAGACGTCGGAGAAGTTCAGGAAGGAGATAGTGGACAAGCTGGCGCCGATCGATTATGTCCCGATCATCTTTGCTTCGGCGTTGAACAAGCAACGCATCTTTCAGGTGATCGAGAAGTCGGTGGAAGTGTTCGAAAACAAAACCAAGAAGGTGCCCACCTCGCGGATCAACGACGCAATACTGCCGGAGATCGAACGCTATCCCCCTCCGTCGACAAAAGGGAAATTGATTCAGATAAAATACATCACACAAGTGAATGCGCGGTTTCCATCGTTTGCGTTCTTTTGCAACCTTCCGCAGTACATACCCCAGTCGTATCAACGGTTTCTGGAGAATAAAATCAGGGAAAACTTTGAATTTGAAGGGGTGCCCGTGCGCTTAATCTTCAGAAAAAAATGAAAAAATTCTTACCCCGCCCGTTTGGTTTGCCCATATCTAGTATATTTGCCTTGAATTTTTAAAACCTGTAAACTATGAAAAAATTATTGGCACTTCTGATGGTATGCGGTTTCGCATTTGCTTTTGTTGCCTGTGGTGGTGGCGAAAAGCAGACGGAGTCGGATAACGCAACTCCCGAAACAGAAACTCCTACGGTAGAACCTGAGCCTGACACCACTGGCATGGAATCAGATACTACTGGAACCAATGACTCAATTCAGTAATCGAATTGAAAACAGTTTTCCCGGGAAGGCTTTAGGTTGCTAAAGCCTTTTTTTTGTGCCTATGAATCCTGAAGGTGTGCGTCAAATGCTGTTGCAACATGTTCCGGCCAACGCCGTGGGCTATTGCTTTGCGCTTTGGCAGAACTGTCCCTTTCAACTGAAGCTTACCCGCGCGCGCCAATCCAAGGTCGGGGATTTCACCAGCCACAAGGTGCTTTCGCGGACGCGGATCACCCTCAACCGCGATCTCAACCCCTACTTGTTTCTCCTGACGTATATCCATGAGGTTGCGCACCTCCACGTCTATGTACGCCACGGCAACCATGCGGATCCCCATGGCGACGAGTGGAAAAACTTTTTCAGGAACCTGATGCTGCCGCTGTTGCGCCCCGACATCTTTCCCGCCGATGTGCTGGCGCTGCTCTCCCGCCACATGAAAAATCCTAAAGCGAGTTCTTTCGCCGATGCCGAGCTGACGAAAACGATCCGCGCCTACGATGCCAACGCCGATCGCTACACCGCGTTGTCCGATATCCCGGAAGGAAGCATCTTTCACTTCCAGGGGAGGTTCTTCCGGAAGGGGAAGCTGAAGCGAACACGCGTGGTGTGCAGCGAGGTGAAGACCCGCCGCAACTACCTCGTCCCCGCCGAAGTGCTCGTCAGCCACGTGCAGTTGAGCATGCTTTAATTTTGTTTTAATGTCCACCGTTTGACGGCGGACGGTCGACCGCCAGGCTGTCGACCATCAACGACGATCACCCGCCTACGCCGGCAACCTCCGCTGAATGAGTTTCTCAACCGTGTCGTAAAACGTGTGGGGCTGCATGGTGCGCCACCGCTCGAGTTGCAGCGTTCCGCCCATGTTGACATACTGGTCGACGCCGTACTTTTTGAATTCTTCCTGGATGAAGTCGGGAAAGGAAACGGCGGCGATCCAGCCTTCGTCTACCTCGTCGAACCACTCTTCATAGTAACAGTCGTCGGAGCCGTGGAAGTTGAGGATGTTCTCCCCGATGAGGATGAACTTATTGACGCCTTCCTTCATGAGCAGTTCCACCACGTTGCGCTTGAGGTGCATGACGTCGTTGTTGATGGCATCATTCCATTCGCCGATAAATTCGATCACGGCATAGCCCGCGTCGTAGTCGACGTACAGCAGCTTCAGGTAGAGCGTTTCCGAGCCCATGTAATCCCAGGCCGGATCGATGTAATAGCCGTAGATGTTTTCGGAGTAGACGTCGTAGTTGTATTCCTTTCCAAAGAAAGGAGAGCGGTCATCCGTGGCCGGATCGTAGTATTTCAACCAGTTCGGAAAGGGTTCGATTTCATGCATGGCCTCGTTGGCTCGCGACGGCTTTTCGGACAGAACCATGTTCTTTCAATAACCGTTCCGCCTCCGCAAAGGTCACGCCCAGTTCCTCCATTACCATTTTCGTACCGCGGTCCACGAGTTTATTGTTGCTCAACTGCATGTCCACCATCTTGTTGCCCCGCACGCGTCCGAGTTTGATCATCGTGGTCGTGGAGATCATGTTCAGCACCAGTTTTTGCGCCGTGCCCGATTTCATCCGCGTGCTGCCGGTGACGAACTCGGGCCCGACGACGACTTCAATGGGATGATCGGCATGTTGTGCAACCACCGTGTTGGTGTTGCACGCGATGCATCCCGTGAGAATGCCGTTCGCGCGCGCGTCACGCAGTCCGCCGACGACATACGGCGTGCGCCCGGAGGCGGCGATGCCGATGAGCACATCCTGTTGGTTGATGGCATGCGCTTCGAGATCTTTCCATGCCTGTTGTTCATCATCTTCGGCAAACTCTACCGCCTTGCGGATGGCCGCGTCGCCGCCGGCCATGATGCCGATCACCTTGCCGTGAGGCATCCCGTAGGTGGGCGGAATTTCCGAGGCGTCGACAATGCCGAGCCTCCCGCTGGTCCCGGCGCCGATATAGAACAGCCGTCCTCCTTTTTCCATGCGCGCGACGACCTGTTCAACAAGGGCCTCGATGGCGGGGAGTACTTTCTCCACGGCGAGGGGTACGGTCTTGTCTTCGCGATTGATGTTGGACAGCAGATCGCGGATGTTCATTTTCTCGAGGTCGTCGTAGTTCGAGGGTGATTCTGTGGTCGTCATGATGATAGCGTTAAAAAAAAATGGACGGCGATCAATGGTTCGCCTGGTGATAGAGGGTGAGGCCCGCGATGGGCCCTTCAAGAATATTCTTGACGGTAATCCCTTTGTCGTTGGCAACCTGCCGGAGGATGTCGCTGAAGTAAAATGCGATGGAACCTGTAAAGTGTACTTTAAGATTCTGGTAGTTGTCGTACTTCATCACGTTATTCTCGTAGAACTCGGCAAAGCTGTCGTAGATCAGCTTGTAGCAGTAGGGTTCCTTGAGGTGTTGAAAGATGAACCGCGTGAAGCTGGCAAGGAAGGCGCTCGGCTTTTCCTGCTGGTATACTTTTTCGAGGAACTCTTCCCTGGAGAGGGGAAACCGCGCATGGAATTGCTCGGCGAGGGTCGGCGGTTGTTTCTTGCGGAGGTAGTCGACGAGAAATTTTTTACCGATGTTGGCGCCCGACCCTTCGTCGGCGAGTATCCAGCCCAGGTTGGCGACGTTGTCGATGATCTGGTCGCCGTCGTAGAGGCAGGAGTTGGATCCGGTGCCCATGATGCACGCGATGCCGGGCTCGCGTCCGCAGAGCGCCCGCGCTGCCGCGAGGAGGTCCCAGCCGATCTCGATGTGCGCCTCCGGGAAAAATTCCAGGAACGCGCTCTTGATGGTGAGCTGATTTTTTAATGATGAAACGCCGGCACCATAGAAGAAGATCTTGTCGACGGTGTGGTCACTGACCTCGGGCAGGAGAATCTCCGTGACATTTTTCTTTAGGTCTTCAATCGGTTGATAATACGGGTTGAACCCGGGAGCGCTGGCCTGGCCGATCGAGCCATCGGGTTTGATGAGCCTCCAGTCAGTCTTGGAGCCTCCGCTGTCAGCAATGAGGATCATAGCGGCTATGGGGTTGACCCGGGTGAAAGGAAATCATGCGCAAAGCTAATCGATGGCGTTTAAACTAAAAACCGAAGCAGAAAGTGTGTCCGCTGCAACACCAACAATCATGCCTCCAACAGTCCGATGACGGGGAAACGTTCGAAGACCCGCTCGGTGTGGGGCGCGTCCCGCAGTTCGTCGGTCAGGTCCTGTCCGGCCCAGTGCTCATAGTGTTTGCCCTGGCGCCAGAGCCGCGATGCCGTCACTTCGTAGACGAGGCCTTTATAGGCGATCCATACCTCGGGCTTGTCCTGGCCGTTCCGGAGTGCGAGTTGCTTTTTGGTGATCGCGGGGAGGCGCGGCGGTGTCACTGCGCGGTGAGGTGATTAAAATCTTTCACGACGGTGTAAAGAAACTCCTCCGGAGGAAGTTCCGACTCCACGCTGAGGAGGGTTTTGATTTTCCCCGCGACGACCAGCACCGGCTCGCGGTTGCCGTGGTTGGTGTTCGCCTCGAGCGCGCGCTGAACGATCTCGATGTCGCGGCTTCCCAGCTGCGCCACCTGCGGGAACACGGGGGTGTACGAATCTTCGGGGGTGATGAAGAGGCTGCCGGCGTCGACCTGTCGGCGCGGAATGCGTTTCACGACGGTGGTGCCCGCCGCGACGTCACCGACGCGCTGGCCCCGCCCGTTCGCGGCGATGGTGATCACCGCAATGGCGCCGCTGAGGATGTAAAAGTCGATCAGGCTCAGTACCCATCGCATCAGGTAATCGCCCACGGAAGGTTCCGTGCCGTCGAGGCGCACCACCTGGATGTTCATGACCCTTTTGCCCGGGCTCTGGCCGTTCATAAAGATCTCGAAGGCGAGGTGATAAAACAACCAGGCCGAGATCAGGAGAATGAGCCAGATCCAGATGAGTACATCGGAATTGACCAGGTCGATCAGGAAAACGATCAGCACCGAAAAGATTACCAAAAGGATACGATCCAGTATATAGGCGAGGATCCGGTCGCCGATGCTGGCCACCGGGTACTCGATGCCGACATTCTGAGTGGTCGTTACATTTATGGTTTGCATCCCCTGAAAAAATCAGATACTTTTCGCAAGAAACCAAAGAAGAACAAATTTCGGAAATATGAAAGTTAACATCGCAGTTTGTGTAAGTCTCCTTTTGATACTGGCCGGGTGCGGAAGCCTGGAGAAAAAATCCGACTATGCGTCGATGCCGGATGAGCAGCTACGGCGCGTCGCCGACTCCCTTGCGCAGGCTTACATCATCACGGATGGCCACGTGGACCTGCCCTTCCGGCTGCGGATCAAGGGATTCACGCTCGACCGCGAATATATCGGCATTCCCATCAGCACGACCGAGGGAGACTTCGACTACGTGCGGGCGAAGAAGGGAGGCCTGGATGCCCCGTTCATGTCTATTTATATTCCTGCGCGGCAGCAGCGACGGCCGGACAGCGGTAAGGCGCTGGCCGACACGCTGATCAACATGGTGGAAAGCATCGCGCAGGCGCATCCCGACAAGTTTGCTCTCGCCCGCACGCCCGCCGACATCGTTGCCAACACCACGAAGGAAAAGATATCCCTGCCCATGGGCATGGAAAACGGCGCGCCGATCGGAAACGACATCAACAACGTCAAATACTTCTTTGACCGCGGCATCCGATACATCACCCTCACCCACTCGCGCGACAACCAGATCTGCGACTCCTCTTATGATACGACCGCCGCGTGGAGCGGGCTGAGTCCTTTTGGAGAAGAGGTCGTGGCCGAAATGAACCGCCATGGCATCATGGTCGACATCTCCCACGTCTCTGACAGCACGTTTTATGATGTATTAAAAATAACCAAAGCGCCGGTGATCGCGTCGCACTCCTCATGCCGGGCTTTTACGCCGGGATTTGAGCGCAACATGTCCGACGATATGATCCGCGAGCTGGGAAAGAACGGCGGCGTGATCCAGATCAATTTCGGCGCCGACTTCCTCGACTCGACGGCGCGGGAGAACAGCAACCTGCGGGATTCCCTTGAGCGCGTGCTCGAGGAAAAGCACCTGACCTCGGCAGATCCCGAAGCGCAACCCATCATCGAGCAATTCGGCAAGGCGCACAAGGAGCTTTTCTCCGACGTTGAACGCGTTGCGGACCACATCGACCACGTGGTAAAACTCGCGGGCATCGATCACGTGGGCATCGGTTCCGATTATGACGGCGTGGGCGATAGCCTTCCCCTCGGCCTGAAGGATGTTTCTGCCTATCCGAACCTGATCTTCGTGCTTCTCAAGCGCGGATATGCTCCTGACGAAATTCAGAAGATATGCTCGGGTAATGTTTTCCGGGTTTGGAACGAGGTGATCAACGTAGCAGACAACTATCAATAAAAACTTTCGCGCGCAGGCGCAGGTGATCCATGAAAGAAGCCGCCTTTGTGAAACAAAACAAGGCACGCTGGGAGGCGTTTGAAAAAGTTGCCCTCGAGCAGGAGACGGCGAGTCCCGACCGGTTGGCCGACCTGTTTATCCAGGTTACCGATGACCTTTCCTTTGCGCGCACCCAGTATCCTGAAAGCCGGGTGACCACCTACCTCAACGGGCTTGCGGGCAAGATTCGCCTTCAGATCTACCAGAACAGGCGCGAAGACCGAAACCGGTTTGTGATGTTCTGGAAGGAAGATGTGCCGCTAGCCGTTTACGCAGCGCGGAAGCCGTTGTTTTACTCTTTTGTGGTCTTCATGGTGGCAATGGCCATCGGCGCGATCTCCGCCATCTACGACGACAGTTTTGTGAGGCTCATTCTCAGCGACGGGTATGTGAACATGACGCTGGAAAACATCAGGAATGGAAATCCCACGGCGGTCTACGGGAATATGGATCAGCGGCTCATGTTCCTGCTCATTACATGGAACAACATCAAGGTTTCATTCTGGGTGTTCGCGGCGGGCGTTTTTACGGCCCTCGGGTCCGGCATGCTCGTGTTTCAGAACGGGGTGATGGTGGGAAGTTTTATCACGTTCTTTTACCAGGAGAACCAGTTGTCGCAGGCGCTCCCCGTCATCATGCTGCACGGCACCATCGAGTTGTCTTCGATTGTGATCGCGGGCGCGGCGGGGTTCGTGCTGGGTAACGGCTTATTGTTTCCGGGTACCTACTCGCGGCTGGTTTCCTTCAAACGAGGGGCGTCAGTCGGCTTAAAGATCGTCATCGGGCTCATGCCCTTCTTCGTGATCGCCGGATTTATTGAATCCTTCATCACGCGCTATGGTTTCATGCACTGGAGCATCAAGGCCGTTATCATTGCCCTTTCGGCGGTGCTCATGATCTACTATTTTGTAATCTACCCCCATATTCTGATACGAAAAAATGGAAAACATAAAGTTGATTGATTACCACGTGACGCGTGATTTCGGAACGAAGATCAGTGTCACCTTCGAGTTCATGCGGCAGAATTTCGTGTCGCTTGGAAAGAGTTTGCTGCTGATCGCGGGACCGCCGATCCTGATCGCAAGCCTTCTGATGGGCTCGTTCATAGGGGATATGCTCACCGTGGCTTTCAACGCCGGACGGAGCGGTGACCCGGCGATGTTCGAGCAGATGTTTTCACCGACGTCTATGTTCTCTCAGGTGATACTGATGATGCTTGCCTATGGCGCGGCGTACGTGGCGGCGATTGCCACGATCAACAACTATGTGCTCCTCTACGAGGAAAGGAAGTCGAACAAGATCAGCACGAACGATGTGTGGGACAAGGTACGATCTACCGTCTGGATGTATGCGGGAACGATCTTTCTTTTCTTTGTCCTGCTGTACGCGGGCATCATCGGACTCGCCGTGGTTATCGGGGCAATTGCCGCGGTAGCCCCGGTGCTGGCGCCGCTCATCGGGATTGCCGTGGGTGTTGGCGTGGCTTACATCGTGGTGGGAAGCTCCCTCATTTTTATTATCCGCGCCTACGAGCGCCGCGGCTTCTTCGACGCCATCCAACGTTCCCTGCGATTGATGCGCGGCAAGTGGTGGAGTACTTTCGGCCTCGTGTTCGTCCTTTCCCTCATTGCGAGCGTGATCTCCTACATTTTCCTGATTCCGGGATACGTCATCACCCTCGTCGCAGGACTGCACAATGTCAACCCCACGCCCGAGCAGATGATGGGTGACGTGCCGGTCATTGCCATGGTCTTCTTCGCCTTGTACTATGCGGCGATCATTATGCTCCAGAGCCTCACCCAGGTAGGGCTCGCGTTTCAGTACTTCAACCTTGTGGAGCGGAAAGAAGCCAAAGGACTGATGAACAAAATTGACTCGCTGGGTGAGCCAACGCAGGCCTCGGGCCATGATGAACAGTATTAAACGGTGAGACCGGTACTGCCCATTCTGCTTTTCTTCGCCTTCGCCGCGGTACAGGCGCAGGATTCGTTTTCCGGTTCCAGCGATGCCGATACCGTTGCGGGTTACGAGGGAGACGCTTACGCGGACGATGCCGCCAACACCAGGAGCGATGACGCGGTGATTGCAAAACGCACCTTTGATGAAAACGCGATTGAAACGCTCAAAGCCGACCCTGACCTCAATTACAAGGAGGCGCCGACCGTAGGTGAAAGCCTTTGGGAGAGACTCAAGAAGTGGCTCCTCGAATTGTTCTTTAGTATTTTCGATCAGGTTGCCACCACCTCATGGGGACGCCTGTTGATCTACCTCATCGGACTGGCCGCCGTCGTGTATGTGGTGATGATGCTTCTGCGGGTGAACGCGTTCAGGATGCTGTTCTCCAAGCCGTCGGCGACCCGTTACCAGGTCTTTGAGGAGAACATCCATGAGATGGACTTTGACGCGCTGGTCCGGGAGGCGCTGCAGCAACAGGACTTCCGCAGGGCGATCCGTTTGCGCTTTCTCCACGCGCTCAAGCTGTTGTCCGACCGCGAACTGATCCAATGGCAGCCCGGCAAAACCAACCACGACTACGCGACCGAACTCAACGACCAGAACCTGAAGCCGGGCTTCAACGCCCTGAACTATTACTTTGATTACGTCTGGTACGGAAACTTTGGCGCCAGCCGCGCCCTGTTCGACCAGGCTCAGGATACGTTTTCTTCCTGGCGACTGAAACTTCGGTAAGCATGCGCGACTGGAAATATATACTATACCTCGCCATCGCCATCCTTGCCTTCGTGCTGGTCCGGTTGTCGCGTCCAAAGCAATACGACTGGCGGCTCACGCTGGCCCATGACGACAAGAATCCATTCGGCACCTTCGTGTTTCACAACCTGTTGCCGACACTGTTTGAGGGCAAGGAGGTTCGTCACCTGTATAACACCATCTATGAAGTGAAGGAGTCCCTTGATTCAACCGATAACCTCATGGTGGTCGCTTCGACCTTCCGCCCCGACCCGGGAGACACCGAAGCGATCCTGTCTCATGTCGCCAACGGGGGTCACGCGTTGCTGTCCGCGCATGACTTTTCGGGAATCTTTCGCGACACCGTAGGCATTCGGGTTGCCGACAATTTGTTTGACCAGGGTGTTGACCTGGCGATCGATTCCTCATACGTACGGTTCACGAATCCGCACCTGGATTCGCTGAAGCGGTTTTCATTTCGGACGCGGAACGTTCACAACTATTTTTCGGAAGTTGATTCAGCCACGACCACCGTCGTCGCGAAGAATGACCTCGACCAGCCCGTCACGGTGCGGGTGCAATGGGGAAAGGGCAACCTCATCCTCAATTGTACGCCGTTTGCGTTCACCAACATTTACCTGCTGGCCGGGCAAAATCAGCATTATGTGTCGGGGATGTGTTCCTACCTTCCGCCGCAGGGCCGGGTGGTGCGGTCCGAATATTACCACCTGGGCAGGATGGAAGCTGCCACGCCGCTGCGGTTCATACTCCGGAGCGAACCGTTGAAATGGGCGTACTATCTTTTGATCGGCGGCATCGTGCTGTTCATGATCTTCGAAGCGAAAAGAAAACAACGGATCATCCCGGTCATCACCCCGTTGGCCAACACGTCCCTCGAGTTTGTCGCTACAATTGGAAATCTTTACTTTCAGAAAAAAAATCACAAGGACATCGCCGAGAAGAAGATCGGCTACCTGCTCGATTTCATTCGCACGCGATACGTGCTGAACACCAGCGTGATCAACGAGGAATTCTTTGCCGCGCTCGGGGGCAAGTCAGGAAATCCGCCCGACGAGATCAGGAAGTTGTTCCGCGCCATCGCGTTCATTCAGTCTACGACGATGATATCAGAGCAACAACTCATGGACCTGAACGACAAGATCGAACGTTTTTATCATCAGGAATAACTTAAAAAAAAAGAACTTCAAACCGAAGAGAAAGTATGGAAGAAAACATATTTACCAGCCGTGTCGACCTGAGCGCATTGAACGCGAGCGTGACCCGTGTGCGGGGAGAGATCGGCAAAGTGATCGTTGGCCAGGAGTCGATGATCGGGCTTTTGGTGACCGCGATACTTGCCGACGGCCATGTGCTCATTGAAGGGGTGCCCGGCGTGGCAAAAACACTGACGGCCAAGCTCCTTTCGAGGGTAATTTCGGTGAACTTTTCGCGGATTCAATTTACGCCCGACCTGATGCCGTCGGATGTGCTGGGCACATCGGTGTTCAATGCCAAGAAGGCGGAGTTTGAATTCAAGGCCGGACCGATTTTCTCGAACATCGTATTGATTGACGAAATCAACCGCGCCCCCGCCAAGACACAAGCGGCGCTCTTTGAGGTGATGGAGGAAAGGCAGGTGACGGTGGACGGAAACACCTATCCGCTGGAGGCGCCGTATGTTGTCGTTGCAACCCAGAACCCGATCGAACACGAGGGCACCTACCGCCTTCCCGAAGCGCAACTCGACCGGTTCCTTTTCAAGATAAAGGTAGACTACCCGGACCTTGACCAGGAGTTGGCCATCATTTCCGGCCACCACCAGCGCAAAGGCGCGATGCCCGTGGCGGAGGTAAACGCCGTGCTTACCGCGGAAGATATCCGGAACTACCGCGCCGCCGTGCAACAGGTCCATGTGGACGAAAACATCATGCGATATATCGCGCAATTGATCCATGAAACGCGCAAGAACGCCGCCCTTTTCCTCGGCGCCTCGCCGCGCGCTTCCGTGGCGATCCTCAACAGCGCCAAAGCGTACGCGGCACTCAGCGGACGCGACTTCGTAACGCCCGAGGATGTAAAGTTTGTCGCCTTGCCCGTGCTGCGCCACCGCGTTCAACTCACACCCGACAAGGAAATGGAAGGCGCCACCACCGACGAGGTTGTCAAACTGATCATCGATACGATTGAGGTGCCGCGGTAGTGAAATTTTTTCGATCACTTTACATCAACAACCGTTTTTTCATCGCCCTCGGCGGATTGATTGCCCTTTTCATTGCGGTTTTTGTGGTCGGCGCGTTTATCGCCGTCGCTAAACTGCTGTTCCTCATTTTCCTGGGCGTCGCCATCACCGACCTGATCCTGCTCTACCGCACGAGGCGCGGGTTGCAGGGGCACCGCTTCGCGCCGGAGCGGCTGTCAAACGGCGACGACAACGAGGTCCGGATCTACCTGGAAAGCTTTTATGTGTTTCCCCTCGAGCTTCGTGTCATCGACGAGATCCCGCACCAGTTTCAACGCCGCGACATCAGCTTCTACCTTCGCCTTCCCGCGGGCGGGTCGAAGGCGATAGCCTATCATTTGCGCCCCGTGAAACGCGGCGAATATTCGTTCGGCGCCGTCAACGTTTATGTCAGCACGCGCATTGGCGTTTTCTCGAGACGCTTCCGGTTCTCCGCCGACAAAATGGTGCCGGTGTATCCGTCGTTCATCCAGATGAGGAAGTATGAACTCATGGCGATCTCCAACCGGTTGACGGACGTCGGCATCAAGAAGATCCGCCGGATCGGCCACAACCGGGAGTTTGAGCTTATCCGCGAATACGTCGCCGGCGACGATGTGCGCACGGTCAATTGGAAAGCCACCGCGCGCAGAAGCGAACTCATGGTCAATCAATACCAGGACGAGCGATCGCAACAGGTCTACAGTGTCGTCGACAAGGGCCGGGTGATGAAAATGCCCTTCGCGGGAATGAGCCTCCTGGACTACGCCATCAATGCGAGCCTTGTGATCTCCAACATTGCCATCCGGAAGTCGGACAAGGCGGGGCTGGTCACCTTTCAGGACCGGATCGGCGTGATGGTTCCCGCCAGCCGCAACAACGACCAGATGGGCAGGATCATGGAGGTGCTTTACAACCAAAAAACCGCCTACCGCGAGTCTGACTTCTCCGTCTTGCACAACCTCGCCCGAAGGAAGATCACACAGCGAAGCCTCATCCTCCTTTACACGAACTTTGAGTCTGTTTCCGGCATGCGCCGCCAGTTGCCCTATCTCAAAGGTTTGTCGAGACAGCACCTTGTGGTGGTTATCTTCTTCGAGAACACGGAAATGAACACGTTGATCGACCGGCCTGCGGGAGACCTGCGTGAGATCTATTACAAGACCATCGCGGAGAAGTTCGCCTTTGAAAAGCGGTTGATCGTGAGGGAACTCAACCAGCACGGCATCCAGGCGGTGCTGACCACGCCGCAAAATCTTACCGTGGAGACGATCAACAAATACCTCGAGTTGAAGTCGCGCGGGCTGATCTGATCAGAGGTTGTGCTTCCGGAATTCGCGCAAGGCGTAGTCGCAGGCGCGTGCCGTCATGGCCATGTACGTCAGGGAAGGATTAACACTCGATGACGAGGTCATGAATGATCCGTCGGTGATGAAGACGTTCGGCACTTCGTGCATCTGGTTGTAGCCATTGAGCACCGACGTCTTTGGATCACGGCCCATGCGGGCGGTACCCATCTCGTGGTTTGCATTTCCCGGAAAAGACATGACGCCGTCGAGGCGGATGTTCTTCGCGCCGATGGCCTCGAACATTTCACCTGCCGTAGCCACCATGTCTTTCTGCATCGCCTTTTCATTTTCGCGGAACGAAGCCTGAACGGTGATGGTGTTCCGCCCGTACTCGTCTTGCTGGCGGGTATTCAGCGTAATCCGGTTGTCGGCATACGGCAGGCATTCGCCGAAGCCCGTGAACCCCACTCCCCATGGGCCGGGGTGCGTGGCGGCCTCCTTCAGTTGTGCGCCGATGAGCCCCGTTGATGATGCGCTCCACCACCCGGCGCGCGACGCCCCGCCGCCGTGGTTGTAACCGCGCAGAAAATCGCCGCGCTGTTCGGTGATGTTCCTGAACCGCGGGATGTTGAATCCCGTGGGTTTCCGCCCCACGTAGTACTGGTCTTCGAATCCCTCCAACGACGCGGAGAGGCCCATGCACTTGTGATGGTCCATGAGGTTGCGCCCCACCTGGTCGCTGCCATTACCCAATCCGTTGGGAAACCGGCCCGACACGGAGTTGAGGAGAATAAACGTGGTTGCCACCGTCGCCGCGTTGAGGAAAATGACCTTTGCGTAATATTCCACGACCGTGTTGGTCTCCGTGTCGATCACCTCCACGCCCGACGCGCGCTGAGACAGTTCATCGTAGAGCACGCGGTTCACCAGGGCGTTGCTCCTGAGCGTGAGGTTCCCCGTGGCGAACGCCGCCGGCAAGGTGCTGGCGTTCGTGCTGAAGTATGCACCGTAAGGGCAACCGCGGTGGCAAAGGTTGCGGTACTGACACACGCCGCGCCCCTTGAGGGGCCGGGTAAGGTTCGCGGTTCTTCCCGTAATGACCCTCCTGCCCGAAAACGCGGTCTCAACTTTTTCCTTCACATGGCGCTCCACGCAATTCATCTCCATGGGGGGCTGGAACTCACCGTCGGGCAAATGGGGAATGCCGTCGCGGTTTCCGCTTACGCCGATAAAGCGCTCCACGTAGTCGTACCACGGGGCGATGTCCTTGTAGCGAATGGGCCAGTCGACGCCGTATCCGTCGTGGAGGTTGGCTTCAAAATCGAGATCGCTCCAGCGGAAGCATTGGCGCGACCAAAGGATCGACCGGCCTCCGACCACGTCCGCGCGGATCCAGTCAAAGCGCTGTGCTTCGGTGTAGGGATTGTCCAGGTCGTTGATGTAAAAGTGGTGGTTGTCCTGCCGGAATGACCAGTGCCTGGCCTGAATGTGTTGCTGGCGTTTTTGTTCTGTAGTCACGCGGCCACCGAACGGAACGTCCCACGGGTCGCTCAGGGCGGTGGGGTAGTTTGGATGTTCGACGGTTTTTCCGCGCTCCAGCATGAGCACTTTCAAGCCCTTTTCCGACAACTCCTTGGCCGCCCATCCACCGGTTATTCCGGAACCTACCACGATTGCATCGTAGGAATTCATTTTCCTGGCATTCAGATTCAAATTCATAGGGAATCAAGTTGTAAAAAAACTTCCTGAATCCGGAAGTAACTTTTGTGACCGGCATGGAATTTTTACCGTCGTCGCCGGTGACGAACTCAGTCATCAATGACTATTTCTCCAAAAATTTTCCGGCAAACTTTAATCCCTCGAAATCCTGATATATTTTTGCCCAATTTTGTTCATTCCTTTCCTCGTTAACGATGCCCAGAGACAGAAGTATCCGCTCCGTACTCATCATTGGAAGTGGCCCGATCATTATTGGCCAGGCCTGCGAATTTGATTATTCGGGGTCACAGGCATCGCGGTCGTTGCGGGAAGAGGGCATCGAGGTCGTCCTGATCAATTCGAACCCGGCGACGATCATGACCGACAAGGTCACGGCAGACCACGTTTACCTCAAGCCGCTGACGAAGAAGTCGATCCGGGAAATTCTTGAAAAGCACCATATCGATGCGGTTCTCCCCACCATGGGTGGCCAAACGGCCCTTAACCTGTGTATTGAATGTGACAAAGCGGGAATCTGGCAGCATTACGGTGTGCGTATCATCGGCGTCGACATCCGCGCGATCGAGACCACGGAAGACCGGGAGAAATTCAGGTTGAAAATGAAGGAGTTGGACGTGCAGGTCTGCAAGGGCGCCACGGCCACGAGTTTCCTGCAGGGCAAGGAAATCGCCCAGGAGATCGGATTCCCCCTTGTGATCAGGCCTTCCTACACGCTGGGCGGCACCGGCGGAGGTTTTGTACACGACCCCGAGGATTTTGACGAGGCGTTGAATCGCGGTCTCCACGCTTCACCCATTCACGAAGTCCTCGTCGAGCAAAGTATCCTCGGATGGAAGGAATATGAGCTTGAGTTGCTGCGGGACGGGAACGGCAATGTGATCATCATCTGCTCCATCGAGAATTTTGATCCCATGGGAATTCACACCGGCGACTCGATCACCGTGGCGCCGGCGATGACATTGCCCGACACCACTTATCAGCGCATGCGCGACCTGGCGATCCGGATGATGAACGGCATCGGTCAGTTTGCCGGAGGATGTAACGTGCAGTTTGCCCTGAACCCCGACAATTACGAAGAGATCGTCGGCATAGAAATCAACCCGCGGGTATCGCGTTCGTCCGCGCTGGCCTCGAAGGCTACCGGATATCCCATCGCGAAGATTGCCGCGAAACTCGCGATCGGATACAACCTCGACGAATTGAAGAACGCGATCACCGGCACCACAACGGCGTATTTTGAACCCGCCCTGGACTATGTCATTGTCAAAGTGCCGCGCTGGAATTTCGACAAGTTTCACGGTGCCGACCGCCGCCTGGGGCTTCAGATGAAATCCGTGGGCGAAGCCATGGGCATCGGAAGGAATTTTCAGGAAGCGTTGCAAAAGGCTTGTCAGTCCCTCGAGATCAAAAGGAACGGCATAGGCGCCGACGGAAAGTCGCTCACCAAGCAGGAAGACCTCCTGCAAAGTCTCGAGCATCCGACCTGGAACCGGATATTTCACATCTACGACGCCATCCGGCTCGGCATTCCCATGAAGACCATCCAGAAGCTGACGCGGATCGACCGGTGGTTCCTCGACCAGATCGAGGAGATGGTGGAACTGGAAAAGGAAATCGAGAAGTACGATATCAACAGCTTGCCGGCGGGACTCATGCGCCGGGCCAAGGAGATGGGCTATGCCGACCGGCAGATTGCCCATGTGCTGGATTGCTACGAGAGCGAGGTGTACACCAAGCGGCGGGAGATGGGCATAAACCGCGTGTACAAGCTCGTCGATACCTGTGCGGCGGAGTTTGAAGCGCGAACGCCGTATTACTACTCCACATTCGATTCGGAAAATGAATCACAGGTGTCGTCGCGGAAAAAAATTGTGGTGCTGGGGTCCGGCCCCAACCGCATCGGCCAGGGTATCGAGTTCGACTACTCTTGCGTGCACGGCGTTCTTGCCGCAAAGGAATGCGGCTATGAAACCATCATGATCAACTGCAATCCCGAAACCGTTTCCACCGACTTCGACATTGCGGACAAACTTTATTTTGAACCCGTTTTCTGGGAACACCTTTACGATATCATCCAGCATGAAAAGCCGGAAGGTGTCATCGTGCAGTTGGGGGGCCAGACTGCGTTGAAGCTGGCTGAAAAACTGCATAAGTACGGAGTCAGGATCATCGGAACGTCGTTCGAGGCGTTGGACCTTGCCGAGGATCGGGGCCAGTTCTCCAGCTTGCTTAAGGACCTGGGCATCCCATACCCCGAGTTTGGCGTCGCCACCGATGCGGAAGAAGCGGTGGAAGTGTCGAAGACGATTGGCTTTCCCCTGCTGGTGAGGCCCTCGTACGTGCTCGGCGGGCAAAGCATGAAGATCGTGATCAACGAACAGGAGCTCGAAAGCCACATTCTCGACATCTGGAAGCACCTCCCGGAGAACAAAGTCCTGTTGGATCACTTCCTGGACGGCGCCATCGAAGCGGAGTCGGACGCGATCTGCGATGGGGAGGATGTCTACATCATCGGCATCATGCAGCATATCGAGCCCGCGGGCATTCACTCCGGCGATTCGTACGCGGTATTGCCGCCGTACAACCTCGGTGACTTCGTCATCAAACAGATTGAGCACTACACCCGAAAGATCGCCCTGGCGCTGCGAACGGTAGGGTTGATCAATATCCAGTTCGCCATCAAAAACGACCGGGTCTACATCATCGAGGCCAACCCGCGCGCGTCGCGCACCGTACCGTTTATCTGCAAGGCCTACGATGAACCCTATGTGAACTTCGCGACGAAGGTTATGCTGGGCGAAAAGAAACTCAAGGACTTTACCTTCAACCCGACGCGAAAGGGGTACGCCATCAAGGAGCCCGTGTTCTCTTTCAACAAGTTCCCGGACGTGAACAAAGAACTGGGTCCCGAGATGAAGTCGACCGGGGAAGCGATCTATTTCATCGACGATCTCATGGATGATTATTTCATGAAGATCTATTCGGAGCGAAATCTGTATCTCAGCAGGTGACGCGCGTCACAGGGTGCTTTTGAAATTCATAAGCGATTACGGCTCCGCCAGGAGCCACCCATTTGTAGAAATTCGAATTAGCGGATGAAACCGGCTCCGTAGGAGCCTCCGGGGACGCATTGTGCAAGGGATAGCAAATCGTTTTCAAAACATGCTCTCCCCGCCTTCCAGAAAGGTTTGCGCGTAGATCACCTTGTGCATCTGGTAGCATCGTGCGTTACAGGAGGCTCCTCCGGAGCCCGGTGGTTCGTTGGGGTTTTATGTTCTACAACAGGAAGCTCCTAGCGGAGCTGTCCTGATAGCCCGCCCCGTTAATTTGAATTCCATTTGATTGTTGGATGGTACGCTCGTGCTTGGGGGCTGGCATTTGAAAGTCAACCCCCATCGTTGATTCTGGTCTGCGAATAAGCTTTCGTTGTAAACTCTAATTCTTCCGGACAGCACGGGTTCAGGGTGTGGAGTTTTTAGTTTGGAGTCATTGCTGCGCGGGGAAGGCTTGCGGAAGCTTCCTGCGAGATCGTTCGGCCGACCAGATCGTGACCACAGTTTTGCGGTTACGGCTCCGCCAGGAGCCACCCATTTGTAGAAATTCCAATTAGCGAATGAAACCGGCTCCGTAGGAGCCTCCGGGGACGCATTGTGCAAGGGATAGCAAATCGTTTTCAAAACATGCTCTCCCCGCCTTCCAGAAAGGTTTGCGCGTAGATCACCTTGTGCATCTGGTAGCATCGTGCGTTACAGGAGGCTCCTCCGGAGCCCGGTGGTTCGTTGGGGTTTTATGTTCTACAACAGGAAGCTCCTAGCGGAGCTGTCCTGATAGCCCGCCCCGTTAATTTGAATTCCATTTGATTGTTGGATGGTACGCTCGTGCTCGGGGGCCTTGCCATTTGAAAGTCAACTCAAATCGTTGATTCTGGTCTGCGAATAAGCTTTCGCCGTAAATTCTGGTTTTTCCGGAAACAATGATTTAGAACGGCAACCCTTGGTTCTCCGTCGCCCATGAGTGGTTAGGTTTCCTGTTGGTTATTTATGTGGCGAACCTCTACCTTTGTTTTTCAGTTCATAACACAAACCGTAGTCCATGTTAAAGCTCATCCTCATCTTCGCGCTTGTCGCCTACGTCATCTATAAGGTCGCTTCGTTCTTCTTTCGGGCAGGCGCCGCCACCCGGCAGTTTCGTGACCAGCAGCGGAATGGGGGTGTGAACGGGCCAGGCAACCGGAAGCAGGGGAGCCGGTTCAAAGGCGGCGAGTATGTCGACTATGAGGAGGTAGACACCAGAAAATAAACGTTTACCCTTTGAGCGTGAGCGTCCATTTTTTCAAATATCAAGCCACGGGCAACGACTTTGTTATCATTGATAACCGCGCGCCGGCGCGTCGTTTTTCCACGGATCAGATCGGACAAGTGTGCGACCGGAGATTTGGCGTAGGGGCGGATGGCCTTATCCTCATCGAAAATGACCCCGCCCAGAATTTCAGCCTTGTTTATTACAACGCCGACGGCACACAGAGTCTTTGTGGCAACGGTTGCCGGGCCGCGGTTCAGCTCGCTTCCTCCCTGGGACTGGTCAACGGGAAAGCATCGTTCACCGCATTCGACGGGGTACACCAGGCGGAAATAGTCCGGCCCGGGATGGTTCGCCTGAGAATGCATGACGTGAGCAAGGTAGACAAGCTGGGCGACGACTTTTACCTTAACACGGGTTCGCCCCATTACGTGCGCTTTGTTGATGAGGTACGCTCCTACCCGGTCGTTGAGGAAGGGCGGAAAATTCGCCACGACGAGCGGTTCCATCCCGGCGGAACCAACGCGAATTTTGTCCAACGGCTCGACAACAACACCATTTTTGTCAGGACCTATGAGCGGGGCGTTGAGGATGAGACGCTTTCGTGCGGAACGGGTATCGTGGCTTCCGCCATCGCCGCGTCGTACCGGGGTTTTTTGTCACCGGTGCACGTCCAGGCGCCTGGAGGAAGCCTCTCCGTTGAATTCCGCAATGAGCAACCCGCCGGATCGTCCGGCCATGACGGCACATTTGTCGATATTTTTCTAACAGGGCCTGCCAAATTGGTCTTTGAAGGCGATCTGGAACTGTAATTGATCGACCAGGAAATCGCAAAAAGAACTTAACTTTATGCCCTTTTGAGGGTATTGACGGTCCGATCGTGACCCCGGCAAACAGATGCCCAACATAAACATTCAGGAAAGAGACGATGCTTAAACTTATAGCCAAAATCTTTGGAACCAAGTCGGATAAGGATATCAAGCGGATCATGCCGATCGTGGAGGAGAGCAAGCGGGAGTTTGAGAAACTCCAGGCCATCTCCAACGACGACCTCCGGCGCGAAACGCAGCTTATCCAGGAACGGATAAATACGGAATTAAAACCCATCGACGACCAGCTCGCGGCCCTGCACCAGCGGATTGCCGATCATCCGGACATGGAACTCGGGGAGAAGGAGGGCGTATTCGCCGAGATCGACAAGATCGAAGGGGAGCGCAACAAGGAACTCGAGAAAGTGCTGTTGAAGGTACTTCCCAAAACCTTCGCGATCGTTCGGGAAACCGCCAGACGATTTAAGGAGAATGAATCCATAGCGGTGACGGCTCAGGACTACGACCGGCGCTATGCGGCGTCGCACGAGCACGTGCGTATCGAAGGGGATCAGGCGATCTGGCAGAACCGATGGCTGGCTGCCGGCAACCTGATCACGTGGGATATGGTGCACTATGACGTTCAGCTTATCGGCGGCGTGGTACTCCATCAGGGCAAGATCGCCGAAATGGCGACGGGTGAAGGAAAGACGCTGGTGGCAACGCTTCCCGCGTTTCTCAACGCACTGGCCCGCCGCGGCGTGCACATCGTCACGGTAAACAACTATCTCGCCACGCGCGACAGCGAATGGATGGGGCCGATCTTCGAGTTTCACGGTATTACCGTGGATTGCATCGACAAGCATGACCCGAACTCCGCCGCGCGCAGGAACGCCTATCGCGCCGACATCACGTATGGTACGAACAATGAATTCGGCTTCGATTATCTCCGCGATAACATGGCCCATGACCCGGAAGAGCTGGTGCAGCGCGCCCATCACTACGCCATGGTGGACGAAGTCGACTCTGTACTCGTCGACGAAGCCAGGACGCCGTTGATCATTTCCGGACCCGTGCCCAAAGGCGACGAGCACGAGTTCTACGACCTGAAGCCGCGCATCTTCAAATTGGTTGAAGCGCAAAAGAAACTGATCAACGAATACCTCACGGCGGCGCGCAAAGCGATTACCGACAATAATGAGAAGGAGGCGGGCACGCCGCTGTTTCGCGCGTTCCGGGCCATGCCCAAGCACAAGCCCCTCATCAAGCTGCTGAGCGAGACAGGGGTCAAGGCAATCCTGCAAAAAACGGAGAACTATTACCTGCAGGACAACAAGCGCAACATGCCCGAGGCGGATAAACCGCTCTATTTTGTGATCGACGAAAAAGACAACGCGGTGGAGTTGACGGAGAAAGGGATTGACCTGATCACCGGTGAGGGCGAAGATCCCAGGTTTTTTATTATGCCCGAGATCGGCACGGAACTCACCCGCATTGAAAATGACCCTGCGCTGGATGACCACGAACGGCTTCAAAGGAAGGAGGAACTTATCCGCGAATACCAGGTGAAGGCGGCGCGGATTCACACGGTGAACCAGTTGCTGAAGGCTTATACGCTCTTCGAGAAGGATACCGAATATATCATCGTTGATGGCAAGGTCAAGATTGTAGACGAGCAGACGGGGCGCGTGCTGGACGGAAGGCGTTACTCCGACGGGTTGCACCAGGCCATCGAAGCGAAGGAGAACGTAAAGGTGGAAGACGCCACGCAAACGTATGCCACCATCACCCTGCAGAATTATTTCCGGATGTACCACAAGCTCGCCGGCATGACGGGTACTGCGGAAACGGAAGCGGGAGAGCTTTGGGACATTTATAAACTCGATGTCGTGGCGATACCCACGAACCGGCCCGCGGTGCGTAAAGACTACGACGACCTGGTGTACAAGACGACGCGGGAAAAATTCAACGCGGTGATCGACGAGATCGTCAAGCTGACGCAGGAGGGCCGCCCGGTGCTGGTGGGTACCACATCGGTCGAGATTTCCGAACTGGTGAGCAGGATGCTCCAGATCCGGAAGATCAAGCACCAGGTGCTGAACGCGAAGCAACACCAGCGGGAAGCGGAGATCGTGGCGGAGGCCGGAAAGCCGGGGACCGTGACGATTGCCACGAACATGGCCGGTCGTGGTACGGACATCAAGCTCACGCCCGAATCGCGCGACGCGGGCGGGCTTGCCATCATCGGTACCGAGCGGCACGAATCCCGGCGGGTAGACCGACAGTTGAGAGGGCGCTCGGGACGCCAGGGCGATCCGGGGACTTCCCAGTTCTACGTCTCCCTTGAAGACAACCTGATGCGTCTGTTCATGCCCGAGCGTATTGCGCGCATCATGGACCGGCTCGGCCTCAAGGAAGGTGAGGTGATCCAGCATTCCATGGTCACCAGCTCGATTGAACGCGCACAAAAGAAAGTGGAGGAGAACAACTTCGGCATTCGCAAGCGGCTTCTCGAGTATGATAACGTCATGAACGCGCAGCGCGAGGTGATCTACAAGCGCCGGAAGAATGCGCTCTTCGGCGAAAGACTCGAACTCGACATCCTCACGATGATGTTTGATACCAGCGAAGACCTCGTCATCAACGCGAAGAACGCCAACGATTATGAGAGCCTGAGGCTAAACGTGTTGAGCACGTTAGGCATCGACTACGAGATCAGCAAGGAAGACTTCGACAAGACCGACACCGGAAGGCTGGGAGCGGCATTGTACCAAAATGCGCTGGATCAGTATCAGCGCAAGAACCGCATGATCGCCGAAAAGGCGATGCCTGTACTGAAAGAGATCCATAAAACCCGCGGCGCGACGATCGAAAACATCCTCGTTCCCTTTACGGATGGCGCGAGGACCATCGGCGTTGCCGCCGGCCTTGAAAAATGTGTGCAGACGAACAATGCCGAGCTCATCAAGGCCATGGAGAAGCGCGTGACGCTGGCGATCATCGACCAGCAATGGAAGGAACACCTGCGCGAAATGGACGACCTGAAGCAATCGGTTCAGAACGCCGTCTACGAGCAGAAGGATCCGCTGCTGATCTACAAGTTCGAAGGCTTTGAACTGTTCAAGCGTTTTATCGCCAAGGTGAACGAAGACACGGTGTCGTTCCTCATGAAAGCGGAGATTCCGGCGCAACAACCCGATCAGGTGCAGGAAGCACGGGCACAACGCCGTGCACGCCTGAGTGAGCAAAAGGAAGAGTCGCGGTCTCTGCTGAGCGGTGGCGGCCAGCAACAGCCACAACCGAACCGACCGCCGCGGGAAAAGGTGATGCCGGTCAAATCGGAGAAGATCGCCGGACGAAACGACAGGGTAACCGTTCAATATCCCGACGGCAGGGTGCTGCGCGACGTTAAATACAAAAAAGTGGAGGACGACATCAAGAATAACCGATGCATTGTTATCGAATAGTGTTTTTAATATTCTGACTTGAGTATGCGGATTTTCATTCTTCTGACGGCGGTAGTTTTCGGCGTGGCCTGTTCTTCGAAGCTTACCAGCAAAAAGGGCGGCGACACGAAATACGAGGAGGACCTTTCAGCCTTGCGGGACATGCCGGCGGTGATGGCGGATACCGTCCGGCAGGTTGATTCCCTGAAACAAGCCCTTGACCGCGACCCCGCGCGTTATGTTGAAGCGCGCCACGCCATCACCGAGACCCTCGACGGCATCCTCGACAGCATCAGCATGATCAACCTGGCCGAAGGCACGGTTGACGGATACACCATTCAGCTTTTTTCCGGTCCGAACCTCGAGCGGGCAATGAACTCCAGAAAGGAGCTCGCCATCGCCATGCCCGAAATGAAAGCTGAGCTGGAGTACGTCCAGCCCAACTACAAAGTTCGCACAGGTGAATATTATACACGTCTCGAGGCACAACCGGATTACCTGGCCATCAAACGGCACTTTCCAAACGCGATTGTTCTTCCCAACCGCATCCGGATCAGGCGCTAGAATTTTCCGAACTTTAACGTCACATTGTACGAAGTCGCGCTGAGCGCGTCATCCGTGAGACCCGCGGCCTTGCTGTCGAACACCGCCCGGTAGGATATTCCCGGCGCCAGCCGAAGCCATTTGAAGAGATTCATCTCGAGTTGGACGCCGGGTTCAACGACGGTGAACCAGTTCGAGTCGTACGGAAGGTCATTAAAATCGTCCCAGTAGTCGTCATTCCCCCATTCGTAGCGCCGGTATTGAACGGTAAATCCGGCGCCGGCAAGGGTTTGGAAGACAACGTGTACCGCCTTTTGCGACCACAATGTGTACTCGAGCATCAGGCCGAACTGGCCGTACTGATAGAGCATTTTTTCGGACGGCGAGACGCTGTATTCAGACGGCACGGGTAAACGACTCGTCAACGAAGAAGCACCGATCCCCAGAAGGAACCTGTGGTTCACATACCAGCCACCGTACAACTCGACCAGGTTGGCGGTGTGCCCGTTGATCGTCGTGAATTTGTTGCTGACGGCGCCATAGCCACCGGAAGCGCGGTACCCGGTATGGCCGAACAACGTCTTGATCTCGTAGTCTTGCGCGAATGAAGCCGTACCTATGCTCATCATACACACGGCGAGGAATGTTCTGATACTCATGTCTGTTTCTTGTTTTATGCTTCTAAGACACCCCATCCGACGATGACCCCTATCGTCCGCGATATTATTTTTCATTTCGTTTCATTTCCGTGCGGAGGCTAAAACTTTCGCTAATTTTGGTTCTTTCCCGACAACAATGGACCTGGTCGAAATCATAAAAAAGCTGGCGGAAGAGGTAAGCCCGACGGTCGTCCGGCAGCGACGGCATTTGCACGCGCACCCGGAATTGTCGTACAAGGAATTCAACACCGCCAAATACGTGGAGGAGCAACTGCGCGAGGCCGGCCTTACGCCGAGGGTGGGTATCGCCACCACGGGCCTGGTCGTGGAAATCAAGGGCAGGAATCCGGAAAAGAAGACCATCGCCCTGCGCGCAGACATGGATGCGCTTCCCATTCAGGAGGCAAATGAGGTTCCCTATCGGTCAACCGTTCCCGGTGTCATGCACGCCTGTGGACATGATGTTCACACCTCGTCCCTGCTGGGCACAGCAAAGATATTGCATGCCGTCAGGGACAGGTTTGAGGGAACGGTTCGTTTGCTCTTTCAACCCGGTGAGGAGAAGAATCCCGGTGGCGCCTCTTACATGATCAGGGATGGTGCGTTAAAAGATCCTCAGCCTACGGGGATCATCGGGCAACATGTGTTTCCGCTGCTCCCGGTGGGGAAGATCGGCTTCCGGGAAGGGATGTACATGGCGAGTTGCGATGAGATCTATCTGAAGGTCGTTGGCAAAGGCGGTCACGGCGCTGCGCCGGAACTGGCGGTAGACCCGATTGTGATTGCTTCGCACATCATCATTGCGTTGCAACAGGTGATCAGCCGGAACGCCAGCCCGAAACAGCCCACGGTGCTCACCTTCGGAAAGATCTCTGGCGAAGGCGCGACGAACATCATTCCGAACGAGGTGAATATCGCGGGGACATTCCGCGCCATGAACGAGGCGTGGCGCGAGTCGGCGTTGCAAAAGATCAGGAAAATGGCGGAGAGCGTCGCTGAAGGAATGGGCGGGAGATGCGAGGTAGACATCTCGCGGGGATATCCCTACCTTCAGAACGACCCCGAACTAACGCGCCGGATCCGGCGTGCCGCCGAAGCCTACGTGGGCAGGGAGAACGTTGTTGATATCGACATCACGCTGGGGGCCGAGGATTTCGCCTACTACTCTCAGGTCATCCCCGCGTCGTTCTACCGGATAGGAACAGCGAACGAAGCGAAGGGCATTACGTCATACGTGCATACCCCCACCTTCGACATCGATGAAGACGCGCTGGTCCTGGCGCCGGGGCTAATGGCATGGATGGCCCTGCAGGAGCTTCAATAGGCGCTCCCGGGCATCCTTTTTTTCGCCGAAGCGCCAGCTTTTCCGCCGGCGCGGGAACCCCTGCGCGCACATTCATTTTTCGATTGGGATGCTTTTTTTCCCTTGAAATGTCTGTCTATATTGCACAGGGCGCTTACGTTTATGTTGCGGGATTCGATTGCAAAATTCTTTAAGGTGGATACGCTGATCAGCAACCTCACGGGTTATGTGGAGACACGCATCGAGTTGGTGAAGATCGAGGCGAAGGAAGAGTTGGCGAAGGGCCTGGCTACCGTGCTGGTGTACTTGTTCCTCGCGTTTGTTTTTGCGCTGGTCGTCGTATTTGTCAGCATTGGCATTGCTTTGAAGATAAGCGATGCATGGGGAGCCCTGGCGGGATTCAGCGTCGTCGCGGGCTTCTATTTGATCGTGGGGTTCATCCTCTTTCTGCGGCGCGAAAGCCTCAGCCGCGGTGTCGAGGCGCGCCTGGGCGTATTGTTGAACAAGAAAAAGAAGTGACTTATGGAATTGCTTGAAACGGATGATCCCGTAAAGGGACGACTTCTCAAAAAATCGGCCATGCATCAAAAGCAAATTGAAGACGAGGTTAAATTCATCTCTGACAAAACGCAGAAGGTTCTTGCCACGGCTTTGGTGGTGGGGGGCGCCCTGGCGCTTGGGTATGCCGTAGTCAGCAGTTTGTCCGGCGCTTCGAAGCCGAAGCGAAAGTCGCGGCCTGCAAAAATCAAAGTGGTCCAGGCACGGGAGGGAGGCGAAGCGGAGGAAGTTATTCACGCGGAGCCGGATGCGCCCGGCGTGGTGGCGCAGATCGGCACGGCATTGGCGAGCCAGGCGGCC
Organism: uncultured Roseivirgaceae bacterium; assembly: GCA_964551035.1. Classification (GTDB taxonomy): domain Bacteria; phylum Bacteroidota; class Bacteroidia; order Cytophagales; family Cyclobacteriaceae; genus Chryseosolibacter. Next base: position 36,484 of record CAZKBK010000024.1, on the reverse strand, counting down.
ATGTTTCTTTTGAGCATCGCCAGGGAGAAGTTGATGGAATACCTGCAATCGCAAACTGTGCCCGCCCAAAAAAACGCCGATGACCCTGCTCGCTGATCTTGGGGAAAAACGACGACTTGGAAAGAAGTCCATCGCGGTACTCATCGATCCCGACAAGGTCGACGACGGCCCGAAGCTTCAATACCTCATCAACCTGGCGAGCGAAAACTGTGTGGATTATTTTCTGGTCGGCGGAAGCCTTCTGACCACGAACAACCTCAGCGACGTAATCCGGCTGATCAAAAAGAACGTCAACATTCCCGTCATCATTTTTCCGGGCAATTCCATGCAGATCGATCCGGCAGCGGACGGGATCCTTTTCCTTTCGCTGATCTCGGGGCGAAATCCGGAACTGCTCATCGGCCAGCATGTCGCCGCCGCGCCGATACTCCGGAATACGAATCTTGAGATCATCCCGACCGGGTACTTGCTGATCAATTCCGGAAAGGTCACCTCGGTCGCTTACATCAGCAACACGACACCAATCCCGGAAGAGAAATATTCGCTGGCGGCGTGCACGGCCATGGCCGGTGAAATGCTGGGCCTCAAGGCGATGTATCTTGACGCCGGAAGTGGCGCCGAGCGTGAGATCAGTCCAAAGATGATTGCAGCCGTCAGGCGTGCGGTGCGTGTGCCCCTCGTGGTGGGCGGCGGAATAAATACCGCCCGCAAGGCCATGGCTGCCCTGGAGGCGGGCGCCGACACGATTGTTATTGGCAACGCGCTGGAAAAGGACCCCGACCTGCTTATCAACATCGCCGAGCGCGTTTATGACTGGAATGAGCGGCTGATTGGCAAATAATTCTTTGTAACCTAACGCGGTGGGATAGCATCCAATTGGAAATCTAAACCCAGAGTTATGTTATACGTCATCATCGGACTCTTTGCTGTGGCAGCGGTGATGGGCTTAGTCATCGCCAACGCCATCATTTCCGGCAAGCCGGCAACGCCGAAGCCTGCCGTTGTAGCGCATGGGCTGTTCGCGGCCACCGCGCTGGGACTGCTTATTTACTACGCGATCAGCAATCCGGGCAGCTACCCGAATCTGGCGCTGATCCTTTTTATTGTAGCTGCGCTGGGCGGCGCCGTACTGCTGGTCCGTGACCTTCAAAAGAAGCCCGGGCCCGTCGCGTTAGTCGTTATCCACGCGCTAATCGCTGTGGGGGCTTTCGCCCTGTTGCTCATCTTTGCGTTGTTCTAGACATTGGGTAAGAAAATGAAGCTATTTTGAACGTGGACATGGATTTTAAAGCAATCATTAAAAAGGTCCTGCAAGGGGATAAGGAGGAATTCCGCCACATTATCAAGGTCTGCAATCAGCCCTTATACCGCACGGCGGTGGCGATCCTGAAAGAGTCGTCGGATGCGCAGGATGCCGTTCAATCCACCTACCTCAAGGCCTATACCCACCTGGAGACGTTCCGGGGAGAAGCTTCATTCCTTACCTGGATAACAAGGATACTGATCAACGAATGCAAGATGATGTTGCGGAAAAAGAAACAGACCACCTCGCTGGACCTGGAAGAAGTGTCGAGAAAACCATCCCAAAACGAAGATGTAGTGGAAAGCTTGTACAAAAACCAACTTAAACACGTGCTGGAGTCGGCAGTGATGGAATTGCCGGAAAAATACCGCCTGGTGTATGTGGTCAGGGAAGTGAATGAATTTTCGACGCGGAAGACAGCCGATGTACTGGGCATCACTGAAGAAAACGTAAAGGTCAGGCTCCATCGCGCTAAGACCATCATTCGCGAAAACCTTCTTCAGAATGTTGAGGCAAAGGAATTGTTCCCGTTTGGAAACGCGCACTGCGACCTGTTGACCGAACGCGTAATGCGATTGATCCGCGAGATGCCCGTCGTTGCGGCCTGACGGCGCTAGCGGATCAGTTCCCGCGAAATCACCATCTTTTGTATTTCGGTCGTGCCTTCGTAGATCTGCGTGATCTTCGCGTCGCGCATGAGTCGCTCCACGTGGTATTCTTTCACGTAACCGTAACCGCCATGGATCTGTACCGCCTCGGTGGTGACTTCCTGCGCGATCTGTGAGGCGAACAACTTCGCCATAGCCGCAGCCTTGACAAAATTTTTCTTTTGGTCCTTGCGGTGTGCGGCCTGGTGAACGAGAAGGCGCGCCGCGTCGATCTTGGTGGCCATCTCCGCGAACTTGAATTGAATCGCCTGATGGTCGGTAAGGGTTTTTCCAAAGGCCTTGCGCTCTTTGGCATACTTCAGGGCAAACTCGTAGGCTCCGGCTGCGATACCCAGGGCCTGTGCCGCAATGCCGATGCGCCCGCCATTCAGGGTGGTCATCGCAAACGAAAAGCCGAAGCCTTCGTCGCCGATGCGGTTTGCCTTCGGCACCTTCACATCCGTGAACATCAGGGAGTGCGTGTCGGAACCGCGGATGCCCATTTTGTCTTCTTTCTTTCCGACGACGAAGCCCGGCATTCCCTTCTCAACGATCAATGCGTTGATCCCCTTGTGTCTTTTTTCGACGTCGGTCTGCGCGATCACGATGTAGACACTCGCGGTGTTGCCATTGGTGATCCAGTTCTTGGTTCCGTTAAGCAGGTAATGGTCACCTTTATCTTCGGCCGTCGTGCGCTGGCTCGTGGCGTCGGAGCCCGCTTCCGGTTCACTGAGGCAAAATGCGCCGATGATCTCGCCTGCCGCCAACCGTTTCAGGTATTTCTCCTTTTGTTCTTCTGTCCCGTACGTTTCCAGTCCCCAACACACCAGCGAGTTGTTTACCGACATGCAAACCGACGCGGAGGCGTCAATTTTCGAGATCTCTTCCATGGCAAGCACATACGAGATGGAGTCCATGCCGCCGCCGTTGTATTTCGGATCGACCATCATGCCCATGAATCCGAGTTCGCCCATTTTTCTGATCTGCTCCGCGGGGAACTTCTGGTGCGTATCCCGCTCGATGACGCCGGGCAACAATTCGGTTTGGGCAAAGTCGCGGGCCGCCTTCTGCACAGCCAACTGCTCTTCGGAAAGGTCGAAATTCATCTCTTGTCGTGGAAATGGGTTAGAAAACCTCCTTTCTTCCGCCTGGAAAAAAAGAAAGCCTGAGGTACTCCTCAGGCTTGCAAAATTAATCGGTGTGGGGCAACGCCCAAATTTTTTATTCGTCGCGTCCACCCATAAACAACATGACGTAATAGACGAGTGTCGTCAGGGCGCCAATCGCAGCCACAACGTAAGTCATCGCCGCCCATTTGAGGGCGTCCTTGGCCATGTCGTGCTCCTGGCGGGTCACGATTCCACGGGCTTCAATCCAGGCGAGGGCGCGCTTGCTCGCATCGAATTCGACCGGAAGCGTGACGAATGCAAAGAGTGTGAACACGCCGTAACAGACGATAATGACCAAAAGGGCGGTTTGCCAGGAAAGAAGGCCCTGCACGAAGAAGGCACCGAACATCATCATCATGAAGAGGATGTTGATGATCTTGGCGCTGATGTTTTGAATGGGTACCATCGCCGAGCGAAGTTCCAGCATGCTGTATGCGCGCGCGTGTTGAACGGCGTGACCACATTCGTGGGCGGCCACCGCAGCGGCGGCGGCATTTCGGCCGTGATACACTTCCTGGCTGAGGTTAACGGTTTTGTTGGCGGGGTTGTAATGGTCGGATAGCTGGCCTTCCACACTTACCACCTGAACATCGTGAATGCCGTTATCAGCGAGCATGAGTTTGGCGATCTCGGCGCCAGTCAGATCCCTCGTAAGGTGGATCTGGGAATATTTCCTGAACTTGTTTTTTAACCGGGCGCTCACCATCCACCCGATTGCCATGAAGAAAAGACCAATAACTAAAGCACCCATAGTTTCTAGACGATTTTAATAAGTTGTTTCAATCGGCCTAATATCAACGTTTAAGCCAAATTCCCAAATATGCCAAAACGGCACTTAATTTAAACGGGAAATCTGATCAATCCGTTTTTTCCTGGTACGCGTCCTCACGCGCGGCCTTCCGGTTCCCACGCCTGCGCAGCAGATAGGAGGTCACGATCAGCGAGATGGCGCCGCCCGCAATCATAATGGCTGTTTGCCAGGCGTGGAAGATGAAGGTGAACGCGATGGCGTCGTCCTGGGGCACGCTATAGAGAAAAACCAGGCCCTGGGGCACGAGCACGTGGTAAGATCCGGTTCCCCCGGGAAGCGGTGCTGCCATGGCGATCGAGCCGATGGCAAAAAGACTGAGGACGGCGAGGAACCCGAGGTGGTCTGTTTCCGGGAATGCCCGGATGACCGTATAGCTCATCAGGAAATACAATGACCAGATGGCCACCGACCAGAAGATGAACAATCCCTTGTTACGGAGGCGAAAGATCGACAGAAGGCCTTCCCGGAATCCCTGCCAGGTTTTTTTGACAAAGGTTCTGAATCTGGTGTTGCGCTTCACCACCCAGATGAGTACGCCAATGACGAGCAAACCGGCAACTGCCAGTACGGCCAGCCATTTCCACTTGCCCTGTCCTGCACCGATCGGGAGGGTGTCGATAAACGCGACCAGCTTATCCGCTTCGGCAAAGAACGAGACACCCACCAGAATAAGCAGACAGACGACGTCGATCACGCGTTCTGCGACCACCGTTCCGAACGACATTTCCACGGGTGTCTTGTCGAGCTTGTAAAGATTATAACACCGCGAAACTTCCCCGCCCCTGGGAATGACAAGATTGACCAGATAGCCGACCATCAGCGAAAGAAAGCTGTTGGTCAGCGATGTCTTGTAACCAATGGGGACCATCAGCATTTTCCATCGCGCGGCGCGCATCAGGTGGCTGACCAGTGCCAGGCCGGCCATGGCGAAGAGCCACATTTTATCGGCGTGGCGCCACGTCTCGAGGAGATAATCGAACTTATTTTCACCGTGACCCGGACTCAGGCTTCGTAAAGAAAACCAGGTGAGCAGCACCGTTATCCCGATAATGACCAGATATTGCAGAATGTTCTTCAAGCGTTGTGACACCATCGGATATGAAAGTCGCTGATTTTAGGGCAATTTGTTGTCGGGAGTGGGAAAGATAATGGTGGGTTTAAACTGCTTTGCTTTTTCGAACTTCATGGAGGCGTAAGAAACGATGATGACCACATCCCCTACCTGCGCCTTGCGTGCTGCCGGACCGTTGAGGCAAACAGTCCCGGTGCCCCGTTCACCGGTAATGACGTAGGTCTCGATGCGTTCGCCATTGTTGACGTTCACCACCTGCACCTTTTCACCGGCGATAAGGTTGGCGGCATCCATCAGGTCTTCATCAATGGTGATGCTTCCCACATAGTGCAACTCCGCGCCGGTGATCTTCACCCTGTGGATTTTCGATTTTAGTACTTCAATTCGCATGCGCTGTATAAAAATTCAATTCCCTTCTAAAATCGTTGTTCAAGCCTTTTAGCTCGGGTGTAATTGTGTAGCAAACCTGCTACAGCCGTGCGCCGGAAAGCGCGGGCGCTCCCTCCATCAGGAGGTTGTCGATGAGGCGTACGCCCCCGACATAACCGGCGATACACAGAATGACATCGTTTGCTGCTTCAACGCTTTTCAGCGCTTTTAGGTTTTTCTTGTCGGCAATCTCGAAGTATTCCAGCTGTGCAGCCGGCTGTTCCGCGATCATTTGCGCGACGGCTTCTTTTACCGCCGGTATATCCATGTCCTGAAGCAGCAGATCGCGGGCATGGCGGAGGGCGCGATAAAAGATCGTGGCCGTCCGTCTCGATTCGGGGTCGAGCCGCTGGTTGCGCGACGACAACGCCAGCCCGTCTCCTTCCCGCAGTGTCGGGATGCTTCGGAGTTCAACCGGAAAATTGAGCTCGTCAACGAGTTGTTGGATGATGGCAAATTGCTGCCAGTCTTTTTGGCCGAAATAAGCGCGGTGTGGTTCGATGATATGGAACAACTTTGAGACAATGAGGGCAACGCCGCTGAAGTGCCCGGGGCGGAAATGACCTTCCATCACTTTATCAAGTGTTCCAAAATCGATTTTGATCGTGGCTTCGGCGGGATAGACTTCACCGGTTTCGGGAATGAATAATATGTCGCAACGAACTTCTTCCAGCAATCTGGTGTCTTTATCAGGCGTACGTGGATACCGCGACAAGTCGCCCGCGTTATTGAACTGAGTGGGGTTGACGAAGATGGTGCTTACGGTGATATCGTTCTCTTGTTGAGACGCCCGCAGCAGGGCAATGTGACCTTCGTGGAGGGCGCCCATGGTGGGTACCAATCCGATGCTTTTGCCGCTCAGCCTCTGTTCTTTCAGGTGGCTTTTGAGCGGAGCTATGTGCTTGAAAATCTTCATTTTATGCCTGCTGGCAAAGGGTCGCAAAGATAAAGTGAAAACTGAAAATAAGTTGAATAAGGGGGTTATTTTTTGTACTTTTGTGGCTCTAAATTCCGTTCTACACTAAAACTCAAAAATATGTCTAAAATCCGTATTCTTTATGTAGCCAGTGAGATCAACCCGTTCCTGCAGACGTCCGAAGTTGCTGATTTTGTGCGGAAGCTCCCTCAGGCTATGCAGGAAAGAGGTATGGAGATCAGGATCCTGGTGCCGCGGTTCGGGATCATCAATGAACGAAAGAACAGGCTGCATGAAGTGGTGAGGCTTTCGGGCATTAATATTTCGGTGGGAGACGAGGAAAAGCCGTTGATAATCAAGGTAGCCTCCATTCCGAATGCGAAACTCCAGGTTTACTTTATCGACAACGAGGACTATTTCCACCGCAAATCTGTTTTCCACGACAAAGAGAACAAATTCTACGAAGATAATGACGAGCGGGCGATCTTCTTTTGCAAGGGTGTGATTGAAACCGTGCGCAAGCTCGGCTGGGCTCCGGACATTGTTCACTGCAACGACTGGATCACGAGCTTCATTCCGTTGTATCTGAAGACGACGTATAAGAACGATCCGTTGTTCAAGAACGCAAAAACGGTCTTCACCATTTACAACAACCACTTCAGCCACAAGTTCAAATCGAATTTGCTGGAGAAAGTAAAGATGATGGACATCGAAGACAACATGCTGGGCAACCTGAAGACCGCCGATTTCGAAGGCTTCATCAAGCTGGGTGTTGAATTCTCTGACGCCGTTATCGTTGCTGGCGACAATAAGAAACTCGAGGGATTGTTCAAGAAGATCAAGGAGAAGAAATTTGAAACGATCGATCAGGGTGATAACTACACCGAATCATACTACAATCTCTATAATGAACTTGTGGGCTAAGAGTTTGAGGCAACTGCCATTTTTGGCCGTTGCCTTATTTTTTTTCTCTTGTGTAGATGAGACCAGTCTCCTGGGATTTCGAAATCAGACCCCAAAATTCGATGTGACTTATGTAGAGTTGCCCCTGAACAGCAGCGTCGTTTTGCTCGATTCATTCAGAACGACCAATTTTCTCGGGGGCACGAACCGTTGGCTGGTCGGAACCTATGCTGACGAAGCGTTCGGCAACGTCAGGGCTACAGCCTATTCACAGTTCTTTGCGACAAGTGCCGCAAAGCCGGATGAGGTTGCCACGTATGATTCCGTTACGATGGACCTGCATTTGGATCTTTACCACTACGGAACCGATATCAAGAACGCGCAGACATTCACGATTCACGAACTTACGGAAGGCCTGGACCCGGCAAAGATCACGTCGTATTTCAATCAAACGGCCGCCGCCTACAATCCGACTCCCATTGGCTCGCAGGACTTCACATTTGACCCGGCGCAATTCGACGATTTTGTTAAAGATGAAAAAGACACCGTCGTGTCGATGCAAATCCCACTTTCGTGGGAATTCGGCAAGCGGCTGTTTGACGCGGCCATCCGCTATCGCGACGCCGCCACCCTGGCTGACTCTTCCTGGGTGTTCTTCAAGGAATTTTCCAAGGAGTTCAAGGGGATAGCCATCGTATCCGCCGCCGGTGACAAGATCGTCGGATTTCGGCCCAATTCCACTGCCTCCCGCATCCAGGTACACTACCATAACGCCGACACAACGCGGACATTGACCTTGGGATTCAGCAGCGTGGCCGGCTACAGCCATATCGAGCGCGAAGCCGGAGCCACGGCGCTCGCGGGGCTCACCGCCTTTCACGAGGAATTCTTTCCACCGGATGACCGGCGCTATATTCAGAGCGGGACGGGCATCATCACGAAATTCGACCTTGGCGCATTCTATGACTTCATCGACGCGGATTCCAATAGGAATTTGATAGTCAATGAAGCGGAACTCCGGATAGATGAAATCCAGCCGCCGGCCGGTTACGACCCGATCAACTCCATGTATCTATACGCGATGAAAGAGAATTCGCGGTTCAGGCGGGTGTCGAATTTCCAGGACAGTCTGCTTTTGGGGTCGTATAACCAGTACCTCCTTGCGACCGATACGCTGGAACGTTTCATCACACCGGTCGGCGAAGGTACCGTATTCCGTTTGGAGAAGGACAGCGACGCGGATTTTTATAGCGGATTTCTCACGCGGTTTGCGCAACAGCTGGCCACCAAGGAGGAGGACTTGCGTTTAAAATACTTTGCCCTTTATCCGGAGAGCCCACCGGCTACGAAGTCGGTCAACCGGATCGTTTTCCCTGCCGACGCACTGAAGCTTAGAATTTATTACACCCGTTCGACGGTTACTCAACCCCAGGACTAAAACATAAAAAAACCCTATGTGTGGAATTGTTGCTTATGTCGGGCCACGGCAGGCTCATGACGTTATCATCAAAGGCTTGAAGCGGCTCGAATATCGAGGCTATGACAGCGCCGGAATTGCATTGTTGAATGGCGGCCTGAATGTGTACAAGAAAAAAGGCAAGGTGGCCGAACTGGAGGGCTACCTCCGGGATAAACACCTGAACAGCCATGTTGGTATTGGTCACACGCGGTGGGCAACGCACGGCGAACCCAACGACGTCAATGCGCACCCGCACTACTCTGCGACCCGCAAGCTGGCCATTATTCATAACGGCATCATCGAAAACTATAGCGCGCTAAAGCAAGACCTCATTCAGAAAGGGCACACTTTCTTCAGCGAAACCGATACAGAAGTCTTTATTCACTTTATCGAAGACATCAAAGAGAATGAGCATTGCACGCTCGACGAGGCGGTTCGGCTTGCGCTGACGAAAGTGGTTGGCGCCTACGCGATCGTGATCATGTCGCTGGAGGATCCCAACCTGCTGGTGGCGGCCCGGAAGGGAAGCCCGCTGGTGGTCGGGGTCGGGAAAGATGAGTTCTTCCTCGCATCGGATGCCACGCCCATTGTGGAGTATACCAATGAAGTCGTCTACCTGAACGACCAGGAAATTGCCATCATTGACAATGGCGAACTAAGGATCAAGAACACCGCCAACCTTCCGCTTACGCCCTATATCCAGCGCATCGATATGGAGCTTGAAGCGATCGAAAAAGGGGGCTTCGAGCATTTCATGCTGAAGGAGATCTTCGAACAGCCGAAGTCGATCAGCGACTGCATGCGTGGCCGCCTGGATTCGGCTACCGGCAGACTCGTCCTGGGTGGGCTCAGGCAATACCTTAACAAGTTGGTGAACGCCGACCGCATTCTCATCGTGGCCTGCGGGACGTCGTGGCACGCCGGCCTCGTCGCCGAATATTTCTTCGAGGAATTCTGTCGCATTCCCGTGGAAGTCGAGTACGCGTCAGAGTTCCGTTATCGCAACCCTGTAATTCGCGAGGGCGATGTCCTGATTGCGATCTCACAGTCGGGCGAGACGGCGGATACGCTGGCGGCCATCGAACTTGCAAAATCCAAAGGCGCCGTGATCTTCGGCGTCTGCAACGTGGTGGGCTCATCCATCGCGCGGGCGACGCATGCCGGCGCCTACACGCACGCGGGTCCGGAGATCGGTGTGGCGAGTACCAAAGCCTTTACGGCTCAGCTCATTGTACTGAACATGATCGCGCTGATCGTTGCGCAGAAGAAGGGCACGATCACCGAGGAGAAACTGCATGAACTGCTCGTGGAAATGGAAAGCCTGCCTGCTAAAGTTGAAAAAGCATTGAAGCTCAACGATCAGATCAGGGAGATATCGTACATCTTTAAAGACGCGGCCAACTTTCTCTACCTTGGCCGGGGCTATAATTTTCCTGTCGCCCTGGAAGGTGCGCTCAAGCTGAAAGAGATCTCCTACATCCACGCCGAAGGTTACCCGGCCGCGGAGATGAAACACGGCCCCATCGCGTTGATCGATGAGGAAATGCCCGTCGCGTTCATTGCCACGAGAGACAGTTCCTACGAGAAAGTGGTCTCCAACATTCAGGAGGTAAAAGCGCGCAAAGGCAGGGTGATCGCCGTTGTCACGGAAGGCGACGAACTGATCTCGAACATGGCGGAGTTTACCATCGAGGTTCCCGCCGTCCACGAGGCGCTGATGCCCATGGTCTCCGTTATTCCGTTGCAATTGCTTTCATACCACATCGCGGTCATGCGCGGTTGCAATGTTGACCAGCCGAGAAACCTGGCGAAGAGCGTGACGGTGGAATAGGGGGTATAGTTTCTAGTTTCTAGTTTCTAGTTTGGAGTTTGGCATTTGTGGATGCTGAGGGTTTCAATGCAAAGGTATCTCCCCGTACCAATGCTGCCCGGAAGACCGCCATCCACCACCGTGCCGGGAGGCGCAGTTCCGTTCGCAATGCGGGTCATCAGGTCGGTGAGGAGCTGTGTCCAATTAGCGGTGCTGGGATCAATGCGTGGCGTCCAGGCTGGCCAAATTGGACGTTTCTCTTTCTAAACGCATCATCAAACTTCAGAGATTGTTTTACCGGTGAGTAAAACACTCTTCCTTCACCGAAGACTTCAACAACCGACCTCACATCTTACTCGATGGATTAGCCCCGAACGAAGCTTACGCCGGCATACAACCCGACGAGGCCCGGCTGAAAAGTTACAAGCGAGTTGCGCTCGGGAAAAGGAGGTTACACAATCAGATCAACCGGTGTAATCGCTGCAAGCCGTAATTGAATCTCACTCATCCCTCATCAATCTTGAATTCCACCGCGTTTGTTTACATAAAGTCCTAAAGTAGCCTTAATGCCCGGCTCCAATTAAGGAACCGTGATGTATAAAATACTCTTGCGATGGGCTGGGCCGCTGGTCTTGAGACTCCACTGAAAGTCCTATTTGCAGAATTTCTGCTTAATTTCGGTAAGGCGTCTCGTTCTATCTGAACTGTCCCCTCTCAGGATGGGGCAGGCAAGGACGGCTTGTTGGGTCATGATCTCTTCCATACTGTCAAAATAGTATTCGGCAAAATACCCATCTACAAATTCCGACAAGTAAATGTATTTTGTAAGGGTACCTATCTCACCAGCGAGGCAAAGCGCGACTGTCTTTTTCCTTAAGGCACGAAAATCAGCGGAAAGTTCGTCGTTATAGTCAATTGAAAAGTAGAATAATGCTTCCTGGCTGTTTGAGGGAATCGATCGTTCAATTTGTTTTGAACTATTAGTCGAATGAATATTTTGCAATGTCTTCTCAAGTGATTGCTGATAGTCATTCTGCACACTCTCAACCCCTTGAGGTGCTTTGCAACCAAGGATGTACGCAAACAATACAAAACGAATTATCGTTTTCATATCCTCCCTAATCTATTATTTTCAACAATTCTTCAACAGCGTTCAAATGCGCATTTTCGGCTTGAGCTCTATAAAGGCCTCCAGGTTTAATAGCGTTGACCGTTTCGGAGTTATCTGAATTCCTATTATTTTGGACAATAATTTTGGTTAAGGCACCTTCCTGTTCTATTGCATCACCGATTGCATCGAAGCCCTCAGGTTTAACGCGGATACAGCCCATAGTTTTTCTACCCGTGTCCCAATCCTGGTTCTCCCTGCCCGCGTGAATACCCATTCCGGTCCTAACTTTGTCGGTAGTTGTCTCTTGAAAATTCTCAGCTCGATAAATACCCCCGCTTCCGTAGGCGCCGTTGTCAGAATCCATCACCACACCGTTCGATGTCGCATCTCCGTGGGTGTGAGGTTCAGTATCATCAACCATTGCATATTCTCCGTCCTCCCATTTTCCATTTGAGTTCGATGCCACCTCATTCTTTGCATCGTTAGCACTTAATAAGAAGTCGTCGCTATAGTCGTCAGGAGTGTCGTTGTCGTCCCATACTTCCATTTTCTTTTCATCTCCATTGAAAAGTATATAGGGGTCTTCAACACGCATGCCATCTGGATCGATGAATCTTATTGGATTGTCATAACAGTAAACGTATGGTGACCATCTCCGTGATACTTCGGATAGCGGGTCAACGGTCGTCCATCGTCCTGTGAAGGGATCGTATTGTCTTGCTTGATAGTCATACCAACCAATGCTTAATTCTTCTTGTAACTCTTTTCCGTTGGATTTGTAATTTTGAGGTTTCGCATTTTCGCTCGAGTAAGAGTTAAACACCACCCCAAACGGGTAATAATCATCCATCTGCACCACTTCCCCATGCACATGCTCCACTTCAAAGTCGTCAAAGAACACCTCAACTAGATCGCCATTCTCGTTACTAAAGTAAATATACACATATCCGGGTTGATCAATGGTGATAGGGGCCGCATTGTGTAGCCGGTCGTGCGGCGCGTCAGGCCCCGGCAGAGACATTAAAACTCATAGCCGATGCCTTGGGCGTAAGCCCGGATTTCTTGATCTATGGAACCTCTGACGAAAAAGCTAAAACAAAACTTACCGATGCCGAGCTGATCAATCAGTTCAAGGCCATTGAGAACATGGACGAGGAAGACCAGAACGTGATCAAAAAACTCATCGATGCTTTCATCACTAAAAAGTAGCTTCAAAAAATGGTGCAGTAAAAAAGCCCGGGAGAGTGCCGGGCTTTTCGTTACATTTTAGTTTTTTGCTCTTCGTTTCATGAACAATCTTAACAGAATCGGTACTGTCAAACCAAAGTACAGTACAACCATCCAGTACCTTTTTAGCTCTTGTGCCCAATGAGCAAAAAAACCTTTCCCAAAGTAATGATAGGTGCCTCCATCGTACCACACCCAAAGAGTCAAAAACATTAATACAAATACCAATGAGAGTACCAACTGTCCGATTAACGACATTGATATAAAGTTCAACCCCAGTTTATTCGAGACTCTGAGTAAAGAAACCAATCCTAAAGAAAATAAAACAGATGGGATGGCATAGTACATCCCAACCACTATGCCGATGAGATTCAATTCTTGAAAGCGTATACTCTCTTTTATAGACATGCCCAAAGACAGAACTAATACCGGAATCAAAGCCGCTATAAGAATATGTTTTAATTTAATCTCTTTCATTGTTCAAGGTCGTAACGGTTACTCGTGATTTGTTTATCTCCAGCAGAACCAGAGTTCTGATTTACAAACTCAATAATGTTATCCAAAAAGTTATTCCATAACTCTTCTCCTCCCGCAAAGATTGCTTCGCCTGCAAGGACATCAATAACACCAGTTGCAACATCTGCACCTCTGGTAAAAATTGTATAGGTGCCATCACCATTGTCTGTAAATCCAAACTGCCTATTACCACTTACTGCATGATTCTCTGTTGCTGGACTATGGATAGTTGAAAATATCCAAGTATTCTCAGTTTGTTCCGAGGCAACTACTGCAAGATCATCAAACATTACTGCATTCAGATGCGCTCTAAACACCTTAATTACCCCTACATAGTCATTTGTCTCCCAATTTTCACTCTCAGCAAATTCCTCATCAGGATAGTCAAAGAAATCTGCGATCTCATCACTGTTAAAATGATCGAGGTATACCCGTATGTGGTTGAAAAGTTCGTCAATAGTCATTTGGTCATCATTGACTGTTGGAAGTTCGGTAATTGTCACCGAATACTTGTCCAAATTAATCTTACTTCCCCTGGCATTTTCAATCTCATGCACATACCATGTAGGTACCCACGGAGAACCTTGTCCAGGAACATTTGGAATACTTGGCGTGAGCCTCTTATTTTCCGCTGCAAATTTATCATAGATACTCTTAGGAGGCTTAAATTCAATCAGGTCTTCCCAACCGCTTGGGCAAGTCGGGCACTTGATCTCTTCTCTGGCTGGATCAATGACATCATCACTTGTAGTTGTATTGGCAAGTACAGCAATGTTCTGCTTTAATAAAATCGATTGATAGTTACCATTCCTGGTAATAAGCATTCGCTGGTATAAGGCTCTCGCTTCATTGATCGGATGATTTCGGTATAAGTACTGGCGAGTCCTTTCAACGTCAGGATTTTTCCGCGCAATCTCATAGGAGCGGACTACCGATATTGGTAAAGTAGATGATGTGTTATTTGTTTCTGATGCTACTACGTCATCAGAGTAACTAAATACTCTATCAGGTGAACCATTGTTAACGCTGTTAACAATGTTCTTAGGTAAGCCTCTTTCGTCTTTGTCTTCACCCGGATACGGAGGGCCGTTTACATCTATGTAAACAATGGTTGGCCCATCCGAGTCACCGGATTCGCTTTCCCGATCAGAACTATTATTGCTGGCCTGGACTCCATCTTTACCTTCTTCTTTATTCTTTGCGTGCTCCTCACGCCTCTGCTGTCTTTGTTCACGTCTGTCGGCACGGGCTTGTTGCCTTTCGCGCTGATTTGCGGCACGCTCACTTCTTCGTTGCTGCTTGTTCTCAAAACCGTTATGGACTTTTACTTTTTTGCCGTTAACCATTCGCTCTTCTTTGCGCTTCTTGCGTTTGTCCTTGTCATGATCGTCCTGGTCAAGGCCTAACACATCAACCTGGCTTACTGGATTATTCCCGGCATATTGATAGGTACTTTGATCAAGTTGCAGCTCTGCCAGTAGGTCAACAGCATCAAACCTTCCGGTTGCTGCATCGTATTGCCTGAAGGCAAGATCTTTCAATCCTATGCCATCAGTTGTAACCGTGCCTTTGTATTTATCATTACCACGCTCAAAGGCTGTCTCTGACTGCGACAACCCAAATGGGTAGTAATCTTCAAACTGGACGATGGGCGACTGGCTGTATGTAATAGTCAAATCATCCAGCCACACACGAGTGCCTTCGCTTTCATTACTCACATATACATACAGATAGCCAACACGGTCAATGATTCTTTCCAGTTCCATTTTGTCAAAGCTCACGGTGGCTTCCTGTAGCGGATCAAAGCCACAGGATTCATCGATGCGATCAAAACCCAGGTCAGCTACTTTGAAGTCTTTATCAAACAAAATGTAATTCAGGTATACGGCTGGCGTGGTGCTGCTACTTCCCTTTGATGTCAATAATGGAATCAATCCATCCATTAACGAGGAAGTTGTTAAACCAGCTCCACCGTCAACGCTGATGGCTGCTGTTTGAACAGGGTTCATTAAAGCGACCAGGAAAGTTGCCAATGGCATCGTATTGTATGAAGATTCATTTTTATACTTGCCAAAAGCTCCCATCCTCACAGTATCACCCGGATAGACTTTCAGCATGGTGTAAGGGCCTATTGTCTTTGTCTCCGAACCATCCAGGTACACGGCATTTCCTATTGCATTACTGGTGTGGTTAAGCCACTGATTTACATTCCGGATTTCGGTCTCAAACAAATTTCCAAAATAGGCCATCTCCTGAACACGGGGATTACTATAGTCTGCTACTCCGGTATCTTCCATCGTAGCTTTAAACTCATCGGTCTTTTGTTTGGTCGTAAATGTTAGCCGTACATTGTCAAGGTGATCTTTGACCTGGTACTGATACTCCGGTGAAGGATCTGTAGATTCTGGCTTGGGAATAATAATCTTTCCTTCTTCGTGCTGGATAAATTTTAATGTATCATTTTCATATACGAACGGGCCAACATAATCAGTACGCTTACTTGGCGTCTGCGCCCCGGGAGCATAAATTTCTTCGGCCAGCTTTACGCCATCTGCATTGTAAATGTATCTTATTTTTTCTCCGGTACTCTTATCAATCTGCTCCTTCAAATTCAAATAGCTGTTGTACTTAATATTTCCAAGTCCTTTGTTCTTGTCTTGGATCAGGTTGCCATTACCATCATAGACAAAATCGCCTCCCGTTGTATTTCCATCTTTGAAACCTTTTGTGATCACTCCCTGATCTGTAATAGACTTTAATTGATTGCTTCTGTTCGTAACATCTCCATAGTCGTATGTTAACCAGTCAATTGGCGTACCCGTTTCGCTATTTCTATATAGTGATAGTATGTTTCCGTTCAGATCATAGGCCATTGCTTCCCTGTACCCCAATGACTCTGACCAGCTTCCCGTCTTAGCTGCGTAATTGGCTTCACGTAAACGATTCAATGGATCATAGATAAACTTGTAAGCTCTCTGAGTGTGCTCATTCAAGTATGGTAATGCAAGCCCAAGATTAGCACTCCATTTCGTGGCTGATATATTTCCGTTATACTGAGGTGTAAAATCTCCGATACCAAGATCATTGTTGTACCCGAACTCCATTCCAAAGAAGTCTTTCGGGCCGCCATCATTTGTATTCAGATCAGCATTGTTAATTCTCGTTAACCATCCTCTGATGTTGTAACGGTAGTCTTCGTTCTGTTTAAAAGTGCTTCCCAGATCTTCGCTATGCAATTTCTTGGTTACTAACTGCCCCACCTCATTATACTCATTCTTCGCCAGCAATACCGAATCCTCCGAGTCGAGCCCGTGCCACGTCTCCAGCAACCTTCCGGCATGGTCATACGCAAGCCTCCGCGCGATGTCGTGACCCTCAGTCGTAGTTTTCGTGCTCAGCACCTTTCCCACAAAGTCATACACGGATGTCATCCGGTCCACGCCGTTGCCGCGGGAATTGGTGGCAACGGTTTGGATGGGCCGGTACTTGTCGTCGTAGTAGTTCACTCCCCAGAGAAAATCATTTGTGCCGAGAACGTTGGTCTTTGTCCCCGTCACCTGGCCCTTCACGCGCGTGTTGGCCGTGGTTTCCTGTCCTTCCAGGTGGCTGGAAACAAATTCGTATGCGGTTCCTGCGAGGTCGTCAACAAAGTCGTAGTTGTCGTAATACGTTACGGTAAGCACCTCCAGCGAGTCAGTAGGGAACACGTTGTTGGTGTAGCCGTGGAAGGTGGTGTTGCCATCGTAATCCTCGCTGAATGCCGTGGTGCTGATCAGCGCGTTCATGTTGTCGCGGCTGATGGTGTCGCTGTGGGTGTAGATGCCCGTCATCATGGGGCGGTTGAGCATGTCGTATTTGGTGAACAGCCACTGGTTGTTCGCGCGTTGGTTGCCGTCCTGGGTGAGCACGAGCCGGTCGCGGTTGTCGTAGACCATGTACACCGGTTCCGCGCCGGGTACTTGTTTGATGGTCATGCGCCGGCGGTGATCATATTGGTAGCGGAACGCCCAGCGGCGGAGGAAGTTATCCCTGGCGACGGTGGATGCGCTGAGGTATTCATCACCAAGGCGTTTGGTGGCCTCAGGCGGGATCACGCAAACCAGGCTGCCGAAATTGTCATAGATGTAGTAGGTGCTGGCGTAGGTGGTGTCGTTCACGGCCGACGTGCCATCAACCGCTTGCACCCGTTTTAATATTGTCCTGCCAAGCTTGTCCACGTACGCGATCACCTCGTGATGCCCTTCGTCCCTTGTTTTGTTTTTGAACAATTCATTTGCGCCGTAATACGCGGGGCTCTCGGCCGTCCCGGCATTCACGATTCCCAATGGGTATGACGGCGGATAGGAAACCGTCCACAACAGGACTTCATCTTCCCCGTTGAATTCATAGGCATTCTTGATCGTGTGGTCCGCCGAAGTGTAGTTGTTGATACCGTCAGGTTGCCAGGCCGTGCCCGGCGCGCCCTGTTCCAGCACGCGGTTGAGCGGTGAGGACTCGAAGACCGTTACCGACCAGGGATTGGCATCGCCCGCCACGTGGACGGCGGGCGCGTTGGGATCATAGAAAGAGGCCTGCTCCGCCACGGCACCGGGGACGTATCGCCCGTCGCGGACGCCGCGCGCGTACGGGAGGTATTTCTTCGCCTCGCGGCCGAAGGCGTCGTATTCGACGGGAACCACAACGTCATGGCCAAGGGGGGACTGGCCTATGGCCACGTTTTGCATGGGACGTCCAAGTCCGTCGAAGTAGGCCATATTGATGACATAGTCGTCGCTGGCCACATCCCCGACATCCACCGGCGCCGGCAGGCCTTCTTTCATCATGTCGATGGTCATGATGTAATTATGGGGTTGAATGAAGACGGTGGTATTCACGGCAACCGGGTAAGACGCCGGCGTTTCCGCCTCGCAGTTGTTTGCATCGGAATAGTTTACGGTCACGCTCATGGTCCCCGGATTGTTCCAGGTCACCGCAACCTGGTTGGTACCCTGCCCCGTTTCGATGGTGCCGCCCGTGACATCCCAGACATAGCCTGTCATTCCCGCGTCGGTCGTGTATAGATGCCCTCCCGTCCCCGCATCCGTATTTGACGGCCCCGATATTGCCGGAACAGGGCGGGGATGTACGAGCACCGGATAGGTCGCGGGCGTCGCCTCGCAATTGTTGGCGTCGTTATAGCTGACGGTGACCGAACCGGGGCCGGTGGCCGTCCACACCACCGTCACCGCTGGCGTACCCTGTCCTGCAGTTATTGCACCGCTGCTGACGGTCCACGAGTAGTTGGTCATGCCGGACTCCGTGCCATAGACATTTCCGTCCGTATTCACGCACGCCGTGGCGGGGCCCTGGATGGTGGGCACCGCGCGCGGGTGAATGGTGATCGGGTAGTCCGTCGGCGTCAACGCGGTACACCCGTTGCTTTCCGTATAGTTCACGCTTACCGATCCCGGCCCACTGTCATGCCATGATACGGTGGCCTGATCGGAGTCCTGTCCCTCCGTGACGGTTCCCCCGCTGACCGTCCAGGAATAGTTCGCCTTGCCGGCCTGCGTAAAGTACACGTGACCTCCGGTGTTTTCACAGGCTGTTGCCGGCCCCCCAACGGGAGGCACCGGCAGAACGTTGATGTTCACGGCGTGGATGCCGGGAGCAGTTGATGAACATCCGTTGGCATCGGTGTAGTCGACGCTTACTTCACCGGCTCCTGTACCGGTCCAAGTCACTGTAACCTCGTGGGTTCCCTGCCCGGCGGTGATCGTGCCCCCGTTGATGGCCCAGGAATAGTTGGTCATATCCGACTGCGTGGTATACTGATACCCGGGCGTGTCTGCACAGGCATCGGCAAGGCCGGAGATCGCCGGGGCGGGACGCGCGCTAATCGTTACAGGGCGTGTCCCCGGCGTCGCTGCACGGCATCCGTTTTCGTCGGTATAGTTGACATCAACCGAACCGGTTCCGGCGTTGCTCCATAGCACCGTGACCTGGTCGGTGCCCTGCCCCGATGTTATTTCGCCCCCGCTGACGCTCCACGTATAGTTGGACATTTCGGCGTAGGTGGTGTACGGAATGCTGATATTCGCGCACACACCCGACGCACCCATGACGGCCGGTGATGGCAGGCCGCTGACCGTGACCGCGCGCGTGCCCGGCGAGGTTGATTCACAACCGTTGGCATCGGTATAATGGACATTCACAGAGCCGGCGCCCTCATTGTCCCAGGTTACCGTGATCTCGTCAGTGCCTTGTCCTGAATTGATGGTTCCGCCGCTTGCTGTCCAGGAATAGTCAGACATTCCTGTTTGCGTCGTGTAAGTATTGCCTGTGGAGTTTACGCAGACAT
>CAZKBK010000024.1:0-16671 GCA_964551035.1 uncultured Roseivirgaceae bacterium | reverse complement strand
CACAGGTGTTCTCGGTGTAGCTGATCCCCACTGATCGGGATCCGGCACTCGTCCAAGTTACGGTGACCTGGTCGGTACCCTGACCCGATGTTATCGTTCCTCCGCTCACCGTCCAGGCGTAACCCGTCATTCCATCGGGAACCGTATACTGGGCACTGGTATTCACGCACGCGGTCGAAAGCCCGGCGATGGATGGCGGCGACGGCTGGGCATTGACCGTGACTGAACGTGTTCCCGGCGTTGATGACTGGCAGCCGTTGGTGTTGGTGTAGTGAACGTTCACCGAGCGCGAGCCTGCACTGGTCCACGTCACGCTGATCTGGTTTGTGCCTTGTCCTGAATTGATGGTTCCGCCGCTTGCTGTCCAGGAATAATCAGACATTCCTGTTTGCGTCGTGTAAGTATTGCCTGTGGAGTTTACGCAGACATTCGCGTTGCCCGAGATCGTCGGGGTGGGGCGTGCGTACACGGTCACGCTCCGGGTGCCGGGCGAGGCGCCGGTGCACCCATTCGCGTTGGTGTAATTGACCGACACCGATCTTGATCCCGTGCTTGTCCAGGTTACACTGATCTGGCTGGTACCCTGTCCTGAATGGATGGTTCCACCATTTACCGTCCACGAATAACCGGTCATTCCCGATTGTGTATTGTATTGGTGACCTCCCGTGCTTACGCATGCGCTGGATGGCCCGGAGATCGTTGGTGCAGGCAGGGTGTTTACCTGAACGGGGTAAGTGTCTGACGCGGGCGTGCTGCACCCGTTGCTGGTAAAGCTGACGCTGACCGATCTTGACCCTGAACTCGTCCAGGTAATTGTTGCCTGGTGAGTCCCCTGCCCTGCGGTGATCGTGCCCCCGTTTACGGTCCACGCGTAATTGCTGTGACCGGACTGGGCTGAATACTGGTGACCTCCTGTATTTATGCACGCCTCCGGTGGGCCGGAGATCGATGGGGTGGTGGGAGAGGTGACGGTTACGGGCTTCGTACCGCTTACAACACAGGTGTTCTCGGTGTAGCTGATCCCCACTGATCGGGATCCGGCACTCGTCCACGTTACGCCGACCTGGTCGGTACCCTGACCCGATGTTATCGTTCCTCCGCTCACCGTCCAGGTGTAACCCGACATTCCATCGGGAACCGCATACTGGGCACTGGTATTCACGCACGCGGTGGAAGGCCCGGCGATGGATGGCGGCGACGGTTGGGTGTTCACCGTGACTGAACGTGCTCCTGGCGTTGATGATTGGCAGCCGTTGGTGTTGGTGTAATGAACGTTCAACGAGCGCGATCCCGCGCTGGTCCACGTCACGCTGACCTGGCTGGTGCCCTGTCCCGAATTGATGGTTCCGCCACTCACGGCCCACGAATAGTCAGACATTCCTGTTTGTGTTGGATACGAATGACCGCTCGTGTTGACACATACGCTGGATGGTCCGCTGACCGTCGGGGTGGGGCGCGCGTACACGGTCACGCTCCGGGTGCCGGGCGAGGCGCCGGTGCACCCATTCGCGTTGGTGTAATTGACCGACACCGATCTTGATCCCGTGCTTGTCCAGGTTACACTGATCTGGCTGGTACCCTGTCCTGAATTGATGGTTCCACCGCTTACGGCCCACGAATAACTGGTCATCCCTGTTTGTGTCGTGTAGGCATGACCGCTGGTGTTCACACATGCGCTGGATGATCCGCTGATCGTAGGTGTGGGCCGCGCGTGCACAGTCACGCTCCGGGTGCCGGGCGAGGCGCCGGTGCACCCATTCGCGTTGGTGTAATTGACCGACACCGATCTTGATCCCGTGCTTGTCCAGGTTACACTGATCTGGCTGGTACCCTGTCCTGAATTGATGGTACCTCCATTGATGGTCCATGTATAGTTTGTCATCCCCGACTGCGTCGAGTAGGAATGACCACCCGTATTCACACACGCGCTTGAAGGACCTGCGATGGTGGGAGTTGGTAACGCGCTAACAGTGACGGGTTTCGTCGCATTGACGACGCAGGTATTTTCTGAATAGGAGATACCCACTGAGCGTGACCCAGCGCTAGTCCAGGATACAGTGATTTGATCGGTACCCTGGCCCGAGGTTATCGTTCCTCCGTTTGCGGTCCAGGTATAACCGGACGCGCCATCGGGAACAGTATACTGCTTGGATGTATTTACACACGCCGTTGAAGGTCCCATAATCGATGGCGCCGAAGGCTGTGCGTTCACCGTGACTGTTTTTGTCCCCGGCGATGACGACGCGCAGCCATTGCCGTTTGTATAGTTGACCGAAACCGACCGCGAGCCAGTGCTCGTCCAGCTAACGCTGATCTGGCTTGTACCCTGACCTGAGTTGATCGTTCCGCCACTCACCGTCCAGGAATAGGCTGACCTTCCCGTTTGTGTCGAGTAGGAATGACCGCTTGTATTTACACAAACAGTTGAAGGCCCTGAGATGGTTGGCGCGGGCCGTGCATTCACCGTCACCGAACGTGTTCCAGGTGTGGCACCCGCGCAGCCGTTGAGATCATTGTAATTGACAGAGACAGACCTCGAACCCGTACTCGTCCATGTGACACTGACCTGGTTTGTACCCTGCCCGGAGTTGATGGTACCTCCATTGATGGTCCAGGTATAGTTCGTCATTCCCGATTGGGTGGAGTAGGAATGACCACCGGTATTCACACATGCGCTTGTGGGACCTGACACTGTTGGTGTTGGCAGTCCGTTCACCAATACGTTGTACGACCCGTTGGCCGTGACGCCGCTCGTTGTATAGCTAACGCTGATAGACCTGGACCCCGTGAGTGCCCACGTGACGGTTGCCTGCGAGGTTCCTTGCCCTGCCGTCACTGTCCCTCCATTCACAGTCCAGGAATAGTTGGTCTTTCCTGTTTGTGTGGAATATTGATAACCGGGTGCGTTCATACAGGTTTCCGGCGGACCAGTGATAGTGGCTACAGGAACGCCGATCGTTACATTCTTGGAAGTCAAAACCATCGAGCTGTTTCGCCATGCGATATTTCCAGTTCCGGCGGAACTTGACCACTGAACGGTGACCGTGTTATGATTGTAGATGCTGGATGTAATGGTTCCATTGGTAATAGACCAGTATTGTGTTCCGCCGATGTCTTGAAACAGCATCAGGCAGTTCGGGCAAGAATAGGTCTGTGTGCTACCGGGATTCACTGGGGTGGGGCCGGAGATAAAACTGCCCTGGGCCAAGGCGACTGTACACGAGATCGCCAGCACGATAGAGATGGAAAAGGTTCTTTTCATTGTCGTAGGGATGGAGGATTAACTACTGACCTTCGCTGTGAATGTGATAGCGCACGTGGCGCATGATATTGCCGTCGCCATCCTTTACGGTCGTTAGCCTGCCAAAGGAATCGTACGCGTACCGGGTAATCACATTATTCGGATCGCACTGTGACGTCATTCCAACGAGGGGTTCATAGGTGTATGTCGTCATCAGGGCTGTTTCAGGATAGAGACGCAGTTCGTCGATATAAGCCGATGAACCCGAAATGGTAAATGTTCCGCCCGCTGGGGTAATGCGGTGTTCATAATAGGTCCACCCATTGACAGTTGGTCCCGTTGAGACTGTGGAGGTGTAAATGTTAACAGGACCTGTGCCCTTCTTCCAGTACGATACAATATAGGTTTGATTTGCATTAAGATCGTCGATCCAAATTGAAAAACCGTTGAACGGGTAACACATCTTGCCCGTGGGAGAGGTGGGGTCTTCGGTTGCTGTTCCGTTGAATATCCATTTGCCCTTGCTACCGGTTTCAAATGAGGTGTATGCGATGTCGTTGAAAGTCGCATTGGTGGCTTCTGCAACGAGATACGCTCCATTGTAGTCCCACATATACGCCGACGCAACATCGTTGGTCTTCTGCTGTTCCAAGATGTTGCCGAGCGTGTCGTATCTGTTAAAGGAGAATCGATCTTCAAGTGGTCCACTGCCAGTCCTTGTGCTGATCGATGCAAGCTCGACGTGGCCGTCATTAAATGAGCCGAAACGATTCTTTACCATGGAAACTTGCGCGCCGTCGCGGGTTGTTTTTTGAATTACCGGCGAGCCGATTCGATTTTGCGCTTCCATATCCGCAAAATGAGCGGTGTCGGCCGGTGTAACATCGCCGTTTAGGTAATGGCGATCATAGGGATAGTAGTAGGTTACGCTGTCAACCACGAAATCACTACCCGTGCTAATTGTTCCGGTCACCTGGTAATGGAAAAGAGAGTCCTTTAACCACGGCGAATGTCCATAGTCAAACGTGGTTTCCTTCATGAGGATATTCGTGCCAGAAGGCCCGTAGTGATAGGTCCTCTCGGTAGTTTTGCGCAAGTCATAGCGACCCGTATGCAGCAGAAAACTTTTTGAACGATTCCTGGCGCTGCCCGGCCCTTCGTCGTCTGGTGAACGGTACATGTTACATACCATTCCCGTGACGCTCTCAATCGGCAAATCATCGCCGTCTGGTTGACCGGGTTGATCTGACACGAAGCCGAAATTATGTTGATACCAGTAGTGCTTTTCAAAGATCGGAAGAAAGGTCGATCCCTCTCGCTTGTACTGTACTTCGCGCGTGATTTTGCCGCGATAGAAATCACGTTCAACAGCAGGCGCAAACGGCCAGTGCTCATACCATTCCCCTTCAATTAGTGTCATTGAGTTCATCGGGTCATAAGGATCGATGTTCCTGTCGGGTTCCAGGTAAGAGGCAACCAGCGCATCCCCAAAATATCCATCCACGAGCTCCGGAAAGTCCTGAAACGTTGTAAACTGCGATTCACTCTTCAACTCATCGTTATCGACAACGGTTACCTTATCATACCCGACGTAACTTCCGCTGGTGGATATCAGCGGATAGCTCGTTGAAAGCTGGCGAACATATCCTTGAATGATTACCATGTCGAGCGATACTTGCACCGACTGATAACCGTATTTTGGGATTGTACCAATTGTACCAGTTGAAAGCGAGAGGGGGTCATTTGATCCCGACTCATTGTAGTAATAGTCACGTTGAAGGTTTTGTCCCCCAACCGGATCGGATAATTTCATTCGTCGAATCCTTACTCCTCCAACGGGCTTGTTGATGGCGAGCGTTTCGATGTCGCGGATCAGCCGTGGAGCATAATTGTACCCGGAATCCTCCGGATGCGACATAAGGACCTTGGCCCGGATGTAGTATGTTCCGTTCACTAGTTTGTGGCTATGCTCAGGCGACTCCTGGCGCAGTGTATCCAGTATAGGATCCATATTTCCAAGGCTATCGCCGATTGCATAGACAAGCTCGACACCGGGATGGATCAGTGCCTTCACGCGCACATATGCAAAAGGCTCCCGGATCATATCGACGTCGAAATAGTTCTTTTCGTCATCAAGCGAATAGGTGAGGATGCTTGTCGTCACAGAGTTGGGAAGCTCAGGGTGGTTTGCCGTGTGACCTTCGTATTCAAACTCCACTGTACCCCCCAGGGGAGTAAATACGCGTTTCAGAATGCATGCTTGAGCAAACGCAGGGTCGGGTTCGCGGTTTGCCGACCCGAATTCTTTCAACATCCGCTTGGGGTTGTTCACGTAACCATCGGCCACATAATACTTTGCCCTGTAACGCGCCTCCCAGGTTGAATTGTTCTTCCCGTTGTAATATCCCCAATGATCCATGGCAAACGTCTCCACCCGATTTGGAAGCAGTTTGTCCGTCTCGTATTCGAATGCATAAAGTTCACGATCCCCCGCTTCGCGTCCAATGATATGTACTGAATCGAGCTTGAGCCTTAAGGCAGCATCCCCGGGAAGCGCCTCGCCCTCGCTCACAACACCTGTGTCTGAAAAGTAGGAATAGTCGAAATTGATGCGACGAATGTACTCACCGATCGCGTTTCTGACTTTTATTGAATCTATGTACCGATCGTTTCCCAAGTCGCACCGGACGTTTTGCGACATCACAAATTCGACACTCCCATTAGAAAATTGGATCTTCTCCAGCAGTGGCCGCTTGTTGTATAGCCACATATACGACGATTCATCCTCCTTGAAATTTGCTTGATTGTTCAAGTCAAACTGGTACGGGGCTCTGATAAACTGACTGGTCTGGTGTAATTCTTTGTCCTTGTACTGGAGTGAGACGAGAAGATTTCCCGATTTGTCCCGTATTTCCGAGAGGTACCATGCGGAGACGTCGTACGCGTTATACTCGCTATACCCGTTCGCCAGCGAGACCGATCGCGTTGCTTCCGTTGTATTAAACAGGTACTTGTTTCCGCTTAGATCCAATACCTCGAAGCCGACAATGGTATAGCCTGACCAAAGAATGGTCACAACAAGATCACTCTTCTCTATAAATACGATTCGCTTGTACTTGTTGATGTAAAACGACGCCGAAATTCCCGGCGCACTCAAATAGTACACGTCGGGCTGACCATCATACTTGCCGTAACTATAGCCCTGGTCATAGATCGAATGATCAGGCCTGGTGACATCGTGGAACGTAGAATCGATCCCAGGGAGATGCAGATAGCCTCCGGCATAGGCATCGTCTGCCATTCCTTTAATCACACGCGTCACCGACCCGGTATATTGTAAGGACCAGCCAAGTCCTACGGAAGCGGCAACCTCTTCAACCTTGATGCCGTTGCCACCAGTATAGTTGAGCGAAATTCCAAATTCAATACCGGATATCGGGAGACTGTAAAGCGGTAGGCTATACGTTTGTTTGCCTGTATAAAGGCTTACCGGGGAAAAATTCTGCTGAACAAATGATATTGCCTCGGGCGAAGGGGGGGTAACTTGCTGAAGGGTACTGAAAGCTTCCTGTGAGTAACCGGCATACCAGGAAGAAATGGCGATTGCGGTGACGAGAATCCGCAACGGAGAGGGCTGGACCATAAAGTCTTTGGTTTAGGTTTAGCGGATCTCGTACTCAGTGAGGTCCTTCACATGTCCAACTTCGTCAACCGCCGACACACTGTGTCCCGATCTCCTGTCACGAACATAGCATGTTTTCCTGACACACCATAAAATATTGTGGTCAGGTTTTCCTGATATTCGCGGGTCGTTCTGACCCCTCCTTCCAAAAAATTGCGTTTTTTGATGTCCTGTGGAGGCCTCCACGTCTTCGCGTGCCAAATTGCCGTAGTATAATTGTACTACGCAGAATAGTACTTTTGTACTTCTGATTGTGATGTAAGGACCCGAGAAGAATAGAATTAATGCGGAGGCTGAAATTTTCGCCGGTTTAAACATCAAAGGCTCGATCAACGGAACGCCTAGATCGCGCTGATATTTTTTTTCGAAGGGCCGGACTATTAAGGAGCCACGTCCTTCAATCTGTGCCCACCTCACCCCAACGCCAAATACTCCTTCTTCAACAGCGGACAGATCTTATACCGCTCATCCTTTGTATCTTCGTAGAGTGCCTCCAGCAATTCGAAGACATCCCTGAGGCCGATACGCTGGCACCATTCGAATGGTCCATAAGGATAGTTTGTGCCCAGCTTCATGGCCTGGTCGATGTCGGTCCGCGTTGCGGTTCCCTCCTGCACGGTGTAATAGGCTTCATTGATGATCATGCACACCACCCGGGGTGTCACCAGCCCGACGCGGTCGTCGACTTCCCGGTAATCCGTTTTCAGGTCGCGGCAAAGTGCTTTCAGTTCCCGCTCTTTGCCCGGCCGCCAGTGAGAAACCTCCAGCACGGGCCGGTTGATGAAGGTGGCCAGCCCGTTGAATCCAAAGATGGTGCACTGCATGTCATTGCCCACCGAATGGGCCAGTTCGCCCAGCGTGATCTTTACCGTGTTGAGTAAGACGGTGGCCTCCCTGCGGGTGTACATTTGAAATTCCGCGGGCTCTTCGTCGATAATCGCGTCGACGATCAGGTCGTGCTCCCCGAGAAATGCCTCCGCCTCCATGTGCTCGCCCACCCACGAGTACGTGTGGTTCTCTCCGAACTTCTGCCGGCACTCTTCAAAATGGCGGGATTCACCGATCACCAGTATCTTCATGGCGTTACATGTTTAAGTCCAATACAATTGTCGGGACCGCGCCGTCCCATTCGTACTTCGTCCTTCGTCCCTCGTCCCTCGTACCTAATCAACGCGGTAAACCACCCACAACCTCACCCTCAGATTCAACCCGCTCCCGCAGGGTCTTCGTTCCGCGTGCGTGCTTTGCGTGCCATAAAGGATAATCCCGGCATCATCAATTATCTTTGGCACGCGTGCCCCCGGTGGTTGGACGCCGGTGCTACCAACGCTTCGCCCCTACAGGGCGTCCTTCGTCCTTCGTCCTTCGTCCTTCGTCCTTCGTCCTTCGTCCCTCGTACCTAATCAACGCGGTAAACCACTCCACAACCTCACCCTCGCATCTCACCCCACATTTCGTTCCTCAAACGCTACATCTTCCCCACAACGCTCACCACGTTCTGCAGATATAGTTATTTTTGCGGAATTGTCAGTCATACGAACCGTAATAACCCATGTCAAAAAAAGTCATTTACTCCGCGCTGGCACCAGAGCCCATCGGTCCCTACAGCCAGGCCATACGTACCGGCAACCTTGTTTTCCTGAGCGGCCAGATCGCAATCGATAAAACCACCGGCAAGATCGTCAACGGCGACATTGAAGGCGAAACCCGTCAGGTGATGAAGAACCTGGGGGAAATTCTCAAAGCCGGAGGTATGAATTTCAGCCATGTCGTCAAGTGCACCATCTTCCTTCGGGACATGGGCGATTTTCCGAAGGTGAATGAAGTTTACGGTCAATATTTCACGCAGGATCCTCCCGCGCGGGAAACGGTGGAGGTCAGCCGCCTTCCCAAGGATGTGAATGTCGAGATCTCGTGTATTGCCGCCGCCACAGATGCGCAAGCACACCTGGTTTGAACCGACGCCAAATTACATTCCGGCGGAGCGCACAAAGTCGGGAATCCCTTTTACATTTGCCGTGGATTGATCCCGTAGTATGAGAGCGGTACGTGTTCGTTTTGCACCCAGCCCCACAGGTGCGCTTCACATCGGCGGTGTGCGCACCGCGCTGTACAATTATCTCCTTGCCCGAAAGCACCAGGGTACGATGATCCTTCGCATTGAAGACACGGACCAGAGCCGCTATGTGCCCGGTGCGGAGGACTACATCGTTGAGGCGTTGAAGTGGCTGGGCATAGACATCGACGAGGGCGTGCCCGCCGGAGGACCGCATGCACCCTACCGCCAGTCAGCGCGTATGGACATTTACCAGCAGTACGCGCAACAACTCTTGAAGAGCGGACACGCCTACTACGCGTTCGATACACCCGAAGAACTTGAAGCCATGCGCGCACGGCTCAAAAGCGCGGGCGTCGACACACCGCAATACAATAGCCTCACGCGGACGCAGATGCGCAACGCGCTGACATTGGACGAGGCCGAAGTAAAAAGCCTTATCGACGCCGGCGTTCCCCACGTCATTCGCCTGAAAGTTCCACGCAAGGAGGAGATCAGGCTCAACGACCTTATCCGCGGATGGGTGGTTGTTCACTCGTCGCAGATTGACGACAAGGTGCTCATGAAATCTGACGGCATGCCTACCTACCACCTCGCCAATGTGGTGGACGACTACCTCATGAAGATCTCACACGTCATCCGTGGTGAAGAGTGGCTTCCTTCCGCTCCGCTGCACGTGCTGTTGTACCGGTACCTGGGCTGGGAAGAGGCGATGCCGCAGTTTGCGCATCTCCCGCTGCTGTTAAAGCCGGACGGAAATGGAAAGCTGAGTAAGCGTGCAGCCGATCAGTTGGGGTTCCCCATCTTTCCCTTAACGTGGACGGATCCGCAATCAGGTGAGGTTGCGACGGGCTACCGCGAGGCGGGTTACCTCCCGGGGGCCCTGATCAATTTTCTCGCGTTGCTGGGATGGAACCCAGGCACCGAGCAGGAGTTGTTTTCGCGGGAGCAACTCATCGAATCCTTCTCCATCGAACGGATCGGAAAGGCGGGTGCGAAATTCGACATCCAGAAAGCGCAGTGGTTCAACCAACAGTATCTCAAGGCACTCGGCGACGATGAACTGGCACAGTTTCTTTTGAAGCGGTTGAAGGAAGAAGAAATCGACTGTCCTCCGGAGAAGGCGGCGAAGATTGCCGGCGCAATGCGCGAGCGTATCACGTTCCCCGGCGACCTGTGGACACAGGGCCGGTTTTTCTTTTTTGCCCCTGAAACCTACGACGAGGCCGTCGCCACCAGAAAATGGAACGACGAGGCCATTAAAGTGCTAGGGGCCTACAAGGAAGCCGTGCGCCAACTGGCGGTGGCGGACGCTGGTACCCTGAAAGGGGAACTTGAGCGGGTCACCGGCGAACTCCAGATCGGAACCGGCAGGATTCTACAGGCCCTGCGCCTTGCCATTACAGGCGCAGGCGGCGGTCCCGACCTGATGGTGGTCATGGAGATCATCGGAAAAGAGGCGATTGCGGAAAGAATTGAAAGGGCACTGCAAACCCTGAAACCCCGGGTTGCGTAATAAAGGTATCATGGCAAAGCAGGACGAATCACCAAGAAAAGGGAAGGCAAAACCGAAGGTACACAAAGACCTACAGGGATTTGACATCTCTATCGACACCTTCGGCGAAATCAAGTCGAATACAAACATCGAAAGAATCAATGCGTTCCTCAACGAGAACGTCGATGACAAGAAACTTGCCGAGCGCGACGACTATAAGGAAATGAAGGGCAAAAAGAAAAAGAAAAAATAACGCCGCGCCTTGGAATAGAACCACCTTCCATCCATTTTCACCTTTTATTCTGACCACACGTACGAATGAAGGTTTTTCTGGCGCTCTTCTTCCTGACCTTTCCGGCAGTCTTTGGTTTTTCGCAGCCCTGGCCCGCGTCACTCACGCTTACACCCGAACGCTCCGGGTTCGTAAAAACTTCCACCTATGGCGACGTAACGGCTTTTCTCGACACCATTGCGGCGATGAGCGAACATGTGCGTCTCGTGTCCATGGGAATGAGCCCCGAAGGAAAGAACATTCCCGTCGCGGTTCTCGCGCGTCCGGCGGTGCGTACGCCTGCGGAAGCGCGGGAATCGGGAAAGTCCGTCGTCTACATTCAGGGTAACATTCACGCCGGCGAGGTCGAAGGCAAGGAAGCGATCATGATGCTCATGCGCGATATTTTGCTGGGCAGCCGCAATTACCTTCTCGACAACCAGATCATCCTGTTCGCGCCGATCTACAATACGGACAGCAACGACAAGATGGCAAAGGGCACCCGCCCTTCGCAGGAAGACAGCCCGCTTGAGGCAGGCCTTCGGAGAAACAGCCAGGGATTTGACCTTAACCGCGACGGGATAAAGATGGAGGCCCATGAAACACGCGGCCTGATTGAGCATATTGTCGTTCCCTGGGACCCCCAACTCTTCGTCGACTTGCATACCACGAACGGGACATGGCACGCGTGGTCGCTCACCTGGGCGCCGAGTTACCACTCCGCGGGACAACCCCAGACCTATACGTACACCAACGACGTGATGCTGCCGGCATTGACGGCCACCATGAAAGAGAAACACAGCCTGCGCATTGGCCCGTATGGGGATTACGCCTTGCGCCAGGGATGGCCGGTCAGAAATTTCTACACCTACAATCACCATCCGCGGTACCTTGTCAACCAGTTCGGCCTCCGCAACCGCATGGCGATTCTCAGTGAGGCTTTTGCCCACGAGCGTTTCTATCAACGCATTCATTCCACCTATCATTTCGTCCTCGGGATTTTGGAGTATACGCATCGCCACATTGACGAGATGACCGCGATCAACCGCAAGGCGGAACAGGCAGCGATTTCCCGTGTGGTGGAGGGCGCCGGCCGCGACAAAAAAGGCGTTCGGTTCGAAATGGTTCCGGATCGTGTCCTGGAAAATTTTCCCACATACGAATATATTCCGTTCACCCAAGCCGACGGTTCCGTGGAACTCGTGCGCACGGGGAAGGTTGTGGAACTGGACAGCGTCGTGTATTACGCGCGTTTTGAGCCCACCGTGGAGAGTGTCATCCCGCGGGGCTATGTG
Source organism: uncultured Roseivirgaceae bacterium (assembly GCA_964551035.1). GTDB lineage: Bacteria > Bacteroidota > Bacteroidia > Cytophagales > Cyclobacteriaceae > Chryseosolibacter. The sequence continues at coordinate 4,631 of CAZKBK010000024.1, read as the reverse complement.
ATCCCAGGGGAATTGGATGAGATCGTCCGGTTGTTGAGGCGGCACGGTGTCGAGGTAACGGAACTCGCCCGAAACACGTCGTTCGAAGGCGAAGTGTTTCGCGTGTCCTCGTATGAGAAGGCGGCCCGAAAGTTTGAAGGCCACTTCATGGCGCGCGTGGACGGAACTTTCGAAAGCCGGAGGGCAAAGTTCCGCAAAGGAGATTACGTGGTCGACCTCGCGCAGCCTCTGGCCAATCTTATTTTCTACATCCTTGAACCACAGTCCGACGATGGCGTGGTCGCGTGGAATTTTCTTGATGACTATTTTTCAGGGGATGCCGGTCAGAAGACATTGGACTACCCGATCTTCAAATACTTCAAAACGAAATAAAAGAATTCTATGAGCCGATCGCACGTCATCGATTACCAGATCCGGGGTGAAAGCATTCAGATTGTTGAAGTGGAACTCGACCCCAATGAAACCGTCATCGCCGAAGCAGGGGCAATGCTCTTTATGGAGGATGGAATCGCCTTTGAGGCAAAAATGGGCGATGGGTCCAATCCCAGCCAGGGACTGTTCGACAAGCTCCTTTCGGCGGGAAGCCGGATGTTGACGGGGGAGTCAATATTCATGACGCACTTCACAAACCGCGGCAGCCGCAAAGCGAAGGTTGGATTTTCGGCGCCCTATCCCGGTACGGTCATTCCGATGGATCTCTCGAAGTGCCCGGCCAACGAACTGGTCGTTCAGAAAGATGGTTTTCTCTGTGCGGCATTCGGAACAAAGGTCTCAATCACTTTCAATCGCCGCCTCGGTTCAGGACTGGTGGGCGGAGAAGGTTTTATCCTCCAAAAACTCCAGGGCGATGGGAACGCGTTCGTTCATGCCGGCGGGTACGTTATCGAGCGCACACTGAACAACGAAACGCTGCGCGTGGATACCGGTTGCGTCGTTGCCTTCGAATCGCAGATCGACTTCGATGTTCAGGCGTCGGGAGGCCTTCGGTCGATGATCTTTGGCGGTGAAGGGCTGTTTCTGGCGACCCTGCGGGGAACGGGCAAAGTTTGGTTGCAGTCGATGCCCATCCGGAAGCTTGTTCAGGCCCTGGCGCCCTATGGCGGTAATGCGCGGAAGGAAGGCGGTTCCCTGCTTGGGAGTTTCCTCGAGCGTTCGTAAACATTTTCGACGTTTTTCTTTTAGTACTCATGAAGCCATTGACCATTGGACTGATCCGCGAAGGGAAAGTACCGCCCGACAAGCGCGTTCCCTTTACACCGCTGCAATGCGAAGAAATTGAACAGCGGTATCCGCATGTGAAGATTGTTGTACAGCAAAGCGACGTCAGGTCCTTTAAAGATGACGAATACACCGCCGTCGGAATGACGGTGGCGCCAAATGTCAGTGATTGTGAAATCCTCATGGGCATCAAGGAAGTGCCGGTCGATGCCCTTATCGCGGGCAAAACGTACCTGTTCTTTTCCCACACCATGAAGATGCAGCCCTACAACCGGGGCTTGCTACGGGAAATACTGAACAAACGCATCCGACTGATCGACTACGAGGCCCTGAAGGACAAATCCGGTAACCGGCTCGTTGCCTTCGGACGATATGCGGGGATCGTTGGCGCTTACAATGGACTACTGACCTATGGGCGGCGCTATAACCTCTTCTCATTGCGGCGCGCGTACGAGTGTTTTGATGTAAATGATTTAAAGCTCGAGCTGAGGAAGGTGAGTCTTCCCGCGGTGAAGATCATTCTCACGGGGGCCGGCCGCGTGGCGAAAGGTTCCATGGAGACCCTTGACACGGCGGGGATCAGGAAGGTGAGCCCGCAGGATTTTCTCAACCGCACGTTTGATGAACCGGTTTACGTTCAGCTGAGCAGTGGTGATTATCATCGCCGGAAAGAAGGGGGCAGTTTCAACCGCGAGGAATTTCATCGAAATCCTGAGCGATACGATTCCATTTTTTCAGCGTACACGAAAGTAGCCGACATGCTCCTGGCCGGCGCGTACTGGAATCCGAAGGCACCTGTGTTGTTCACCCGGGAACAAATGCTCACCGACGACTTCAGGATCAAAGTGATCGCGGACATCACCTGTGACATCAATGGATCCATCCCCAGCACGAAGAAAGCAACGACCATCGTCGATCCGTTGTATGATTTCGATGCCGCCACGGACTCGGTTCAGCCGGCATTGGGCGATGAGCGTTTCGTTACCGTGATGGCGATCGACAACCTGCCCTGTGAATTGCCTCGCAGCGCCTCGGAAGAATTCGGGAGGGACCTCCTCGACCGTGTGATCCCTATGCTGGTTATCAATGACCGTGACGAGGTCATCGAGCGCGCTACTGTTGCGCGTGACGGTGCGTTGACACCTGGTTTTGAATACCTGCGGGAATATGTTGAAGTCTAGGAGGGTGCGCCCGCGATCTTTTTCCTGAGGAAGAGATAGATGAGTGCGCCGACTACCGGCAGAAGAAGAGGCAATAAGAGCCAGAGCACTTTGTCTACCGTTTTCAGATCCTTCCTTACCACATCGATCAGCACCAGAACGAACAAGAGCAACCCGGCGGCCATAAGGAATGGCCAGAGAACCAGCATATAGGAGGATGATGTTAGCGTCATATATGGATATTCTTATCGTTGAGCAATCATTCTGGTTCCCGGCAGTCTGAACTGGGGGGACAGCCACTTCATTTTGATTTTTTTTTGATAGGATTAAGGTATTACAATTTTCATTCGGCCCCAATAAATGGGAAATGCTTTTTGATCCATTGGTTACCTTTTTCCAGGGAGGTGGCCCAACGGTCTCCACGCTTTCGAAATGTGTTCATCTCCTATTCTAGGAGGGCGATGCGCGGACGCCATTCGAAGGCAAGAACTTTGATACACCTTTGCAGGGATTCCCGGTGGTAGAGCTGAGAGAGATTTCAAGAGTTGCCTATCTTGTGGGATCATCGCTAAACCATGAATACATCCTCATCCACCCTGGCCCCTTCGCCAACCACGACCGCGCTGGGATCGCACCGGCTGCTTTCCATTGATATTCTCCGGGCCATCACCATGGTGCTGATGATCTTCGTGAACGATCTCTGGACGCTCACCGGCATTCCCGCATGGCTTCTGCACACCACTGCAGATCAGGACGGGATGGGTTTGTCAGACGTGGTGTTCCCGGCTTTTCTCTTCATCGTGGGCATGTCCATCCCGTTTGCCATTGCGAACCGGAAGCGAAAGGGCGATGGCCGGAAACAAATTCTGTTTCACGTGCTTGTTCGTGGTGTAGCCTTGCTCGTCATGGGCTTGTTTCTCGTCAACGGCGAAAACATCAATGCAGAGGCGACCGGGTTGCCGAGGCTCTTGTACAACGTCTGCGTATGCACATGCTTTGTTCTGATCTGGAACGCTTACCCGCGGTCGTTGCCGCGTACATATCCCTGGGTCGGACGCGCCGTTGGCATCGGTGGACTGCTCGCGCTTCTCGGTCTCATCCGCGTGGGTCGCGACGCCGAAACGTTTTCCGTCTTTTGGTGGGGCATACTCGGGCTGATCGGGTGGTGCTACCTCCTGTCGGGTCTTATCTATGCGCTAACCGGACCGAGGCTCAAATATCTGCTGCCGGTTTGGATCGCACTGCTCGGCGCATCGATGGCGGCCATGGAAAAGACAATTTCATTCGGCGCCCTGAGCGTGGTCATGGAACCCATCGGCAACGGTTCCCTTCCCTTTCTCACGATGGGTGGCGTGGTGGTCTCAACGTTGTACCTCAAACTCCGCGGACAAGGGAAGGATACAAAAGTACTCGCGCTTTTTTCGGGTGTTGCTGCGGTGCTCTTTTTGGCCGGGATGCTGACCAACCGGTTTTGGATCATCGCAAAACTCGGCGCTACCCCGCCGTGGGTATTGATCTGCAGCGCGATTACCCTGTTTGCGTTTGTGCTTATTTACTGGCTTGCCGATGTAAAGGGAAAGGCCTCGTGGTTTACTTTCATTAAGCCCGCCGGCACGAACACGTTGCTCACCTACCTGCTCCCGCATTATGCCTATGCCCTTGTTGTGTTCGCCGGAATTCATTGGCCAGCGGTCATGTTGACGGGAGCGACCGGACTTGTCAAATGCGCCGCTTTTGCCCTGCTATGTGTCTTCGCCGCAGGATGGCTCGAGAAGCGCAATGTGAGGTTGCGGTTATAAAGGGAGGAAGAGGCGAGGGGAGAGGTACGAGGTACGAGGTACGAGGTACGAATTGCGAGGTACGAATTACGAATCATTGCTGTCCGGGGAGATTCCTCGCGTGACGTGTCAACTATATTTGTCATCGTTCCTCTTGCCATCAACAAGCGCATTCCATAGCCCGCTCCAGGGCCGCGGGGCCCCGTCCCTACAGATTTGCCGCTGATTTTGATCCGCGCATGCCCCTGCCAGGCCGAAGATAAAAATATGCGTCAAATCTGCAGGGACTGTGGAGACTCAGGCGCGAACAGGGGGTTCTATTTTCAAACTCAACCCAAATCGCCGATTCTGGTCTACGAACAAAGTTTATATGTAAAATTCTAATTTTTACCGGACAGCAGTGATTACGAATTACGAATTACGAATCAGTGTTGTCCGGGGAAAACTTTTGTAATAATTAACAAAAAGGGAGGCC
>CAZKBK010000023.1:6042-73780 GCA_964551035.1 uncultured Roseivirgaceae bacterium | reverse complement strand
CCGGGGCTGAAGCCCCGGTTACCGACATGCCGCCCCTACAGGGCGAGACGCAGGTGCTTTCCCTTGGCTACTGGTATAAGATCGGGGTAGCTCCTCCCCTAATTGATCGAAACTTCAAGCTTCAGCGGCGATCCCGGAATATGGTCACACGGTTTCACGGTTTTTCACCGAAAAATCCATTGTGATAGGTGTGAGCCCGTGTCCAGATGTAGATGCAGATGCTTAACTTTGTTTAGGGCTTGACACCCTGCCCCAAATGACTAACCCTAAAAGTTGCCTGAAATGTCCCTCCACGGCTACCTCCTGACGTTCTTGCTTATCCTCCTGGCAAACGCCATCTATGGGCAACAAAGTGCCGATGTTTCAAAAAGCCTTTCATTCAAAGCAGGCGCGGCGCACCACCGATTCATCGATGAGGCTTTCTCACACGAGCGTGTGAAATACAAGGGGACAAATTTTACAGGCGTTCTTTCCTATGAACGCGCAAGCCATCAATCATACCTGCGGATAGAAGCCGGAGGGATCACTGGCAGCGCCTCAGCTCCCGCTCCACGACCGGATGCAAACATGATCCACATTTGGCTGGGGGTAACTTATGCGCGGCAGGTCCTCTCCCATTCCATAGGGCAAGCCAGCGGGAGCTTATATTTTGGCGGTCAGCTTTCGTCATCAAACTATGTCATTGAAAATGTTGACGAACATGATGAAGTATCCGTAGCGACCTACCACACTGCAAACCTGTTCATATTTGACCGGATGGAAATCTCATCCCGCAACCGGCTGCAGCTATCGCTCTCAGTGCCATTGCTCGGATTTGTGAAGCGGGGAAACTACGATGGCGGTATCAACCTGGACTTCGAGCAGCAGTACCAAAAGGGCGCCGTCCATGTGCTGGTCGATGATGCAGCGTTCAGGATCGTAAACCCGGTATCACTGATTCGGTTCAACGTCGATTTTCTTCGCCGTCTAAGGCCGGAAATAGATTTTGTTCTGCGCTACGAATATTCCTATTTAAGGAATACAGATATCGCGCCGTTGAATCTCTATGGAAACGCGTTAGTGACAGGGTTCCGTTTTAATTTGAACAACGACAAATGAGACGCGCCGCTACCACCATCGTCATCATCTGCCTGTTCCTGCCGGGATGTGATCAATTGATGCTCGGCGAAGAAGATCCGACCAACATGGCGGACTATCTGAAATTACCACCTGCCCTGGACGATGGTATCGCTGTCTCCTCCCCTTCGCGGGAAGGACTTGATTCTGCGCGACTGTATGGGCTGATCGCTCAAATGCAGCAAGACGGCTCCAACGGGATAAGGAGTGTGCTCATAGCCAGGAATAACAAGCTGGTGGTGGAGGGCTATTTCAACGGCTGGCAACGTGAGAGAAAGCAGGACCTCAGGTCTGCCAGCAAGAGTTTTGTTTCTGCCGTGATGGGAATCGCCATCGACAAGGGTGTCGTCGAAGGCGTGGATGAAAAGGTGCTCAACTTCTTCCCGGAATACGATAACATACAACATTGGGACGACCGGAAGGCGACCATGACCATCAGGGACTTCCTGCGAATGCGTACAGGCCTTGAGTGCAACGACTGGTATAAGGGATCTCCGGGGAACCAGGAAAAAATGTACGTCACGGACGACTGGTTCAAATTCATCCTTGACTTGCGGGTGGTCCACGCACCCGGCGAGCAGTTCAGTTACTGCTCTGGGGCGCCGATCATCCTGAGCGCCGTTGTTGCCAAAAGCTTCGGCGCCACAAGCTTTGAGTTTGCCAGGGAAAACCTATTTACCCCGTTGGGGATAACCGATTACCAGTGGGAGTACATTCCCGCGCGACCTGCATACGCCGGCGGGCAACTGCACATGCGGGTGAGGGACTTTTTGAAATTTGGCTTGTTATTTCTGAATGACGGGGCATGGAACGGGGAACAAATTATTTCTCCGGAGTGGATCAAGGAGTCTACCCGTCCCGATGGCGCCATTCCTGGTCAGCGTACTGGTACCCAATACGGATATTACTGGTGGTACACTTCCTGGGTGGTGAACGGAAAAACCATCAACGCATACTATGCGCATGGCAACGGCGGACAAGTGATGTATGTGCTGGAGGATTTGAATATGGTGGTTGTATTTACAGGAGGGGCATATAATACGGGTGCGGAAGCACGGACGTATGGGATCATGAGGGGTAAAATCTTGCCGGCGGTGTTGGATTAGAGAATGGGCCAGGGCCTGAATTTCCGGATCCTTCGACCCTGCTTGCAGCGCTGTTCACCAACATTCTCCCTCAGTACAGGCGGCACAGGGCTGGAAAGCCAGGCAGCGGGCGATGGCTTCAACGTCTTTTTCGGTAACGGGGGATGTCTGGATCGAGGACGGAATGTACGATCCCTCGAGTCAATGACCAGGCCTTACTTATCCCACCTCAATCCCAAAAACGACGGATGCCTCACATAGCCGTCATTCGTGATCTCGGCATATTGCACCTGGCAGGTGTACTTTGGCTCCACCCAGTGAAAGTCCTTGTCCTTTTTCACCGGCACATCCAGTGGGCACGCATCGACTTCGAGGGGCTGCAGTTTTGCGTACAAGCTCCTCAACGATTCGTTTGTAAAGCCGGTACCCACCTCGCCGGCGTAGATCAACGCGCCATCCTCTTCCCTGGCGAGCAGCAACGCGCCGAAGTACTGGCGGCTGGCCTTCGGGTCGGTCCACCCTACTATCCTGAAGTCATCGACATTGACGTTCTTGATCTTGAGCCACTCTTTGGATCGCCTGCCGGGGTAGTATTTGCTATCCATCCGCTTGGCGATGATGCCTTCGAGTTTCATCTTCGTGGCCTGCGCGAACAAGGCGACTCCGTCTTCCTCCACGTGGTCGCAATATTTGATGGTATCGCTTTGCGGCAACACCGCTTGCAGAAGTTCTTTGCGTTCCGTCAGTTTCAGCTTCGTGATGTCTTTGCCGTTTAATCGGAGGCAATCGAACACGATGAATTGAATCGGCAGGTTCTGTGTGCTCTTGTAGTTTTGGATCGCCTGGAACGATGGCAGCCCATCCCGGAACACGACCACTTCCCCATCGAGGACGGCGTCGATGTCCAGCTTTACGAGCGCGTCGTAGATCTTTGGATACGCTTTGTTGTAAGACAGGCCGTTGCGGGAATAAAACCGCGTGTCTTTTCCGTTCAATTCCGCGATAGCCCGGTAGCCGTCCCACTTGATTTCAAACAGCCATTTCGGGTCGTCGAATGCCGGCGCATTGCTCAACGTGGTGGCCATGGGCGAAATGAATTCCGCCAGCTTCGCGCCTCCTTCAATCTTGACATATTTCATGCTCGTCTCTGTTGGCCGCGCAATCTTCCGGTGAACGCTTCATCCCACCTACCGCCACCCCAATCCCGGCGCGACATGCTTCAGGATGGAAGACAGCACGTGAACATTGTAATCGACACCCAACGTGTTGGGTATCGTCAGGAGGAGCGTGTCTGCTTCCTGGATGGCCTCGTCCGCCGCCAGTTCTTTGATAAGCTGGTCCGGTTCCGCCGCGTAGCTTCTGCCGAAGATGGCGCGCTTGTCGCTTTCAATATAGCCGATCTGGTCTGACCGGTCGGATTCCTGTCCGAAGTAGTACCGGTCCTGGTCAGTCACCAATGCAAAAATGGAGCGGCTTACGGACACCCTCGGCTCGCGCTTGTGGCCTGCCTTTTTCCATGCCTCTTTGTACAACCGGATTTGCTCTGCCTGCTGCACGTGGAACGGTTTGCCGCTTTCGTCAAATTTCAGGGTGGAGCTTTGCAGGTTCATCCCGTTTTCGGCGGCCCACACCGCCGTGGCGTTGGAAGCCGCGCCCCACCAGATCCGGTCGCGCAAGCCTTCGGAATGCGGTTCCAGCCGCAACAAGCCCGGCGGATTGGGAAACATCGGATAGGGATTGGGTTGGGCGAATCCGATCCCTTTCAACTTCTCGAGGAACGCCAAACCTTTACGGCGGCCCATGTCGGCGTCGGTTTCGCCATCCGCCGGCGCATAGCCAAAGTAGCGCCATCCCTCGATGACCTGTTCCGGCGAGCCCCGGCTGATGCCCAGTTGCAGCCTACCCCCGGAGATGAGGTCGGCAGCGCCGGCATCTTCCACCATATACAGCGGATTCTCATAGCGCATGTCGATCACGGCCGTCCCGATCTCGATCTTGCGGGTCTTCGCCCCTACCGCCGCCAGCAACGGAAACGGCGATCCCAGCTGGGCCGCGAAATGATGCACCCGGAAATAGGCGCCATCCAACCCCATTTCCTCGCAGGCGACGGCCAGGTCGATGGACTGAAGCAACGTGTCGCTTGCCGTGCGGGTCTGGTAGCCCTGGCGGTTAGACCAATGTCCGAACGATAAAAACCCTAATTTTTTCATATGTCATTTCGCGGCTTCAACGCTGGTGTAAAGATAAAGGTTCGTTTTCAACCAGGGGAATCAGAATTACGAAGTACGAATTACGAAGTACGAATGACGAATGACGAATGACGAATGAATTGGGAATGACGTTACGTAAGCTGTTTGACCTCGGCCCTTCGAATTTGCCCAGGTCAGGCAAACTCGTCAACCGGGATTGCCGGGGTGATGTGCGCCGGCATCCGGGTGCCGTTGGCGCTGGACGATGCCCCCGATATTTTTTTACCGCGGAGGGGTTTTTCGATTCCAGGGCTCACAGCCGTGGAACGGAGCATCAGGCCTGCAGCGCGCGCAGGGCTGCCTCAAGACCGCGGAGGGCATCCCTCCCGTTCACCTCTGCTGCAACCCCATACCCTTAAACGCCGACCCGAAGATCAGGTAACTCGTATTCCCGTTGATCGTGCCTTCGTTTTGTCCCCACAGAAAGGGCCAGTCGTCATAGTTTTCGAAGTGGTCCGGCTTTCGGAACAGGATGCCGGGAGCGACGTTGCCGGGGATAAATGAAAAGTCCGCGCGGTTGTTTCCATAGAAGACTTCCTTGGGACGTGTAGCCCCCACCGTTGCCACAAGGGAATAGTTGTGATACGGGTGACAGCCATACAACCAGTTGGTAACTTTGTACACATGGCTCGCGTCCACAACTTCGGGGAAATATTTGTTGGCGAAGCAGATGGTGGTGCCGAAATTCACAATGGCGCCACTACCCGCCCAGTTGCCCAAGGTGATCGGCACGCCGTAGGGGTTGTCCTTTTCAAGTTCCAGGATGTAGTCGTTATACTTTGCCACATACGGGCGAAGCCTCTCCCGGAAGGATGCGTCCATGTGGGGTATGGCGTTGAGTGCGGTCAGGAGGATGAACGTGACGTTGCGATCCAACGCCGGCCACAACAGCGCCTGAAACTTGTCGCGGTATTGCTCCTCACCCGTCGCGATGAACAGTTGAAGGTTGGTGCCGACGCCCGCCAACCGTCCCCACCCGGACGTATCCTGTGGTTGGTCCGCAAGCAGCGCCGTTGCCTCTTTCAGCAACCGTTTGGACTGTTGCAACGCCCGTGAGGCGAGGTCGTCGTTGTAGCCCTTCAGCGCCCGGCTGGCGGCGGCGAACGTCGTGGCTGCGCGAAGATCGCGGTTGGGATTCCGGCTGGTAAAGGCCCACATGTCATCCTTCACGCCACTTGACCTGCCGTCTGCGGCTATTTCGTAAGGGCCAAGTCCGGGATTATAAGGGAGGCCGTCCGTGATTGACGCCGCGTCACCGAGGTGATGGTAGTTGTCAAGGACGGCGTTGGAGAGCGTCTCCGTCATGTGGCCCACGATCTCGGCCTGCGCCACCAGGTTCATGGTGCCATGTTCGATGAACTGCAAGACGTCGGGTGTTCCATCGGGGCGATGCAGTTCAACGTAGCGCTGCCGGTGATCCACAAAGGTCTGATCACGCAGGGGTTTGAAATACTCCCAGGTGCGCACGAAGTTTTGCACCACGTTGATGTTCGATCCGGTCTCGATGTCGAAATCTCCCGCGTCAAAGAAACCGCCGACATTCAATCCGGGGATCAGTTCGAGCGCCTTGTACCGCGTGTCGGTCGTGGGTCCCTGAGCATGAAGGTCGAAATGATCGGTGTTCGGCGGCGCCTGGAGATACCCTTCCCTGAACGGCTCCCCATGCCACACCCGGTACGCCTCGTTTACGAACATGTGGTTCATGTGGATTGGGATCCAGATGTCGCTGGTAGCGTCGGTGATCTTGTCGTAGACATTGTCCTGTATGATGAAGTTGTTCGTCTTCACATCGCCGTAGCGGATGTAATAGATGCCGGGATCCTTCACCGGACTAAAGTCGAATTTTACGTAGTGGTACTTGTAGTAGTCACCCCAGGATTCTGTTTTTCCGCTGAACACTTCCGCGGCGTTGCCATCGTTTCCAATCTTGTACAGCGACGCGGTAGCCAGGGGTTTGTCGTTTTTGTCCAGCTCGATGACGGCGACCTTGGGTTGCGACGGCACATAGCCCACCTGGGAGAAACCGATGTTGGGCTCCCGGGTCCAGCCGTCGATGGCGTTCGGCTCAACCGTCCAGGTCAGGACCTTTCCTGTCTTTCCCGCGGGGAGGATGCTTCGGACGACGAACCATCCGTTTTGTGCCAGCACACGGCCGTCGAACACCATGAGGTCCGCATCCGGCGAGGTGATCTTCACCAGACGCGCGGGCTCATCCGGCGCGAGGATCAGCGTTCGTCCTTTTTCGAGGGGAAGCGGGTCGATAAATTTCCCCGTGCCGCGGTCGTCGGAAGTTTTATAGCCCTTGAACTGCTTTGGCTTTTCACTGTTGGGCCTGGTAACGGTGTTGCCCACCACATAGCGTGAGAATCGATTGTAGCGGCCATCCATCAGGTAGGCCTTGTTCCAGTATTGCGATGGAAGGAACTCGAGGTTGAATCCCGCTTTCCCTTCGAGTGTTTCGGGTACGGGCTTATCGAGGTATACGGCGATCTCCACACCCTTGCCCTTCGCCGTCACCACCACGCGCGACTCAAAGTTGTAGTCGCCATACCTTAACGCAGCCGCGATGGATTTTGAGGCGGGGTCTACCTTTCGGGAAGGAATTTCGGGCACAAGGTCCCACTGTTCCGGCGTATGCGAAAGGCGCACCGCCCCACCCTGCGCGGTTCTCACGCCGTGGTGGATCAATTCTATGCCGGCGTTTTTTTCATCGTTGAAACCACCCGTAAAAAGGTTGCTGTACACCAGCACGTTGACCCCCTGCGTCTCGAAATACTCAAGCTCGTTGAGCTTCAGGTCCTGGCCCCACACACAACCGGATGTAGCCAGAAGAAGTACGCAAAATAATATAATTGTTCTCTTTTTCATGTTCTTTACAATAATCCTCACATTGATTCCAATGCCTTGCCTTCAAACAAATCGTCCTGACATCCAACGCATCCTGTTAAACTCATCACAAATTGTCATGATGCGTATGAGCCGGTTGAGCGTTAAGCCCAAAATCCAAAGAGTGCAACTTAACTTCTTCCACCATATCGCTCCCCTCAACAATTCGCAGGAAACGGTTTGCTTTAAGGTTTCTGAATATCTGCCTTGACTTGTGCATCCAATTGATTTCCAGTTCATCAATCATCAGCGCCCCGCCAATACCAATTTCTCTTCTCAACGGCGAAGCCCCAAAACTGCCACCCGAATTTACATCGCGATAAACCGTTCGTTTTTTCCCCTCTTCGGTAAATGTAATCTTTATTCGCGCGCCAATCGCGGCCCGGTTTGTTTTTGTTCCTATCAGGTCGAGCGTTATCCAGTTATTCCTTTCACCCTGTCCGGGATTAACATAGAACGCATTGTAAAACGAATCGCCTTTGTATGCGCCGCCAAGGTCGATGTAAATATCCTGGTCGCCGTCATTATCGACATCAGCAAAAGAGATTGCGTGCCCCTTCTGGAGATGTCCAACCCGCGCGGGTGCGGTGATGTCCACGAACCTTTTTCCGCCTATACTTTGAAAAAGCTTATTCGGAACGATTGACTCCAGGTCAGGATTTCCGGTGCCTAAATAAATATCAAGGAACCCGTCATTATTAATATCGCCAAAGTTCGCGCCCATGGCAAACGCCTTCTTCGTCAAACCCACCTCCTGCGATACATTCGTGAACGTTCCATCGCGGTTGTTCCTGTACAGGATACATGCGCCTGAGGTACCGGTCGGGATATTCAGCGCCTCTGCAGCCGAGTACGAGGCGATCGGCCGGTCGAACGTAAAGTCTCCTACAAACAGGTCGAGCCAACCGTCATTGTCGTAATCCCAGAACCAGGTGGGAAAAGTCCTGACAATTCCATCACCAAAAACGCCTGCCTGTTTTGCGATTTCCTCAAATGCGGGGATTTTTCCGGCAACCCCTTTATTCTTTAGCAAGAAGCGCGCTCCCGATAATGATGTTGCGAAGATATCCTTCCATCCATCATTGTTATAGTCACCTGAAGTCACGCCTTTCACAAAACCAACTACATCAGCCCCGGATTGTGCGGCAACGTTTGTAAACGTGCCATCCTGATTGTTGATAAAAAGTTCCGCAGGGTGCGGGCCGGAGGATGCGTTCCCTTCCCACGACTCGTTGCCAATAAATACATCCAGCCAGCCATCATTATTGAAATCATTCCAGGTTGCAGTCTGGGTTGGGTGGAACGACAAAAGGCCGCTATCGGTGGTAACATCAGTAAATGTGCCGTCGCCGTTATTTTTCAATAGCGAGTTCGGTTGCTTTCCATATTCGCCGTGAAGCCAGGCCCCTCGTAAGACAAAGATGTCTTTGAATCCATCATTATTATAATCCATTTGCATCAGGTTCAGGCCACCGGTAAGCGCTTTTAGCCCTGATGAAGCCGAATGATCGCTGAAGGTGCCGTCACCATTGTTTTTGAAATAATGCATTTGATCTTCCACCCCCCAGGCTGACGTTACCAGGTCCAAATAACCATCGTTGTCGAAGTCGTCGAAGACGCAGCCTCCCGCCATATTATTCACATCCAGCGAAAGTTCAGCGGCCACGTTCTGAAATGGCTTTATGAAAATGCCGGAGTCAATACCGGGAACGGAAAGATCAAGACCGGGAAGACGCACTTCTTCAGAAACATCAAAAGGATATTTACCCAGCGTCATGTAAGCAATATTGAGGAGCCAGCGATACTCCAGATTTTCCGGGTTGTCCTTCAGCAATTCCTCATACACCCGTGCGGCATTGCGTGAGCCTTCCGGCACCTGGTGAATACCAGCGCCCTGAATTGGCAATATGCAGGTTTCGGGTGAATGATTCGTGATGCAATTTACCCGTTCTCCGCCCCTGAGAAAGGCCAGCCCCAGAAGTTCCTTCAACTGGTCCATGCCCTGAATTTTTTCTGCACGAATCCTTTCCACCTGTGGTTTGAGAATCTCCACCGCCTCCTCCTCCCTTCCCAAGGCAATGAGTGCCCTGGCCTTACTATAAGTGTATCGCATGATGTCTTGCTTACTATTCGAGCCATTGATCAATGAATCGAAGTAGCTGATTTGCGCATCCGGGGCATAGAAGTTGTCAAAGCGATGATAGGTCGCTTGTTGCTGCTTCAGAATCGACAACATCCGCCGGTGAGAACCGTCTTTACGGCCGCACGAGAGAATGAATAAACAAAACAAGATCAACCCGATACCGAACCTATTTTTCATAACAACACGTCACAAATTGCCGCTGCTCCTGTCACCTACGGTAATACGCGAAATATTCTTGTTTTTAATAATGGCAGTGGTTGAAGAAGAAAGATATCCGCTGCCCAGGTAGATCTCGTGCTTTCTCTTGTTTCCATTGACAAGCTCCACCGTGGCGTATCCGTCATCCGGGTTCAACGTTACCACGCTATCAGAGGAATGGCCAGCGGGTGCAGGTTTTGTAAATACTTTGAGGCTGTCGCGGTTTTGTGTAATCAAAAATAACGCTCTTCCCTCCCGGGAAACTAATTTTGCGATTGCCTTGGCATCACCATCGACAAAGAATCCGGATTTCGTCGCCGGAACTGACCGGAAATTCCCCTGTCCGTCTCCCTGAAGAAAATTGCCGATACCGGCGTCGTAGTACCCGGTCAGGACTTCCGAGGCGTACGAATTACCCACGGTAAGGACATCCAGGTTTCCATCTTCGTCCACGTCAGTGACCAACGTGCCGTACATGGGCGAAAATTGTGCTTCGGCCGGCAAGGCTTTTATCGTGAATTCGTTGTTTCCGTTGTTCCTGATGTACACGGAGGTAAACATCGCGCTTTTCAACGTCAACGCATGGTCAAATCGCTCTTTAGAAAAAAGGTCCCGTATGCCCATGCCGCCGTACTGCGCATAGGTGAGGGCCACTCCGCGAAGACCGGGGATCTGACCGGTCAATGCGCCACGCGGATGAACAGGATATTCCTTGCCTTGAATATAACGGCAAAGAATCGGGTCCACCGATCCATTCCCGTCAAAATCTTTCGCATAAACGCAAACGGGCTCGTCCACCGACGCTTTATAGATCGAATTCAGTCCAAGGTTGCCGGCGATGTAATCGGTGTCGCCATCATTGTCGAAATCACCTCCTGAAATGCTGTTCCACCAACCTGACGAATTCTCAATGCGCAAAGGCGCAAACGATTTTCCGTTATCATTAATAAAAAATGTTATGGGCATCCATTCACCAACGACCACGAGGTCGGTCCAGCCATCGTTATTTACATCCGACCAGAGGGCTGATGTTACCATTCCAACATTGGCCAGCTCCGATGAAAACGCTGCTGTCAGGTTATCGAATTTTCCGTTTCCTCTATTGACCAGGAGATAGCTTTCGGGCGCTTCCGGGTAGCGCATTGGAACAACCCTTCCGCCGACAAAGAGGTCAAGATCTCCATCCTGGTCAAAATCATTTGCCACTACACAGCTTCCGCTGCTCGTCGTCGCGGGCAACGCATTCGGGTCAAGCTCGAAAGTTCCTGCGCCGGAGTTTCGATAAAACCGATCCTGATACTTCAATTCGTCGCCTTTGAATTCTGAACTCCCGCTGACGCAGTAGAAGTCCTGGTCACCATCATCGTCCGCGTCGAAAAGAAGGATACCCATGTCTTCGGCCTCCTTCTGTGGCAGGGAGTCCGCTTTAAATGATCCATCATTACGCTGCACGAAAATCCTCGCAGGTTTATTTGCCGAGCCTCCGACAATGAAATCATCAAGTCGGTCGCCATTGATATCGCCTACGGCGAGCCCGGGCGTTCCCTGGGAATGCTTATGCGGCAGTAGAAACTGGCCTTGCAGAAAATCCACAAATTCCGTTTCCTCATGTTTATAGTGTATATCGAACGAATTTGCAGACTCATTCAGAAGGGCGCTTGTGGAAACCGGGGCCTCACCACTTACCCTGGCGTCGAGGATATTCAGGGTTATTGTTTGGTTCACAGGTATATCGCGCAAGTGCTGACGCTTGCCACCCGGCCAGGAAACCTTCACTGAGTCAATGGTTGACTGGCTCATTTTTCCCAGCCCGAAATGTACAATGTTTTCAACCGTCGACTTATATCCTCTTATGGTCTGGTGTTCCGCGTACCAGGTTTTATTTCCCGCGTAGACCTGGATCGTTGTTCCGTATCCGTGAAGGTTGCCCCGCTCTCCCTGCAACCTGATCCGCAGAAACCGGTGGTCATTCACAGATTGATCGTTAATAAGTTCGTTGCGATAAACGAAGGCTTCATCGTTGATGTTGTTCGTTACCAGGTCAAGGTCGCCATCATTGTCAAAATCTGCATAGGCGGCACCGTTCGAATAGGACGGCTGATCGAGGCCCCACTCCTTTGCCTTGTCGGTGAAGGTCAGATCGCCATTATTCCTGAAAAGGAAATTGGGCTTCAGCACACCAGGGAGCTTCTCCACTTCCTCGCGAATAACCTTCATCCGGTTTTTATCCGTACTGAACAGAGAAAGTCCTTTACCGTAGGCAATAAAATCCTGGTCAGTAATGTCTTTGCGATAGCCGTTACCTACGAACAGGTCGCGGTAGCCATCGTTATCGAAATCGGCCAACAAACTGCTCCAACTCCAGTCGGTGGCATAGATTCCGGAAAGGTATCCAATGTCGCTGAACGTATTGTTTCCGTTGTTGAGTTGGAGCACGTTCCTGACGTATTGATCCTCGTAGCCTTTTTTGCGGAAAAGTTGAAACCGATCATAGCCAACGGTTGAAAACATTGTTTTCTGGCGGAGGTTGTCGTCGGGCAGCATATCCAACACCACGATGTCATTCAAACCGTCGTTATTGACGTCGGCTATGTCCATGCCCATTCCATTCTGCTCCTGGTGCTTCATCATTGAATGAATTCTATCGACAAACCCGCCTTTCCCTGTGTTGATATACAGATGGTCATTCGACATGAAATCATTGGCTACGTACACATCGGGATAACCATCACGATTAATATCATTTACGACAATTCCGAGCCCCCAGCCGCCGGTCTGTATGCCAACCTCCTGCGACCTATCAGTAAATACCGGCAGCCCGTCAACGATCCCTTCATTCCTGTAAAATCGATCAACACTTTTGCCAGTGCCATCATTCCGGAGTTCCATGACCTGGTTTCTGTTGTACGTCTCCAGCGCATTTGTCAACACATAGGCATCGAGGTCGCCATCGAGATCGTAGTCAAGAAAAGCCAGTTGTGTGGTATAACTGGAATCGGCCAGGCCAATTTCCGCCGCCACTTCTTCAAAGACAGGAATACCATCCGAATCCACGCCCTTATTGAGAAAGAGAAGGTTAGGAACGGCTGCGCGGTCAATATGGGGCTGAATGGTGGAGACATGAATGTCCAATAGTCCGTCCTGATTGATGTCAATCATTGAAATCCCCGTACACCATGCTTCTGTTTGTACGCCTGCTTGTTCAGTGATGTCGGTAAATTCAAAGTTTCCGTTGTTCAGGTATAAGGCACTTGAAACCATATTGCCGGCGAAAAAAATATCGGTAAGTCCATCGTTATTTACATCACCAACGCCCACACCTGCCCCATTATAAATGTATTCAAAAGTCAATACATTGAAACTGTCGGACTCTGTCAGCGTATTTTGAAAAGTAATATTTGTTTCAGCGGAAGGGAGCAATTTAAACAGGGGGTCATCCTCGCGTGAGCCACATCCAGACACAAACGTGAACACGCACGGAATGAGAAAAAGTCGCCATAAGACAACGGCCTTTTGAATCATCGGCACTCCGGCATCCCTCGCAGGATATAGTGGTAACAGTAATCTCAACATAACATCTAATTTAATGCGAAAAGAGCAAGAAAAATCTTGCTCTTTTCTATCTATTTTAAATAACCCAAATTCAGTAGCCTGGATTCTGATCGGCCTGCGTCAGTTTCGCGTTGCTATCAATTTCCCGTTGAGGTATCGGTGCCAACGCGTGCTTTTCGGTAAAGTATGAGATCGGTTCAGAAGTAAGTTTCCCCAGATTTCTCCAACGCAGTATATCCCGGTTCCTGATCTGCTCGCCAGCCAATTCAACACGTCTCTCGTGAACCATTGCCCTAAAGACTTCCGCCGGGCTGTTGACTGGGTAATTCGCCGTTGGGTAGGGTGGCATTTCAACACCCACTCTTGATCGCACTTCATTGAGATAGCCGATCGCTGCCGGGTCATTGCCCAGTGCATTTTCGCACTCGGCCATATTCAACAATACTTCTGCAAACCGCATCACCCGCATGTTGATTCCCGATCGTTGATTTTCCGTTTCAGCTTTGTAAATATTCTGATATTTTTTCCAGCTGATCTTAGGATCGCTCCCTTGCATATCCGTAATCGTTTTCGTGTTGTTGAAATACGTATCGCCGATAAAGTAAAAAGACTGGTCATACCGGGGATCGTCTTTCGCGTCTCCCGAAGAGACTTTTTCGTATTCATTCAGTAAAGAAGTGGAAGGGATCAGGTTTCTCCATGCGGTGGGCCCATACTCCTGCCCGCGGAAAGTCACTTCTGTACTTGTTCCCTGGCCGGTCGCATCCCAGCTCGATCCGCCGTTAGCAAGCGTGAAAGCAACCTCGAACAATGACTCGTCATTGAACTCATTCTCCTCTCTGAAATTTTCAATGTACGGAATATCCTTCCATCCGTCGAACGCGCCGCTGTTTATGATTGACTCGAGTAATGGACGCGCCAAGCTATATTCTCCACGCTGCATGTACACCCTTGCTAACAGGTTCTGTGCGGCTTCCTTGTTGGCACGCCCTATATTGTTGTCGTCATAGGCGGCTTTCACAGGAAGATTGCTGATGGCCGTTTGGAGGTCGGCGATGATAAAGTCATACACTTCATCCACCGAAGCCCGCGGTTTATCCTCACCGATAGCTTTTGCGTAGGCCTCCATCAGCGGAACGCCTCCGAATACAACCACCAAATCGAAATACGCCAGCGACCGGAGAAATCTCGCTTCTCCGTCCACTCTTTTCTTCAATTCCTCCGTAACGTCTTCCGACGCATTGGGTGCATTCTCAATCACCACGTTGGCCTGGTGTATGAGCCTGTACCATCCGCCCCAAACCTGAGTAAGCACGCCATTAGAAGGGTCGTGCGTTCCGAGTAGCAATTGTGCCCGATGCGTTTCCAACTGCCCGCCGCCCGAAGCGACATCGTCGGACCTGAGATCGTGTAAGAAGAAATATTCCCGACAGAACAGGTCAAGACTCTGCAAACTGGAATAAACTGAGTTGACGGCGCCCACAATCTGCGCACCGTTCCTATAAAACGAGTCTGGAGTAAATTCATTCGGATTCTCCTTGTCGAGTACGGAATCGTTGCAGGATACGGTAAATGCCAGCACCCCTATTAGTGATAATATCAATTTTCTTTTCATTGCTATGTCTGTTAAATGATTCGGAATGTTAAAAACCTAATTGCACGCCAACAATCAAGCTTCTTGCCTGAGGAAATTGCCCGTAGTCAATCCCTTGCGTCAATCCGTTGGTGCTTGCATTTCTGTTTCCAATTTCGGGATCATATCCGCTCTTGTACTTGGTGGCTGTCAGGAGGTTTTGTGATGTTACGTAGATCCTCAGTTTTGCCACCGCGTTCCGCATCAGAGCCGCGGGCACATTGTAGCCGATCGTCAGATTCTTGATCCTGAAATATGATCCGTCCTCGACAAAACGATCGGATGCTCTCGCATTTTGGTTTGGATCGCTTGAAACAGCTCTTGGCACGGTTGTATTCGTGTTTTCCGGCGTCCATCGATTCAATACCGCAGATCCCGAATTAAACAATCGCGTCATTCCCTCGAGATCATATTTTACCACGCTGTAAATCTCATTTCCGGATACCCCTTGCAGGAAGAGCATGGCGTCAAAACCCCTCCAGTTTGCGGAAAAATTCAGACCATAGGAAAAATCAGGAAGGAAGTGCCCGATGTTCGTTTTGTCATCGCTGTTCAGGGCGCCATCTCCATTGATGTCCTTAAACCGGATATCGCCTGGCCTTGCGTTGGGTTGCAGCGGCGAAGACTCTCCTGCCTGAAAAAGTCCGTCTACCACGTAGCCATTGAAGTAGCCGATGGGCTGTCCCACTTCAGTATTGGTGAGGTTATCCCCATACCATGCTCCCTGCGAAATTGTGGTTCCCTCGTCCCCGAGGCTTAGCACGTTGTTTCTTACAACGGCCAGATTACCAGACACATTGAAAGTTAACGGACCTTCTGACTTCATATAGCCAAGTTCGAGTTCGAATCCTTTATTTTCTACTTCGCCCACGTTGTCAAACGGTGCAGTGTCATATCCATACGAGAGCGGAATCGGCCGCTGGATAATCATGTCCGTCGTCCTATTGTTAAAGTATTCAGCGGAGAGTGTGAACTGACCATTCAGGATTCCAACGTCTAATCCAACATTTGTCATGTAGGTTGATTCCCATGAAAGATTAGGGTTTGCCAGAGCGCGGATCGTGTAGCCCGTTGAGGATGTGCCGCCGCTCCTGTCGAATTGATAAATCTGGTTTCCGGATATTGTCGAGATCCAGGCGTAGTTACCGCTCTGGTTGTTACCGGTCACACCGTAGCTCGCACGTAACTTCAAATCGCTTATCGCGCTGTTGCTTGCCATGAAGGCTTCTTCGCTGATTCGCCATCCCACCGAAACTGCCGGGAAGTTACCCCAACGGTTATTTTCGCTGAATCGCGAAGAACCATCCCGTCTGAACGACGCACCGATCAGATACCGGTTTGCGAATTCGTAGTTGGCTCTCACGATATAGGAGATGAGCGCAGACTGAGACCGGCCGCCGCTAAAACTTGTTTTCGACAAGGCAACTGGCTCTTCAACATCATTCGATAGCGGATTTTCCCCGGCTCCCGATATTTGTGAAAAATTAGTCGTCTGTTGTTCCGCTACCAGGATTGCATTCACGAAATGCTTGCCGAACGTTTTATTGAAGGTAAGCTGGTTAGTCAGCAGTACGGACGTAAAATTCTGGCGGTTTTGGTTGAGCAGTGCCGCTGGCCTGGAGGAATATCCTCCGGCGCCCGTATTGTACGCTGGCTGATGCACGCGTTGTGTATAGTTAACATAGTCGACACCGCCCTGAAACCGGTAATTGAGGAAATCAAAAATCTCTACATCAACGTAGGCGTTGCCAAGGAATTTCAGCTGTTGTTGATTTTGCTTCTCCTGCATCGCAATTCTTACCGGGTTTTCAGGATCGGAGCCATCAACCCCTTGTGAACCAAAGAAACCTCCATAATTATCGGGGTTGTAAACCGGGAAATACGGAGAACTCCGAATCATGTGCTGCAACTGTGTTCTTCCACCAGACTGCTGTTCTATTTTTTGTTCATCGAAAGCAATGTAAAAGGTTTGCCCGACAGATACTCTTTTAGAAACGTTATGATCCGAATTGAATCGTGCATCGCCCCGCTTGTAACCTGTTCCAAGCATAATACCCTCCTGCTCAAAGTATCCGGCTGAAGCGAATAATTTAGATACGGCGGCGCCGCCCGACAATTCAACCTTATGTTGCTGAATTCTTCCTGTCCGGAACATCTCATCCTGCCAATCGGTGTTGGTTTGTCTGAAAGTCTGGGACGTCTGAGAATGGATGGGCTGATCAAGTCCTCCCTCACTGATTCTCGGGGGGATGCTTGAACCGATGACAACGTCCGGATCTGTCGGAGCCTTCGTCTCCTGCTTGTAAATATCGGCGTTTGTCATCAACTCCGTGGCATAGTCAATATACTGCTCCGTATTGAGTAAATCCAATTTTCTCCAGGGTTGCTCAACCCCATAGTAGCTGTCAAAATTGACGGACAGCTTTTGGTTGTTGGCGCCCCTTTTTGTTGTGATCAACACGACGCCATTTGCAGCTCTTGATCCATAGATCGCAGCTGCGCTCGCGTCTTTAAGGACGTCAACAGATGCAATGTCCCTTGGATTGAAACTATTCAGGTTGGAAGTTGGAAAGCCGTCCACGACAAATAGCGGTCCTGCATTGTTGATTGTACCTATACCCCTGATCCTGATGATTGGTGCCGCACCCGGAGCGCCATTGTTGACAACCGTCACACCTGCGACCCTGCCTTGCAAAGCCTGACTCACGTTAACCACTGGCTGTGCACTGATGGCTTCAGAAGATACTGAAGAAATTGCGCCTGTGACAGAGGCTTTTTTCTGCGTGCCATAACCAACCACAACCACTTCGCTCAACTGCTGGATATCAGATATCAGCGCAATGTTAATTTCAGTTCGTGTACCTACAGGGACTTCTTGCGAAATAAAACCGATGAAACTCACCACAAGTACGGCGTTTTCATCAGGAACATTGATCGAAAATTTCCCGTCGGAGTCGGTGCTTGTTCCCCGTGTCGTCCCTTTGATGATAATGTTGGCGCCTGGAATAGGATTAGACGCTTCATCGGTGACCCGGCCACTCACCTGAATTTCCTTCACATCATTTACGATGACGCTGGTCGGTATGCTGCCGGGGCTTCCGTGAGTACTTAATGCCAGGGCATTAAAATCAGGAACACTACTGAAACTTACGCGCAACGGTGCCAAGGAAGCGGACAGGATGGAATACGTTGACTTATTAATTTTCCTGTATTTAAGTCCGATGGGCGTGAGCACCGCATTGAGTGTGTTCTCGACCGTACCGGTGTACTCAACGTCTCCGTTTATCGTCCTGCCTTCTACCAACGTTGATTCATAGACGAAAGAAATATCGAAGTGTTCCTGAATTTCTTTCAATACGTCACGCAACGCGCGCTGCTCAAATGACGACCAGGAGCGTGCGTCCGCATACAGCACTTCCTGGGCTGTTGCAACCTGGGAAAAAATAAACAGCGTCGCGCAGAGACAGCACCATCTTACGTAATGCTTAGGTCGGTAATGTTGGGTCATAGTTTGGTTTGGGTTAAGGTTTGAACATTTGAAACAGTTGAAACTAATTGTCGTTTCCTGATATACTGACGGAATGTCCTTCCCGCACAACATGGAGGTCGAACGTTTCCGCGATAGCGAACAAAATATCATCCGCCGTAGCGGAAGATATTTCACCGGAGAGCTGGCGTTTCTCAAGGCCCGGGTTTTTGAAGGTAACCGTCAAGCCATACGTATCTCGCAGTATGATCGCGAGATCACTCAGAGAAGTGCGTTCAAAAGTTAATTTGTTGTCAACCCAGGAAGTATACTTGTGAGGTCTGACGCTCCGGGTTTTAATGTCTTTATTTTGTACCGTAGCAAGGTCTCCCGGCACCAGAAATACCCCTTTCGAAGGTTTATCACCGTTAAGAGCGACCTTTAGCTTGCCTTCCGTGAGCATTACCTCCGACTGACAATTGCGCGTTTTGATATTGAACTTTGTTCCAAGAACTTCTACATTGATTTTGTCAGTGCCATGCACTATAAACTTCTGGCCCGTACGCGTGTGCTTTACGCTGAAAAAGCCTTCTCCTTCAATCCAAACCTCCCGCGGAAGGTCAGCGTCCCATCGTGCCGCATACCTCAAAACCGAATTTCCGTTCAGGATTACTTTCGAGCTATCCGGAAGAATAACCGTGCGATGCTCGCCAAAGCCGGTCCTCACCTCGTTCATACCGTTTGATGACGCATACCAGAAGACTGAAAATGCGACTACCAGGAGAACGGATGCGGCGATCTTAAACACCAACGGGCGTGTGGATACTCGTGCGATACCCTGTTGCCTCTGGATTTGATCCTGAATGGACATAAGCATACCTGATTTGATGTGCTCTAATTCCTTCGAAGTATGATCCGTTGCGAAGGCCTCGTCTTTGTTGACGTCAGACCACATCTTATCGAGAAGGGCAATCTCGTCGGGAGTAGCCTTTCCGGCTTTGTACCTGCTTATCAGGTCTGTCAATTGGTTGTAGTCCATGTCTAAAAAAAGGGGGATACCCATTTGTAAGACGGCTGCGAACGGCCCGCCCCTAAACACCCGGGTATTTTTTCAGAACGGAATCAAGATGTCAAGCGGGGCAAAACAGGGATTTCGCCCCAACGGGGCCCGTTATCGAGGGAGGCAAGAACATAGTCAGGAAAGAAATATCGCAAGACGCACGCGAAGCTTCTTGACCGCCTGCGACAGGTGATACTCTACCGATTTGCCCGATAATCGCATTTTGGTGGCTATCTCTTCATTGGAGTATTTGCTGAATCTACTCAAGCGGAACACCTTTTGCGTTTTTCTGGGCATTTTCTTGAGTTCTTCAACGACTACACTCAGACCTTCATTGAAGACCATAGTATCATCGACCGTGTAGCGTTCCTCGGAAAAGTCCCTAAAAGCATTTCTGATGTGTCTCCTTCTGCAGGCTACGCTATCAAAGTAATCGTAAACCTTGTTTCTGAGCGCGGTGGCAAGATATGCCTCCACGTCATCGACCTGTTTCAATTTGGTCCTATTCAACCACATTTTGACGAACACATCCTGCACCAGTTCCTGCGCCAGCGTTTTATCACGGAGATGGTTATAACCGATAGCATAGAGTTTTTTCCACAGCGCCTGGTAGATCTGCTGAAATTTCTGCTCCGTTAGAATCCCGAATGATATTTTCTCCGCCATGTGAACCGCAATTGTGGAAGTACAAATCCGTCCTATGACTGCACGGCACCCGTCGTTTCCGTGATTAAGGGCAACAATTCATGTTTCGACAAGCTTCTGACTCCTTAATCAGGATAAGTGTGCCTTATACAATTATAAATAATCTATTCTGAAGAATCAAGCAACGTATGCACATTCGTTATTCTCAGTTACGCGCCCACCAAACGTTAACCATTTTAGGTCGATTCTCTTTCGGTCCAATACCACCTTTCCAATGGTCGTATTATATGCAACCGCCTCAGGTGTTCGGCAACATCCGATGTCCCCGCACAATGACCGCGTTAACTTGTGCTGTGACGCTCATCAAAGAATGCCAAAATCAGCATTCGCCTTAAAATGGTTTTTTTTTTGAAGTGCAACCCCTTACACGTGTACAATATACACTTATTAATGCAACCACAAAACTACTTAACAAAAAATTGATGCATTCTGCGGGCAGCGCGCGTGGGATATTATGTCCCATAAACAAAAAAACCGCACGTATCTTTGCGGTTCTCCGGTTTGATTCGACAAGAGGTCAGATAAACCTCACGCCATTGCGTTGAAGTTTACCATACTTGAGGCTGTCAAACACATAATAGAACGCACCTTTTCTGGATGATGCTTTCTCTTTTTCCTCGAGTTTGTTAAGGACGCCAAGCGAAAGGATCTTCCTGGCGAAGTTTCTTTTGTCAAGAGCTGTTTCGTAAATCGCCTCGTATAGACTTTGCAACTGAGGAAGCGTGAATTTGTCGGGAAGCAACTCAAATCCGATCGGGTGATCAGCAACTTTTTGGCGAAGAAGGCGTTTGGCTTTGGCAACCATCTCCTTATGGTCGAAGATCAGCGGGGGGATTTTCGAAAGTGGAAACCACCGCGCCTCATGTTCATGCTTGAGTTGTTCGCTATAGTGTTCAATATTTATCAATGCGAAATAAGCAATGGAGATCACACGCCCGGCGGCATCGCGATCAACGTCACTGAATGTATAGAGCTGCTCCATGTAGATGTTATCCATGCCGGTGAGCTGATATAAGATGCGGCTTGCGGCCTCGTCAGCGTTCTCGTCTTTTCCAACAAAACCGCCCATCAACGACCACTTTCCTTTTTCAGGTTCAAAACCTCTTTTGATCAGCAGCGCTTTTAATTGCGCTCCGTCAAAACCGAATATGATACAATCCACAGCAGCGAGGATTTTCTGATGATTTTTATAGCTATTGAGATCCATGCGTAAAAACAATGGGGCACGCTTGGGTTACCATAGGAAGCCGAAGGGTATCCGCGCAAATCCTCCAGATGTAAACATTTTACTGAAGCATTTATATCAATGGTTTTGCGTACGGGTTGATCGTTTTAATGCTCCCATCAGCCTCGTGCACCAACGGCGTGACTTTGATATTTCGCAAGTGGGTTTTGCCTGAAAGTTGAGTGTCGTGATAAAAGAGATACCACTTGCCATTCACTTCCACAATCGAGTGATGGTTCGTCCATCCGAGCACCGGATTCAGGATTACACCTTTGTACGTGAAAGGTCCGTACGGGCTGTCGCCCATGGCGTAACATATGAAGTGGCTATCGCCTGTTGAATATGAAAAATAATATTTGTCGTTGAATTTGTGCAGCCATGATGCCTCGAAGAATCTCCGGTCATGATCGAGGCTTGATATCGGCTTTCCATTTTCGTCCAGGATATCCACTTCTCTGACCGGTTCGGCAAAAGAGATCATGTTGTCCGCGAGACGCACAACACGCGGTCTAATGGCCGGGCCTCCGTCATTGCGATCCGTTTTTGATCCGTTCGCATCGTATTTTCCATTATCCCAACGTTGCAACTGCCCCCCCCAAATCCCGCCAAAGTACATATAGTACCTGCCATCCGTATCTTTAAAAACGGCGGGATCAATACTATAGCTTTCTTCGATCGGGCTGGATAGGGCTTTGAATGGTCCTGCCGGTTTATCGGCTATAGCCACGCCGATCCTAAACACATCTTCCCTGTCCTTGGCGGGAAAGTACAAATAGTATTTCCCGTTATTGAACGCAGCATCCGGTGCCCACAATTGACGCCCTGCCCAGGGAATGTCCTTAATATCAAGGGCAACGCCATGGTCGGTCACCGCTCCGCCAACGCTGTCCATTGAGAAGACGTGATAATCTTTCATGTCAAAATGCGAACCAAGGTCATCTTCCGGGACTCCGGCATCGATGTCGTGTGAGGGATAGATGTAAATTCTTCCTTCGAACACGTGAGCCGATGGATCCGCTGTATAGATGTGACTTACCAGCGGGTCGGATACAGGCTGCAGTGTATCGTTAGATTGAACTGCAGTAGAATCATTGTCAGCATCGTCTTCCGTAGCACGCGAACCACAGGAAAACGTAAGACAACCGAAAAACACAACTGTAAGCCATACCATTATATTGAAACGGATACTTTTTGCAGGGCTAAAACCGATGGTGAACATTTCAATGGATTTATTTGAGTAAGAAGATCACAATGTAAAGAAAAAACCAGAAATGATGAACGGCTTACACGCTGATGCTGAAAGGAACAAATAAAGGTTGAGTCTACTTTAGGGAAACGCACGGTCACAACCGTCTTACGAACAGGTATTCATCCGACACTTTTCGGAGACGGGTCAGCGGGCAACTGTACTTCTTAAGTAATATCAGCTGATGCACACATGTCGATAATACCATGACGCATTTTTCCTGGATCATAAGATAGTTTCAAACCTTATAAAACATCGACTCGCATGTCCGACTCATTTACCAACCTGACTAAAACAATTATTGTTCTCTGCTTATTTTTCAGCTCGATGCCAGCTATCGCGCAGGATGGCACTATTTATCCCCTCCAGGCGCCCGATGAGCCGAACGCCATTAAACTTGGAACGGGAGGAGTTGACAATCAACCCGCGGCTGAGACATGGTTCCGTCAATGGGGCGATCCAATGGCTCGAAACATATCTACGGCTACCCTTACACCGTTCTTACCGAAGAAAGAGAAAGCAAATGGCGCGGCCGTGATCGTTGCCCCAGGGGGTGGCTTCAGGTGGCTGTCGATGGGCAATGAAGGATGGGAGGTCGCACAGGCCCTTGCCGATCGTGGCATCGCTGCGTTCGTGCTCAAATACAGGCTTATTCCCACACCTGAGTCGCTAGACGGATTCAAAGCGTCCATGAATCGAACATTCGCCGCCGCAACGCCCCCTTCGGATGCTAAGGAAGAAGCAGCGCCCGTACGTCGTCGTCCATCCTGGGATCTTTCAAATCAGCTCGAGGATGCCGAGGCAGCCTATGGCATGATTGTCCGGCGCGCCGCCGAATGGGGTGTGGATACCGCTCGTCTCGGCATGATTGGCTTTTCAGCAGGGGCCGGTCTCACGATGCATTGCACTTTGAATTCGAAGTCTATGGATTTGGATTTCATTGGGCCGATCTATGGCGGCATGGGGCCGGTGGAAGTGCCGCAAAACGCTCCACCGATGTTTAACGTCATAGCCAGTGATGATTTTCTATTTCGCGGTCAGTTTGGAGTTATCGAATCGTGGTTTAAAGCTGGCCGGCCCGTCGAGTTTCACCTTTATCAAAACGGAGGGCACGGCTTCGGGCTTGGAAATCCGAACCGAACCAGCAATCGTTGGTTCGATGCTTTTATACATTGGCTGGAGGTGAACAGTTTTCTTGCCCCGGGCACGGGGGA
This sequence comes from uncultured Roseivirgaceae bacterium, assembly GCA_964551035.1. Classification (GTDB taxonomy): domain Bacteria; phylum Bacteroidota; class Bacteroidia; order Cytophagales; family Cyclobacteriaceae; genus Chryseosolibacter. The sequence continues at coordinate 50,002 of CAZKBK010000023.1, read as the reverse complement.
GTAATCGGTATTCCGCAATCCGGCATTGGGCATTCGTCATTCGTAATTCGTAACTCGTCATTCGGTATTGGGCATTCGTCATTCGTAATTCGTAACTCGTCATTCGCCATGGCGTTGCCCTCCTCCCGCACCTTCCGCGCGCACGGGCCCGGGCTGTCCGGGGCTGCGGCCCTTCGTTCCTCAGGGCTAAACCCCTCCCATCCCTAACGCGAGCGCCCCGTTCGTGACCCTTGTCGTACGTCGTATTTCCACGTCGCTAGTCCCTCGGGGAAAATTGAACCCACACAAAAACCTGAACCAAACCATCAAGAGAAGCCGGCCTCGGCGAACTCGGCCACCCCAGTTTTAACTGGGATGTGCGGCGGCATCCGGGCGCCCGTTGACGGTGTTGGCATTCGCAGTCAAAGGCGAATGGCTAATTCAATTTTCTCTCACCGACGGATGCCGCCGCATACATTACACGCAACGGGGTGGCCGAGCTTGCCGAGGCCAACGCCCGACCCCTCCACAACGCCCGCTCCTCAATTCTACCTCACCCTTCCCATTCGTACCTCGTCCCTCGTCCCTCGTACTTCGTACTTCGTACCTTAGTTCACCGTTCAACCCACCACAACGCCCAATCTCCAATTCAACCCCGCCCTTCCCATTCGTCATTCGTCATTCGTAACTCGTCATTCGGTATTGGTCATTCGTAACTCGTCATTCGAACGATTCTCCGCACCACCATCTCCTGATCAAACGTCAGCACCACGGTGTATTGCCCGTTCTTTGGCAGAACTGCTGCGGCCTCGTAGTGGTAGGTATGCTCGCCCGCAGGTTGGATGGCGTTGATCAGGGTGCGAACCTTCCTTCCGCCGGCGTCACAGACAACAGCCTTCACGTTGCTTTGCCGCGGCAACGAATAGCGGATGGCAAACCGATCGCGGACGGGATTGAGGAATACGTTAGCCTCATATTCGCGGACTTCGACGCCGACTTCCACACCGGTTACGGGGCCGGCACCATACAACCCGGGTGGCTCGTACGGAGCCATAATCGCAAGATTACGGTAACGATTTGACCAGCCGAACCGACCTCACAGGAGCATCCGCAAACCTTCCCGGACAGCAATATCTCCGAACCTAAAACCCCAACCGCCGTTACGCTCACGGCATCCCTCAAGACCCATCTTAAAAGCAGCCGCACCCAACCGGCCACCGGCTATCCGGCAACCGCTACGCTTCCGCAAGCTTCCCGAAAGCGCTCTCATTCAAATCCGCAAGAAATTCCGCCCCTCCTTCAACGCGTAGCGCTTGCCCCTCCACTCCAGGTATCCTTCCGTGTTGTCAGGCAACACCACCTCTGCCCGAAACCCTTCCCCGCTGACGTTGTACTTCACGGATATTTTACCGTTGGGATGCGGCATCGCGCCGGAGATCGCTTTGATGGCCCCGAGGTGAGGCGTGATCTTCACCCTGGCAAATCCCGGGGCATCACTGTCGATGCCGAGCACGGTCCTGAAAAATTCGACATTCGGACTTGAGCCCCACGCGTGACAGTCGGAACGCGCCCTGCCGACGTCGGATGTTTCCGCCCAGGTGGTGAGCCCCATCGCCATATTTTGCCGCCACACCTCCAACCATTGCAGATAATTATCGCCAAGGCCGGCCTTCGTCAGCGCCCGATGGAGATAATATTTGAAATATATGGATGCCGGCGCGAGGGTGGTATCGGTAACGAGCTTCTTCGCCAGCGCAGTGGCTTCATCTCCCATTACCACACCCGACAGGATCGCCAGGGAATTCACATGCTGGGAGAACAGGTTTTTCGCCTCCGTATCGGCAAACAGTCCGCTCCCTTCATCCCAGTATTTGGATCTGATGGCCTGTTGAAGTTGGCGCGCGCGCTCCGTGTAGTCTCGGGCGATTTCTTTCACGCCCAGGTCACGCTCCAACTCGGCGGCCAACTGATACGTCCGCAGGAGCGTTAAATCGAGGACCGCCGATTCGCCGTTGCGTCCCTTCGGCGCCATTCCGAAATCCCATCCTTCGTGCTCCACCCAATCCGTGAACACCCAGTAGGGAACGTTCTTCAGCGAGCCATCCGGCTGCTGATAGTTTTCAAAGAACGAGAGCACCTGCCGCGTTCCCGGCAGTCTGTCCTTCACGAACACGGTGTCCGGCCGATACCGGTAAAAGTCATGCACCATGGCAATCCACCACAGGGAGAACGTGGGAATCTCCTGTTTCAGGGCCGTGGGGTATCGGCTTAGCGTGATGCCTTCCGCCAGCCTGGAATGATCCATCAACGTGATCCCGTTTCTGGCCAGCCGGTCGTCACCGGCATTGTAGTAGGACACGAGGGCTTGTATCCGCGCGTCGCCAATGTATTGGAGCTGTTCATAGTAGGGGCAGTCCATGTACGTTTCGAAGGCGCACAGCCGTGCGGTGCGCCATCCGATCTCCATCATGCTGCCGGGCTCGGGATCCGATGTTTTCAAACTCGCGTTCTGCCGGAAAGGATAACCGGTAAATGTGCCATAGAGGTCTTCAATGTCCAGGGCCTCTTTCCTGGTGTCCACGATCAGGACGATGTAACGATAGGTGCGCCACCACAGGGGCGTGTAACGCTGGCTTGCGCTTCCGTCGGAGATGATGCTGTCTCGTTTACCGAGGAAGATCTTGCCTTCAATTTCATTGCGGTTGCCCTTGGGCAGTTCCGGCAGCCAGTCCCGGCTGATATCCTCTCCGTTGTGGACGTAAAAGGCTTCGGCGTAGCCGAGCGAGATGGCGGCGTCGCGTCCGCCGCTGAAGACCAGGGTCGGATATGCGTTCGTCAACACGCCATTGTCGAGCACGAGGGTGGCCCGGGTATGGGCTGGTATGGTGACCGTTGTTTTTTCGGCCGGGAAGGCGGGCGGGACGTGGACCCCTTCGGCCTTCCGCGTGGCGGACAGCCGCTGCAGGGTCATTTCCATCTGCGGGATGGGCGACGGTACGAGCATCCACCCGGTGGAATTCACGGACGCAGCCTTCGGCGTACCCCTCCCAATAGGACGCGCGTTGGCCCAAGGGGAGTCGTCATAGCCGGGCAAGGTCCATCCCTTCACGCGCTGGCGCATGTCGACGAGTTCGCCCGGGCCGGCGACATAGTATCCCGGCGCCCTGACCCGCAGCGGCCGATACCCTTCGTCGCGGATGACCTTCCAGGAATCGTTGGTATTAGCAACTTCTTCCCGTGACGTGTTTCCCTGGAGAATAAAACCCGTGGCGTAAGAGATCTGCGCCGCAGGTTTGAAAGGCCCGTCATTCCACACCACCGCCGCCAGGGTGTTATTGCCAGCGACCAGGAATGGGGCGAGGTCCACCGTTTCGTAGTTCCAGAAATAGAGATCACCCCGCGCGGGCCCCTGGGAGACGTACTTTCCATTCACGAACAACTGATACCGGTTGTCGCCGGAGACGTGTACGATGAACGATTCCGGCTTCGTGCTCAAGGCGAACGACTTCCTGAAATTGTATACACCGTATTCCTGAAGCCCGGGGTCCGCCGCCGCGCTAAATAAATTGACGGGCGGTCCGGGCCGTGTGATCCACTGTGCGGACCAGCGCGCATTCAATATGGCGTCGCTTATCTGCGCGGTCGCGTGATGGGATAGCGATGAAAGAAAAACGACGAGCAGGATACAAGGTCTCTGCATAGGCGGGTGTTTAAGGGTGTGGTACTGCGGTAGCGCTCACGGAACGACAAAGTCCTAAGACCCTTTTGTTCTGTGAAGCCTGATCCTTTGCCTTAAGGTATCACGCAATTCGCGGATCACCGCCTGCTTGTCCTTCTTAATTTTCCTACCCAGCTCCTTCCGCGGGCAGTTCTCGTTATACTTTGCACCCCAATCCATTATTTCAATGACGATGGGGAGCAGGTCGGCTCCTTTTTGCGTGAGGCGATAGAGGTGTTTGGATTTGTTTGCCGGCGACACCTCCTTTACCAGGATTCCCTTCTCCTCCAGGACCGAAAGGCGGTTGACGAGGATATTGCTGGCAATCTTTTCTTCAGAGATCAAAAACTCGCTGTAAGACATCTTGCCTCTCAGCATCACGTCCCTGATGATCAGCAGGGACCATTTGTCGCCAAACACTTCAAGGGAGCAACTTATCGGGCAATCCGATCTCTTTTTATCCATACCGGGTATTAAGTTCTTGCAAAATGCAATAACTTTTCATATTTATGCTTGCACTTTGCAACAACAATTTAACCCAAATTTTGGAAACTATGGACAATCAGGCATCAACCAGGCAACTTCTTGAAACGTACTACAAAGGCTTCGCCGACAAGGCCAATTGGGAAAACACGATAGCCGACGATTTTCAATACGTCGGGGGCGACATGAACAACACACAGCCGATCGTCGGAAAGGCCGCGTATGTCGAGATCATCAAGCGATTCTCACAGCGCTTTGAGTCCATGAGGGTGAAGCAAATGATCATCGAAGGCGACAGGGCTAGCGTCATCGGCAATTATGATTTTCAATTCCCGAACGGACAAAAGATAAACGGCAATGTCTCCGAACTCTGGACGGTCAGGAACGGGAAACTTCAGTCACTCACGTTGTACTTCGATACCCTCACGTTCATGACAAATTCGAAATAGCGCGATGGCTTACAGCACAACGCTCGCGGATCGCCTCAGGGCATATCTCGCCGACATACCGGACCTGAAAGTCGAGGAGAAAGCGATGTTCAGGGGACTGGCATTCCTGGTGAACGGCAAGATGTGTGTGAATGCAAGTGGCGAAAACCTGATGTGCCGTTTTGACCCCGACCTGGAACCGGAAGTGGTTGACAGAAAAGGCTTTCAGCCCATGATCATGAAAGGAAAACAACTGCGGGGATACTGCTACGTCAGCGAAGGCGGGTACAAGGCGAAACGTGATTTCGAATTCTGGTTGAAGCTATGCCTCGACTTCAATGGCAAGGCCCGGGCCCTCGAAAAAGAAGGGCGGCGAAGGGAAGAAAGCAAAAGCCTGCCCACGCCCGGCCAGCGCAATCACGCGGAGTCCCTTAACGGCAATACCTGAAAGCGGCGCATGTGAATCTCAAGACTCCGGTACATCCCGCTCCCGGGACGGGCATAGCAGGCGCTGTCGTAGTGTCCTACTCCTTTTCCCTGATGCTCACGGCCACCCCTCCTCCCGGGGCCAGCGCTTGCTTGATCCTGGTCCTGGAGGTAACGGTAACTGTCCGGATCGTATAAAGCTGCTGGTTGCCATTCCAGCTCGCGTCTTTGCCATCGGCATAAATGGTGGCCGTGAACTTTTTGCCTTTCGGCAGATACGCAAACGTGAGGGTAGCGGTACGCGCATGTTCATCGGTGATGCCGCCGATAAACCACTCGTCTTTCCCTTTTGCCTTGCGGGCCATGGTAATGTAATCGCCGGGTTCGGCTTCCAGCACGTACGTGTCGTCCCAGTCGACGGCGACATCCTTTATAAACTGGAAGGCGTCCGGGAAGCGTTCATAATTGCCGGGGATGTCGGCCGCCATCTGTAGCGGACTGTACATGGTGACGTAGTAGGCGAGTTGCTTTACGAGCGTGGTGTTCACCCGCTGCGTGCTTCCCGTCCCGTAGTACGAGAGGTCGGTCTGAAAAATGCCGGGCGTAAAATCCATGGGGCCACCCTTCAACCTGGTAAAAGGAAGAATCGTTGTGTGGTCCGGGTTTAAGCCTCCCATGGCTTCAAACTCCGTTCCCCGCGCAGACTCCTGGGCAATCCAGTTCGGATACGTGCGGCAAAGTCCCGTAGGTCGAACGGCTTCATGGCTGTTCACCATGATCTTGTATTCGGCGGCGGTTTCCGCGACACGGACGTAATGATTCACCATCCACTGTCCGTCGTGGTGCTCACCCCGCGGAATGATCTGGCCCACATAACCGGTTTTTACGGCATCGTAGCCGTTGTCTTTCATAAACTGAAATGCGCGGCGCAGCCTCCGCTCGTAGTTGGTCGCCGAGGCGGACGTCTCGTGGTGCATCATCAGCTTCACGTGCTTCGACGCCGCGTACGCATTGAGCGCCTTGACGTCGAAGTCAGGATACGCCGTAACGAAATCAAAGACTTCCTCCTTCCAGTTTCCGATCCAGTCCTCCCACCCGATGTTCCAGCCTTCCACCAGCACGGCGTCGAAGCCATGCCTGGCTGCGAAGTCGATGTGCTTTCTCACATTCTCGTTGGTGGCGCCATGCCGGCCATTGGGCGTGAACGCGCCGAAATCGTCCGTGAGCTTGACGTTCTTCTCGGTGCTGTACGCCCACGTGCTCTTTCCAGAAACAAAGTATTCCCACCAGACGCCGATGTACTTGATGGGCTTTATCCATGAAACGTCCTCGTAGGCGCAGGGCTCATTCAAATTCAATATCAGCCTCGAAGTCAATATGTCTGCCGCGTTGTCGCTGACGATGATCGTCCGCCAGGGCGAGGTGGCATCCGTCTGAATGTAACCCCTGTTGCCGACGGCATCGGGAACAAGGTGTGCCCGCAACGACAACCCATCAACATCCAGGGCCATCGCCGCGTAGTTGATGAGCGCAGCTTCGTGGATGTTGATGTACAACCCGTCGGCTGACTTCATCATCACCGGCGTTTGCACGGAAGGATTCCCTATCGGATGCTGGGCGGTGATGTGCACCGTCGCTTTCTCCATGAGGTCCGGTATCTCGGAAACTTTGCTGGTGGTGTACGGGTATTCATTCGTGTCGTAATCACCCGGTATCCAGAAGATCTTGTGGTCGCCGGCGAGGTTGAACTCGGTGAGTTCGTTCCTGATCACAAAATAACTCAACCGTTCCTGCTTCGGAAACTCATACCGGAAGCCCAGGCCGTCGTTGAACAAACGAAAGCGGATATGGATAACCCGCTCTTCTTTGGCAAGTTTTACCAAAAGCTCCCTGTAGTTGTTCCTGATGGTTTTCTGTTCGCCCATGACAGGGTTCCAGCTTTCATCGACGAGGGACTCACTGGTGTCGACCACCGAAAAACCATTGACAAAGCCCGGCGGCTGCTGCGTTTCGATGCCGAGCTTACTGGTTTGGATCACCGGTTTTTGCTTGTAGTACAATTCATACACCGGAACACCACCTTCCGCCAACTGAAACGTCAGCGAAAGGTGGCCATCCGGCGAGGTAATGGTTTGCGCCTGTACCAGGATGACAAGGAAATACGAGACCGCAAAGAATAGAAATGTGCGCATCGGCGTGGGTTTACTTCTCCTGGTTGCAATGATACCTATTTCTCGTTTAGCGAATAACAACTTTTTTCACCACACGCCACTTACCCGACCGAACCGTCACGAAATACAATCCCCGCGTCAGGCCGTGCCGGATCACCCCGGACTTCGCGTTCTCCAGCATCAGGACATTTCTCCCGTTGATATCCTGAATTGCAATGCCGACCATTTCATCCTCGCCCAGCGTCGGAATATCGATCCTGAATTCCTGTCCGTGTGCGGGATTGGGATAAATGCCAACCAGGGGCATGCCCTCTTCTGTTTGTCCTTCAACGACATGTCCTCCCGTTCTCCTCCTGCCGCCCGAGCTTCCCGAACTGTTGACAAACTCCCAGTGGGCGCTGTACCAGCCCGCCTGGGCGTTTGCGTATTGGGCGGAGCCGGTCAGGTTTTCGATGTGGATCATGGCACCCGTCTGCCACCGGTTTCGTATCCTCACATGGGTGCCGTCGACGTTCTCTTGCGACCACTGTGCGCTCCACCACTCCGGTGTTGCCGCGGTACACTGGACCACGCCGGTGAGGTTTTCGATGTGCATGTAGTGGCCCGTGCCGACGTTCCGCAACCGGAAATAGTTTCCGTCTGTCGCCACCATTTCCCAGCGGTAATTGTCATTGGCGATCGTTGAACCGTACCCGGTGCTGGCGCCTGCGTCGAACAGGTATGTATTCTGCCAGCGGTTCCTGATGGCCAGGTATGGGCTCGAACTGTTCACTGTCACCTGCACGTCATCGCTCGCGGAAAGTGAACCATCACTCACCGTCAACCGGAACACGTAGGTATTGCCATCGGAGAGCCCGTTGACGGAAGGCGTGGCTGTGTTGGCATTGTTGATCGTCGCGGATGGCCCGCTGACCTTTGTCCAGTTGTACGAGAGGGCGCTTCCCTCGGGGTCGCTGCCCGAGCCGGCCAACGACGTGGCCGTGCTTCCCGCGGGCAAGGACTGGTCAGCGCCGGCATTGGCGGTGGGTGGGTTGTTGGTTCCCGTTGTAACGCTGACATTCGTGAACGTTGCCGTGGTCAGCACGCCATCGTTGTGCGAAGTGGCGAAGAATCCGACGTAAGTGTTTGACGAGAGGTTCAGCGTTACGCTTCCGATCTCGGTCCACAACGTACCATTGGTGGAACTGTAGCCTTTGATCGTGTTGCCCGAACGGGTGATCCTCACCCAGTTGGGTATCGACCCACCCGCGCTACCGCCAGCAGCGGACCCGGCGCCACTCCCGTTCCGGTATTGGAAGTTGAAGCCGTTCGACGGCGTCAGCACCATCGCAGCGTTGGTGGAATTCGCTGCCAACGATTGGCGAATCATCACGCCGGCTTTCGCCCACGCGTGGGTGTTCGTCAATGAGCCGATCCTCGCCGTCACGGTTACATCTCCAGAAAAGGGTTGATGGACGAAACGAAATTCATCGGCAAAGTCGAACACGTCCGAACCCGAAGCGTTGACGGTAAACGTGTTGTTCGCATAGGCGGCAGACCCCGCGGCGCCGACAGACCCGATGTCCGATGTTGACCATGGACTGGGTAAATTACTCGGTGGCGGATTCACGGTTAGCGTGAACGCCTGCGTGTCGGGACAGCCGGACGTGTTGGTGTAGGTAGCCGTGTACGTACCGGACTGATTCTCCTGCACGTTGTTGAAGGTGACCTCCCGCGACGTCGACGCATACCCGTTGGGACCGGACCAGCTCCATGATCCGCCCGTGGCCGGCTGAGGTCCGAACGTTACCGATCCTCCTGCGGTCAGTTCGGCGGATGCCGTTTGCACCCATGCGCCCCCGTTAATGGTGACATACGGCGTGATGGCCGTGGGTGTGCAGGCTGCGGCATTGGTCAGCACAAGATATTCAAACGCACCCAGCGGTTGCGTAACGCCGGAAGTCAGCGTCACGTTCGCCTGGGTAAATGCATTCACATAAGTACCCGCCATCGCCGATGGCACGACAAAGCCCTGGCTGCTGTTCCTCATGTTCGCCAGTACGACAACTTTCTCCGTTCCTTCGGTCTTTGTGAATGCGCAGACATTCGTGTTGGAGTAATTGCTCATCGTCCCACGACGTACGGCGGTGCTCGAAGTCCGGAAGTTGAGAATATCGGTGAAGTCGGCGGCTGCGCCCGGATTGGCGCTCCAGTTTATCTTCGGACTGTACCAGGGATAGGCCACGTATGACGAAAAATCCACCTCCTGTCCACTCATTAGAAAGGGTACGCCCTTCATCAGCGCGCTGACAAGAAAATTGACAACCACGCCATCATGATTTTGGAAAACGTTGAACGGCTGGACGGGCAGGTCGTTCCGGCCTACGAGATCGTGATTGGTGGTATAGCGAACCACCTGCTGGCTACCGGTCGCCAGTGAATATTCGGCGTCCGTGGTGGTCTGAAACTGAGCAACCGAACTGCCGGAAGCCACGGGCCGCAGCGCATCCCAGAACCATTTGTCGCCAAAGTTGAAATCGAAGCCCGCCTGAAAGTTCTCGACCCGGTCGCCTTCGGCCAGCATGAGCAATTCGTGAGAAGCGATCCCGCGAAGGTTGCTGATCACCGCCGACCAGAAACTGACCGGCGCGTTGTTCGCAAAATCGCACCTGTAGCCATCCACGTTGGCGGCGAATATCCAATAGCGCATGGCATCGATCATGGCATTTCGGACGTTGATGTTATTCATATCGAGAGCGGCGACATCTGGAAACAACGCTTTGATTTGTCCGCCTTCATACTGATACCAGTCGGGGTGTTGGGTAATCCACGGGTGGTCGAAGGAAGTCTGGTTCACAACAAAGTCGAGGATAACGGCAATGCCCCGTTGATGGGCGCCATCGACCAGTTGCCGCAGGTCACTCAACGTGCCGTATTCCGCTCCCACACTTTTGAAGTCCTTGATGCAATAGGGCGAACCGGAGGCCCGCGAATCGGTGCCGATCGGATAGTGCGGCATCAGGTAAATGGTGTTGACTCCCAGGGCCTGGATCTGATCAAGGCGGCTGATGACCCCCTGCAGATTTCCGGCCTGACTGAAGATGCGGGTATGTACCTGGTACATGTTGACATCCCTCGGGTCGGGCACGCCGGCAAAGGGCGTTCCGTACTGCGGCGGGTCCTGCGCAAAGACGGAGGGCGATGCGATCAACAGGCTGAACGCAACCAGTAAGACACTTCTGACGAATCCGTAAAAATCCGGCTTCATGGTTTTGTTGGTTTAGGTGAAGAAATGACTGCTATTAGCTGGTGGGATCTACTCGGTTTTTTTCAGTATAAAATACCCGAAGGGCGGCAACGCAATGGTTTCTCCCAACACCATGGATCCTCCGTTCACCTTGTCTGTCCATTGCGTGTTCTTTAGCGCGGCGTCCACAGCCCACGATTGCTCCGCGTTGCGTACATTCACCATCACCAGGTATTGGTCGCTTTCATGGGTTCGTGTGAAGATGGCAAGGTCGTCGTCGTCGAAATAGCTGAGGCCGCCTTCGGTAAAGGCATCGGTTTCATGGTAGACCGAAAAGAGCTTCTCATAAGCGTCCAGTATTTCCTGGTTATCTTTCCAGTTTATGGGATCATTGTCAAAGAAGGAAAGCTTCTCCACGCGCGCTACCTCCTGGCTGCTGTAGATAAGCGGAGCGGCGCTGGTGAAAATCGTGATGACGGACGCGGAGAGCGCCGCCGATTCTCCGCCCAATGCTTCCACGGGGGTAGCCTCCCACGCCGAGAGATCGTGGTTGGTCGTGTATCGAAGTTTGACCGCCCCGGCCGGAATATTGTTATACTCGGCTTCATGAGTGGCGAAAATGGTTTTTGCGGATCTTCCGGCGCTATAGACCTGCCTGATGTTGTTGTAAAAATCGAAAGCGTAGTTCATCTGAAAGCCGGCGGCAAAGTTTTCGGCCTTCCCGCCTTCTCCCAGGAAGATCAGTTTGCGACCGGGAATGCTGTTCAACTCCGTGAGCGCCTGCTGCCAAAAGTCGAGGGGCACGAACTCCACGGCGTCGCACCGGTACCCATCCACGTTGGCTTCGAGCACCCAATACTTCATTGCGTTGATCATCGCCTCCCGCATATCGAAGTTGTCGTAGTTGAGCTCGGCAACGTCCTGCCAGTTCGTGCCGGGAGGCGAGATGATATTTCCAGCCTCGTCTTTGGTATACCACGATGGATTTGACATCCATGAGTTATCCCAGGAGGTATGGTTGGCAACCCAGTCCATGATCACGGCGATGTTTCGCTCATGTGCTTCGTCGACCAGTTCGCGAAGTTTGGCCAGATCGCCAAACTCGGGGTTTACGTTCCGGTAGTCCTGAACGGCATAAGGCGAACCCAACCCCCCGGCGGACTTCACCTGTCCAACGGGGTGGATAGGCATCAGCCAGATGGTGTTCACGCCCAACGCCTGGATATGATCAAGTCTGTCGATCACGCCCTGTAAATCTCCGCTTTCGCTGTAGGCGCGGATGTTCACTTCATACAAAACGACGTCCCGCGCGTCGGGCACACCGCCAAAAGGAACACCGTATTGGGCAAACACTCCTTCTTCTACGACCGGCGGTTTAGGAGCTTCATTGTCGCTGCACGCCAACACCATACAGGCCAGAAACGCGATCTTTTTCAACATCATAAAAGCCATTTTATTCTGTATTTGTAATCGAGGGACGACGCTTGCCGTCCCACCTATCCTGTTTAATCTTTTCAGTTCCTGACGATCATGTACGCGTACTTGTATGGCGCCTGCGACCTGCTGAAGTCCACGGTCACCGTGTAGTTGCCCGCTTCCGGGACGGAGACTGCCCCCGGGTCATCGAAGATCAGCGTGCCTTCGAGGGAGTTGCTGTCCGCGGGTCCGTAGTTGATGGTCCACTCGTTGTTGGCCCTGAACTTCAGCGCCCCGGGAGCCAGGTCGAGGGTTGCGGTCCACACGTCGGACTCGGCGTTATAGGTCATCGGCACGGAAGCGTTCCAGCCCGCATCGCTGCCCCCCGCCGTCGCGGGACCGACCATGCCCATGCTGTTGATGAGGTCAGCCGTGTAGGTAAGCGCGTTGACATTGACCTTAAACCGGTAGACACCCGCGTTGGCGAGCCCGAGTGAGCCCGCCAGCCCGTCCGTTGTGAGATTCCCAACCGTGCCTGCGTCGCCGTAGTTAATGTGGTCCCAGTCGGGCGCGCTGGTAAACTTGTAGCCCGTGGGCGAAGAAATGTATACGTAACCCTCAAACACGTCACTGTTGACCGCCTTGATCGTCGGCGCGGCACCGGGATTCCATCCCTGATATTCACCGGGAACCCACAACTGTGCCGGCGGCACGTCATCACTCACCTTCTTCACCGTATAGGTAAAGTCCGGAGACTTGGTTTTACTGAAGTCCGCCGTAATCGTGTAGGTGCCCGCCTCCGGGATGGAGATCGCCCCCGGATCGTCGAGGCGCAAGGCTCCTTCCAACGCATCCGTTGCCGGGCCATAGTTGATCGTCCATTCATTATTCGCCCTGAACTTCAGCGCGCCGTTCGACAGGCTCATGGTACCTTCCCACACATTGCGGGCCGGATCATAAGTCAGCGGCGTAGAGGTGTTCCACCCGCCGGGCGTGGCGTCGCCGATGGCGCCAAACTCAACCCGGGCGAGTTCGCAGGTGAGCATTTCTGTGTTTGCCCTGATCCGATAGTAACCCGATTCCCCTACCGATATCGCTTCTTCCGATCCACTCGCCAGCGTGTTATTGCTTCCGCCATAGGTAGTATTTCCGCACGTTCTGCTGTCGGCGAACACAAAAGGTTGTTCACCTTCCAGGTACGCGTACCCATCGTATGCGGACTCGCCGGATTCGTAAATGGCAACGCTTCCGCCATCACCCGTAAGCCAAAGCCCCTTTCCCCATGCACTCCAGGGTGTGACGGTGAATGTCACGGGCTCGGACGTGTAGATGAACCCGCCCCGTATTCCGGAGATCACCCGGATGCTTACCTCGGAAGGCACGTGCTGGGGGATTGCCAGGTCGTCCAGCAGTCTTGTGTTCAACGCCCCGAGCGTGAGCTTCATGGAGGAATTCGTGGTCGAGCCCAAAACGATCGGGTTGGCAAAGCCGTTGCAGGCCACATCCATTTCGACGGCGTAGGTGACTTCGGTGTTAACGCCGTAGGCGGTTTCATTCCACGTGACCTCCAGTTCCCGGTCAAGTGTTTCTTCGGTGATGGAGGTGTTCAGATCGTCAGCCGTGGTCGTGATCACCGCCGGCATGATGTCGGTATTGATCGTGAGCCGCGTTTCATCCTTTTCGCACGAAAGTATGAACCAGGCCAGCAAGGGATATAAAAGAAGTGTTATTCTCATGGCAGTAGGCAATTATGGTTTCAGTAGCCGGGGTTTTGTTCGAGATTTGTGTTCACGGCAAGGTCCGATGCCGGTATCGGGAACAGGTCATGATGGCTTTGCGTCGCCGCGCCCTCCTTTACATTTCCCTTCCAGTCCCACAGGTAGTCATCACCGGTAAACTTGTTAAAGCGGATGAGGTCCGTTCGCCGCTGTGCTTCCCAGTGCAGCTCACGTGCGCGCTCATCGAGAATAAAGTCGAGTGTAAGGTCGGCCGCCACGATGTTTCCCGACGGGTCACCGTAGGCGCGTTCGCGGATGGCATTCACGTAATTCAGCGCCGTAGTCAGGTCGCCACCGATTCCGCCGCGTAGCACGGCCTCCACGTACATGAGGTAGACGTCAGCCAGACGGAAAAGCGGGAAGTCGGTGTCCACAAAGGTTGCATTCTGACCCTTTTCGCCGGTTGAAGTCAGGTTCTTGAACTTGGTCGAGAGGTAGCCTTCGGTGAAAACCAGGGGGTTGTCGATCTCCAGCGTTTGTCCGTCGGTGTAGAACAATGCTCGGGAATCGGTGGCGCCGGACTTATCGGCAAACTTGTCGGCAAACGTATTGGTAAACCGGCTGCCCGACCATCCGCCGGAGGCGATGCCAAAACCGTTGTCGGCATCTTCCGATCCGCCTACCGCGGCATGGATGATGAACGTAACGCCGCCGTAGTTCCTGCCACTGTTTCCATCCTCGGCAATGGGGAAAATGATCTCATTACTGAGCGCGTGGTTGTCGGCGAGAAAAAGGTGCGTGTAGTCAGGATGGAGCGCGTAGCCCGCATCGATGATCTTGTTACAATACGCGATGCACTCGGTGTACCTATTATTTCCCGTCCCGAGATAGATTTCCGCGTTCAGGTAAAGTTTGGCGAGCAACATCCAGGCCGCGGCCTGATCCGCGCGTGCGTACTCGTTGTTGCGGGCCGGCGCCAGCCGGGTTTCAATGTCCAGGAGCTCACTTTCGATGTATGAGAACAACTCGGTGCGCGTGATTTGCGGAGGAAGGAAAGCGCCAGGGGCATCGGCTTCGGTGACGAACGGCACATTGCCCCACAGGTCGAGCGCGCAATAGTAGAAGTAAGCGCGGAGGAAACGGGCCTCGGCGACGTACAGCGTGGCCTGCACCTGCTCATCGGCGACCAGGTCGCCAATGCGTGCGCCCACTTCGCGGATAAACTCATTGCAATAGGCGATGTTGATAAAAATTCGCTGGTAAAGCAACTGGATGTAACCGTTCTGTTCAGACCAGTTGTGCCCGTGAAACTCGGTGAGGCCGGGATCTCCCCACGCGCTGATGCACTCGTCGGTGGTGATCTCCTGTGCACTCCAGTACATCCGCAGAAAGCTGGTGGTACCTTCGTCCGGTGCCGCGATCTCGGGCATCCCGTATTCTCCCCGCTGTCCTGTCGAAGTAAGGGATGCATAGAGTTTGGCCAGCAGCTCCTTGTACGAAGCCGGGTTTCCATATACCGCGTGTGCAGTCGTGATCCGCTCGTTCAGCGGCTCGGTGTTCAGGTCGCCGTGACACGATGCCATCACCATCAACACGGCGAACGATGAAATTATAATATACTTTTTCATGACTGGTTCCGGGTTGGGTTAGAAATCGAAGTTTACGTTGAGGAAATAGGACCGCGTGCGGGGAAAGAAGTTGTTGTCAAGTCCGCCCTGGATCTCCGGGTCGATGCCGGAATATTTGGTGACGATGAAGACGTTCTGCACGCCGGCGCCCACGCGGATGTCCAGCTTCCCTGCATAGACTTCCCTGAATGTATATCCCAGGTTGATGTTATCCATCCGGAAGAATGAACCGTTCTCTATGTAGTAGTCCGAGAAGCGGGTGTTAAGCGCGTTGGTGAACCGTGTCTTGTTGGCAAGCGTGCTTGTATTGCTCAGGTAGCTCATGGAATTGTAGAGCGAGCGATACGTGCTGTTAGCCGCCACGTTGTTGTAGACATAATTGTCGAGGCTTGCCCTTCCGTTGAAAGCGAAATCCCAATTCTTGTAACGCATCCTGGAGTTGATGCCCATGGTTACCACGGGGTCCGGCTGCTTGTACACGTAGAGATCGCTGGTATTGATCACCCCATCATTGTTGCGGTCGGCATACACGTCCTCGATGGGCTTGCCATCCGCGTCGTATACCTGCTGAAATACATAGAACGCCGCCCGCGGATAATTCACGCGATGCACCTGAATGGTCCCCGACGTCGTACCCCCCACACCGCCCAGCGGCACCATAAAGTCGGGATCGCTGCTGAGGTTCAGTTTCCCGATCTCATTCCTGGTGAACGCAGCGTTGAAGCCCACCTCCCATTGAAAATCGTCTTTTGAAAAAATTTCGGCATTCAAATTCAGTTCGACGCCATGATTGGTCATCGCGCCAACGTTGGTGGTAAGGCTGCTGGAAAAGTTTGTTCCTACCGGAATGGGAATGTAGGCGATCATATCGACGGACCGTTTCCGGTACACATCGACAGATCCCGTGATCGCATTCTGGAAAAAGCCGAAGTCAAGTCCGGCATTGACCGTTGTCGTTTCCTCCCATTTGATGTTGGCATCGTAACCGTCCGGGCGGAGCGTGTTGTAAAAGGTATTTCCCATGGGATAACGTGACGCGTCATCGCTGCGGGTGTAGGTGGCGATGTAGGGATAATCGCTGCCATAAATGTCCTGCTGGCCCGTCACCCCGTAACCTAACCGGAGTTTGAGGTCAGAGACAACCCTGCTGTCCGACAGGAAAGCTTCCTTGTTGATTCTCCACGCCACCGATGCGGCCGGGAATAATCCCCAACGGTTCTCAGGTGCAAAGCGGGAGGTGGCGTCGTTGCGAAGGGTGGCCGTCAACAGGTATTTGTCTTTGAGCGAATAGTTTACCCTGCCGAAGTAGGACAAGAGATAGTACTCGGTTTCATAGACATTTACGCGCGTGGATGCCTCGCCCAATGCGTTCATGGTGGAGTCGCTTCCCGCACTGTAGAAATGCGACCAGGAATATCCGCCCATCACCTCGATCCTGCTGTCGATGGCGGTCAGCACTTTTGAGTAGCTCAGATAGAAATCGAGCAGTTCATTTTGGGCCTTTGCCTCGTAGGGATTAATCCGGCCGCCTGCGACCGTGGGAAGGTAGACCCATTGGGTGCTGTCTTTTACGTTGTTGTGGCCTTTGGTTTCCGAATAGTCGTAGCCCAGGTTCAGCACGGCATGCAAATCCTTAAGGAACGGGAGTTCGTAGTCGAATTTGACGTTGCCGATGCTGCGCTTCACGGTGGAAGTGTTATCCGTCAGGTCTAGGCGTGCCACCGGGTTGGCGGGCGCGAGGTTGATGCTGTTGCCGTTGATTCCGCCGGTCGTCCAGGTAGTGTAACCTCTCCAGCGGGTATTGCCATTAAATACCGGCTTCGTTGGATCATAAATAACCGCGTCGCCGATGGCGCCCTGGTCGGCGAAGTTGTTGTTGTTGATCATTCCCTTTACGTTGATGCTTACCTTAACCTTGTCGTTGAAGAGGCTGGGGTCGACAGCCAGCGACAACGTCTTGCGCTCGAAACGGTAAGTCTTCAGGACCCCGTCGGTATTGTTGTACCCGAAAGACACCCGATACGGCGTTTTGAGGGCCGTTCCCGACACGTTGACGTTGTGATCCTGTCCGAAAGCCGTTTGATAGATCTCACTTTGCCAATCGGTGCTGGCATCGCCCAGCAGCGAAGTCACGGCCGTATTGCCGGCGTACTGTTCGTTGACCAGCGCGCGGAATTCGTCGCCTGAAAAGACATCCACCTTCCGCGGCGCGGTGTAAACCGTACCCGTCGCGTTGTAGCTGATGTTGAAATGGTCTCCGCCCCGTTTCGTGGTGATCATGATGACGCCGTTTGAGGCGCGGGAACCAAAGATCGCGGCCGCCGACGCGTCCTTCAGGACCGTCATCGACGCGATGTCGTTGGGGTTGAGTGTGGCCAGGATGTTGGGCGAACCGCCCAGGTTGGTATTGCTGATGGGGACACCGTCAACCACAATAAGGGGATCGTTGCTCGCGTTCAGCGAAGACCCTCCGCGTATGCGAATGGTGGAAGTGTTTCCCGGCGCGCCACTGTTTGAGGTTACCACCACGCCCGCGGTCTTCCCGGTGATCAGTTCCTGCGGTGCGTTCACCGCGCCCTTGTTGAAGGTACGCGCACCCAACTGCGCGACGGCCCCCGTAGCGTCGGCCTTCTTCATTTCACCGTAACCGATGACCACCACCTCCGCGAGGGTGGTGATGTCCGATTCGAGGGCCACGTCGACCGTGGTTTGACCTTTCAGCGTTACCTCCACAGGTTTAAAGCCGACGAAGGAAAAGACCAGGGTGGCATTTTCCGCGGCGTTGATCCGAAACGCGCCGTTCACGTCCGTGGCCGTTCCGTTCAACGTACCCTTTTCGATGATACTTACCCCGGGCAGGGGCGCTCCTCCCGCGCCATCGGTAACTTTCCCCGAAACGGTCCGCTGTTGCGCAATCCCGGCAAGGGACGCGCAAACCAGGAGCACCGTCAGGCATTGGCAAAAAGACAGATAGAATCTGGTCATAAATACTGATTTTGGGTTTTGGATAATTGGGTCAACAAAGGCTTGCGTGCGGTGCCTTAACGGCGGCACATCAATCGTTTGTGCTCCGACAAAGAAATGCCGGAGGCCATGCGGGGACAACCCGTTGTGACAAAAATCTAAGGCTATTGGAGAGGTAAGTGGCTGAGCGACTGTACCTTGAAGAGATGGCCCGGGATGAAAATCATAATGAAGTCAAGGCTAAATGGCCCTGATGTTCATCAATTTTCGATCGAACTCTTCATTTGACAACAAGGATTTGTTGCGCATGCGGGCTTTATAGGTATAAATCGTCGTGACCGAGTAGTCGAGTATCTTCGCGATCTTCTCGTGGTCGTGCACCCCCATGCGGATGAGTGCAAAGATCCGCAACTCCGTATTCAGGACCTGACCGTTTTTCAGTACGATCTGGTCTTCTTCCTTAAAGAACGAATTGAAAACGGCGACAAAATCCGGAAAGAGATTTATGAATATCTTGTCAAAGTTGTGGTAGAGCTCTTCGCGTTCCCGCCTGATGTCAATACTGCCTGCGACCACGGCTTTGAGTTTTTCCGTATTGTGTGTCAGCAGTTTCATCTCCAGGGATTTTTTCAGGGCATCCAACCTGGCGATGTGGTCCGCAATATTGATGAAATAGTACCAAATGTATTCTCCCTTGATCTTGTTGGCGTCCTGCAACTCTTGGTTGGCCTGCACGAGCAGTTCGTTTGCTTCCGCGATAATCTCACGGGCTTTTTGCAGTTTCTTGTTCTGGCGGTAGACTACGACTGAAAATCCGATGACGCTCACGGCAAGCAAGGTGATGAGGGATGAGTAGATCAGCAGCCTCCTCCTGTTCGACTGGATGATGTCAAGGTACTTTCCCTCAATGACGGGATAGATGGCCGACACCTGGACCTTTCGTTGCCGCGCACCATAGAAATCGGCGTCGTCCTGCGCAATCTTTATGAACGCGTAGGCACGTTCGTAGTCCCCTTCCGCAAAAAACATTTCCGCCAGTCGCATGGTGGCCAGCGTTTCCTTGGTAGACGCCTTTGTGTCGGCGATCGCCGCCCTGAGCAACATTTCTTTTGCTTTCGACCGGCGATCGGAAACATCATAGATGAAGCTGAGCGTGCTTGCCGCGACGGCAAGCTCCTGTTCGGTGAGCGACGCATCGTTCACCAGGGTTTCGAAAGCCGACCGGGCCCTGTCGATCTCCGCCTGGTGAAGCCATTTTAATCCCTGGAACAGGAAATGCGCGTGTTCCCGTTCATCCACAAAACGGAGTGCAGAGTCGATGTACAGGTTGGCTTCGCGCGCGTATTGGTCCCCGTAAAACGCGTCTCCACTGAAATCCGCAAGGTCATAGTGCGTGCGTGCCAGCAAATAGTAGTAGTCTGCTCTCAGCGAATCGGGCAATGGGCCAGTGTCGACATGTTGCAGGGTGTCGATGGCTTCGTGAAACAATCCGGAGGACACGAGCACGAATGAGAGTTTGATTTGGGCATCCGATACTTTCACCGGGTCGTCCAATTCGCGCGCAATGTTCAAAAGACGCCGCGCATAATGGAAAGCAGAATCGTAGATGAAGGATTTGTATTCATTGTAGATGGCTTTCGTAAGCCGGAATTTTTCGCTGAAAGGAGCACGTCGGTGCTCGACCTTCAACGCGTTCATCCGTTCGCGCTTCCGCTCTTCGAACTGTGCGCGGTTTTGCAGGGCTACGTCAAGGTGCTGAAGCAATTCTTCGTTCTCCTGAGCGAACGACGTGAAGGACAGGAAGGACAGGAAGACGAGGCTGTAATAGTTCATCAGGCAAGCGGAGGTACAATTCGTAACGTAAAGTGCGCTTGGGTAACGTTTTTCACTAAAAATACCCATTTCTTTCAAAGGAATACAAAGTTGCCCCGAACGAGTGGTGTGCAATCGTTGCCCGCAGCTGCCACACGCGTCGTCCTGTTGTTTTCTCGCAGCCACGCGGCGGGATTGGTGTGGTTTCAAAGGTGACAGGCCAGGGGAAGTCTGGCTTCCCAAGCCACCCGCCAAACCCGATAAAAATACCTCTGCGAACTCGGCGATCCCTGCGCGAAACCTTCCCGAGCGTCAGCGAGGGAACAGCGCCCTCACCACCCTGGTTGTCTCTCGCCGTGACGCAGCGGCTTGGTGTGTGATCTCAAAGTTGACAAGCTGGTGGAAGCCTGGCTTCCCAAGCCACCCGCCAAACCCGATAAAAATACCTCTGCGAACTCCGCGATCCCTGCGCGAAACCTTCCCGAGCGTCAGCGAGGGAACAGCGCGCTCAGGCGACGCACTAAAACCCATAAAAATACCTCCGCGATCCCTGCGCGAGCGCTCAATTCCCCGCGTGCATTCCCCATCACTTTCCGATGTAAGAATTCCTCAAATTCATATCCTCCATTGGCGGCAAAAACGCTACCTTTACCGTTCTATACCTGGTAAAATTTATCTGATGAATAGCCCCACAGCCAGGAGATTACTCGGCCTCGCCATGCTGATCTCGTCACTGGCCTCCCTGCTGACCGCCTGCGGAGATGACCTCCTCGATACGTCGGATTATGAACTCGGGTCAGTGACGGCCACCCCGGACATCTCGCTCCCCCTGGCTTACGGGGAACTGGCATTGGGCGACCTTCTGGAGGACACGACGTATATCCGCGTAGATGCCGACGGGCTGATCTACGTTACCTATGAAGACACTCAGGAGATCCTGGATATCCGCGAGTTCATGTTTTTCCCGGACCGGACCTTTGATGAACAGCTTCCGATCCCGCCAACGACTTACCCGCCTGCCACCCAGGAAGTGGAGCGCCTCTCCATAAACACCAGCCAGGACTTCAGCTTTCCCCAATTGCTGACGGAGATCGCGTTTGATGAGGCTACGTCGCTGGAACTGAGTTTAAGCTTCGATCAACCGGGCACCTATGACTTCCTGGAGGCTGAAATCACCCTGCCCACATTTACAAAGAATGGCGTCGCCCTCACCGCGCGCGCAGATGTGTCTCAGCCGGTGGTAATATCGTTGGCCGGGTACATTGCACAATTGAATGACAACGTATTCCCGCTGAACATCACCCTAATTGAAAAGCCGCATACGGCGCAGGAAGAAACCACGGTCCTTACTGAGGCCACGGTGAGCGTAGGCTTTCAGTCATTCGATTTCGACTATATCCAAGGATTCTTCGGGGAAATGGGCCCATTCGGAATAAGCGAGCAGACCATCGAGATGGATGCGTTTGGCGATGCCCTGGGGGAAGCCAAAGTGTCTTTTGCAGATCCACAGTTGACGTTCAGTGTCATTTCTGACTTCGGTCTGCCCGTAACCATCGATTTCAATCCGCTGGAAGCGAGAAACCAGGCGGGCGACGTATTGCCGATCGAGTTTACCGTACCTAACCCCGTGCAAATCCAGGCGCCGGTGGAACTTGGAGAGACCGCCACCACCGACATCGGCATTGCCAACCTGGGCGCACTGTTCGACTTTAGCCCTGACGAAATGGCCTATGGCCTATCGATCG
Organism: uncultured Roseivirgaceae bacterium; assembly: GCA_964551035.1. Classification (GTDB taxonomy): domain Bacteria; phylum Bacteroidota; class Bacteroidia; order Cytophagales; family Cyclobacteriaceae; genus Chryseosolibacter. The sequence goes on along the minus strand of CAZKBK010000023.1, from coordinate 28,288 downwards.
GCGCAAATCAAGGGATGACCTCCGGCGTAAATTTCATGCACGATACCAGCAAGCTTCGCGTACTCACCCACGCGGAACTTCCGCTCTACGGCAAGGCATCGAACATCCTGCTGAGAGACACCTTCGAACTGGACCTCTCCGGGGCGGAAGAGACGCAAATTGAAAGTGCCGCCCTGAGAATCCGCTGTGTAAACGAGCTGCCGCTCGATGCCTTTCTGCAAATCTACTTCGCCAACGAAAACAGTATCATTTCAGACTCCCTCTTTGCCGATGGATTCACCAACCTCATCAAAGCAAGCACCGTAACCGCCGCCGGCGAATTGGATCAGGCCGGGAGCGTCGACAACACAATAGCCCTGAATGAAGGGAAGCTAAAAAGACTTTTCGAAGCAAAACGACTCATCGTCAAAGCCTCGTTGAATACGACCACGGAAACATCCGGAGTACAGAACCACGTGCAGTTCAAGTCCGACTACACGATAAACCTCAACCTGGGATTCCAGGCAAAACTTAAACTGGAATCAGAACTTTGAAAGTCCTCCTCCGAAAGCATGCGTTCCTGATCCTCCTTGCCGGCGTAGCCGGGACACCATCCTTTGCGCAGGTGGAAGGCACGATGCCCTTTATGAGCAGCCTTCCACAGGTATCGTACTACAACCCCGCTTTCAAGCCGCAGTACAAGTTCTCCATCGGCCTTCCCGGATCATCCGTATTTGTCCAGTTTGCCAACAACGGATTTTCTTATAACGCCGTCGTAAAAAAGGAAAACAATGTACCCGTCGCCGACCTGGATGCCTTTTACGCGTCACTGGCAAAAAAGAACTACCTCAACACAAACGTGCACATGGACCTTTTCAGAGTGAGTCTGAAGGCCAATGCCCGGCTGTATCTCACCTTCAATGCCACGGCAAAAACGTACGCGAGTATCATGCTGCCCAAAGACCTCTTCGGCATTTTTATTGGCGGCACATCCCAATATGTGAACAGCACCGCGTCGGTCTCTCCCAAAGCGGAACTGATGAGTTATGTTGAAATAGGAACCGGCGTGGCTTATACGGTCAACAAAGACCTCACCGTGGGCGCGCGCATCAAGTTCCTCAAGGGGATTGTGAATGCCACGACCCAAACGGCAACCTTCGACATTTCGCTGTCAGACGACTACGCCATCACACTTGAGGGTGATGCCGATATCCGTACTTCAGGAATCCAGAACCTCGGCGATGAGGATTTCGACCCGTCCGACGACTGGAGGGACTTCACCCGGAACAACGGCCTGGCTATTGACATCGGTGCAACCTACCGCGTCACCGACCGGATCACCGTGGCGGCCAGCTTCATCGATATCGGCGGCATCAAATGGAAAAACAATACCTATGGATACCGCATCGATCCCGAGCAAGCCCGGTACACCTTCGCAGGCATAGACCTCAACCAGATGCTGGACGATGACGACGGCTACCTGGACGGCCTGGCGGATTCGCTCCAGGCGAAATTCGAACCCGAGGAAGGCAGCATCGCGGCCTACCGGACACCCCTGCCGGGAAAGCTCTACCTCAGTGGTACTTACAGGATCAGGCGCAACTTTACGGCAGGCGCGCTTTTCTTCGCCGAAAAATTCAGGGGCAGGTTCATGCCCGGCTTCACCGCGTCGCTGAATAAAGAATTCGGCAGACGACTGGGTACATCGCTCACCTATACCATTACCAACAACGCCTATAACAACATTGGCGTCGGGATATCCTTCAACTTCGCGCCCGTACAACTGTACTTTGTCGGAGATAACCTCCTGCGCATACCGATTGCCCTGGCAACGGACAAGAACCTGAACGGCTACGTGAACAACCTGCAGTACTTCTCGTTCCGTACGGGCCTGAACTTCGTCTTCGGACGCGCCAAGACACAAGAAAAACAATCCTATCCCAATACCAGAAGAGAATGAGATTGACCGTATTGACCGGATTTGTGTTGCTTACGCACGTGGTCGCCGCCCAGTCATCGTTTCTGCCGCAGGGCCTGGGATCGCCGGTGAACTCCAGCTATCACGAGATCAATCCCGTGCTGTCGCCCGACGGAACCACGCTCTACTTCGTGCGCGTCAATCATCCTGAAAATACATATGGCGCCGCCGACAGCGAGGACATCTGGTATAGCATCCTTCTTCACGACAGCACATGGAGTGATCCGCAGCGAATACCGGAGTTGAATATCGGACGATACAATGCCGTGCTTAGCGTATCCGGAGACGGCAACACCCTTCTCCTCAACGGTGTTTACAACAGGAAAGGGAACATCTGGAAGAAGCGGGGACTCTCCTTGTCACATCGCAACGGTGACGAATGGGGGACTCCGGAGCGGCTCAAAATCAAGAAGTTCTCAAAGGTGAACCGTGGGCTGCGCAGCAGCGCTTCCCTGTCGGCCGACGGAGAATCCATGGTACTCAGCTACTCGAAAACGTTCAACGGAAATCGCAACAACCTCTATTACAGCAGGAGAAAGAAAAACGGCAACTGGAGCAGGCCTGTCAAACTTGCCCGCGTAAACAGCGGCGCCAGAGACGAGGCCCCCTTTCTTGCGCCTGACGGAGAAACATTGTATTTCGCCAGCAACCGGAAGTCGCGAAACAATTTCAATATTTACAAGGCAACGAAAACAGGAACTGGCCTGAAGGACTGGTCAAAGCCCGTTGCGCTCAGCGACACCGTAAACTCCCCTTCGTGGGAATCGTATTTCAAAACGAACAGCAGCGGAAATTGGGGCTACTATTCATCCACCGGAGGCACAGCGTCCAATGCCGACCTTTTCCGCGTCAAGCTGTTCGAGGAAAATCCCTATGTCGTCATCAAGGGCAGGGTGGTCAATGCCGTTACGAAGGCACCCCTTTTCGGGCAACGGGTCGCTATTACCGTGAACGGTTTGGTTCCCGACTCCCTTCATGTCGATTTCGATTCAGCCACGTATGAGCTGACACTTAAACTTGGCGACGTATACACGATCAGCGCCAGCGTTGACAAATCCAACCCTCCCACCCCCGTCACGGTCGATGTGTCGAAGGTGAAGGAGTTTACAACACGCCGCCTCGACCTTCCGGTTGCGGCACTCCCCTATGTCCTCGTCACCGGAAGGCTGCTGGTGCAGGAAAGCGGGATGCCGGTCGAGCGCATCTACAATCCGAGGGTGATGGTCAACAATGCCAACGATCCCCTGCCTATCGACGTTCAGGCCGGCACTTACGAAGTGAGGCTCGAGCCCGGCGCCATCCACAAGCTGAAGCTGATCGCGGATGAGCACATCACCATCGAAAAGACACTCGACCTGACTACCGTGAGCGCAGACGAAAAGGTGCACGTTAACCTGTTCGTCACGGTGGGCGCCAACTGAAACCCATATTCCAGAAAACCGCCTGGGGTTGTTTTCTCGCGGCGACGCAGCAGGCCTGGCGGTGGTGTTGAGTAGCAACCTCGTGGATGCCTAATCCCATTAGAACATATTGATCAATCGAATTCTCTGCGAACTCCGCGATCCCTGCGCGGGATTTCCCGAGCGTCAGCGAGGGAACAGCGCGGCGGTCCCCTACTTCACCACCTTGCTCTCCGGCGGCCCGAGATAACTCGGTTTCAATCCGCCTGCATCGATCACGAACTTTTGAAAGACAATACCGGGATCGACCATCCATACCCTCAGCGTATGTTTACCCGGTTTGACGGGTTTGTGCACCGACTGTGCCTTCCGGATGTGGTCCGTGACCGAATTATTCCACCAGTCCGGGTATTCCCAGTCCGGGATCGTATCGCCTTCATGCATGTTGATAACCTGCGGTGTCTCATCATCGATTGCGATCGCGTATTTGAGGCCTTCGTTCTTTTTGAAGTTCAATGTCGGGGAAAGGAAGGCTTCGACTTTCAACTCGCCTTCATCAAAAACGGTAAAGTCATACTCGAGGCGCGGTGTCGTGGCGCCCGGCGTTTGCCGCTCCGCATTGGCAGGCGCAACGGTTACAGCGGACGCCGTGCGACCCAGGTTGGGGATGACCGTCCAATGAGCCTCCTCCACGTCGAACTTCCGCGTGAAATTGGGCGCCCCAATGGATACAACACCGTTGTTTTCCACAAAGCCCGACGCTTCAGGCAGGTCGTTGCGTAGCGGAACCTCGATGGTGAACTCCTGCCCGGCGCCGGAAAGAATGATTTCCCCGGTGACCCGTCCTTTCGGCGCTTTGCTCCAGTCAATGCTTACGAGTACCCTTTCATCGTATTGAACGGAACCTTCTTTTGCGGAGCATTTTATCCAGTCGTTTTTGGATCTGATACGAAAACTCAATCTCTCGCTGCCCTTGTTGAATATCTCCAGGTAGTACTCCTGATCGTTGACGGGATCGAATGCGGGAAAGCTCCGGGCATACAGGCCGCCGCGACCCCAGGGCGCATTGCTCACCCCATTTTCGGCCACATAGCCAATACCGGCGGAAGACGGGATCTGGATGTAGGAGACCTCGGGCATTTTGTCAACGGGTGGATTATTCCAACTGGTGTACCCAATATGTGTCTGTGACATCATGTGGTTCCACTTTCCATCCGCCAGCGTGTCGTGATAGTATGTTGTGAGCGCGGCATCATTGAAGAACTTCTCTTTCACCTTGTCGGCGTAGACGTTCGCCGAAGCCCGGCCCTGCGCAGCATAAAGCCTGTTCTTGCCGGCCGCGACGTACATTTCATGGAGGTTGCTGCTGATCTCGATCGGGAAAAGGACCAATTGGTAGTAGGCCGGCCGTTGACTTTGGGGAAGCTTCTCGTAGACGGCTTTTGCGGCCTGTAGCAATTGGCCGTATTCGTCGAGGACCCGGTCAGCCTCACGGTAATTTTCGAGGCTGTAGGTGTCGGGTTTCAGCATTTCCGGCGTTCTCCGCGCGCTGTATTTGGTATAGCGGGCGATGATCTCACCGATTGCCCCGGCGTGCGCCATGCCAAACTGTTGTGCCGCCCAATTTCGGTAATATCCGGGCAGGTCCGCGGCCCGGATATCGGTGTTCCATGCAAAGTCGAGAAAAAAGCTGATGGGCAACTCCATCGGCTTGATGTCCCCCACGTTGACAATCCAGAGATCGCGGATGCCCCACGCATAAGCGAGGTTCATCTGCTCCCACACCCGCTCGATCTGCGTAACGTTGATCCACCTGTAGGAAACGGGGCCACCCACAAAGTCAAAGTGATAATACATTCCGTATCCCCCTTCGTGATCCAGTTCGTTTTTTTTTGGTACGATGCGAATATTGCCCCAGTTGTCGTCACAGAACAACACGAGGATGTCGTCATCCACACGAAGCCCTTTGTCATAGTAGTCCTGAACCTCCTTGTAGATGGCCCACACCTGTGGCGTTTCCTCAGCGGGTTTTCCGGTCACGTCGGCGATGATCTCGCGTTGGTCTGCAATGATGTTCTTCATCAAGCCTACGGCGGTTTCCTCTGTCATGGCTTCGTCGCCGTCGCCACGCATTCCCACGGTGACGACGCTCTCGTAGTTGCCCATACGCGCGATGCCACCGCGCCAGAATTCCCGTATCTTTTCCTTGTTGGTTTCGTAGTTCCACGCGCCACCGTTGTAGCGGCTCCACTCTTCGTGGTAGCGCATCATCGGTTCATGGTGCGTGGTTGAAATCACGATGCCGTACTCGTCCGCGAGGCGCACGTTCTCGGGGTCGTCGGTAGCAAAGACCCTGGGACGCCACATGGCAGGCCACAGGTAATTGGCCTTGTTCCGCAGGATCAGTTCGAAGACTTTTTCATAGAACTCGTGGTTGAAGCTTCCGAACTTTTCACCTACCCATCCGGTCAGGGCCGGCGCTTCGTCATTGATAAATATCCCCCTGTACTTCACATCCGGCTCTCCCAGCGTGTAGGCGGTTCCGGGCTTTACGAAAATGTTCTTGCGAACTTTCACGGGCACATCCGCCCACCAGTACCAGGGCGAGACGCCCATCTTTTCTGAAAGGTCAAACATGCCGAATATCGTACCCCGCTTGTCACTCCCCGCGATGACAAGCGCGTGGTCAACGCCCTTCACGGGCTGTTTGACGTTGACGATAAGGTATTGTTCCCATTTATCCTGGAGCCCGGAGACATCGATCTTGCCCTCCTTTGCCAGTTGACCGATCAACTTGCTTTTCCCGACGGTTCCGACGATGACCACCCGCTTGTCTCCCGACACCACCTCGCTCGTGGTCAGCGCGGGCATCGTTCCTGACACATGGCCAAGATCTTTTTTAAAAATCCCGGCAACTTTCAATACCCCGGGAAAATCCGATCCGCTTACCCGGATGGAAGCGGGCTCCCCGTTTTCAACAAGGGGAAATGCGTCGCGCGTCCGTTCTGTGGTAAGAAAGGAGGACTCCGGAAAAGGGTCGTTCGTGGCAACCGTCAGCACCCTTTCGAGAACCGGTTGGCCTCCGCCCTGAAAGCCTTTGCATTCCACGCAGCAGGCGAATAACGCAACCAGGAGCAGCGGCCGGGTAAGGCGCCAAGCTGGCCGAAAGGAAGAAGTTGTTATCATGATCTAAAAATGATCGTTGGTTTACGCCGAACGGGTCGGCTTCCCTGGCATTATTCAGTCGCCCACCACCACCGTAACCACCGTTTTCGGCGCAACCGACAGGACCAGATTGCCATCCGTGGCTTCCACTGTGCTTTTGGTTCGGTTTGATGAAGCCGTGGTCTCATACACCGTGGCAGATGACGGCGTCTCTCCGCCGATGGTAAGCGAAATGTTGCTGACCGTGGCAGTGTTCTCGTTGATCATCACCACGACTGTTTTACCATCTCCCTGATAGGCCGTCACCTGAGCGTCATGCTGAAAATCGGTTCCTACGCGGACATAGCCCGGGCGAACAAATTTTGAAAAATGAGAAAATGCGTATCCTCGTTTCAAGACCTCGCCGGATGTTGTTCCCTGCGTGCCATCGCCCACAAAGGAGTAATAGCGCTTCAGGTACCACCATATATAGGCGTTCCAATTGTTGGTCATGGCCTGATGCATCGTGCCAAGCATTTGCAAGGTCTCATCCCAGATGACCTCGTTGGAGAGTTCACTCCAACTGCCCGTCGCATTTTGGTTGAGGAGATACTCGGTCATCCAGACCTCCTTTCCCTGTCGCTCCGCAATTGGAAATTGCGCCAAGCCTCCACCGTAGATGTGCCCCGCCACTATATCAACGTTGGCGGCGGCGGCATCATCGTTCAGGATATCGTTCGTGAAGAACGGGTTGAAGTTGAACGACTCCGGCGCGGCGACCTGCGCACCTTCGATAAGGTCGCCATAGTCCTTCAGAAAATTCCTCATGTCGGGAGAACTCCAGTCGCACGACTCATAGGTGACCTGTATGTCCGGTTCATTCTGAATGGAAACGACATCGACCGGGGCGCCATTCGACGCCATGAAATCAATAAATTCATTCAGGTGGTTGGCGAATGCCCCGTAGTTTTCTTCCGGCAGGTAGCCACCGATGTCGCTGCCATTGCTCTTCAGCGCCGCGGGTGGCGACCATGGGGAAGCCATGATCGTCGCCCCGTGCGTGACCGCTTCCCTCGTGACATCAACGATCAACGGCCATTCGTCGGCATTGGAAGGGACGCGTATCCGGAAGATGCTCAGGCCCAGGTCGGTTTCTTCCATCCCGAACGCTGTTTGCATGTCTGAAGCGTTTGGAAATTGCGTGCCCCACATTTGGTTGGCGCCGCCGAAACCGGAGACGGTTTGATAGGTTGTGTTCGGATCAATGTCGAGCGTCTTCAGGGGTGGTTCCAGCGAAGGCGCAGGTTCATCGGAGTTGCTGCAGGAAGGCACCATGGCGATCAATAGCAGGGCGCAGGCCAGACCTTTGCGGCGAAGGGCACGCATTGTTTTCATCGACTGGAAGTGTTTACGGATGTGCTGAAAAATACTAAAAAGAGGAGGGGATTCGATCCCCTCCTTTATCCAAACCTGAACAAGCTTCCCTGATTGATTCATCCGGGAAGGTGCTCCTAATCCTTAATCAATTTTACATCATCGATGAAGAATGTCGTCACAGCCGTATTGTTGCCATTCAAATCGAGCACTACGCGACTGGATGGTTCGTTGGCTGACGGGAACGTGAATGACAACTGGGTCCATTCAGTAGGCACGGCCTGGTCTCCGGTATACATCGCAGTCGGGTTTGTAGACACCCGCATGCTTCCGCCTTCAGCGGAGGCCTTTGCCCATAAATGTACCGTGTAAGACGCGCCCACTTCCCACGTCGCGGGATCGTTGGAAAGCTGAATTCTCCATTGTCCATCGCCAAGAGATCCATCGCGTATCACCTTCAGCCCCCTCGTGCCGCTGTAATACTCTCCCGGCACGGTGGTTGCCACCATAAAATTGCCGCCGTTCCATTTACCCCAACCGGTAAAATCGTCGTCCGCACCTAATTCAAAACCCGGATTGGCGTTTAATCCCGGCTTGCATTCGATGCTGTTTGGATCGTCGGCGCAACTTACCAGATCCGTTGCACTGTTCACATCTCCGGCAGGGCTCACCAAGGTGATCTTGCCGGTTGTGAAACCCGCTGGCACCGTAAATACCAGGGCGGTGGCGGACTGAAAGGTAATGTCGGCATCGACGCCCCCGATCTTCACGCCAGAAACATAGGAATCGGAAAGGTTCGTCCCGATGATGGTCACCGGCTCACCGGCCTCTGCAAGGGCCGGTGTGAAGGTGCTTATGGCCGGCAGGGCAACGACGGTGATGGTGTTAAATGCCCGCGCGTTTCCGCTGTAAACCACAAGCACATCGGCTTCGCCCAGGCTAACGGTGAGGGGAACGGAAAAAGTGATACTCGATTCCGAGACGTTGGTAAACGAACTTGCGGTCACGACCTCGTTGCCAATGAAGACCCTGGCGACGTCGTCCATTTCTGAACCGTTGATAGTCAACGCGGCGCCGGGGCCGGTCACGTTAGTGCTGAAACCTGTGATCCTTGAACTCACATCCTGCACGGAATAAGTAATCGGATCATCGTTATTACAACCGACCATGAGGACCGCGGCTGCTACCGCGGCTATCATGATGGTGGTGATTTTTCTGATATTGCTCATCATGGTATTCTTCAATAAAGATTAATATCCTGGATTTTGATAGTCTGAAGGGTTGGCCACCTGAATGCGGTCCAACTGTTGCTGCGGAATGGGCCGCAGCCTGTGAAACGCCTGTACGCCGGGTGCAGCCTGGTCATTCAGGCTGACGCGGCTGAGAAACACGTTGTCACCCCGCATGGCGAGGTCGGGCCAGCGTGAACCCTCGCCGCAAAGCTCGCGGGCACGCTCATCCAGTATGAAGTCCAGGTCAACGTCGGCAGCGGTGATCTGCATGGCCGCTCTGCGGGCGTCCAATGTAGTTGCGTCAAGACCGGGGCGGTAAGCCGCGCGTTCACGGATAATATTGATCAGGCGGGCAGCCTCGGTGGCGCCACCGTTTACATTACCCTGCAGGGCAGCTTCCGCGGCCAGCAGGAAGGTCTCTCCGAACTTGAAGATCGGCATCGGGCGACCGGAAGCGTCATTTCCCGTGGCCCGCTGTGCGTCATCAAACTTTTTCAAGCCGGGATAAATTTGCGGCGCTTGCGTAGGATTTTCCGGTCTCCACCATGCAGACGGACCAAATGCGCGGTATGGCTTATTCCATCCGTTGATAATCGCAGCCATCGCATCGGTGTCAGCCATAACAAAAGCGGTGTCGCCGGGGCTCACGCCAGCGGGAAGCTGAGCGAGCCACGTGTTGTGCGCGTCGGAGCCGGGCAGATTGATCGATTCGACAGTGTATACCGTTCTGAACGAGTTGTGATAGCGGCTGTCGTTGACTTTATCCGCGAATGCGACGTTGAGCAACCAATCGGTGGGTCTCAACTTGCGGAGGGGCCGCTGGAACAGCAGGGGTCTGCCGTCGATCGGGTCAGAACCGTCCGTGAACGAGACCGCCTCATAGTTCGACGTGAAGCAACTCGCAGCCATGTTCTCCCGGTCGCCGATGCCGGCGGGGTTGGTATACTCGTTGTTCACGTTATCCATCGGAATACGTTCAGCGGCAAACATGATCTCCCGGTTGTATTCGTTGCTCTGTTTGTAGGCATCCCCGAAATCTTCGAGCAATTCGACCCCATAGGCCGCGGGATTGTCGATGAGCGTTATCGCGGCATCATATGCTGCCTGGTAGTCAGCCTGCGCATTCGGAGATATTCCGGAATAGGCTCTGAACAGGTAGATTCTGGACAACAAATGAAGGGCCACCGCCTGAGAGAGCCTGAACTCCCCTGCGGGACGTGCCTGCCTGAGGTTCACGCTCGCGAATTCCAGGTCGTCAATCATCACCTGGTAGTTGGTTGCAAGCAGTTGGTTCAGGCCTTCGGTATCGCCCTTCGTGGGCCGGTTGAAACCGGTAAACGGAAGGGTGTTGAAAACCAGGTGACCGCTTCCCAGGTCGGTAGGAACCGCCCCGAACTGCGACACCAGCAGATAATAATAATGAGCCCTCAGGTAGCGTGCCTGGGCAATCATATCCGTCTTGGCCCCTTCACTCAGCGACGAAATGTCCGGTATGAATTCAATGAGACCGTTCAGCAGATTGATGATCGGAAACGTGCGATTGAACGTGACCGTCAGAAAGCCAAACTCGGCGTTGATGTCATAGGTGCCGAACAGACGGTGCGGAAGGTTATCCCCGCTGGTGTTGACCGCCGGCTGCTCACCATAAGTAAACTCGTCCGTGCCCGAAATATTGAGGGCCAGGGTCGGGTTTACGCCATAGTGAAACCGGAGGTACGCGTAGGCTGTATTCAGCCCGTCTTGCGCACCTTGCGGTGTCGTAAAATAGTCATTGGTAAACGATGTCTTAGGATCCTCCTCCAGGATGTCCTGACATCCGGGTGCGAGGGCAAGGATAGCGAATGCCGTCAGTAATATCTTAAGGTATTTCATATCGATGGACGGGTTAGAAAGTGACATTGATTCCAAAAATGAAAGAGCGCACCGGTGGCGTTGCTGCCGAGATCACCAGGTTTTGATTCTGTCCGTTGGTACGGAATCCTGCGCCGGTGGACACGATCCCCGTTGTGCCTTGTCCGGTGGGTTCAGGGTCTACGCCATTCCATTTGGTCACATAGGGTGCATACAGCAGGAAGGGGTTTTGAACCTTGACAAATGCCCTGAGCGACTGCGCGCTGATCTTGTTCGCGATGGAAGCGGGTACCCTGTAGCCAAGGTTTATGGTACGTACGCGGATGAAGGAAGCGTCGTAGTAGGCCAACGTAGACCATGAATTGGCAGCGCCTCCGGGCAAGGCGGAGTTAGGCGCGGGGAACCAGTTGCTCCGGTTCTCCGGCGTCCAGTATTCCACATCCAGCCCGTTTCTCAAGCCGTTGTTATTAGTGAGGTACGCGCCGTTCGGGGCATGCAAATAGCTCATGAGCAGCCCGCCAAAGCGGGCATAGGTTACAATCGAAAGGTCGAAGCCCTTGTAGGCAAAGCGATTGGTAATACCGCCCTGCCAATCGGCCTGCTGATCGCCAATGATCGTGCGGTCGTGCTCCTCGGTGAATACACCGTCGGGAACGCCTTCCGGACCGCTCAGGTCAGCAATTTTTAACTGACCCGGAAGCTGTCCGTATGCCGCAGCTTCGGTGGCCTCGTCTTCCTGCCATACGCCAAGCTTTTGATAATTGTAGATGGCGTTAAGCGGGTGCCCTACATGCAATCCGTTGGCAATGTTCCGCTCTTCGCCAGGCGCCAGTTCGAGTAGCGTATTGCGGTTGTAGAACCAGTTCAAGTCAGCGCTCCACGAGAATCCACCGCTCCCGGAGTTAATGATATCGGCGGTGACCGTTATTTCAACACCCTTGTTCTCTACGCGACCAAGGTTGGTTTGGAACGCATCCTGATAACCCGATGTGATGGGCAACTGGTAATTGTAAAGCAGGTTGTGCGTCTGGGCATCATACCATTCTATGGCGCCGGTGATCCGGTCGCCAAGAAGGCCAAAGTCCACGCCTATGTTCCAGGTATTGGTATATTCCCAATCCAGGGACGTATCGGGAATACGCGCCGGCAGGTAACCGACCACTCTGGTATCGCCATAGTTGTAGCGAATGGGCACGCCTCCATTGTTCGGCGATACGCCGCCCAGGGTGGTATAAGGTGCTACCGCTTGATTCGAAGTTTGCCCGTAGCCGACCCGTAGTTTCAGCGCTGACACGAGGTTCTGGTTGGCGAGGAATGCCTCTTCGGCAATATTCCATCCTACCGCGACGGCAGGATAGTTATGCCACTTCTCCGCGAGACGCGATGAACCGTCTCTCCGGAAGGTCAGGGTAGCCAGGTACCGGTCGTTGAAGGCATAGTTTACGCGCGCCATATAGGAAAGCAGGCCCCAGGTAGATTCACCACCGTCAAGAACATAGTTGGAAGTAGGGCTGGCGATGCCCATGTTGTAGAACTGGATGAACTCTGCGCCGATTGAATCCTTGCTGACCTGCGTGGACCAGGTTGTGCTCTCCTGGGCGCTGAACAAGCCGGTAAAAGTAAGCCTGTGGTCATCCGCAAACGTCTTGTCGTAGGTGATCACGTTTTCGGCAGTCCACGAAAGTTGCTCTTCATTCCTGACCCGGGCACGGTTGCTTTGGTTCTGTGTCCGGAAGTAGCTGTCCTGGCCCTGAAACTGTGCTGAATTTGCCTGGAAGAAATCGAGGCCCACGTTTAAGCGATACTTCAGGCCATCAATGATCTCCACTTCGGCAAACGCGCTGTTGAAAGACCGGAAACGCCGGATCCGGTCGGTCCATTCGTTGTCGTTTTCTTTGAGCAGCAAGGGGTTGTATTGTTGCGTCCTGTCGGTCTGATTGCCCGCTGGCGTCTTGAAGATTTCGCCGTTCTCGTCGTAGGCCGGCATCAGCGGACTCATCGAGAGTATCGGGAACATCAAGCCACCGCCAAACGCCCCGGGTGTATTGGGCTGTTGGTTCACAAACTGGGAACCGTTTGAGTAAGACATGCTGTTCATGGAATTCAACCCGACTTTTACACGGCTCCCTATGTTGTTGTCAAAGGTGGTTTTCAGGGAATACCTCGAATAATCCTGTCCGGGCAATATGGTGGTCTCTTTGTAATACCCACCGCTCACTGCGTATCGGCCATTGTCGCTGCCACCGGAAATGCCGATGTTGTGGTTGGTGATGATCCCGTCCTCATACATCAGTTCCTGCCAGTCGGTGTTGCGGCCCAGCGCCATCCCCTCGACTTCCTCCGGTTGATATCCTTCGGTAAATCCGGCCGCGTCACGCATGGTGGCGTATTCCTCTGCGTTGAACATGTCGTATTTTCTGGCTACGGTGGTAACGCCATAGTAGCTGTTGAGTGTAACCCGCGTTTCTCCCGCTACGCCCCGCTTGCTGGTAATGATAATCACGCCGTTCGCACCGCGGGATCCATAAATCGCTGTTGATGAAGCGTCCTTCAGGATGTTCACGGAAGCAATTTCATCCGGGTTGATGTCGGAAATGCTGCCTTCAAAGGGTATCCCGTCCAATACGATCAAGGGATCGTTCGACCCGTTGATTGAACGCTCGCCCCGCACGCGTATCCGCGCCGTTGCACCCGGAGCGGTACCTATTCTTTGTACTTCCACACCGGCTGCCCTTCCCTGGAGGGCTTGTTGGAAATTCGCTACGGGCACTTCCCTTAATTCCTCGGAGGTAACCGACGCCACCGCACCGGTAACATCACTTTTCCTTTGGGTTCCGTATCCAACCACAACGATCTCGCTCAGTGATTCGATACTTGGTTGCATGTCTACGTCGACGGAGGTCCGCCCATTGAGGGGGATTTCCAGCGTTGTGTAACCGATAAATGAAAAGACCAGGACCGCATCGCTTTCCAGGACGGCAAGCGAGTAGTTGCCTTCACTATCGGTGGTCGTGCCGTTGGTTGTGTTTTTGACAATGATATTCACACCGGGCATTCCCACGCCAGCTTCATCCATGACCTTGCCACTAACCGTCGTCTGCGCAAGGGCCACTGAAGAAACCAGACACACCAGTAGGGACATCAACAAGAGCCTGAGAAGGACTGGCCGCCCTCTCAATCCCTGAGAATTTGGTAAAGATTCATTTTTCATAGTGTACTATTTATTAGGGTGAGTTAGTTTCAATTCCGCCATGTAATCCTGGAATCCGGTACACTACCACGGCATCACGATTCGTCCGAGCCACGCGATCCCCCCCTTTCCAATCAAGTCCGGTTGTACTAATGTCAAACTTATAAGCTAATAATGCAACCGATTGCAAAATTTTTTCTTCAAAAATCAGCCAAATTGGTACTCATGGCCCAAAAACAACCATGCAACCGATTCATAAATAGCGGGAATTGGGAGCGTTTTCGGGGTACTTCAGAAATTCACCGCGCCGCCGATGGCATCGTTTGCGGTGTGGGCTGCGGTTGCAGGGGTCGAGAAGTTCAGCCCTATCCGGCCTGCGCACCGCCGGGTTACAAGCACAGGACGAAGGGGTCCCTTCAAGGGCGACAGGGCCTGGGCAGGCTGAGCCCAATGATGAATGATAATGATGTTAGCTATCTAAGGTGAGATGGGAATGGCCCACCGACTGAGCCGAAGACAAGCACCGACCCTTCCGCTAGGGTCTCAAGCCTCCCATGGCAAGGATTTTCCGATACGCTCCAACGCGCACACGGCCCACCGACAAGCGCGAAAGCCGAACGAGGTCCATGTCGCGAAGGACAGGCGTCGCCTTAACCTCTGCAAGGGTCACCGCCCTGGGCAGGGTCTTGAAGGGCTTCAGGTCCACGGCAACCCAGTTGGTATCCGTTGTTGTTGGATCCTGATACGCCTCCCTCACGACTTCCGCAATGCCCACGATGGCCAGCCCCTCGTTGCTGTGATAAAATAACACGCGGTCTCCCCTCCTCATCGCTTTCAAATTATTTCGCGCGCCGTAGTTTCGGACGCCGTCCCAGAAAGTCTGTCCATCACGGACAAATTGCTCCCAACTGTATTTAAAGGGTTCGGACTTGACCAGCCAATAGTTCATCTAAGAAATGGATTTGTCGGCGGCGAAGGTAAAAAAATACGTCGACGCCCACCACGGCCGACGACGTCAATGTCCGCTTACCATTTTCAGTAACATCTCCGGTTCGTCCGTGGTGATGAAGTTAACCCCCTGGCGGATATACGACTCGGCGAGGGCCTGCTCATTGACAGTCCAGACATTGACGGTAAGTTTCCGGCGCAAGGCGTCCGCCACCCAACCGTCATTCTTTTGGAACACGCGATAGCTGTAGTCGATGCCCCATAAACCATCGGCGGCAACTTCCTCCGGAGATTTGTCGCCATTCAGGTAGGCGATGTTGGCCCGGGGATCGCGTTCCTCCAGGGCCAGGCACGCATCATAATCGAACAGGATGTAGTCGACCAGTTTACGGGCCCGCCTGTCGGCCACCACCATCTCATAGGCCTTCTCCGCTGTAAGGATCGAGCGCGCCTTGCTGATCTTCGAAGGTTTTATGTCGAGGACAAGTCGCGTTTGCTTCTGACGCGTAATCACTTCCAGGACCTGTTCCAATGTGGCAATTGCTTCCCCGTTGGGATACTTTTTGCCGAGGAGTTGCCCGTAGGTGGTCGACTCGATCGGCATGTCGAAAAAATGCGGGTCGTGATTGACCACCAGCACGCTGTCCAGAGTCATCCAGATGTCGCACTCACTCGCGTAGCAGTTCATCGCAACAGCCGCCTCCAGGGCGCCGAGGGAATTCTGGGGAAGACCCGTGTTCTTCCACGCGCCCCGATGCGCAATCACCTTCGTCTTTATCTTTACAGCCTTCTGCTGTGCGTATCCCGTGCCCATTAAAGACAAGACCAACAGGACTATAGCCATAGCCCTTCCGGGAGGAGTTGAAAGGAAACGATTCATGCTTAACAAACTGATATCACCGGAAATACCGGGTTCTGCAAAATACCACGTTTGCGGCATCCGGCCAAAGCGCTCGCCGCCCCGGGCGGGGGAAATGGGTTATCTATGCCAGCGCTTTCCGGAAAAATTCAACCGTGCGCTCCCACGCCAGTTCCGCGGCATCCTTATCGTAGCGTGCGGTGGTATCGTTGTGAAAGCCGTGGTTGGTATCGGGATAGATGTGGGTGGTATATTCCTTTTTATTTTCTTTCAACGCCTGCTCATAGGCCGGCCATCCCTCATTCACGCGGGTATCGAGCCCGGCGTAGTGAATTAACAGGGGTGCATTGATCCTGGGGACATCTTCAGTGGCCGGTTGTCCTCCATAGAACGGAACGGCGGCGTCAAGCCCCGGCATTCGCACGGCCATCATATTGGCAATCCAACCGCCAAAGCAGAAACCGACGACGCCCACCTTGCCATTGCAGCCGTCATGGCCTTCGAGGAATCCGGCCGCGGCGATGAAGTCTTCCAGCATCTCATTGCGGTCGCGTTGGCGCTGCAGCGCGCGGCCATCGTCATCGTTACCCGGGTAGCCGCCCAGGGGCGTCAGCGCATCGGGCGCAAATGAGATAAAGCCCGCGAGTGCCGCCCTGCGGGCAACGTCCTCGATGTGCGGGTTGAGCCCGCGGTTCTCGTGGACCACGATGATACCGCCCAGCTTCTGCGTGGCGTCCACCGGCTTCGACAGCAACCCCTTCATCGTTCCTCCGCCCTTGGGCGAATCATAGGTGACGTACTCCGACTTGAGGCGCGGATCGTTCGACCGAACCTGGATCCGCGCGTTGTAATCAGGCATCAAAAAACCCATGAGCGAGGCCACAGTCATCCCGCCCACCGCATAGGTGGAGAGTTTTTCAACGAATTGGCGGCGATCAATGCGGTTATGTGCATAGTCGTCGTAGAGATCAAACACTTCCTGACGGATGTCTTCTTTTCTTATCGGGTCCATTGGTCTTGCGGGTTGGTGTGAAATTTCTTCCTTGAGGTCCGGAGCCCCTGCGCGGCCGGCTGTACCAAAGATCAGAAATGATCCTGCGCAGGCCAACTCCCGGTGCGAATTACTTTGACGCCGATTCGGCACCACCGCAGACATTCAACTTCACATTCGCCATCCGTCAGGCCATGAAACGCCCCGGGGCCCACGAAAAATGTGCTGGCTTTGTAAATGTAAGCTGGCTATTTTACCAAAAAAACACCCCTGACGTGAGACCCGCTATTTGGACCCTTCTGTTGCTGATGACCACGGCATGCGGCCAGCCTTTACTCGTTGTCAAGCCGAACGCCTACATCCGGAATCTCGGCATTTCATTTTCTGCGGGCCAGGGCGCAAACGAGAAAATCATCGCGGTTATGGAGAATCACCTCGACGATTTTATCGAACGGTACAACGCCGCTCCGAAAAGAAAATTCAACCTCTTCAGGGCCTTCCCATCCGATTCGTGCTCGATCCGAATTACAGTGTTCGAAACGAAACTCGTCGGCGCCGGGCAACAGGTGGCAGGCGTGTTCGTTAGTTTGGTTGGAATTTCGGTGCCCCTTCTCCTTACCAGCGCGGTACCGCCATGCCCGTCTTCTTTTACTATTTCCCGCCGGTGAAGTCCCTAACGGAAGTATCACTCTCGCCGGATATCAGCGCCATGGACCCTCCCGTCCGCGGCGTGCTGTTCCAGAGCCCGGGGTTTCTCATCTCGTCCAACGGCCAAGTTGCAAAGCATGGCGTATACTTCGAGCGTTTTCTTTCCGGCCTCGTTCGCAGCATCGAAAAACAGACGGTCTGAAGGACGCGCGTATGGCACAGCGATCAACGGCCGAAAACATCGCGCAACTGCTCGCGCAGGACGGCGATGGCTCCCGGGGCCTGGCTCGCCAAATCGGTCCATCGGCATTCGATGACCACATTGCCGGTGTAGCCGATCTCCCGCAGCGCTGAAAAGTAAGGCCGGAAGTCCTCATGATGAACGCCCGGCGCGGCGCGGCCTTCCTCCTCGGCAACTTCACAATAAACAATGTAGGCGCCCGCCCTGATGATGGATTGTGGGGATTCATTCTCCCTGAGCATGTGGTAAATGTCGGCGCACAGCCGGAAGTTCCTGTGGTCTACCGCTTTCACAATGTCCATCGCTTCGTCAACCGAGTTAATGAAATTCACCTCGTCGCGGTTGAGATTTTCGAGGGCAACCATGACGTCATACCCGTCGGCAAGCGTCGCCACCTTTCTGGCGATAGAAACGAACTGCGCGCGGGCTTTCTCGCGATCAAAACCCTCCGGAACAGCGCGCGAACCTGCACTTCCCCACACGATCATCCGCACACCCGCAGCGCTTGCGCGTCGGAACACGACGTCCGCATACGACAACACCGCGTCTTCATCCACCTCAGGGCCCACAACCTTGAGGCTTCCGGGGATGAAAATGTTGGCGCCAAACAACGGGACGCGCAAGGCGTCAATGCGTTCGACGTGCCGCTGGAAAGTCTCCTCGGTAACGGTCAGCGGCGAAAACAGGCGCGCGGTGGACGCCACCATCAACGCATACCCTGCGGCATGGAGCAGGCTATCCGCCTCCAGGTGCTGAACCACTCCGATTTTCGGAAAACTTCCCGTTTGCCCGAACAGCTTCGCGGTGTGGAGGCAAACGACGATAATGAAAATGTATCTCACAGACCAAAAATACTGAAAACAACTTTGCTAATTTTGAGCGGACGACGACGTGCATGGTTGGAAACCTCGTCGCGTGGTTGGTCGTTAGGTAATTGTTCAGCGTGGCGAACGCGGCAATTGTGCCTCGTATCGCGCGTTCAAAATCATGAAGCACGTTAGTATAATTCCCTATCGGGATGAATTTGCCGGAGCTTTCAAGTCAATCAACCAGGATTGGCTGGAGCAGTACGGGCTGATGGAACCCCGTGACCTGGAGATCCTTGACCATCCGCGGGAGACGATCCTTGATGACGGCGGCGCTATTTTCCTCGCCGAGGCGGAGGGCGAAATCATCGGCACGGCCGCGTTGATGCGCGAACATGAGGGCGTGTTTGAGCTGGTCAAGATGGGGGTAGTGAGCAACTACCGCGGCCGCGGCGTAAGCCGGCTCCTGCTTGACGCGTGCCTGCATAAAGCACGGCAGCACAAGGCCCGCAAGCTGATCCTCTTCTCCAATCACCAGCTTGTGGCGGCGCTGGCACTTTATGAAAAGTACGGTTTCCGCCAGGTGGAGGTAACCGGCTCCCCCTTTGAAACCGCCGACGTAAAGATGGAACTCGTGCTCCCTGCTCTTAGCTCTTAGCTCCTGGCTCTTTGCTCTAAGCTGCCATATCATGACCACATTCTCCGTTTCCGCCACCTACACCGACTTGTACCAACTCACCATGGGCCAGGTGTACTTCCTCACGGGCAGGCATCAAAACCCTGCTTCGTTCGATTACTTCTTCAGAAAGATTCCTTTTGGTGGAGGGTACGTGGTCTTCGCCGGCCTCGGTACGGTCCTTGAAACGCTCAGCGACTTCACGTTCTCCGACGAAGACCTGCGGTATCTCAGGGACCTCGGCCTGAACGCCCGTTATATCGATTACCTGAAAGGATTTCGCTTCAAGGGGAGTGTTTTCGCCGCCCGCGAGGGCGAAATTGTGTTCCCGACGGAACCCATCCTCAGCGTGCGCGGGAGCATCCTGGAGACGCAGTTGGCGGAAACGGTCTTGCTGAATCTATTGAACTTTCAGTCGCTCGTTGCCACCAAGGCTGCGCGCATGCGCGTTGTCGCCGGCGAGCGAGTGCTCAGCGATTTTGGCTTGCGCCGCGCGCAGGGTACGGGGGGCTATCACGCCACGCGCGCCTCGATTGTCGGCGGGTTCAACTCCACCAGCAACGTAAAGGCGGCTATGGACTTTGGTGTCCCCTGCGTTGGCACGATGGCACATTCCTTCATTCAGGACCACGACACGGAACTTTCCGCCTTCCGGGCATTTGCCGAGCACAGACCCGACAACTGCGTGCTGCTGGTGGACACCTACGACACCCTCGAATCGGGTGTGCCAAATGCCATCACCGTGGCAAAGGAAATGGAAGCCCGCGGCCAACGCCTGCTGGGCATTCGCCTCGACAGCGGCGACCTCGCCTACCTGGCCCGGGCGGCCCGTGACCAGCTCGACGAAGCGGGTTTGAATTATGTTACGATCACGGCCTCTAACCAACTCGACGAATACGTGATCAAAAGCTTGCTTGACCAGGATGCACCGATCGACATCTTCGGTGTCGGCACCAACCTTGTAACGGCCCCGCCAGACGCCGCGCTCGACGGCGTGTACAAGCTGGCATGGTCGGATGATAAGCCGCGGATCAAACTTTCCGAGAACCTGAAAAAGATGACCTTGCCAGACCGCAAGCAGGTCTTCCGATTGATCCGGAACAACTCCGAATTTTTCGGTGGCGACGCTATCGCCCTGGAGGATGAGGTGAACCCCGGGGTCATGCATCATCCGTTTATTCCGGAGAAATCCATGGCCATCGGCGACCTCAGAAAAGAGAAACTCCTGGGGAAGGTGATGGCGCATGGGCAGCTTACCGGTTCAGGGCCTTCGATCACCGAAGCCGCCGCCTATTGTCGCCAACGGCTGGCGATGCTCCCGGCGGAGTACAAACGGTTTGAATACCCGCACATCTTCAAGGTGGGCATCTCCGAGAAGCTGAGGGGTTTGAGAAATGAACTCATCCAACATTACCGCAAACCATCATGAAAGCACTCATACTCGTCGACATTCAGCTCGATTTCACCAAAGGCGGCAGGCTGGCCGTACCGCGCGGAGAGGAGATCATTCCGGTCGTCAACCGGCTGCAGGAAAATTTCGACCTGGTGGTGGCCACCCAGGATTGGCATCCCAAGAACCACAAAAGCTTTGCATCAAATCACGACGGCAAGAACCCGTTTGAAAAGATCATGCTCAACGGCCTTCCGCAGGTGCTTTGGCCGGACCACTGCGTCCAGGGCTCCGCCGGCGCGGCTTTCCACCCGCAGTTGGAGATGAATCGGGTTGAGGCCATCTTCCGCAAGGGAATGGATCCTGAGATCGACAGTTACAGCGGATTTTTTGACAACGGGCGCCGAAAGAACACCGGACTCGCCGGATACCTGCGTGAGCGCATGGTGAGGTCGGTGTATGTGTGTGGACTTGCCGCCGACTACTGTGTCTACTACACGGCGAGGGATGCCATGAAGGAAGGCTTCATGATCTATTACCTCGAGGATGCAACCCGTGCCATCGATCCATCGGGGTTTGAAGAGGCGAAAACAGATCTGGCTCGAAATGGTGGATTCATCATTGGAAGCAACGCGCTGGGGTAGCGGCGGATGCGGAATGGGTTACCGGTAACGGATTCGGCACGGAGACACGGAGGCGCTGAGGGGATGGATAAAAGTGCCCTGGCTTGTTAAAGTTGTGCGCTGATCTGGTTTGAAATTTTATAAACGGTTTTCCTGATCGCCCTTGACTTCATTGGCACAGGTGTGCTACATTCGGATAAAAGCATCCTGATGTCAAATCCCCTCTCGTTTGGCGCGACCGCCCTCAATGATCTTTCCGGGTCCGTTCTGGGCGCGGCGATCGAAGTCCATCGCGAAATGGGGCCTGGATTACTGGAATCCGTTTATCAACAATGCATGGTTAAGGAACTTCGATCACGAGGTGTGGGTGTCAGCACGATGGTTCCTGTACCACTCGCGTATAAAGGAGAACCGTTGAACAAAGATTATATCATTGACATGCTTATCGAGGACCGGATCATCGTCGAACTCAAAGCCGTCGATGTTCTATTGCCTGTACATGAATCCCAGATCGTGAGTTATCTAAGGCTTGCTGACAAACGACTTGGGCTTCTGATCAACTTCAAAGTTGCCCTCCTGAAAAACGGGGTCCGAAGGTTTGTCAATGGCGTCTAACCCGAGCGCGCCGTCCCTCACAAGTAACGCCTCGATACCCTACCTTACCTAGGAGGCACTCACGGTAATCACACATCCACCCAAAAATTCTCCGTGTCCTCGGCTCCTCAGCGCCTCCGCGACGAATCCCTCCACCTCTCAGCATCCGAAGCCGCCCACATTACCCTAAAACACATTTGCTTCCAAAGCATCCCGGCACAACAATCTTTTATTACATCCACCCAAAGAATCTCCGTGTCCTCCGCCCCTCAGCGCCTCCGCGACGAATCCCTCCACCTCTCAGCATCCGAAGCCGCCCACA